>DASTWI010000032.1:0-52617 GCA_035776635.1 Sphingomonas sp. | reverse complement strand
CTTTCGGGCGAGGCGTTGAGGATCGAAGGGCTGTCCGACGTGCCCGACTGCCGCCCATCGCCCAGTGTCGGCAGGCTCTGGATGCCGCGCTGGAGCAAGGCGTCGGGCGGCTGCATGTTGACCACCTCTGCCGATCCCGGCCATCCGATCACGCCCGAACCGCGGATCACCAGGATGCAATGCTCGTCGATGTTCAGCGCCGGATCGTTGATGCGGTGGTGGTAATCGTCCGAACCATCGAACACGACCGCCCTGCCCTCGAACACACCCTCGCGCCCCGGCTGGCATAGATAGCGCGCGCGGAAGTCGTCGGAGATCACGCTGGTCTTCATGATCGCCTGATCGAACAGATTGCCGGTCATGACGATGAAACCGGCCTCTTCCTTGAGCGGCCGCTCGAACGGCCGGATGACGCGCTCGTCCTTGATCGTTGCATCACGGCAATTGTCGCCGATCGAGCGGCCGTTGGCGGTGATCGCGCCCTCGTGGATCAGGCCGTGCTTCATAAGCTCGGCGACGACCGCGGGCACGCCGCCGGCATGGTAATAATCCTCGCCGAGATATTCGCCCGCCGGCTGCAGGTTGACCAGCAGCGGAATCGCATGGCCCAGCCGTTCCCATTCGATGAGCGGCAGATCGACACCGATGTGCCGCGCGATCGCGGCGAGGTGGATCGGCGCGTTGGTCGAGCCGCCGATCGCCGAGTTGACGCGGATCGCGTTCTCGAATGCCTCGCGGGTGAGGATGTCGGAGGGCTTGAGATCCTCGCGGACCATCTCGACGATGCGCTTGCCGGTGCGGTATGCGCACTCCTGCCGGTCGCGATGCGGCGCAGGGATCGCCGCCGAGCCGGGCAGCGACATGCCGAGCGCCTCGGTCAGCGAGTTCATCGTCGTCGCGGTGCCCATCGTGTTGCAATAGCCGGTCGAGGGCGCCGAGGACGCGACCAGCTCGATGAAGCCGGCGTCGTCGATGTCGCCCCTGGCGAGCAATTCGCGCGCCTTCCACACGATCGTACCCGATCCGGTGCGCTGGCCGTTGTGCCAGCCGTTGAGCATCGGGCCGACCGACAGCGCGATCGCGGGGATGTTCACCGTCGCCGCGGCCATCAGCTGCGCCGGGGTGGTCTTGTCGCAGCCGGTCGTCAGCACCACCCCGTCGATCGGATAGCCGTAAAGCAGCTCGACGAGGCCGAGATAGGACAAGTTGCGATCGAGCGCCGCGTTGGGCCGCTTGCCGGTCTCCTGGATCGGATGGACGGGAAATTCGATGCAGATGCCCCCCGCCTCGCGGATCCCCTCGCGCACGCGCTGCGCAAGGACGAGATGGTGGCGGTTGCACGGGGAGAGGTCCGATCCCGACTGCGCGATGCCGATGATCGGCTTGCCCGACTGCAACTCCTCCAGGCTGATGCCGTAGTTCATGTAACGCTCGAGGTAGAGCGCGGTCATGTCGATATTGTCGGGATTATTGAACCAGGCGCGCGAACGCAGCTTGGGCTTGGCGGTGTCGGTCACGATTTGGCCTCGATCAACGGGCGACGGATACGCGGTAGACCATGACCGCCCGATAGGGCTTGCCGGGATCGACTCGGGCCGACGGGAAGTTGGCGTGGTTGGGTGAATCGGGGAATTTTTGCGGCTCGAGCGCGATGCCGTCGCCCATCCGGTACAAGTGGCCGTGCTTGCCGAGATAGGTGCCGTCGAGGAAGTTGCCGGAATAGACCTGCAGCCCCGGCTCGGTCGTCAGCACCTCGAGGACGCGGCCCGAATCGGGGTCTTCCAGCCTGGCTGCGAGCTCGGGCGTCCCGGTCTCGCCTTTGTCGAGCACGAAATTGTGATCGTAGCCGCGGCCATAGACGATCTGCTGGTCGTTGCCGTCGCGAATACCGTCGGCGAGGCGGCGGCCCTTGCGGAAATCGAACACGGTGCCGGCGACGTCGCGCAGCTCGCCGGTCGGGATCAGCTTCGCGTTGATCGGCGTGTAGCGGCTCGCCGGGATCGTCAGGATCTCGTTGGTCGCGCCCTCCGGCGAGCCCTCACCCGCCATGTTGAAGATCGCGTGGTTGGTCATGTTGATGATCGTCGACTTGGTCGTGGTCGCATCGAACTCGATCCGGAGCGAGCCCGTATCGTCGAGCGAATAGGTCACGCGCGCCTTGACGGTGCCGGGGTAGCCCGAGGCGCCATCGGGGCTGGTCAGCGTGAACACCGCGCTTGCCGTCGGACCGGAGCTGAGCGAGGCGAGCTGCCAGTTCTGCACGTCGAAGCCCTTGCCGCCGCCGTGCAGCGAAGTCAGGCCGTGATCGTTGAGCGGCAGGTGATAGGTCTTGCCGTCGAGCTTGAAGGTGCCGTCGGCGATGCGATTGGCATAGCGCCCGATCGTCGAGCCCCAGTAATTGGGCTTGTCCTCATAGGATTTGAGGTCGCCATAGCCGAGCAGGACATCGGCGAGGTTGCCGTTGCGATCCGGCGCCATCATCTTCCACAGCGTCGCGCCATAGGTGATGATGGTCGCCGAAACGCCGTTGTCGGCCTTGAGCGTCACCGCCTCCACCTCGCTGCCGTTGGAAAGCTTGCCGAACGGTGCCTTGCTCGCCTCGGCGGCCCGTGCGGGCGTGCCCCCGGCAACAAGCGCCAGCGCCACCGCGGTCGTCGCAACCCCCTGAAGCTTCCCCATCGTCCCGGCTCCCATCTGCTGACATTTACGCCCCGCACGCCTATTGACGCACTCGCCCGACGCATATAGTCCGACAAATACAAACAGCACAAGCCGCTTTGCCTCACCCGCTGTCATGGTCGGGCGCGCACGGCGAAATCGAGAGGGTCCCGAATGCCGTCCGCGATCTCTTCGCTTCCTACCGAGCCGAACCGGACGGGAGACCAAGGCAGCGTCCGCTATGGCCCGGCGCTGACGCTGCTGGCCAGCCTGTTCTTCATGTGGGGCTTCATCACCGTCATCAACAACACGCTGCTACCGCACCTGAAGTCGGTCTTCGATCTCGATTACACCCAGACCACGCTGATCGAATCGGTGTGGTTCATCGCCTATTTCTTCGCCTCGATCCCCTCGACCAAGCTGATCGAGAAGGTCGGCTACAAGCGCTCGCTGGTGATCGGCCTGCTGACCATGGCGGCGGGCTCGTTCGGCATGATGCTCGCGGCGAGCATCCCGTCCTATTACGTCACGCTGGTGATGCTGTTCGTCATCGCCAGCGGCATCACGCTGCTGCAGGTCGCGGCGAACCCCTATGTCGCGGTGGTCGGCAAGCCGGAGACCGCCTCGTCGCGGCTCAACCTGGTGCAGGCGATGAACTCGATGGGCACCTGGCTCGCCCCGTTCTTCGGCGCCTATCTGATCCTCGGCCGGTCGAAGAGCGGCACCACCGCCGTCGGCACTGTGCTGACCCCGGCCGAGCGGCTGGCCGATGCCCATGCGGTGATCCTGCCCTATGGCCTGGTCGCCGTGGTGCTGCTGATCCTGGCGATCGTGATCGCGCGCTTTCCGCTGCCGGCGATGACCTCCGACGCGCCGGCGGCGAGGGCCAAGGGCAAGCTGATCAATCCCGAGCTGCTCAAGCATCGCAACCTCGTGTTCGGCATCCCCGCGATCTTCATCTACCTGATCGCGGAAATCGGCGTCGCCAACCTGTTCGTGAACTTCGTCAGCGCGCCCGATATCGGCAACATGACGCATGAGGCCGCCGGCAACTATCTCTCGTTCCTGTGGGGCGGGATGATGATCGGGCGCTTCGCCGGCTCGGCGCTGATGCAGCGGTTCGACGCCGCCAAGGTGCTCGCCGGCTTCTCGATCGCCGCATTCGTGGTTGCGATGGTGACGGTGCTGGCGCACGGCCATGTCGCGATGTGGGCGCTGATCCTGATCGGCCTATGCCACTCGATCATGTTCCCGACGATCTTCACCCTCGCGATCCGCGGCCTCGGCCCGCTGACCGAGGAAGGATCGGGCCTGCTGATCATGGCGATCGCGGGCGGCGCGCTGGTCATCGTGCAGGGCTGGATCGCCGATGCCTACGGCCTGCAGGCCTCGTTCCTGCTGACTGCGGCATGTGAGCTCTACACGTTGTTCTACGCCTTGTGGGGCAGCAAGCCGACGCACGTGCTTCCGGAGCAGCATCCGGTCGATTGAGGCGGATTCGGGGACGATCAGGCTGCGGCCGGCGGGCCCTCCGCGTCGTGCATCATCGCGCTACGGGTATCGTCGAGCGCCAGATCGACGAGCACGCTCATCGCCTCGGCCGCGGCGTTGCCGTCGCTATCAGCGATCGCGTCATAGACACGCTGGTGATCGGGTATCGGGTTGCGCGGCAGCGCGCGGGTGCGTTGCTTGAACTGCGTGGTCCAGTTCACCGCGGCGCCGATGCTGGCGCTCAGCACCATCATCGCCTGGTTGCGCGTCGCCTGGAGAATGGCGTGATGGAAATCGCGATCGGCCGCGCGGCCGGCTTCAGTGGTGAGCGTGTGCCGGCGCATCGCGACAAGCGCGTCCCTCATCGCTTTGAGGTCCGCCTTGTCGCGGCGCAGCGCGGCGAAGCGCGCCGCTGCGGGCTCGACCACCGCGCGCAATTCGAACAGCGAGCGCACGAACTCCACGTCGGGCTCGCCGGCGAATGCCCAGCCGAGCACATCGGGGTCGAGCAGATTCCAGCGGTCGCGATCGAGCACGCGGGTGCCCGCCTTGGGCCGACTGGCGATCAGCCCTTTCGCCGTCAGCACCTGGATCGCTTCGCGATAGGCGCTGCGCGAGACCTTCAGTTCGCCGGCGAATGCGACCTCGGCCGGAAGCGTGTCGCCCGGCTGATATTTGCCCGACAAAATCTCGGTACCGAGCTTGTAGGCGATGGCGCCGTGCAGCCGGCGCCCCGGACCGCGCTCGTCCTCCATTCCCCGACGGCCGACATCTCCCGATTTCGCCTTTGTTCCTGTCACGATGCGGGCACCCTCCTCGGCAGACCGTAACAGCGCAGCACAGCCGAGGGAACGAGAAACATTGCCTTTCTCGGCGCGGCCTAATAAGTCGGAGTAATAGTGCTCGGTGAGCAAATTTGTGTCTGGAGGGAATTGGTGGCCTATCTTCGCTTACTGCAGCATCGCGCGCCTGACGGAACGCGCAGCGTCATTCTGGCTGAGGGCGAGAGCGCCCATGTCCTCCGGAATGTCGCCTCGACTCGCGAGCTGGCGCTCAAGGCGATCGTCGAGGGCAGGACCTTGGCGGAGACCGCCCTCGCCTGCCCGGCCGGCGCGTCGATCGATATTGCGGCGGAATTCGCGGCGGGACGGCTTGTCGCCCCGATCGACCATCAGGACCCGGCGCATATGCTGCTGACCGGCACCGGCCTCACCCACCTCGGCTCGGCCGAAGGCCGCGACAAGATGCACAAGGCGGCGGCCGCCGGTGAGAAGCTCACCGATTCGATGCGCATCTTCCTGGAGGGCGTCGAAGGCGGCAAGCCCGCCGACGGCGCGATCGGCCAGCAGCCCGAATGGTTCTACAAGGGCGACGGTTCGCAGCTCGTCGGCCCGACCGATCCGCTGACCATGCCCGCCTTCGCCAAGGACGGCGGCGAGGAGCCGGAGCTGGCCGGTATCTACATCATCGCCCCGGACGGCACCCCCTGCCGCCTCGGCTTCGCGCTGGCCAACGAGTTCTCCGACCACGTCACCGAGCGCCACAATTATCTGTGGCTCGCCCACTCCAAGCTGCGCCAGGCCGCGCTCGGCCCCGAGCTGCTGCTCGGCCCGCCGCCGGCGAGCATCGAGGGGGCGAGCCGTATCCGCCGCGACGGCAAGACGGTGTGGGAAAAGCCCTTCCTATCAGGCGAGGCGAACATGTCGCATTCCTTCGCCAATCTCGAGCATCATCACTTCAAATACGACCTGTTCCGCCGGCCCGGCGACGTCCACGTCCACTTTTTCGGCACCGCAACGCTGTCGTTCAGCGAGGGAGTGGAGACGCGGGAGGGCGACGTGTTCGAGATCGAGGCGGCGCCGTTCACGCTGCCGCTCGCCAACCCGCTCGCCCGCGCAGCGACGGGGAATGACCGCACGACGGTGAAGGCGCTCTGAAGCGCCGGACGATATCCGTGGGAGGGGAAATACAATGAAACTATTGACCAGCACCCTGCGTCGCGGCGCGATCGCGCTGCTGCTTTCCGGGCTGACAATCGCCGCGCCCGTGCAAGCCGAGACCGGCAACAGGCCGACCAGCGCGACGCTCCATGCCGACGAGCCCGGCCCGGTCTATCACAAGGAGATCTTCTCCCAGTTCGCCGAACAGCTCGGCCACGGCATCTACGGCGGTCTCTGGGTCGGCACGGATTCGAAGATCCCCAACACCAACGGTTTTCGCAATGACGTGGTCGACGCGCTGCGCGAGCTGAAAGTGCCGGTGATCCGCTGGCCCGGTGGCTGCTATGCCGACGAATATCACTGGCGCGACGGTATCGGCGCGCAAAAAACACGGCCGGTCAAGGTCAACACCCATTGGGGCGGCGTCACCGATCCCAACACGGTGGGCACCGACGAATATTTTGAACTGCTGAGGCAAGTCGGCGCCAACGCCTATGTCTCGGGCAATGTTGGCGACGCGCCGCCGAGCGAGATGGCGGCGTGGGTCGAATATATGACCGCGCCCGCCGGCACTCTGGCCGACGAACGCGCGCGGAACGGCCACAAGGCGCCCTATGAGCTGCCCTATTTCGGCATCGGCAACGAGCTGTGGGGCTGCGGCGGCAATATGCGCCCCGACTATGCCGCGGACGTGACGCGGCGCTACGCCACCTTCGTCAAGGTTCCGGAAGGGACCAAAACGCTCAAGATCGCCTCGGGCGCCAATACCGACGACTATAAATGGACCGAGGCGATGATGAGCATCGCCGGCGACAAGGTCGATGGGCTCTCGCTCCATTATTACACGCTGCCCGACGGCGGCTGGCCGCCGCATACCGACCCGATCCACTTCGACGAGACCGGCTGGGCCGACGCGCTGGCGCAGGCCGAGCATATCGACGAACTGATCACCAGGCACTCGGCGATCATGGACAAATACGATCCCAAGAAGCGGATCATGCTGGCGGTCGATGAATGGGGCGCGTGGTACCAGCAGGATCCGGGCACGCATCCCGGCTTCCTGCGCCAGCAGAATACGCTACGCGACGCGATGATCGCCTCGACCACGCTCGACATCTTCGCGCGCCACGCGGATCGCGTGCGGATGAGCGCGATCGCGCAGATGGTCAACGTCCTCCAGGCGATGATCCTGACCGACGGCGCGAAGATGGTGCGCACGCCGACCTATTGGGTCTATGACATGTACAAGCCCTGGCAGGACGCGACGGTGCTGCCGATCGCGATCGACACGCCGTCCTACACGCGGGGCAAGTTCACCATTCCGGCGATCAGCGGCTCGGCGGTCAAGAGCAAGGACGGGCTGGTCCATGTCGCGCTGTCCAACGTCGATCCCGATGAGGCCAATACGGTGACAATCGCGCTCGACGGCACCGAGGCCGCGTCGGTCGGGGGGACCATCCTGACCGCGCCGGCGATCACGTCGCACAACACGTTCGACGATCCCGATGCGGTCAAGCCCGCCGCCTTCACCGGCGCGCGGATCGCGGGCGGCAAGCTGGTCGTCACCCTGCCCGCCAAATCGATCGTCGTGCTGACGCTGAAATGAGCCGGCTGCTCGCCGCGCTGTGCCTCGCGGCGCTGGCTCCGGCCGGCGCCGCGGGCGCCGAGATGCTCAATGCGCAGCTCTCCGGCGATCTCGCGCCCACGCACGACCCGGCGATCATCCGCGCAGGCGATACCTATTACGTCTACAACACGATCGGGCACTATATCGGGATCAAGACCTCGACCGACCTGAAACACTGGACCGCCGCCGGTTCGGTATTCGCCGAGATCCCGGCCTGGGCGGAGCAGGCGATCCCCGACGCCAAGGGGCTGTGGGCACCCGATATCTCCTACGAAAACGGCGAATACCGGCTCTATTATGCGGTTTCGAGCTTCGGCTCGAACCGTTCGGCGATCGGCCTCGCCACCAGTCCCACGCTCGATCCCACGTCAAAGGCCTACCGATGGACCGACCGTGGCATGGTGGTCGAATCGCACGCGGGCGACGACTTCAACGCCATCGACCCCAATCTCGTCATCGATGCGCAAAACGGCCAATGGCTGGCGCTGGGCAGCTTCTGGAGCGGGATCAAGCTGTTCCGACTCGATGCGAAGACCGGCAAGCCCTTTCCGGGCGAAAAGCCCTGGTCGATCGCCCGCCGCCCCGTCCCCGCCGGCGCCCCCGATGCGATCGAGGCTCCGTTCATCTTCCGCCACGGCGGCTGGTATTACCTGCTCACGTCGTACGACTATTGCTGCAAGGGCGCGAGCAGCACCTATTACACGGTGATCGCACGGTCGAAGGCGATCACCGGGCCTTATGTCGGCAAGGACGGCAGCAAGGCGATGGAAGGCGGCGGCACCGTGCTGATCCGCGCCGACCTCAAGGAACAGGGGCGCTTCCGCGGGCCCGGACACCCGGGGGTGTTCACCGATACCGACGGCACGACCTATGTCGCCTATCACGCCTATGACAAGCAACATGACGGTGCGCCGACGCTGCGCATCGCGCCGCTGAAATGGGGCGCGGACGGCTGGCCGACCGCCGACTATTGACCCCGAACACAAGGAGAGGACCGATGGCTTTGACGATCTCGCGCCGCAGCTTTGCCGCCGGTGCCGCGCTGCTGCCGATTGCCTGCGCGTCGCGCGGATATGCAGCCAGCAGGCCTGCGCGCCGGCGATTTCCGCCGGCCCCCGACGTCGTCAACCCGGTCGTCAAGAACCGCGCCGACGCGCAGGTCTTCCGCCATAGCGACGGCTGGTACTACCTGACCGGATCGGTGCCCGAATACGACCGGCTGGTCCTGCGCCGCGCGCGCACGCTGGAGGGGCTGCACGACGCCGAGGAGCGCGTGCTGTGGCGTCATGAGGCGAGCGGGCCGATGTCCGGCTTCATCTGGGCGCCCGAGCTGCATCAGGTCGATGGCCGCTGGTACATGTATTTCGCGGCGGGGCCGAGCGGCGGCGGCGAGGACGTGTTCCGCATCCGCACCTATGCCGTGGTCTGCGATGGCCCCGATCCGATGACCGGGAAGTGGCGCGTCGCCGGCCAGTTCCAGGCGCCGTGGGACAGCTTCAACCTCGATTCGACGATGTTCGTCCATCGCGGCGTGCGCTATTTCTGCTGGGCGCAGCGCGAGCCCGGTATCGAGACCAATTCCAACCTCTATCTCGCGCCGATGGCCTCGCCGCTGACACTTGCCGCCAAGCCGGTGCGCCTGAGCGTGCCGACGCTGCCGTGGGAAATCCGCGGCTTCAAGGTCAACGAAGCGCCCGCCTTCCTCGAGCATGAGGGCCGCGTGTTCATCAGCTATTCGGCCTCCGCCACCGACGCGCGCTATTGCCTCGGCTTGCTCTGGGCGAACGCCGACAGCGACATGATGGACGCGAAAAGCTGGACCAAGTCGCAGGAACCGGTCTTCACCTCCTGCCCCGAAACCGGCGTCTATGGCCCCGGCCATAACAGCTTCACGGTCGATGCGCAGGGCCACCCGATTCTGGTCTATCACGGGCGCGACTATGCGGCGATCAAGGGCGATCCGCTGTTCGATCCCAACCGCCACACGCGCATCCAGCGGCTCTATTTCAAGCCGGACGGGATGCCCGACTTCGGCGTGCCGGTCGGCAACGGCCCGATGCCCGAACGCTTCGCGCCGCTGGCGAGACCCGGCGCTTGGCTGGCGCACGACGGTATGGCGCTCAAGACCACCGACAGCACGCCGCTGCCCAATACCCAGTTCCGCTCGCTGGACGCCGGCGGCGGCGCAGTGCGCCTCTCGCCGATCCTGTTGCGCGATCATGCGCTCGCCGCGACGGCGGCGGGCGGCGTGGAGCTCGTGCCGCTGGCGCAGATTGACTCGCAGCCGGGTGGCGGCCGCTTCCGGCGAGTGGCCGGCGACGGCGCGGGCACCGTGTGCTTCCTTGCAGACGGATCCGGCGGCAAGGCGCTGGCGCTGACCGGCGGCGGGATCGGGCTTGCCGTACGCAATGCCCGCGGCGCTCAGTGGCGACCCGACTGATAATAATTGTCAGGGTAAAAGGCGGTACGCGCGCCGCCGTGCGACATTCGTGCAACAAGGAGTCCGCGATTTTGTCCACTACGACATTTTCGCTTGCAACGATATAGTCCGACAAATAAATAGACGGAGTAATCGTTAGGGGTCGGGTATGGACCGGCCTCACATTCGGGAGGATAGACCATGGCATTCCGGCCACTTGCATTCTGCACCGCATCCGTTCTCGCACTCAGCCTGGCCGGCGTGGCGCATGCCCAGAATGCCGGCGCCGCTCAAAGCGCCAATTCGGATACCAATGCGTCCGCATCCGGCGACCCCCAGGGTCAATCCGCGAACGCCGAGCAGCACCCGAACGATATCGTGGTCACCGGCGTGCGCGCCTCGATCGTTGGGGCGCTTAACGTTCGCAAGAACTCGGTACAGATCGTCGACTCGGTCGTCGCCGAGGACGTCGGCAAACTGCCCGACAACAACGTCGTCGAAGCGCTGCAGCGCGTGACCGGCATCCAGGTCACCGACCGCGCCAGCGGCGAGGCCGCGACGGTCACCATTCGCGGCCTACCCGATGCAGTGACGACGCTGAACGGCATGAACGTGTTCACCTCAGACGGTCAATCTTTCGCGCTGCAGGACATTCCGGCGAACCTCGTCAAGGAAATCGATGTCTATAAGACACGCTCTGCCGATCAGCTGGAAACCGGCCTTGCCGGCCAGATCGACGTCAAGACCCGTCGTCCCTTCGACTTCAACGGGCTCGCCATTTCCGGGCAGATCCGCGGCGTCTATGACGAGATCGCCGACACCTACAATCCCACCGGCGCGCTGCTGGTCTCCGATCGCTGGCACACCGGCATCGGCGACGTCGGCATCCTGGTCAACGGCAGCTACACCCAGGCCAAATACCGTACCGAGAGCGCCACTGCCGGCGCGCTGGTGCCGTTCCTGACCGACGGACAGCTGCCGACCGTCACGACCAGCACCATTCCCGGCGCCTGTCCTACCGGCGCGGCCTGGGTTCGCTATGAGCGCATCTTCCCCACCGATTGCCGCGCGGTCACGTCCACCAATCCGAAGGGCAATACCTGGACTCCCGGCCTCAACACCGGCCTACCGAGCGCACCGGGTTCGACGCTGGAGATCAACGGCCAGAACGTGCCCTACATCCTCTCGCGCGATGCGGTGTTCTCCGCAGACCTGTACGGCAAGCGCAAGCGCCCGGCACTCAACGTCGCGCTGCAATGGGCCCCGAACTCGAGCTCGGTCTATACCGCCGAGATGTTCTACACCGGCTTTCGCGGCACCACCTATAACGACCTGATGTTCAGCTTCGTCGACTGGTGGGGCAACCCCGGGCCGGTCGAGCTCTACCCCGGCACCAACATCGTCAAATCGCGCACGGTGAATGATGTTTACGGCTTCAACAGCGGCGATTACACCAAGTCGAAGACCGACAGCTTCATCTATCACCTGAACGGCCAATGGGATGTCGGCGGCGGCGACGGCAAGATCACCGGCGACCTTGCCTATCAGACCAGCACCTTCACATCATCGTTCATCGCCATGCGCACCGATCGCGTCGCGCACCAGATCAATGCCGACTTCAATGCCGGCGGCGGCGTGCCGTCATACAACTTCGATGACAATTCGCTGCTGACCCAGCCGGGCACGTGGAATATTGCGCAGCTCTACGATAACGCCAACCGTGACCACGGCAGCGCCCTCACCGGCCAGCTCGACGGCTATTACACCTGGGACCACGGCTTCGTGCGCCGGATCAAGGCAGGCCTGCGCGTCGATGATCGCAAGGCCTCGAGCTTCGTCCGCACGGGCGACGCCAACAGCCTCGGCAAAAGCCTGACCACGCTGCCCGAAGAGGCCTATTTCATCAATTCCGATTTCTTCGCCGGCGAAGGCGACGTGCCGCACAGCTGGGTCACGCCGAAGGGCTCGTGGGTTCATAGCAACGCCGACACGGTCCGCGCGCTCTACGGCCTGCCGACCTCCGACCAATTGTCGCTCGACAAGACCTTCGACATCGATGAAGTCAACATGACGGCGTACATCATGGGCGACGGGCAACTGACCGTGTTTGGCCGGCCGCTCAATCTCGAGGCGGGCATTCGGTACGTCGATATCGATACCGATTACAACTTCTTTGACCGCTACAACAATTTCGCGCGAAGCTCCGTCTCGCGCGGGTCGAGTAAGTTCCTGCCGAGCTTTACAGCGCGCTACAACATCACCGACAATTTGCGCCTACGCTTCAACTATGGCGAGACGCTGCGCCGCCCCAATTTCACCGACGTCAACCCGACCTATTCGCTGACCGGCGATCTCACCAACCTGGGCTATGGCAGCGGCACGGCGGGAACGGCAACGCTGGGGCCGACGCATTCGAAGAATTACGACGCCGCGATCGAATGGTATTTCGACCGCAACAGCGCGATCACCGTCACCGCCTTCCGCCGCGACATCACCGGCTTGGTCGTTCCGATCAAGAGCTTCGAATACATACCGAACAACGGCATCGTTGCCGGCGCGACCGACTATTTCTCGATCGTCCGTCCGGAAAACGCCTCGCACGGCTGGCTCAAGGGCGTCGAAGTGGGCCTGACCTACTTCCCCACCTATCTGCCCGGCCCGCTCGACGGCCTCGGCTTCCAGGGTAGCCTGACGGTGCTCGATTCGGACCAGACGATCCCGAGCACCGATGACCAGGGCAACATCACCGGCTATTCGCATTCGCAATTCTTCGATGTCTCGAAGTTCTCGTACAATGCGACCTTGGCCTATGATCGCGGACCGGTCGGCGCTCGCCTGTCCTATGTCTGGCGCAAGACCTTTCTGCACAACAACGAGGCGGCGCTGTTCGCCAACCCGATCGGCATCTGGTACAAGTCGTCGGGCTATCTGGACTTCCAGTTGACCTACAACGTCGTCAAGAACATCGCGCTGACGTTCGACGCGGTCAATATCACCAAGACCAAGCAGCAGGGCTATTATAAATACGGCAGCGCCGGCGGCCCGATGACCGACAATATGGGCACGACGCTGGTTCCCCGGACCTTCGCGATCGGCGCGCGCTTCACCTTCCAGTGAGGCAGTTCGCCCTCACCGATACCGATTGGTGAGGGCGGCCGGTCGTCGCCCTCCCCCGGCGGCAAATCGCGAAAGGTGTGCGATGACGAAAGTCTCAATGCGCTGGGCAATGGCGGTATCACTGGCCTCAGTGGTCGCCCTCACCGGATGCGGCGGGAGCGACGGCTCGAGCAATTCAATCTCGGTCGTGCCCGCGCCCGCGCCGTCACCATCGCCGAGCCCGTCGCCCTCCCCGACGCCAACCCCCAGTGGCTCGGGCGCCCTGGCGCTGACGGGCGACATTTCGCCGGTCCACGATCCCGCGATCATTCACTCGGGCGGCTATTATTACATCTATTCGACTAGCCAAGTCGGCGAAGCGCCGGGGCTGATTCCGATCCGGCGGTCATCCGATCTCCACAATTGGACCTTGGTCGGCGCCGTTTACCAGGACATCCCTCAGTGGGCCAAGGACCGCGTGCCCGGCGTGTCGGGCATCTGGGCGCCGACGATCTGGCAGGAGGGCGGTCAGTATCGACTCTATTATGCCGTCTCGACATTCGGCAGCAACAATTCGGCGATCGGGATGGCGACCTCGCCGACGCTCGATCCCGACGATCCCGCTTACAAATGGGCCGATCAGGGCATCGTCATCGGCTCGACGACCGCCGACAACTACAATGCCATCGACCCGAGCATCGTCGCCGACGATCAGGGGCGTGAATGGATGGTGTTCGGCAGTTTCTGGAGCGGCATCAAGCTGGTCGAACTCGATCCGACCACCGGCAAGCCCAAAGGCAGCCCCTCTTCGGTCTATGCGCTCGCCCAGCGTCCTTTGCCCGACGCGGAAGAAGCCCCGGTGCTCGTACATCATGGCAATTATTACTATCTTTTCCTATCTTACGACTATTGCTGCAAGGGAGCCGACAGTAGCTATTATACGGTGGTTGGCCGCTCTATAGACATTACCGGTCCCTATGAGGACAAACAGGGACGCAAAATGACCGACGGTTATGCCGAGCTCCTCCTCGGTACGCATGAAGACAGCACCGGGCGCTTCGTCGGACCCGGCTCAGTCTCGATTCTCGACGAGGGCAATCAGTCCTATGTCGTTTATCACGCTTATGACAGTCAACGAAATGGGGCGCCGACGCTGCGTATCAGGCCGCTGACGTGGGGGAGCGACGGCTGGCCGGTTGCTGATTGACCTGTCAATTTGCGATCGGCCAACCGGTACGCTGCCGCCAAGATGACGACGAGCTCAACATCGCGCCGCTCGACCGTCGACCGGGAATCGATTACGCAGCGACGTTCAAGGTTTACCTCGCCAGATAATCGACGCGCATTGCTTCGCGGCTCTTACGTCGAGACGCACGGCCCTGCACTGCGCGCCGGCGGATTTGCCTCATTGAGAGGCGCAATAACTGTTGAACAGGAAGCCATATGATAAAGCGTGTTGCCAAGCTCGCCATCATGGGCGCCCTTATGGCTGCATCGCCCGCATCCGCACATCCGACGCCAAAGCCGCCAATGGGCTGGAACAGTTGGGACGCCTATGGCTTCACGCTCACCGAAGCTCAGTTAAAAGCTGATGCCGGGATCATTGCTGGATTGAAGCGATTGGGCTGGTCCTACGTCGTCATCGACGAGGGCTGGTACATGCGCAATCCCTTGGGAGAATCGCTCGAGACGAGGGATTTCCTTCTGGACGGAAACGGCATCCTGATCCCTGATCCAAAGCGTTTCCCCTCGGCATCGGACGGCCGCGGCTTCAAGACACTGGCCGATTGGACCCATGCACGAGGACTGAAGTTCGGCATCCATATTATCCGCGGCATCCCTAAAGAGGCGGTACGGAAAGACCTGCCGATCGCGAATTCCGATTTTCGGGCGACCGATGCGGCGGACACTCAGGATCTCTGTCCCTGGGAAGACAGCAGCTATGGGATCAAGGACAATGCCGCCGGGCAGGCATGGTACGACGCGCTGCTGCATACCTACGCGAAATGGGGCGTCGACTTCCTCAAGGTCGACTGCATTGCCGACCACCCCTATCGTGAAAGTGAAATCCGGCAGATCGCCAGGGCAATCGCGAAGACCGGGCGTCCGATCGTTCTGAGCTTGTCCCCTGGCCCGGCATCTCTCGACCATGCCGAGACCTTCGGAGAAACTGCCCAGATGTGGCGCGTCGCCGATGACCTTTGGGACCGTTGGAGCTTTGCGCCTGACCGATGGCCGAACGGAGTTCGATCCGTATTCGACAACCTGGCCAAGTGGAATGCCTATACTAGACCGGGGCATTGGCCTGATCCGGATATGCTGCCGTTCGGTATGTTGGCGCCTCATCCCGGCTGGGGCGAATTACGCCGAACGCAGCTTTCAGCAGACGAAGAGCGCACGCTGTTCACGATCGATGCCATCGCGCGCGCGCCGCTTATTCTCGGCGGCAATCCCGGCAGCTACAACGCCGCTGAACTTGCGATTATCAATAATGCGGAGGTCATCGCGCTCGATCAACAGCCACGGTCCAGCCGACCAGTCACGAATTTGCCTCAGAGCTTAGGGCAGGCACGGGTTTGGACGTCAACTCCGGCCGGAACGTCGCACGTCGACACGGTAGCGGTGTTCAACCTCGCCGAGCAGCCACTGCGGTTAAATCTCCCGTGGGCCGAATTGGGAACTGGACAAGGCGCCTTCGCCGCTCGTGAATTGTGGAGCGGGAAGCGCATCGGGTGTGCGCGGACTGTCAAGTTGAACGTAGCACCGCATGGCGTTGCCGTATTCCGGGTCGATAGCCGGCCAGCGTGCGTTGTCGGCTCGAAGTGAGAAGAAGATCGAGGACAGAGCTTCAGCGGGCCTGCCCAAGGGATGCGATCATTGGAGCAATGCGCCTCCGAACCGGTCCAGCTTCATCCTCCCCGCGTGCATTTGACCCGTGCCAGTAATCCGGAAAGGGAAAGCAACGTGGTACGACGATGTAAAGTCGGTGCTTATCGCCGGCCGCGGCACTGCCGGACGGATACCGCGATGCTCGCCCGCCAGATCACCGCGATCGTCTCATCGGAGATCCGCATCGTCGACGATTCCGGCGAGTGTCGAGCCACTCATCAGTCGGGAATTACCACCGCACGGTCGACCGAAAAATGCGCTTCGCGGATGGCGACGCCAGTGTCCGGCTGGCCGGAGCCGACGCTGACGGTATAGCCGCCCGGCATCACCTCGCGCGTGCCGTCGGCGGTGACCGCGCTGAGGTCGCGCGGCGACAGATCGAAGCTGACCGTGCGCCGCCCTCCAGGAGCGAGCGAGACGCGCCGGAAACCGCGGAGCGCGACACGCGGCGCGCCAGCGATATCTGGGAAGTCGAGGTAGAGCTGCACGACGTCGTCGCCGGCGCGCTTGCCGGTGTTGATCACCACGGTCGAGACGTGCAGTCCCTTGGCCGCGCCGCCCGACGCCGGCGTCACTTCGAGCGGGCCGTAGGCGAACCTGGTATAGCTGAGGCCGTAACCGAACGGATAAACCGGCGTGCCGATGAAATAGCGATAGGTGCGCCCCTTCATGCTGTAATTGTCGAACGGCGGCAGGTCGGCGACGCTGTGATAGAAAGTGAGCGGCAGCCGGCCGCCGGGGTCGGTCTTGCCGGCAAGCACATTGGCGACCGCGAGTCCGCCCGACTGGCCGGGATACCAAGCCTCGACGATCGCGGCGGCGTTCTGTTTCGCCCAGGCGAGGTCGATCGGGCTACCGTTCATCGCCACGACGACCAGCGGCTTGCCCGTCGCCTCGGCCTGCTTGAGCAGCGCGATCTGATCGGCAGGCAAGTCGAGCGTCGTTTTGTCGCCGCCGGAGAAGCCGGGCACCTTGATTCCCGTCTCCTCGGCTTCGAGATCGGAGGTCAGGCCAACCACCGCGACCAGCACGTCGGCACCAGCCGCGGCGCGGTCGAGATCGGCCTCGGGCGTGGTCGAAATCCGCTTCCAAACGAGATCGACACCGCCGGTCGCATCGACGGTGATCGGATAAAGATGGCCGCGCTCCAGCGTCACCGTCTTCATCGTCGGCAAGTCGTTCCAGCGCGCCTTGCGGCGATCGGCCAGGGTTTTGCCGTCGAACTGCAGCGTACCGCCCGTTCCCGACAAGCCGAGCCGATAGGTGCCGGTCGCCGGCGGCACGAGGAACCCGGTCCAGACGGCGCGGTGATGGTGCGCCACCTTGGCGAGATCGAGGTCGCGCTGGCCGACGTCAGGCTCGACGCGGCTGACCACCGGCGTTTCGCGATAGCGGATCGCGGCGAGTTGCTGCGCCATCTGGTCGGGCTGAAACTGCGCCGGCGGCGGCGTCACCGGATTGTAATAGCGGGCGAGCAGCCCCGGCTTGCCGTCGGGGGTCTGCAGCGCCGTCGTCGGCACGCGATCGCCGTCGGTGATCGACGCGCCGAACGGCACCAGCGTCACCTGGGCGGCGGTGAGCACACGGGTGAGCCCTTCGACCACCGAGATCGGCGCACCGCTGAGCGGCGACGAATAATTGCCGCGCAGCACGCGCGTCGCATCACCCAGCGGACCGACCACCGCGACCTTGACGCCGGGTTTCAAGGGCAGAACGCCATTGTTCTTGAGCAGGACGAGGCTCTTTTCCGCAGCTTCCAACGCCAGCGCCGCGTTGGCCGGGCTGCCTACCGCCGATGGCGGCACGACGGGCGGGGTGTTTGCGAGTCCGGCAAGATCGCCGGTACGGTAGCGCGCGGCAAACAGCCGCACCAGCGCGCGGTCGATGTCCCTTTCCGACATCAGCCCGCGTTCCAGCGCCTCGCGATAACGATCGGTCAGCCCGGCGGTATCCGACAGCGTTGCGGTGTTGCATTCGTTATCGACGCCGGCGTGCATCGCCGCGGCGACCGCTGCGGCGCCGTCGGGGGCGTAATGGTGCGTGTCGCTGATGTCCTTCACCGCGTCGCAATCAGACACGATATAGCCGTCGAAGCCCCAGGCGCCGCGCAGATAATGCTTGAGCAGCAGATCGTTGGCGCAGGCCGGCTGGCCGTCGATCCGGTTGTAGGCGCACATGATCGATCCCGCCTTCGCCTCGGTGATCGCGGCGCGGAAGGCGGGCAGATAGGTGTCGACCAGATCGTGCTTGGAGACGAACACGTTGGCGACGTGGCGGGTCGATTCGGGGCCGCTATGGACGTCGAAATGCTTGGGCGTGGCGATCACGTCGGGCCGATCGGGGTCGGGGCCCTGCATCCCTTCGACGAAGGCGACGCCCATCCTCGCGGTGAGGAACGGGTCCTCGCCATAGGTTTCCTGCCCCCGACCCCAGCGCGGATCGCGGAAGATGTTGAGATTGGGCGACCAGGTGTCGAGGCCGGTGCCGATCCGGCCGTAGCGCCCGGTTTCGCGAGCCAAGGTATGCAGCCCGCGCACTTCGGTGCTGATTGCGCTGGCGACCTGCTTGACGAGCGGCGCATCGAACGTGGCGCCGAGCCCGATCGGCTCGGGGAAGTTGGTGGTCGGCAGCGTACCGAGCGCGCCGTGCAGCGATTCGGTCCACCAATTGTAGCGCGGAATGCCGAGCCGCGGGATCGCGGGCGCGACGTTGAGCAGTTGCGGCAGCTTCTCGTCGAGAGTCATCCGTGCGACCAGCGCCTCGGCTTTCGCAGTGGCCGCGTCGGGCGCAACGCGGTTCACTGCCTCAGGGGCTTGCGCTGCCGATGGCGATGTCAGGACCGCCAGGGCCGAAATGACGCAGATTCCCGCGCCGGTGCGGACAAGTGCCATGAATCCTCCCCTGCTTATGTCAGACATAAGCTAGCAGGAAAATCGTGGTAGCGCTATCGCAGGATCGCGGATTGGCGCTGAGACCGCGGAACGGTTAGCTCAATGTTGACAACCTCCCGCCCGCCCAGCCTCAGGCGTCGCGCAAAAGTTGCATGACCATTGCCCGGATGCGGCCGTAGTTGCCCTTGTCGAGGGGCCCAAGGACGCCATGGTGCTCCTCCGGAAGATGGGCCAGCGGATGACCGTGCGGGCGGAAGACATAATGGTCGAAGAACGCGCGCCATGCTGCGCGCTCGGACGGGGGGCGCTCGGCGATCGCGATCATCGCCAGCATCATCGTCGTGAACGGCGCATCGGGGCCGGCCGCATGGCCATCCCACCAGAAATTGACCATCAGGTTGACCGAATCGGCCGCCTCGACCTGATGCCACCACAGTTTCGGCAGGTAGAGCGCGTCACCGGGCGCAAGCACTGCGACAAGCGCCTGATCGCGAACCGCCTCAAACCGCGGATAGCGCGGATCGCCCGGCGCGCTTCCCGCCGCCAGGCTTATCGGCTGACCGGCCATCGTGCGATCGATCGGCCCGACATAGAGATCGGCGATCGCCTCCGGCGGATAAAGCGTGAACCGCCGCGGACCGGCGACCACGCAGGCCAGATTGTCAAACGTGTCGAAATGGCAGGCGACGTTCGAGGCATTGCCGATCCACAGCCGCGGCTCGACCCGTCGATCTAGCACGCACACCCGGTTTTCGTCCGCGAATCCGGGCAGGAACGTGTCGGCGGGGAGCGACCCCATATAGACGGTCGGCGCCTCATCGTCGTCCCGTCCGGCCGCAATGCGCACAAGCGCCTCGCGCAATGTCAGCGTTTCGCGCTCGAAATTGAAGCCGTCGAGTTGCTCGCGATAGCGATATCGCCCGTCAATAGCGCGAGCGCCGACGAACGCCTGGGCCGTGGCGCCGCCATCGAACCGCGCCAGATAGCGTCCGAGCGCATCCCAGGAGTCGGCTGCCGCCGTGCGAACCGGCCAATCGGCACACAGGCCGCGGACGATTACCGGGCGGCCCTGATCGGTGACGTCGCGTCGGAATGCCGCCGCATCGCCGATCGAGACGGCCGGAATCTCCAAGGGCGACGCGACTCCCGACACGATGTCAGGCGGCTGCCGCCAACTTGCGATTGCGCCGGGCGGCGAGCACGGCGATCTGCTTGAGCGACATCGCCATCGTATAAGCGAGTTGCAGCCACCCGCGGTGGAACAGCGCGAGCGCGTCCCTGTCGTCGAGGTCATGAAGGGCGTCAAGGCTCACGGTATAGATACCGGCAAGATTGACCCGCTCGCCATCGTCGAAATGAAGCGTGACGTCGATCGACTCGATCAGCTTCAGCGCGATCAGCGCGTCAATGAACGCGTCCGTCTCTTCAAGCCCCAGTTTGAACGTTCCTAGGGCATGCTGCACCTGCCGAAGCCGTTCGCTAGGTTCCCCGCCGACGTCGAACATCGGCTCGCCGGCGGTGAAGCGCGGGTTTTCACGGTCGATCGCGACCTGCTCTTCCACCACGAAAAAGCCGTCGCGAACGACGTCAAGCGGACAGAAACCGGCGGCGAAGACATCCTCGTCGCGCAACAGATTCTCGCCAGCCTTGAACCCCAATACCGCGCCCGCATAGAACCGTCCGTCGTCGGGTCTTTTCGAAAAGACGATCGGGCAGTGCGCCGCCGCGGCGGCAAATTCGCCGGCGACGATCTGAACGAAATGGCGATTTCCCATTTTGGCAGCGTCAAGTCGCAGCGACCGGCGGTCGCGGTTGCTCAGCAGCTCGATCCTGGCCATCGCCCTGCTCCTCTCCCTTTGCAGCACATCTTCGGTCTCGTGCGCGCACACCGGCATAACCAGCCGGGCTGCCGACGCCAAGACATGGGCTTCTTATATACTCGGACAAAACTATTGATAGCGCTATCTCGATTGCGTATGGTGATGTTCGATCCGAGTTGGGCGGGACGCATTCCCATATTGGGAAGACGATGCACGGCCGAACGAGCTGCATAATAAATTGTGTAACAGCAATGTATTGACTGCCCAATTTACAAGGGGCGGATTCTATCAAAGAGGGAGAGGGGAATGGATAGCGATATCATTCAGGTTGCGGCAGGCCGCCGCAAGACGATCGGCGGCCGGCTGCTGCCGTTCGCTGGCGCGTCGAGCCTGCTCGCGCTCGCCATCGCGACTACGCCCGCGATGGCGTCCACGCTCAACGACGACGGCGTGGTTGCGACCATAACAGCAGCGCCTGCGGCGCAGGAAGCCGCCGCCGGGGCGACAACTCCGGCCCAGGGTCAGGATCAGAGCGCGACGTCTGTGGAGAGCGCACAGGATCAGTCGGCCGACATTGTCGTCACCGGGATTATTGGATCGCTGCAGCGCAACCTCGACGCCAAGCGCGCTGCGCCCGGCGTCGTCGATATGATCTCGTCCGAGGACATCGGCAAATTCCCCGATTCGAACGTCGCGGCGTCGCTCCAGCGCCTACCCGGCGTGTCAATCCAGCGAAACGGCCCGCGCGGCGAGGCGACGGGGATTACGGTGCGCGGCTTCGGCGGCGACTTCAACACGACGCTGGTCGATGGACGCCGCCTCTCGACCGCGACGGGCGGCCGATCGATCGACTTCAGCACCGTGGGATCCGAATTCATCGGCAGCCTTGAGGTCCTGAAGACGCCCGACGTTTCACTGTCCTCGAGCTCGATCGGCGCGACCCTCAATATCGCCTATCCCAAGCCGATGGACCATCCCGGCCTGCATGGCGCGGTTTCGGCTGCAGGGTCGCTGCAAGGCTATTCGGGGAAGATCACCCCCGTTGTCGGCGCGCTGATCAGCGATACGTTCGCGAACGATACGCTGGGCGTGCTCGCCGACGTCATCTACACGCGCCACGACACGCAGACCAACAATGTCTATGTCCATGGCTGGCCCGGCGGCCATTATGCGCCCTGCCAACTCGCCAGCAGCACCGCGACGACCTGTTCGCCGACCAGCAACCCGAACGATGCCGCATATGCCTATCCAAACAACCGTCAGACGGTGGTGGGCTGGTTCGAGCAGCAGTTCGGCGCGCAGCAATCCTATACGCGCGACGAGCGCGTCGATGCGCGGATCGCGCTGCAATGGCGGCCCGCAGACAATCTGCTGTTCACGCTCGACGACAATTATTCGAACCAGAAGATCCGCACCGACACGTTCGGCTTCGGCATTTGGTTCAACCAGGGCAACTTCCGCAACGTCGTGCTCGACGACAACGGCACGACGACCGACTTCACCCAGGCCGGATCGCAGACCGACTTCACGGCGGCGACCGATCGCTCCTATCGGCGCACCAACCAGATCGGCCTCAACGCCAAATGGGATGTCGGCGAGCATCTGCATATCGAGGCGGACGGCGCCTATTCGAAGAGCGAGCTCAACCCCGACGGGCGTTTCAGCACGACCGACGCCGACATCGGATATGGGTTTGCCATCGGTCCGACGCTGGGCATTGCTGTCAAGGGCGACAGCAGCGACACGATCCCCGTGCTGCACGATTACGGCGTGAACGGCAATCCCGCGCGCTGGAGCGACGAATCGGTGATGGGCTCGCACGTCGCAGTCAACCAAGCCCCGCAGAACACTGATAAGCTGAAGCAGGCGCGACTCAGCGCGGAATGGAAGCAGGACGACTTCGCGCTCAAGATCGGCGGGTCCTATGTGGACGATTCGTACCATTTCCAAATGTCGGACACGTTCACCAACAACTTCTGGCAAGCCTATGCAGGCTATGGCCCGGCGTCGGGATCGGCCACCGGCGTCCCGCTGCCATCGAGCCTGTTCCACGGCAAGGTCAGCACGGCTGATTTCATTCCCGGCTTTTCGGGTGCGCTGCCGCCCGATTTGATCCGCCTGTCAGGCCCGGAATATCAGGCCTATCTGGAAAGCCTCGGCGATCCATGGGCCAAGAACATCCCGGGCTTCAACTATCCTGATCCGAAAAAGGACCCCAACAACGGGCTATTCGGCTATCATGGCAAGTTCGACGTCAAACTGAATCCCGCCAGCATTCAGAACATCACGGAGAAAACCTGGGCGGCGTATGTAAGGGCAAACTTCGTCGCTGAAATCGGCAGCATGAAGTTCCACTTCAACGCCGGCGCTCGCGAAGAGATCACACAGGTGCGTTCGAGCGGTATAGGCCAGGTCGCGACGGGCATCGCGTTGAACCCAGCCGACCCAACGCTGCTCACGGTCTCTTTCTCTCCGGACGTGCAGCCGGTGACGACCGAGAGCAACTATTCGTATCTGTTGCCCAGCCTCGACATGAAGCTGGACATCACGCCCAATTTCGACGTGCGCTTCGATGCGTCGCGGACGTTGACACGGCCCCCGCTCAACATGTTGAATCCGGTGCTGAACATCCCGATCGGCCCGCGGATCGGGGCGTTGACGGCGACCGGCGGCAGCCCGAAGCTGAAGCCGTATCTGGCGGACAATTTCGACCTTGCCGCCGAATGGTTCTATGCCCGTAACTCCTATGCTGCGGTCGATTTCTTCCTCAAGAACGTCAGCAACTTCATCGTCCAGGGCACCCAGCGCCAAACGATCAACGATCTGATCGATCCTAGCACCGGGGCGCTGGCGCAATTCGCCGTGTCGCAACAGGTTAACGGGCCCAAGGCGACCGTCCGTGGCGTCGAAATCGCCTGGCAGCAGGTGTTCGGCCAGAGCGGCTTCGGCTTCAACGCCAACGCCACGTTCGTCAATACCAACAAGCCCTATGACAACAAGGATATCAGTCAGAGCGGCTTCGCGGTCACGGGCCTGGCCAATTCGGCGAACTTCGTCGGGTTCTACGACAAGAACGGCCTGGAGGTGCGCGCGGCGGTCAACTGGCGCGACGAATATCTGCTCCAGTTCGGCCAGACGCAGAATACCGGCCAGTTCGGCTCGGAGCCTACCTTCGTGAACGCCAGCACGCAGGTCGATTTCAGCACGAGCTATCAGCTCACCAGGGACATCAACGTGTTCTTCGACATGACCAATGTCTTCAACGCGACGATGAGCACCCACGGTCGCTTCAAGAACCAGCTGCTCGACGTCTATGGCTATGGCCGCCGGATCACCGCCGGCGTGCGTATGCACTTCTGAAACCCGGCCGGGGATGCCGCATGGTTGACATCCCCGGCCATTTATCCTTGCTCGACGACATGGCCCATCCGGTTCGCAATATCGTGATCGTCGGCGGCGGGACCGCAGGCTGGCTGACCGCAGGCCTGATCGCGGCCCGGCACCGCAGCCGGATACCGGCGAGCCTGACGGTGACACTGGTCGAATCCCCGAACACGCCGACCGTCGGCGTTGGCGAAGGCACCTGGCCGACGTTGCGGACGACGCTTGCCCGGATCGGGGTGTCGGAAACCGATTTCGTCCGCGAATGCGACGCGGCATTCAAGCAGGGCGCCCGCTTCGCACGCTGGACCACCGGCGCCGAGGACGATGCCTATTACCATCCCCTAATGCTCCCGCAGGGTTTCCATCAGGTGAACCTCGTGCCGCACTGGATCGCTTCGGGCGCCGATCGAAGCTTCTGCGATGCGGTCAGCCCGCAGGGCCGGCTGTGCGATGCCGGGCTGGCGCCGAAAACGATCACGACGCCCGAATACGATGCGGTGGCGAACTACGCCTATCACCTCGACGCCGGCAAGCTCGGGACTTTCCTGCAAAAGCATTGCTGCGACAATCTCGGCGTCCGCCATGTCCGCGCCGACGTGAAGCAGACGATCCTGGCCGAAAACGGCGATATCCGCAGCATCGTCACCGAACAGGCCGGCGAGATCGCGGGCGACCTGTTCGTCGACTGCACCGGTTTCCGTGCGCTGCTGCTCGGCGAGGCGCTCGGCGTGCCGTTCCGCGATTGCAGCGACGTGCTGTTCTGCGACACCGCGCTCGCCGTCCATCTGCCGTACGAGAGCGAGACGAGCCCGATCGCCTCGCAGACGATCGCAACGGCGCAATCGTCGGGGTGGATCTGGGATGTCGGCCTGCCGACCCGGCGCGGCATCGGCCACGTCTATTCGAGCCGCCACATCTCCGACGGCGATGCCGAGCGCGAGCTGCGCGCCTATCTCGGTCCTGCCGGAGCGGACCTGCCGCTGCGCAAGCTTAGGATCCAGTCGGGCTATCGCGAGACTTTCTGGAAACGCAATTGCGTTGCCGTGGGCCTGTCGGCGGGCTTCCTCGAGCCGCTCGAATCCTCCTCGATCGTGCTGATCGAGCTGTCGGCGAAGCTGATCGCCGAACAGCTGCCCGCCTGCCGCGAGGTGATGGACGTGATCGCGGGGCGCTTCAATGCGACGACGCACTATCGCTGGGGCCGGATCATCGATTTCCTCAAGCTGCACTATGTGCTGACGCAGCGTACCGACACCGCCTTCTGGCGCGACAATGTGCTGCCCGAAACTATCCCCGACCGGCTTCGGGAGCTGTTGCTGCTCTGGCAATATCAATCGCCATGGTTCCATGACGAGTTTGACCGGGTCGAGGAAGTGTTCCCGGCGGCCAGCTATCAATATGTGCTCTACGGCATGGGCTTCCGCACGGAGGTGGAGCCGGCGGCGCTGAAGGGCGACGCACGACTCGCCGAGCGCGCGATGCGCGAAAATGCCGCCCAGACCGAACGGCTGCGCGCCGGCCTGCCCCGCCACCGCGAGCTGATCCGCAAGATTCACGAACACGGCCTGCAGCCGGTATAGTGGATCGGCGGCTGGCCAGCGCGCCGCCAATCCGGCGCAACGCCATCACCTTGTGCTCTCGAACCTCAGGTTCTTGCTGAAGAACGGCAGAACATGATCCTGGAAGCGATACGCGACGTTGCTGACATGCGTGCCGGGATAGATTTCGAAGCTGTTCTTGACCCCATAGCCGTCCAGGATGTCGTGCAGCTTGCGCGCGTCGAAACGCAGGCCGTCCTGGTCGCCGACGTCGATCGCGATCGCGGTATAGCGCCTGAGGTTGCCGATATATTGATCGATGAAGGCAAGCGGCGCGTTCGCGGTCCATTTGGCCAGCACGTCGGACTGGATCACGCCATCCTTTATCGGCAGGTCGAGATAGAGCGGCGGGTTCTTCGGGGCAGGCGACCAGGCCGCGGCGGTGGCGAGCATCGCCTTTTCCATGAACGGCAGGTCGGCGGCATCGGTCGGGGACTTGACCGCCTCGAGCTTCGACAGCGCCTTGGGATCCATCTGGTCGGCCGGGCGCGGCGACATGCAGCACGGGCTCATCACGTAGAGCGCGCCGAACACGTCGGCGTGCTTCATGCCGATCCGGCTCGCGCCATAGCCGCCCATCGAGTGGCCGACGAGGCCGCGGCTCAGTCGGTCCGGAATCGTCCGGTAGTGCGCATCGATATACTGGACGAGATCGCGATAGACGAAGGTCTCGAAATCGCCGACCGTCGGCGATCCCGAATACATCGACCCGCCATAGATCGTCTTGGAATCGGGCAGCACGACGATCATCTCGCGCGCGCCCTTGGCGAAGGCGTTCTCGATCGTCTGCGGCACATGGATTTCCTTGGTCCACTGCTCGGCGCCGATCGAATAGCCGTGCAGCGCATAGACGACCGGATAACGACGATGCGGATGACTGGTATAGCCCGGCGGCAACACCACCAGCACGTCGCGATCTGCGGATTCGCCTTCCAGATTGCCCTCGATCGAGGGGGCATGGACCTCGATATGCTCGACCGTCACCGTCTTTGCGCCCGCGACCGGCGGCGGGCTGTTGGTCGTCGCCTGCGCCAGCGCCGGCGCCGCGCAAAAGGTGAGCGAGGCGATTATCGCGCCTGCCAGTCCGAATGCTCGCATGGTCCTCTCCCTGTTCATCGGCCGCTGGTCAGCGGAAATTCGTAGATCGACGTCGATATCGCGGGCACCACCAGCCGCGGTCCGAGCGGCGCGACGCTCGATTGCCTGATCGTCACGCCCGGCGGCGCGCCGACCTTGTTCTCGGCCGTCAGGCTCGCGCCGGTGAGCCGCCAGACGGTGCCCTTCCCTGTCGTGCGGGCGCCGTCGATCGCAATCGACACCGGCTGCGGCTCGTGCGTCGCATTGACGACCGCGATCGTCAGTTTCCTGTGGTCGGGACTCAGCGCCGCGATCATCTCGAGCGGATAGGTCGCGCTGCCCGCCTTGACCTTGGGATGGTCATAGCCGACCGGATATCGGGGATCGGGCTGCGGCGCGTTGCCGGTGAGATCGACCGGGATCATGCCGGGTCCGAAATGCTCGCCGTAGAGCTTGAACACCTCGCCCGTGGCGTTGAGCGTCGCGCCGCTCGGCGTGATGTCCATCGTCGAGGCGCCGGTGGTGAACGCCGCCATGCGCAGGAAATCGGTGTGGCGCAGCATTTCCTGCAACACCATCGAATAGGCCAGCGACAGCTTCAGGTTCTGCGGCGCGCCGATATAGGCATATTCGTCGATCGACAGGAAAATGCCCTTGTCCTTCATCTTCGGGAAGCGCTGCTGATAGATCGCCCATTCGTCGGCCTTCATCCGCACCTGGTTGGAAGGCGCGCGGGCGAATTCGAGCAGCTCGGCGTCGGGCGGCGCATCGGGACGCCGCTCTGCACGATCATACCAATGCTCACTGATCCCGTCGAAATTGCCCCACGCCTCGCGCAGCAGCCCGCCGGTCCAGTCCTCGTCGGTGCCGAACTTGTGCTGAATGCTCTCCAGCGAGGCATTCTCCTTGGCATCGCGCGGGTGGAGCTGGTCGGGCATCGCGCCCGATCCGATCAGCGTGATCGACGGATCGACCGCCCGCATCGCCGCGGCGAAGCGGTTGTGCTTGAGCATGAAATAATCGAGCGTCGTGCGGCCGATCTGCCACCAGCCATAAGGCTCATTGCCGATGTTCCAGAAGCGGACGCGATAAGGCTCGGGATGGCCGTTGGCGGCGCGCTTCGCCCCCCATTCGCTGGTCGCCGGGCCGTTGAGATATTCGACCTCCTCGGCCGCCGAATTGGCGTCGCCCAGCCCGGCGTTGACGGTGACATAGGGTTCGACGCCGATCAGACGGGTGAGCGTCATCCATTCGTCCATGCCGAGATCGTTGGCCTGCATCGCGCTCCATGCATGGTCGTACATCGGCGCGCGTTTGTCGCGCGGGCCGATCGCGCCGTGCCAATCCCAGTTCGACAGGAAATTGCCGCCGGGCAGCCGCCAGAAGCCGGAATGGAGCGACTTCAGGATCGCCACCGTATCGGCGCGCCAGCCGTCGATATTGTCGGCCGGCATCAGCGACACGACGCCGACGCGAAAGCTGCCCGATCCGGTGCCCGTCACCTCGAACCGCGCGTCGCTGGTATCAGCGCCGGCGGTGTAGCGGAGCGGCACCGTCTGCCAGGAGGAGGTCAGCGCGGGCAGCCGGATCGTCTGGCGGTCGTTCGGCCCGTCGCCCCAGATCAGCGTCGCCGATACGGCCGCGCCGGGCGTGCCGCGCACGACGATATGGCCGGTATAGGCCCTGCCCCTCGCGAGCCCGATCCCGCTCTGCCCGAAGCCGCGGACCTGCGCGCCGTCGAGCGCGACCGCGACGTTCTGTTCCCCGACATAGGGATGGTCGGTCGCCATCGTCACCGCGGCGGCGTCGCCGATCGGCCGCCATTTGCGCAGCGCGATCGCCGGTCGCCCCTCGACGCCCGCCGGCAGCTTGGGGTCGTGCGCGGCATCGACCACCGGGAAATAGAATTTCCGATCGTCGAGCATCTCCGCCCACAGCGTGCGGGCAACAAGACTACCGATCGGCTCGATGAACATGCCGTATTCGTAGGACGATACCGGCTCGTGCTGGCGATCGACGTGGATTTCCGCCTGCAGCTTCGGCGCCTGGGCGCTCGAGGCGGCGCCGGCGACGAGCATCTGAACCGTGCAGGCGCCAAGCAGCGCCCCAAGACGAGCTGTTCGCATTTTCCTCTCCCGATAATGGCCAAGCGCCTGCCGCGTTTTCGCGGTCTTTCCGATTAGCGCCGGGCTCCGTGTTATTTTTCCTCCTTCGCGGCAGCGATCGCGGCGTTGGCGGCGAGGATGTAGGCCGAGGTCGTGCTGACCGTGTATTCGTTCTCGAACCACAGGAACGGCCAGTCGGTCTTCAGCTCCGGAAAATCGGGCTTGATGATGATCACGCCCGGCACCATGCCGCCTGGAATGAAGGAATAATCGGCGCGGTTGTGGCCGTAGCCGATCAGCTTCGACTTCGTGCCCACGGTCGAGACAAGCGAGAGGTTGTTCACCGGGTGGCGGCCGAGCATGTAGTCGAGCGCGCGCAGCGTGTATTCCGGCCCGACGATCTCCGGAAACGCCTTGTGCAGCAGGTACATGTTGGTGCCGAACATGGCGACCTGGGCCGACCCGGCCCATGAGCCCTCACTGATCGGCACGCCGAACGGATTGTTCGCCAGCTTCGCATCGACCTCGGCCCTGGCCTGCTTGACCGCCGGTGCGAGCTGAGCACGGTAATCGGGACCCATGAAGGGAATGGCGCGCACCGCTGCGCCGCCGATCCAGCCGAAATGCTGCTTGATCGAGGGCAGCAACTGCTCCAGCCGCGCGCGATAGACCGGATCGCCCTTGGTGGTGATCAGCAGCTCGATCGTCGCGCCCGCATCGGCCATGTCGAGCATCCCCGGACTGCCGCGGCCGTCGCCCTGGTCGGCCTTGTTGCCGACCTTCGACCGCTGCGCCTGCCATAGCGCCTTGGCGGCGGCGAGCGCATCGGCCGCCATCTTCGGATCGGCGTCGTGCAGCGCGCGACTGGCTCCGGCCAGCGCCACGGCGACGAACAGATCGTTGGACGGGAAATCGGTGGTGAATGCCCAACGGTCGTCGGGCTTGCCCGAATAGGCGCCGTTGCTCTCGTTCGGCCCCATCTTCGGATCGTAGATCATCCGGTCGGTCTGCGACGCCGCGTCGCCGAGATGGGCATATTGCCGCAGCACGGGATCGACGATGCCGACGATGGCGTGGCCGAACACCTTGTATTGCGCGAGCAATTGCAGCGTCCCGTGGCGGATCTGCTGGATCGAATCCTGGATGCCGTCGGGCTTGCGGATCTCGACCGAACGCGCCGCCTCGTCGACGCCGGTCTCGTCCCAGTCGAGCCCGAACAGCTCGCGCCCCCAGACCAGATCACGCACCACCTCGGCATTGCTCGGCGTCTGGATGTCGTAATCGCCGGCGTCCTGCCAGCCGCCGATCGCGAGGCCGGGGATATGCTCGCCCGCCTTGAAGGGGGAATCGAGATCGGGCCCCATCCGATAGCCGTCGAAATGGACGATATTGGGCGGCGCCTGGCGCGCATCGTCGAGGTGCGACGGGCCTTGCCAGACGCGATATTCCTCGCGCACCTCCACATGGTCCATCTGCTCGGCAAGATAGGTATCGAGCGAGGTCTGCCAGATGTGATCATAGGCGTGGGCCGAGATCGGGAACGGGTTGGTGGTGTGCCCGGCATAGGAAATGGCGTAGGTGCCGGGCTCGCGCACGCTGGAAAAATCGAACGCGGCATAATCGTAGCGCATCCATTTGCCGCGCGCTTCGATTCTGCCGCTGAACACCGGCTGCTCGCCGTCTTTCGTGAGCTTGACGAGCGTTGCCGTATCGGGCGCCTTGAAATTGGGATCGAGCTCGATCATCGCGATCTTGCTGCGTCCCGGCGTGTAGCCCGCCTGGTTGAAGGAGACGACCGGCTGGCGCACCCAACCCTTCACGACGTTGGGCCGGACATGCCAGACGATCGCATTGTCCTTGGCGCCCGCCGGAATCAGCGATCGCACCACGAACCAGCCGTTCTGCGCCCGGTTGCGCGCGTCATAGAGCGCCAGCGGCGCCCCGTCGGACGTGATCGTCACGCGCGTCGCCGGGTCCTCGGGGGCCAGCGTCAGCGACTTGCCACCGGATGCAAGCGGCAGCGGATTGCCCGATCCGTCCTTGGCCATCGGCCCGACCGGATGCCGCGGGAACAGCCCCGGATCGGTGTCCATCAGATAGGTCTTGCCGAAATAGGCGGTCGGCAGGAAGTCGAGGTTGAACCCGGCCTTGCCCGCCAGGCTTTCGGGAAGCGGCTTGTCGAGATCGACGGCAATTCGGAAACCACTTCCCTCGGCCGTCACCTTGATGCTGTAGCTGAGCCCGAACTTTTCATAGGTGGATCGCATGACCACTTGTTTGGGCTCGCTGCCCTGCGTGCGGCTGACGAAAGTGGGAACGGGGTCCCATTGCTCTGGCGTCGGATTCAGTCGCACCTCACCGTCGGTGGCGATGCGATCGCCCTGCATGATGATCTGGATGCCGGCATTTTTCTCATCGAAGAAGATCGGGCTGAACTTGTTCTGCCCGGTGATCACGCTGAGCCCCTGCATCTCGAGCGTCTGATTGGGACTCACGCTCAACGTCTGGGCGGCGGCCATCAAAGGCGCGGCTATAAGACAAGGCGCCACAAGGAATCCTGTTCCAACGCGCTGAGGCATCCTCTCTCCCCTATTTATGATACCGCTATCATATGACGGAGAGGTTTTGTTGTAAATGGAGTTCCGCTTGAGCGGCCCTCTTATTTCCACAAGGAGCGAGTCATTCAAAAGGTCGGAGTCAAGGTGAATATGCCGCCGAATTGCCGACGCTCTCACCTCATCTATCTGAGATAAAAACTATCTTTCGGCGAGATCAAGATCGACGAAAAGGGCCCGCCGCGGAGGCGGGCCTGAGTTGGGAGGACGTATGGAGATTCCCCTGTGACCCCGAACCCTTATGTACGAGAAATCAAATTCTGGATCAACGGTCATTTTCTCGACGTCGTGATAGCGCACATCATCGTTGCATAAGCGTGCCCTCTGTTCTTCTCCTCGACGCCTCCTGTGTAGTCGCCAAGAACCTACCCCAGGTCCGTATCAACAGGCGTTGTGGACGCAGGGTGGCTTAACACGAGACGCAGCTTTTGGGTTTTCCCTGGTGCCACGAACGACCGAGATTGGGGCGCATAGCCGCCGCCGATCGCAATCTAGTCGCGGCCACTTACGAGCGGACGAGACTGGGTCGAAAGCCGCCGCCTCGAAGCATCATGGCTCAATGCACTGTAAAAGCACCATCGACCGGCAGTGCGACTCCGATGACGAAGCTCGCCCCGGACTGCATAGGCAGAGGGCAGCAGAGGCAATCTCTGCGGCGTGTCCGAGCCGACCAATCGGCTGCTGTTTCAATATCTCGACCATCGCGTCGGACTGCCACTCCAGCACCTGCTGCACCATCGGCGTGTCGATCGTGCCGGGACAGACCGCGTTGATGCGAATGCTGGGCGGAGCATATTCAACGCCGGCGCTCCGGGTCATCCCGATCACGGCGTGCTTGGTGCCGCGAAAGGCGGCGCGTCCAGGTAGGCCGACCAAGCCGCCGAGTGAGGGGCAGTTGACGATCGCGCCGGCCCCTTGCCCTCGCATGACGTGGAAACTTCATGCACGCCCACACGCCGCGCTGATTGACGGCGGTGACCCGCTCGAAGTTGGCGAGCGGCTCGTCGGCGGCGTCGAAGGCGGGCACCTGGACGCCGGCGTTGTTGAAGGCCATATCGAGCTGACCGTATCCGGCGACCGCGCGGTCGATCAGCGCGACGATGGCGCCCGATCCTGCCCACCTTCGCCTTACTCCGCGGTCGATCCGGTACCCAACGTCAACGCGCCGGGCGGCACTTTTCTAAAATCCGCGCTGTCGGCATCGCGTGGCGCGACGCGGAGATATTTGGCGTCGGTTCCGCGGTGCAGAGTGAACCGAAGATGGCCGGATGGCGACCAAGCTATCGAGATTTGCTATTTCCCTGCTGATCTCGTCGAGGTGCGCCCGCACTCAAGGGGCGACGCGGCGGTGCAAGTTCGCCCAGTTGCGTAACATGCGCGTGGTCGATCCACGTTCTGCCCACCCCATTTGCAATCCGATCGCGGAGTCCTGATCATACCCTCGACGCGACCGAGCTGCGACCCGTGCAGGCATCTTTCGGGCGAAACTCATCCAAGGCACGGCCGTGACTGTCGGCATATCGCAGTCCCACCGCTCGCGCATAATGTCCCACCGTTGCGAAGCTTGCCGCAATGCTTGTTTCCGCCGCCTCTGTTACGAGCGTCCATAGTGCCGGGTCGTTGACCGCCTCGAACAAGCGCGCGCGGAAGTTCTCCCTGACCTGCTCAGGAGAAAGGCGATGGTTGCGGTCCTCGTCCGAAGGAACGATGGTGAGGGCGCTGCAGATCCCGAGTTGGTCGATCATTGCCCATCCCGGGTACGGTACCGGATCGGTATAGTCGTACACGAATAACCGACGGCCCGAGGCGGCGAATCTTTGCAGGAATGGAGCATAGTCGAAGCAGAAGAACCAATACGGTGCTGCTCCCGGGAAAAAATGCGGTTCGGGCATGAACAATACGCCCTTCTTCATGACCTCGCTGAACATGTGACCGGTATCTGCATAGCTGTGCCGGCTAAACTGCGAGTGCAAGCTTTCGAAATAGGCGCCTGGCTCCCGCAGCACCGCCTGCCACTCGATCGTCTCGACACCGGCTTCGGCGGCAGTCGCCTCGACCAGCGCCGCGACCTCCGGTACGAAGGGCAGCGCTTCGAGATTCTCCGACGAAAAGAGGATGGTATGGCATCCGGCATGTCGGGCGCGCCCGATCATCGCCGCGAATGCCGTCGAATCTCCTGCCAGCAAGGGATTGGCGATTGGATGATGAGCACCGCAGACCGACTCAGCGTCATACCAGAATCCGCGAGACGCAAGCTGATCACGATTGCAGGCCAGCAGCTGCTGCAAGAATGTCGAGGCGGTCTTATGAAAGCCAAGATGGACAATCAGCCTCATTCTGCATCGAGTCCTGAGAGAGGAAATAGCGGTCCGGCATCGCTGACGTGGGCCGCCGAGTTCGCATCGACCCCGATGCGCTGATCCGCAGTTCGGCGACACCATTGGCGGTCGGGACTGTTCACGTGCAATGCACACCGTCGCTGCGGCGAAGCAACAGATGAACGAAAAAGCTTAACCGGTCGTATAGCGATTTCGTTCTCGCGCTTGGAACAGCGGTCGCTCGATGTGCTAAGCGCGCGCGATGCTGATCCGTCCTGTCGCATCGAACGACCGCGCCGCGGTCTGGGCGATCCTCGAGCCGGTCATCCGCGCCGGCGAGACCTATGCCCTCGATCGCGACCTCAGCGAGGAGGCCGCGCTCGCCTATTGGACGGGGCCTGACAAGACGACGTTCGTCGCAGAGGACGACGGGGCGATTCTCGGCACCTATTACATGCGCCCGAACCAGGCCGGCGGCGGCAGCCACGTCTGCAATTGCGGCTATATGACCAGCGCCCGCGCGACGGGCCGCGGCGTCGCGCGCGCCATGTGCCTCCACTCGCTCGACCATGCCAGGGCGGCGGGGTATCGCGCGATGCAGTTCAACTTCGTCGTCAGCACCAACGATCGCGCGGTGCGGCTCTGGAAATCGCTGGGCTTCACCATCGTCGGCCGGCTTCCGCTCGCTTTCGAGCATCCTCGGCACGGCGCTGTCGATGCGCTGGTGATGTTCCAGCCGTTATAGCCGTCCGGCGTGCGGCTTATTCACAATCCGCACACTTCCCGCGCACCTCGATCACCGGGCGCTCGGGGGAAAAGCCGGCGACTTCGGCGGCGTGGCGCACCTCGCGGGTGATATGGTCGTCGTCGATATGCACGGTCTGTCCGCACACGTCGCAGACCAGGAAGATGCAATCGTGCAGGCAATCGGGATGCGCGTTCGCGACATAGGCGTTCGAGCTTTCGACGCGCCGCGCCAGGTTGGCGCCGACGAACAGGTCGAGGATGCGATAGACGCTGTTGGCGGCGACGCGGCGGTCCTCGGCCTTCGACACCGCCTCGGCGATGTCATAGGCCGACGCCGGCTTGTCGAACCCGGCGAGCGCCTCGAACACGCTGGCGCGCATCGCGGTCCATTGCTCGCCGGCCTTCTCCAGCGTGGTCTGCGCCGCGCGAGTCAGCGCTTTGCCGTGATGCTCGTGATGATGGTGCGCGCCCATGGCGGGAATTTAGGTGTTTCGCACCCCTGCGGCAAGCGTGCCCCGGTCCTAATGACTCGCGCGCCAGTTGAGGTCGTGCCCCAGCGCGAGCAGCGCGACGCCGATCACCGTATAGATCGTCTCCGCGCCTCCGTCGTGCGGCAGCTGAAGCGCGCCCGCCATCATGCCGAGCCCGAACGAGCCGACGAACAGCGGCGCGGAATAGCCATGTTCGAGGAACCCGCGCCCGAGCGCGATCACCCCCAGCACGATCGCGAAGCTCAATCCGACTTCGTGCCACAGCGGATTGAGCAGCGCCGCGCCGACCGAAGCCATGAACGCCAGGAAAATCGCGCTCGCGACGCAATGCACCGCGCACAACCCCGAAAGCCCGATCGCCAGGCGGTCGAAGCGCGCGTCGAGCCACTGCCCGAATCGAGGCTGGACGAGAGTCGTCATCGCGGCGTCCATGTGGCACATCCGAAGTGAGGTTACAATATAACATGGACGATTTTTCGTCGCGGTCGCCGCGCTTCTGGGCTAGAGCCCTCACACTCGCCCCGCTCGGGCTGAGCTTGTCGGAGCCCGATCGCGCAGACGTCCGTCGACAGGCTCAGGCGAACGGGCAAGAGCGGATCAGTTACCGGGATCAACTATGCTCCAGCAAGCCGCCTCGATCACCCGCTCCCGCCCTCGCGCACTCAGCACTTGGCTGTTCGTCGTCGCGGCGATGATCGTCGGCATGGTCGTCCTGGGCGGGATCACGCGGCTGACCCAGTCGGGGCTGTCGATCACGCAGTGGAACCCGATCAGCGGGATCATTCCCCCGCTCACCCACGCGCAATGGGTCGCCGAATTCGACAATTACAAGCGTATCCCCGAATATACCGAGATCAACCGCAACATGACGCTCGCCGGGTTCAAGGCGATCTTCTTCTGGGAATATCTCCATCGCCTGTGGGGCCGGCTGATCGGCTTCGCCTTCGCGCTGCCGCTGATCTGGTTCGCGGCGAAGCGGCAGATTCCGAAGGGCTATGGCTGGCGGCTCACCGCGATCCTCGCCTTGGGCGGGGTGCAGGGCGCGATCGGCTGGTGGATGGTGTCGTCGGGGCTCGCGGTGCGTACCGACGTAAGCCATATCCGGCTCGCGGTACACCTCGTCACTGCGCTGGTTATCCTGTCGGCGACCGTCTGGGTGGCGCTCGACTTGCGCGCGCGCGCCGCCGATCCCTTCGCGCGCCCTGCCCGGCTGCGGCTGCTCGGCGCGATCGCCGTCCTGCTGCTGCTCGGCCAGATCACGCTCGGCGCGTTCACCGCCGGGCTCAACGCCGGCTACGCCTTCGCCAGCTGGCCGCTGATGGGCGACCGCTTCTTCCCCGAAGGCGTCGCGATGCTCGAGCCCGCCTGGCGCAACCTGGTCGACAATCCGATCGTCGTGCAGTTCGTCCACCGCTGGTTCGCCTTCGTCGCCGCGGCGGGTCTCGTCTGGCTCGCGGTTCGCGCGATCCGGGCTGGTGCTTCGCGGCGCGGCGCGGCGGTCATCGCGCTCGTCAGCTTGCAGATCGTCCTCGGCATCTCGACGCTCTTGAGCGGGGTCGAGATCGTCGTCGCCGTCGCGCATCAGCTCAACGCCGCGCTGACGCTGATCGCCGCGGTCGCCGCCGCACATGCGATCGGCCGCCGCCGGCCGGCATGACCGCGATCGCTCTCGTCCGCGCGACCTTCGCCGACGAACACGAAGCGGAGCGCATCGGCCGCGCGATGATCGAGGCGCATTTGGCCGCCTGCGTCAACATCGATCGGGTCCGCTCGATCTTCCGATGGAAAAGCGTCGTCGAATCCGAAAGCGAGGCCGCAGCGCTGTTCAAGACCCGCCCTGCCCTCGCCCAAACCCTCGCCGATCGCATCGCCGCCAGGCACAGCTATGACCAGCCGGTGATCGAAATCTGGACGGCCGAAGTAGCGGACGATGTTGCGCGGTGGATCGCCGAATCCACTTCGGTATCATGATACCCGCGCGCTGAACCGCGCATTCGCTTGACTTCCACCGCCTCATCGACGATAGGGCCGCGCGTTGGCGCCGCTCCCGCGTGGGCGGCGCTGCTCGTTTTCTCGAGAATGAGGTCTGAGCCCCATGAAGGCGCTGATGAAGACCACCAAGTCGGCCAAGCCGCACGAGGTGGAGAAGAAGTGGCACATCGTCGATGCCGACGGCCTGGTGGTCGGTCGCGCCGCGACGATCATTGCTAACGTGCTGCGTGGAAAGCATAAACCGAGCTACACCCCGCACGTCGATTGCGGTGACAACGTCATCGTGATCAACGCCGACAAGGTGCGGTTCACCGGCAACAAGCTCGCCGACAAGGTCTATTATCGCCACACCGGCTATGCCGGCGGCATCAAGGGCGTGACTGCTGGCAAGGTGCTGGAGGGCAAGTTCCCTGAGCGCGTGCTGGAAAAGGCGGTCGAGCGCATGATCCCGCGCGGCCCGCTCGGCCGTGCGCAGATGCGCTCGCTTCGCATCTATGCCGGCAGCGAACATCCGCACGCCGCGCAGAACCCCGAAGTGCTCGACATCGCGGGCATGAACCGCAAGAACAAGGTGGGCAAGTAATGGCCGACACTCGTCAATCGCTTTCCGATCTCGGCGCCATCGCCGCCGGCCAGCAGCCGGCCGACACGACCGAAGCCGCCGCGGCGTCGGTGCCAGTGCCGGTCGCCGAGCCGACCGCGCCGCTTCGCGAGCAGCAGCTCGACAAGCAGGGCCGCGCCTATGCCACCGGCCGCCGCAAGGATGCCGTCGCGCGCGTCTGGCTGAAGCCGGGCTCGGGCAAGATCGTGATCAACGGCCGCGACCAGGAAATCTATTTCGCGCGTCCGACGCTGCGCCTCGTCATCAACCAGCCGTTCGACGTCGCGTCGCGGCAGGGCCAGTATGACGTGGTCTGCACGGTCAAGGGCGGCGGGCTCTCGGGCCAGGCCGGCGCGGTCAAGCACGGCATCGCCCAGGCGCTGACCCGCTACGAGCCGGCGCTGCGCTCGCCGGTCAAGGCGGCGGGCTTCCTGACCCGCGACAGCCGCGCGGTCGAGCGCAAGAAGTACGGCAAGGCCAAGGCCCGCCGCAGCTTCCAGTTCTCGAAGCGTTAAACGGGCGGCCTGAGATTGCGCAAGCAATCCCAGGACTCGCCACGACGGGCCGCGGAACGGCAAAGCCGTTCCGTCGGACGGCGTGGCGCTACACTCGAAACAAAAGGGGCGGCACCGACCACGGCGCCGCCCTTTTTATCGCCCGTGCTCCACTAAGCGCGACCACCCTCGACCCGCAGCATCGCGGCGGCGGCGAGCGCCATCACGGCGGCGGCGATCAGCATCGTCCAGCGCGGCTCGCCGGGGAAATAGGTGGTGATGACGCCGCCCATCACCGTCGCGACGAGCAGCTGCGGCAGGACGATGAAGAAGTTGAAGATGCCCATGTAGATGCCGAGCTTGCGCTGCGGCAGCGCGTTGGCGAGGATGACATAGGGCATGGTGAGGATCGACGCCCAGGCGATCCCGATCCCGATCATCGGCACGACGAGGCCGTATTGACTGCGCACCGCGAACAGCCCGACGAACGCCGCCGCGCCGATCGCCAGCCCCGCCATGTGCGTCCGCGCCGCCCCGATGCTGCGCGCGACGCGCGGCAGCGCGAAGGCGGCGAGCGCCGCGATCCCCGAATAGAGCGCGAACAGCACGCCGACCCAGCTCCCCGCCTGGTTGTAGGCGTCCGAGGTCGCGTCGGCGGTACCATAGACATGCTCGGCGACCACAGGCGTCGTATAGACCCACATGATGATCAGCGCGCCCCAGGTGAAGAACTGGACCAGCGCGAGCCGCCGCATCGTCCGGGGCATGGTGGCGAGGTCGCTGACGATGTGGCTCAGCACGTTGTCGCCGCGCCCGGCGGCGATCAGTGCGCGCGAAGCAAGTTGCGCGATCCCGTAGGCGGCGAGGCCGGCGGCGACCAGATACGCCTCCTGCGCCGAGCCGAGATAGCCCGACCGCGCGGCGAGCCACAGCAGCAGCGCCAGCGCTGCGCCGCCCGCGATCCAGCGCCCGCCGGTGCGCGGCACGACGACCTCGCCATGGCTCGCCGGCGTGTCCGCCGTCTCGCCGAACGCGCGAAGCGCGTCGGGGGCATATTCGCGCGTCGTCAGCACGGTCCACAGCACCGCGGCGATCAGCATCGCCCCGCCGAAATAGAAGCCGTAGCGCACCGCGTCGGGCACCCCGCCGCCCACCGCCGAATTGGACACGCCGAACCCATGTTCGAGTACCCAGGGCGCAAGGCTCGCGACCACCGCTCCAGCGCCGATGAAGCCGGTCTGGAAGGCATAGCCCGCCGGCCGCTGCACCGGATCGAGCATGTCGCCGACGAACGCGCGGAACGGCTCCATCGAGACGTTGAGCGACGCATCGAGCAGCCACAAGGTCAGCGCCGCGACCCAGATCGCCGGCGCGTTGGGCATGACGAACAGCGCCAGCGTCGACAGCAGCGCACCGGCGAGGAAATAGGGCCGCCGCCGCCCGAGCCGCCCCCAGGTGCGGTCGCTGTAATGGCCGATCAGCGGCTGGACCAGCAGCCCCGTCAGCGGCGCCGCGATCCACATCAGCCCGAGCCGATCGATCGGCGTGCCGAGCGCCTGGAAAATGCGGCTGGCGTTGGCGTTCTGCAGCGCGAAGCCGATCTGGAGGCCGAAGAAGCCGAACGAGATGTTCCACAGCTGAGCCGGCCCCAGCCTCGGTCGCGCGGTGCGCATCGCCTCCCCTCCGCTCGCGTCGGCGGTCATCGCCGTCGCCGCAGCACGAGGCCCGAAAACGGCGGCAAGGTCCAGTCCTCGATCGCGGCCGAGGCGATGACGGTCTCCCACGCCTCAGGCTCGGCGGGCGTCCAGCGCTGCGGCGCGGCGGCGAAGTTGAACGCGCACAGCATCGTCTCGTCGGGCGCCGTGCGCTCGAACACCAGCAGCGTCTCGCCGCTGGTGTGGATCGTCATCGCGCCCTGCCGCAGCGCCGGGCTGGCGTTGCGCAGCGCCAGCACGGCGCGCGTCCAGGCGAGCAGCGAGCCGAGGTCGCGCTCCTGCCGGTCGATCGCCAGCGCCGCGTGATCGGGGCCGAGCGGCAGCCACGGCTCGGCGGTGCTGAATCCCAGGTGCGCCGCATCGGCCCGCCACGGCATCGGCGTGCGCGCGCCGTCGCGCGACAGCGTCAGCGGCCAGTTGGCGATCGCCTCCGGATCGCGCAGCCGATCGAACGGGATCGCGACCTGAGTCAGGCCCAGTTCCTCGCCGTTGTAGAGGAAGATGTTGCCGCGCAGGCAGCCGAGCAGCAGCATCTTCATCCGCCCGAACGCTTCGGCATCCGCACCGTCGGCCCAGCGCGAGATCGCGCGCGGCGCGTCGTGATTCTCGAACGCCCAGCTCGGCCAGCCGATGCCGGGCGCATCGGGCCATTGCGCCGCCGCCGCGGCGACCAGCGCCGGGGTCAGCCGGTCGGCGTAGAGGAAATCGAAGCCGTAGGCACTGTCGAGCCGCCGCTCCTCGGCGGTGAACAGCTTCATCTCGCGCTCGCTGTCGGCGCCGCCGATCTCGGCGACGGTGAAGCGGCCGCCCGCCGAGTCCATCAGCCGGCGCAACCGCTCGAGGAACGGCACGATATCGGGATGGCTCTGGTTGTGGAGGTGGAGCTGAAAGTCGAACGGCCGGGTGCGCGGCGCGCCGGTATCGGGCGCCGGCGGATTGTCGGTCAGCGCCGGGTCGTGCATCGCGAAGTTGATCGCGTCGAGCCGGAACCCGTCGACGCCGCGATCCAGCCAGAACCGCGCGACGTCGAGCAGCGCGTCCTGCACCGCCGGATTGCGGACGTTGAGCTGCGGCTGCGCCCCCAGGAAATTGTGCATGTAATATTGCCCGCGCCGCGCGTCCCACGTCCACGCCGGGCCGCCGAACACCGACTGCCAGTTGTTGGGCGGGCTGCCGTCGGGCTTTGCATCGGCCCAGACGTACCAATCGGCATGAGCATCGTCGCGCGACGCGCGGCTGGCGACGAACCAGGCGTGCCGGTCGGAGGTGTGCGACCAGACCTGGTCGATGATCACCTTGAGGTTCAGCGTATGCGCGCGCGCGATCAGCGCATCGAAATCGGCAAGCGTCCCGAAGATCGGATCGACGTCGCGATAATCGGCGACGTCATAGCCGAAGTCGGCCATCGGCGAGGTGAAGAAGGGCGACAACCAGACCGCGTCCACCCCGAGCGCCGCGATGTAATCGAGGTGCGCGGTGATCCCCGGCAGGTCGCCGATCCCGTCGCCGTTCGAATCGGCGAAGCTGCGCGGGTAGATCTGGTAGATCGCGGCGCCGCGCCACCATAAGTCGGCACGCGCTTCGATAGCATGATGACGGTTCACGGCGCCGACCTCGCGGCGCAGAAGGCATAGCCGAGCGGCGGCAGCGTCACCGAGATGCTTCCCGGCGCCTGAGCGTGCGCGGGGCAGCCGGTCCCGGCCAGCGTCGTGAACGCGGTCGAGCCGGTCTCGACCTCGATATTGGCGGTAAGCGGCACGGTCGAACTGTTGAAGGCAAGCACCACCTCCGCGCCCGTGTCGGGATCGAAGCGCGATACCGCAAACAGCCCCGGCTCGTCGCCGGCATGGCGGAGCACCTGCAACCCGCGGGTCAGCGCCGGATGGCCGGTGCGCACGCGCGCCAGCGTCGCGATCTCGCGATAGAGCGGATGCGTCTCGTCGAAATTGGCGACCGCAGTGGTCGCGCTGGTGCCGATCAGCGTGTCGTCGTTGTACGAGGCGACGCGGTTGGCGAACATATCCTGCCGCGCGTCCTGATCGCCGCCGTCTCCGGCGAAGCCCTGTTCGTCGCCGGCGTAGATCGTCGGCACGCCGCGCAGGCCCAGCAGCATCGCGTGCGCCAGCAGGTCGCGCTTCAGCACCTCCTCCGCCGAAGCGTCGGGCAGCGCCTTGCGAATGAACATGCCGATCCGCCCCATGTCATGGTTGCCCAGGAAGGTCGGCAGCGTCAGTGCCGCCGCCGCACCGCCGCGATAGAGCGGGTCGGCGGCGAACAGCCGTGCGAGTTCGTCGGTGCCTGCCTTGCCCTCGACAACGTCGTTGACGGCCCGGGCGAAGGCGAAGTCGAGCACGGCGGGGATATGGTCGGTCTGAGTGTGCTCCGCGGTATGCGCCGGGTCCATCTCGCCGGTCGCGACCTCGCCGAAGATGTGGAAATTGGGGATACCGTCGGCCTTCGCCCGCGCCAGCATCGCCGGCACGAACGCACGCCAGAACGCCGAATCGACGTGCTGTTCGGTATCGATGCGGAAGCCATCGACGTGGAATTCGTCGATCCACTTGCCGTAGATGTCGATGAAGCCCCGAATGACACGCGGATTCTCGGTCATCAGATCGTCGAGGCCGACGAAATCGCCCATCGTCGAGCTCTCGCCCTTGAAGGTCGAGTTGCCGCGATTGTGATAATAGATCGGATCGTTGAGCCAGTCGGGCACCTTCATGCGCGCCTCGTCCTTCGGCACGACCACGCGATAGGCGTAATCGGGGTCGGTCAGCCTGGCGAAGTTCGCCGCCGTGCCCACCTGGTCGCCGGCGAATCCGGGATTGATCGGCGTGCCGTCCACCCCGCCCCTGCGCTGATAGGGATAGTCCGCAACGCTGCGATACGGGCAGCCGCCCTCCGGACACCCTTCATACTGGATAACGTCGGCAGTGTGGTTGACGATGATGTCCATATAGACCTTCATGCCGCGAGCGTGCGCGGCATCGACCAGCGCCTTGAAGTCGGCATTGGTCCCGAAATGCGGATCGACGCGGGTGAAGTCGGTGATCCAATAGCCGTGATAGCCCGCCGATTCATGTCCCGGCGGACCCTGCACGGGCTTGTTCCTGAAGATCGGTCCGACCCAGATCGCCGTCACGCCGAGGTCCTGGATATAGCCGAGCCGCTCGGTCAGCCCCTTCAGGTCGCCGCCGTGGTAGAACCCCTTGTCCGTGGGATCGAAGCCGGTCGTCAGCCGCCCGCCCGAAAGCCCGCCGCGATCGTTCGAAGAATCGCCGTTGGCGAAGCGGTCGGGCAGCAGGAAATAGATCACCTCGTCCTGCGGCAGGCGCGCGCGATAGTCGGCCAATGGCGCCGCAACGGGCGCGGCGGAGGCAGCGGAGGCGCTCAGCAACGCCGCTGCGACCGCCAGGCTTCCTCGCTTCATCAACCCCTCCCCTCGACGACCTCCGACGATCGTTCGTCGGCGGTTTGTGGAATCCGCGTCGGAAATCCAAGGCTCCGACATACGTATTCAAGCACTTCCGCCCGTGCTTTGCGGAAATCCCGCGGTCGGCTAGACTGATCGCAACGCGACAGAATGCATTCGACGGAGGGGCAGACCGCAGCGGCATGTCGATCGAGAAGCCGACATCGTTCGACATCGCGGCGCGCGCCGGCGTCTCGCAACCCACGGTGTCGCGCGCGCTGCGCGGCGACAAATCGGTCAACGAAGCGACGCGCAAGCGGATCGAGGCGATCGCGCATCAGCTCAACTACACCGTGGACAAGAACGCCTCGTCGCTGCGCCGCGGGCAGAGCAACACGCTGGCGCTGCTGTTTTTCGAGGACGCCGCGCCCGACGGATCCGCGATCAACCCGTTCTTCCTGTCGATGCTCGAATCGATCCTGCGCACCTGCGCCGCGCGCGGCTACGACCTGCTGACCTCGTTCCAGCAGCTCTCGGCCAACTGGCACATGGATTACGAGGACAGCCGCAAGGCCGACGGAATCATCCTGCTCGGCTATGGCGATTACGAGCTCTACCAGGCGCGGCTCGGCCAGCTCAAATCGCAGGGCACGCATTTCGTCCGCTGGGGCTCGGTCGAGGCGGACAGCGACGGCGCGACCATCGGCTGCGACAATATCGCCGGGGGCGAGGCGGCGGCGCGCCACCTTGTCGCGCAGGGGCGGCGCGAGGTCGCCTTCCTCGGCGACGCCTCGGGCCATTATCCGGAGTTCCGCGACCGTTATCGCGGCCTCGCCGCGGTGCTGAAGGCGGCGGGGCGGATGCTCGATCCGGGGCTCCAGGTCGATGCGCTGTCGACCGAGGATTCGGGCTACGCGGCGGCGCGGCGGCTGCTCGGCCGCGACATTCCCTTCGACGCGGTGTTCGCCGCGTCGGACATGATCGCGATCGGCGCGATGCGCGCGTTCGACGAGGCGGGGATCGCGATTCCCGAGGCGGCCGCGCTGATCGGCTTCGACGACATCCCCGCCGCGAGCATGACCCGCCCGCCGCTCACCACGATCGCGCAGGACTATCACCGTGCCGGCGAAGTGCTGGTCGATACGCTGATCCAGCGCATCGCCGGCAAGCCGACCGACACGATCCTGCTGCCGCCGCATCTGGTGGTGCGGCGGTCGGGGTAGTTCCACATCCTTCGGTTTGAGCGAAGGCGAGAACGGCAGCCGAGCGCAGCCGAGGCATTCTCGCTTCACTCAAACGTGTCTCGACTTCGCTCGTCAGAGGTCACCTGGCGGTCGCGACCGCCGAGCAATGCGCCGCGATGAAGTCGGCGTGGCTCGGCATCCGGCCTGCCTCGCGGCGGTAGAGGAGTTCGATCGTCTCCATGAACTCGGCAAGGTCGTGCTCGGCGATCGTGTCGGCGAGCGGGTGGTGGCCTGTGGGTTCGATCCCCTGCCCCACCAGCACCTGCAGCCAGCCAGCTTCGGTGAACAGTTCCTCATGCTCGCGCACGATCGCGCCGCTCGCTTCGAACAACTCGATCTTGGCCTGCAACGTGTCGGGCAGCGCCACCGACCGGCACGCCCGCCAGAATGGCTCGTCGCGGCGATTGGCCCAGTAATGCAGGATCAGGAAGTCGCGGACGCGCTCGATCTCGAAATCGGTCTGGCGGTTGTATTCGGCGCGCTCAGGCTCGCGGATCGTGCGGCCGGGCAGCAGCTTGAGCAGGCGCGAGATCGCCGACTGGATGAGGTGGATGCTGGTCGATTCGATCGGCTCCAGGAACCCGCTCGCCAACCCGATCGCGACGACGTTGCGGTTCCACGCCCGGCGCCGCCGGCCGGTGACGAAGCGGATGGGGCGCGGGTCACCCTCCGCTGCGCCGTCGAGATTGCCGAGCAGCAGCGCCGCGGCCTTGTCGTCGCTAAGCTCGGCACTGCAATAGACAAGCCCGTTGCCGGTGCGGTGCTGGAGCGGGATGCGCCATTGCCAGCCGGCGTGATGAGCGATCGCGCGGGTATAGGGTAGCGGCTCGACGTGGCGCGCGCTCGGCACCGCGAGCGCGCGGTCGCACGGCAGCCAATGCGTCCAGCTTTCATAGCCGGTGCCGAGCGCCTGTTCGATCAGCAGGCCGCGAAAGCCCGTGCAGTCGATGAACAGGTCGCCCGCGACCCGCTCGCCAGACGCGAGCGTCAGCGCGGCGACGTCGCCGCTTTCGCCGTCGAGCGCGACATCGACGATCCGCCCCTCGATCCGCTCGACCCCGCGCGACTCGGCGAACGTGCGCAGGTACGCCGCATAGAGTCCGGCATCGAAATGGAAGGCATAGGGCATCGGCGGGATCGACTTCGCAGTGATCGCTCCGCCGCGATACATCCGCCCGGCGCGAGCGGCGATCTCGTTCAACGCATACGCATCAAGAGCTTTGGCGAGGCCGAGCCGGCGTGCGCGCAGCCAGTAATGCTGGAACGGAATAAGCCCGACGTCGCGCCCGATCGCGCCGAACGCGTGCATGTAGCGATGGCCGGGCCGCAGCCAGCCGTCGAGCTCGACGCCCAATTTGAACGTCGCCTGCGTGGCGCGCATGAAGGCGTTCTCGTCGAGCCCCAGCGCCTCGTTATAGAGCCGGATTTGCGGGATCGTCGCCTCGCCGACGCCGATTGTGCCGATCTCCTCGGATTCGATCAGCCGGATACGGAAGCCCGTTTCCAGGAAACGCGCCAGCGCCGCGGCGGTCATCCACCCGGCGGTCCCGCCGCCGGCAATGACGATGGTGATCGGATCGATACTGCTCAATCGGCCCTCCTCGACCTTCCTAGCTCGTTCGCCCTGAGCTTGTCGAAGGGCGGTCGCCGTGCTCGTCGAGCCTCGACCGGCTCAGCCCGGACGGTGAACTTAGGACATCTTTGAACAAAAGAGGCCGCCGTCGCGCTGTGCGACGACGGCCGGGAGGATCTGATCGGGAAGAGATCAGAACTTGTAGGTCAGCCCGACGTAATAATCGCGGCCGTAGCGCTGGTAATCGATCAGCTGCCGCGGATCGTTGTTCTGATAGGTGACGAACGGCCGATCGGTGAGGTTCTTGCCTTCGAGCAGGACCGACAGCCCCTTGAGCGGCCCGTCCTGGAATTCATAGCCGATCTGCGCGTCGAGAATGCCCTCCGACTTCGCATTGCGGAAGGTCGGCGCCGCCGAAAGCCCCGCAACCTCGCCGAGGAACGCCGAGCGATAGCGATAGCTCGCGCGGATCTGGAAGCCGTGCTTCTCGTAATAGACCTCGCCCGACCCGACCCAGTCGGAAAGGCCCGGCAGCGTGATCGTCTGCGCCGGATTGCTGCCCAGCTTGATCGCGCTGTCGGTGTACGAGCCGCTGGCGAAGATGCCGAAGCCCGACAAGGCCGGCGTCAAATTCTCGAGTGGCAGCGACAGCGTCGCCTCCACGCCGAGCAAGTAGCCGCGGCCGTCGTTGTTCGGCGCCTTGACGAGACCGATCGTGTTGCCGTTGGCGGAGACGATCGCCTGGTCTGCCGGCGACAACAAACTGAGATACGGCGTGAAGTCGTAGGCATAACTCGCGCTGGCATCGACATAATCGGTCAGATGTTTGAAATAACCCGCGACCGCGACATAGCCGCCCCTGCCGAAATATTTCTCGATCGACAGGTCGACGTTGGTCGAATGGTACGGCTTCAGGTGCGTGTTGCCGCCGGTGATGCTGAACGGGCTGAACTGCGGATCGTGCGACGGGTTGGGATTGGAGATGTTCGACGCATTGACGTCGATCTCCTGATTGACCCGCTCCTGATCGAGCCGCGGCCGGACCATCGTCTCCGACGCGCCCATCTTGATGTAGAAGGCGGGCTCCAGCTCGACCGACAGCGTCGCGCTTGGCAGCACGTCGGTATAGCGGAAATCGTCGGAGGCCGGATCGATCGTCACGACGGGTGTGCCGTTGATGACGATGAAGTTGGAGATGCTGCCCTTCGAACCCTGGTCGCTATGGACGACCTGGACGCCGATCGAGCCCGTCACCTTCTTGCCGCCGGCATAGCCGTCGAGGATCAGCTTGCCGTAGCCGGTCCAGATCTTCTCGGTGACAGTGTTGTCGCGGACCAGCGACGACGGCCGGTTGTCGTACACCTGGTTGAAGACGTTGTTGTAGAGATAGAGCGGGTCGAGCCCCAGCACCCCCGGCACGCCGAGATAGTCGAGCGGCACGTTCGCGCCGAGCAGCGCCTCGTCGGGAACCGGGATCGAGGTCGGAGTGCCGCTGGCGACGGTGCAATTCTGGCCGCCGCCCGGCGGGCAGAGGAATTGCGACGAATAGGCGCTGGTCTTCTTGCGCTGCGAGTAATTGGCGCCGACCGCCCAGCCGTGGATGACGCTGTCGCCGCCGAATTCGCCGTCGAGATCTGCGCGCAGCGATTTCAGGTCGTCCTTGAAGTCAGGGAAGTTGAGGAAGCCCGACTGCACTACCGTGGTGGTGCCGTTATAACCCCAGCCCTGCGGATCGGTGATTTTGAACAGCGAGGTATCGGTATAGTCGAGCGTCGGCACGATCTTGAACGTGCCGTCCTTGTTCTGCGTCACCGTCACGGTGTCGCCGGGACCGCTCTTGTTATAGCCGGTGCCGGTATAGGTCTCGAGCAGGAAGTCGGTGCGCGTCGCGCGCGACCAGCTGGCATCGACCGTCAGGTGCGTCGTGTCGGTGAGACTGAACACGTTGTTCCAGCCGACCGACCAATCTTCCGCCTTGCGCTCGTTATAGTCGTTGCGCTGCACCCCGTGAACGTTGCTGAACGTCTCCTGCGTGTCGAACCCGTCGGTCGTGGTGATGTTGCCGGTGTGGACCGCAGTGTCGTAGCCCGGCGAGCCCGGAACGTTGTTGACGCCGCCGAAGCCGAGCGGAAATTCGATGCCCTTGAACCGCTGCTTCTCATTGAAGTGCGTATAGAGCACGTCGAGCGTCGAGTGGAAACGGTCGCTCGGCTGCCATTCGACCGTGCCCACCGCGCCGTAGCGGGTCAGCAGGTTCGACTGGACATAGGGCTTGGCGCCGCCAAGCTCCAGATTGCCGTTCGCGTCGGTCGAATAACCCCAGGCGTTGTAGCGCTCGTCCTGCGACGGCACCGACGACGCCGACACGCCGATCGCGATGCCCAGCGTGTCGTTGGCGAACTGATCGACATAGGTCGCCGAGGCGCGATAGCCGTAGCGCGTGCCGTCGGGCGTCAGCTTGTCCATCCCGTTCATCTCGCCGCGCGCGGCGACCGAGACGACGCGCTTGCCGGTGGCGAGCGGGCGCAGCATCCTCAAATCGACCGTGCCGGCGATGCCCGCGGCGACCAGCGATGCGTCGGCCGATTTATAGACATTGACGTTCTTGAAGAACTCGGCCGGATATTGGTCGTATTCGACGCCGCGATTATCGCCGACGGTGACTTGCTCGCGCCCGTTCAGAAGCGTGGTCGAGAAGTCCGGACCGAGGCCGCGGATCGACAGCCGCTGGTCGCGTCCCTCAAGCCGCTGTGCCGTCACGCCGGGCAGGCGAGCGAGCGAGTCGGCGATCGAAACGTCGGGCAGCTTGCCGATGTCCTCCGCCGAGACCGAATCGACGATCAGCGTCGAGTTGCGCTTGATCCGTGCCGAGCTTTCCAGCGAGGCGCGAATGCCGGTTACGACGATGTCGCCGCCCGCCTGGCCCGAAGGCGCGGTCGCGGCGGTTTGCGCTGCGTCGGCGGCCGGCGGATTGGCCTGATCCTGTGCAAGCGCCGGCGCGCTGGCGACCAAGCCGACGCCGCCGAGCGCGAGCAGGCTGACGCGCAACGCGAGCCGTGTGCGCAGCGAATATCGTGTGTCGTCGTGTGAAATCATCGAATGCCTCCCCTTCGCGCGTCGCCGCGCCCGTCGCCGCACTCCACGAGCGCGATCGATTGCCGCCGGAATATTCCCGCGCCGGTCCCAGTGTGAAGTTTGCGACATACGTATTCACATCGCCTGCGCAGTGGCGGACGCCGCTGCGTTGCCGATCTGCAACAACGGCCTGCGCTCGCGCATCGACCGTTAGGTGCGAACCGACGGCGCGCGCGCCATCCGCGAAAATGCGGTCAGCCCCGGCTTGCCGTCACGATGCCGCCGCGCGGCTGATCGGCAATGGTGAAGCGCAGCGTTCTCGCCCCGGCGTCGACTTCGCTCGAAATGGCGCGTCCGGCCTCGGCAACCCGGCCGGCTCCCCGCCAGCCATGCACCGTCACCGCGATCGCCTTCCACCACGGCGCGAAGCCGCCCTCACGCTTGTCGAAGGCGATCGTCAGGCCGCCGTCCGGCGCGACCGTGCAGCGCACCGTCTGCCTGAGATAGCCGCCCTTCCGATAATCCAGCGAATGGCCGTCGTCGGTGTAGAGGATGCCGCGGCAATCGGCGCCCGGATAGACGTCGAGCTGGAGCGGCCCGTCGGGCACCTCCGACGTGCTCTGGACGAGCGGTTGGCGCGGCAGGATCGCTCCCGCGCGAACGAACACCGGCAGGCTGCCGAGCCGCGGGGTCTCGCTGATCCGCGTGCCCTGGGCGCCGTCGGCAGTGCGCGCCTCGGCGGCGACCGACGCATCGGTCCCGCTACCGCCGGTGCCCGCGACGCGCTGGCCGCTCCAATAGTCGTACCAGCCACCCGCCGGCAGGCATATGTCATAGCTTTGCGGCGAGGCCATGTGCGGCGGCGGCGCGATCAGCAGGTCGCGGCCGAGCGTGAAGGTCATCGTCTGGTCGCAGCTCGCACGGATCGCGTCGGGATAATCGTAGAACACCGGCCGCATGATCGGGTCGCCGGTGCGCGCATTCGCCTCGGCAAGCTCGTAGAGGTACGGCATCAGCCGATAGCGTTCGTCGACGAAGCGGCGGCGGATCGCGAGCTGCTCGGGCCCGTCGACCCACGGCTCGACGCGCGGCGTGCCCTTGGACGAATGGTCGCGGAAAATCGGCGTGAAGGTGGCGATCTCGAACCAGCGGGTCAGCAGCTCGGGGCTCGGGCCGCCGGTGAATCCCCCGACGTCCGCCGCGCCATAGGAAAAGCCCGACAGGCCCAGGTTGATCATTTGATGCACCGCGAGCTTCAGATGATCCCAGGTCGCGCTGTTGTCGCCGGTCCAGGTGACGGCATAACGTTGCCCGCCGGCATAGCTCGCGCGCGTCATCACGAACGCGCGCTCGTTGGGGCGCAGTGTGCGCAGGCCGTCGTAGGTCGCGCGCGTGTTCTCCATGCCATAGACATTGTGGATCTCGGCGTGGGTGGCGTCACGGGTCGCGAAATCGTCGCTGGCGATGTGGTGAACGACGTTGAGCGGCATCGTCTTGGTCGGCGTCTCGAACACCGCAGGCTCGTTCATGTCGTTCCAGATGCCCGCGACGCCGTCGTCGACCAGCGTCTTGAAATTGGTCCCCCACCACGCGCGCGCACTCGCGTCGGTGAAATCGGGAAACACCGAGGGGCCCGGCCACACCGGCCCGACGAACACCGACCCGTCGGGATTGTGGACGAAATGGTTGCCCGCCGTGCCCGTGTCGTAGGGCTTATAGCCCTGGTCGGGCAGGTCGGCGACGTGGAGGTCGGCGATCGTGACGATCTTAATCCCGTCGTCGCCCATGTCCTTCACCAACCCCTTCAGGTCGGGGAAGGTCTTGGCGTTGACGGTGAACGGCCGGTTCCTGTCCTGATAGTCGATGTCGAGCCAGATCACGTCGAGCGGGAAGCGGTCCTTGCGAAACGTCGCGGCGAGCTGGCGCACCTCGTCGGCCGACATGTAGCTCCAGCGCGACTGCTGGTATCCCAGTGCCCATTTCGGTGCGAGCGGCGCCTTGCCCGTCAGGTCGGTGTAGCGCCGCACCACGTCGCGCGTGCTCGGCCCGGCGATGATGTAGGTGTCGATCGGCCCGTTCGGCCCGCCCATCGCGATCGTGTCGGCAACCTTGTGGCCGAAATCGAACCAGGTCCGCCATGTATTGTCGAGCAGGATGCCATAGCTCCCGCCCTCCCCGCCTACGCCGATGAAGAAAGGGATCGACTTGTAAATGGGGTCGGTCGAGCTGTCGAAGCCGAATGCATCGGTGTTCCAGTCGACATAGGTCTTGCCGCGCCGGTCGAGCGTGCCGCCGGTCTTGTCGCCCATCCCGTAGATATGCTCGCCGATCGGGAGCTTCTTGCGCAAGGTGAACGCGGTGCCGTCGAGGCTCACCGGATCGGCGGCGTCGGCGGTGATCACCTTGCCGGCGGGATCGGTGATCGTGAGCGCAAGCGTCGCCGGATCGACATGGACGACGAGCGCGGCGGTCGCGAAGCCGTCAGCCGTTGGGCGGACATGGACCGAGGCGGCGCGCATCGCCGGCAGCACCGCCCAGCTCGCATCTTCGGGCAGCGCGCCGTCGCGCCCGATCCGCACGCGCACGATGCTGTCGGTCAGCGCCGTCACGCGCATTACGATCGCGCCGCGCTTGAGTTCTATGCCGTCGGCGCGCTGAGTAACGCCAGCTCGGGCAACAATGGATGCCGCCATCGCCGGAGAGGGGCCCGCCGCCAGCGCCAGCATCGCTCCGCCGAAAAACGCCGTCTTGCCGATCATCGCTATCCTCTCGTCGCTGTTGCCGCCGGTGATGCGGACACCTCGCAGGAGCGTCAACCGACCCACATACGATTGGTCCAGCGGCAACACCTTGGAGGCTTGCCTGCGGATCAGCCGCAGAATAGCCGCTCAGATATCGCGGTCCAGCGGCAACCGCGTGGCCGAGATCATGTGCCGCAAAAGCAGAATAGCCGCTAGGCGGCGATCTTCATCTGAATGGGGCCTTCCTTGACCAGGCGGGACGACCGAGCGCGAGCGGCCTTGGGGCGCCGGGGCGTCGCCAGCATGACGAGGATGACGAACCCGGCGAAAGGATAGAGGTTCAGGTCAACGAACCGATCGTTGAACATGGACAGGATAAAAAAGGATGAGGCGATCAGCAGCGGTTCCGGCCGGCGCTGCGCGGCCTTCCATGTCAGACTGAGAAATGCGCCGAAAAACAGGATGCTCAACGCGCCGAACTCGACGAAAGCGTAGAGCCAGAAATTGTGCGGCGATGCGACCTCGCCCGTTTTGAACACCGCGCCTGCGCCAAACAACGGCGATTGCTTGAACATGTCGACGGCATTCGACCACCTTCCTTCGC
>DASTWI010000031.1:0-43374 GCA_035776635.1 Sphingomonas sp. | reverse complement strand
GACCAGCCGCGCGAAGACCGATACCTCGTCGCCCACCAGCACCGGACGGTGGAACTTCATCCCCTCGACCGCGATCGTCACCGCGCGGCCTTTCGAATGGCGCGAGGCGACCAGCCCTGCTGCCATGTCCATCTGCCCCATCAGCCAGCCGCCGAAGATGTCGCCATAGGGATTGGCGTCGGCGGGCATCGTGGTGACGCGGATCGCGGGCGCGCCGGTGGGGAGCACTTCCTGCTCAGACACGCGCGCGTCTCCGCTTGCGGGTGACGCGGATCGCGCGGCGCAGCGGGTTGATCCCCATCATCACGGTCAGCACCATCGCGACGCCGCCGATCGTCCAGATCGTGCTTTCACCCAGCGGATAGGCCCAGGCCGAAACCCAGGTCACCGCGAGCGCGGCGGCGAGCCCGGCGAGGAGGTGCAGCACTTCCACCGCGATCCGCATCTTACGCGATCATGCCGAGCGGCGCCTCGACAAGCTCCTTGAAGACCTTGAGCATCTGCGCCCCGTCGGCGCCGTCGATCGCGCGGTGATCGAAGCTGCCGGTGACGCTCATCACCGTCGCAACGCCGAGCGCGTCATCGACGATATAGGGCCGCTTCTCGCCCGCGCCGACCGCGAGGATCATGCCCTGCGGCGGGTTGATGACCGCCTCGAACTGCTTGATCCCGAACATGCCCATGTTGGAGAGGCTCGCGGTGCCGCCCTGATATTCGGCCGGCTGCAGCTTGTTCTCCTTGGCGCGCCCGGCGAGCTCCTTCATCTCGGCCGAGATGGCAGAAACGCTCTTGTTCGCGGCGTCGCGGATGATCGGGGTGATCAGGCCCGACGGCGTCGAGACCGCCACCGACACGTCGGCGCGCTGGTAGCTGATCAGCCTGTCGCCGGCGAAGGTGACATTGCACTTCGGGCTCGCCTCCAGCGCGACGCCGAGCGCCTTGATCAGGAGGTCGTTGACCGACAGCTTGACCCCGCGCCCGCTCAGCGCCGCGTTGAGCTCGGCGCGGAGCTTGAGCAGCGCATCGAGCCGCACGTCCACCGTCAGATAGATGTGCGGGATGGTCTGCTTGGCCTCGGTCAGGCGGCGCGCGATCGTCTTGCGGATGTTGGAGAGCTTCTCCTCCTCGTGCGGGATCGAGTCGTCGAACCACACCGCCTTGGCCTCGGCGGGCGCGGCGGCCGGCGCCGGGGCGGCGGCGCTCGGCGCGGCTTCCGCCCTGGGCGCAGGCGCCGCGCCGGGCTTCGCCCCCTCGACATCGGCCTTGACGATCCGCCCGCCGGGTCCCGAGCCGGTCAGCGCGCCGAGATCGAGTCCCTTGTCGGCGGCGATCCGCCGCGCGAGCGGACTCGCCTTGACGCGATCGCCCGAGGCGGACGCCGCAGGTGCGGGCGCCGCCGGCTCGGCCTGCTGCTTCGCCGCACGCGTCTCGGCGACATCGGCCTTTTCCTCGGCCTTGGGCGCTTCGGCCTTGGCCGCTTTCGGCGCACTCACCGATGCCGCATCCTCGCCCTCTTCGGCGAGAATCGCGATCACGTCGCCGACCTTCACGCCCTCGGCGCCTTCGGGCACCAGGATCTTCGCGATCGTGCCTTCATCGACCGCCTCGAATTCCATCGTCGCCTTGTCGGTCTCGATCTCGGCCATCAGGTCCCCGGACTTGACCGTATCGCCTTCCTTGACCAGCCATTTGGCGAGCGTGCCTTCCTCCATCGTGGGCGAGAGGGCGGGCATCTTGATCTCGATCGACATCGATTGCGGAGTCCTTCGTTAGGCGAGAGCGGCGCCCTCCTTCGCCATCAACGCGCCGCCGTCAAGACCGTGCCCCCAAAGTGCGCCCTTGCCAGCCGCAGAATCCCGCGCCACGTTCCGGCCGATACGGGGAGGGTCGCCCATGCGCATCTATCTGGTGGTGATCGACGAAAGCCCGGAGGCGGGCGTCGCGCTGCGCTTCGCCGCGCGCCGCGCGGTCAAGACCGGCGGCGGCGTCGAGATCCTCGCGCTGATCCCGCCGGCCGAGTTCGTGCAATGGGGCGGCGTCCAGGCGACGATCGAGGAAGAGGCGCGCGTGAAGGCCGAGGGGCTGGTCAAGGCCGCCGCCGGCACGCTGGTCGCGGAATCGGGCCTGCGCCCCTCGATCACCGTCCGCCAGGGCGAGCCGGTCAAGGTCATCCGCGAGGTGATCGCCGCCAACCCCGACATCGCCGCTCTGGTGCTGGCCAGCTCGGCGAGCGGCGCGCCGGGGCCGCTCATCAGCCATTTCGTCGGCAGCGAGGCGAGCGCGCTGGCGGTGCCGCTGATGATCGTGCCGGGCAGCCTCGACACCGACGCGATCGACCGGCTGAGCTGAGGGACAGGAAAGAACCGTCACCGTCACCGTCACCCCGGCCTTGAGCCGGGGCCCCGCTGCGTTCGTCGCCATTATAAATCGGAATCCCCTCAGTCCGCTTAAGTGGAACCACCTCCGTTCGCCCTGAGCGAAGTCGAAGGGCAGGTTGCCCCAAGTGCTTCGACTTCGCTCAGCACGAACGGATTGGTTTTGCGCTCGCAGGGACTCTCCTGGGGAGGGTGACGGCCACCAATCAGGCCCTACCCCCCGGCATCGGCCCGATACTCCAGCACATCCCCCGGCTGGCAGTCGAGCGCCCGGCAGATCGCCTCCAGCGTCGCGAAGCGCACGCCCTTCACCTTGCCGGTCTTGAGCAGCGACAGGTTGGTGAGCGAGATGCCGACCGCTTCGGCGAGCGCCGTCACCGACATCTTCCGCTTCGCCAGCATGACGTCGATGTTGACGACGATCGCCATCAGACGATCGCCTCATTATCCTCGCGCAGCCGCTGGCCGTGGCGGAACGCCTCGGCGAGCACCAGCACGATCGCGCCGACGATCAGCTGCCACACCGACAAATGCGCATCGACCCGCGCCGCCAGCATCCCCGGCGCGGCGCGCGCGATGGCGGGCAGGATCTGCCATCCGCCCCCGGCCTCCAGCTGCGGAATGATCAGCAGCGGCAGCGCCAGCATCCTGATCCATGCCCACAGGCCGAGGCCGATCAGGCTCCACCCGACCAGCCGCAGCGAGCGGACCGTGTCCGGCTCGAACGGCCGTCCGGCGCCGATCGCGGCGACCAGCCGGCGCAGGCGATAGAGGATCAGCAGCAGCAACCCGCCGCCCAGGGCGATGTCGAGCCCCTGCCCCAGCAGATAGAGCGGCCCGCCCGCCCGGATCGTCAGCGTGCCGTGATCGGCGACCAGCGTTCCCGCCGCCTGCCCGGTATCGCGCAGCGTCACCGCATGATGCGCGGCGCCGTCGAGCGCCAGCGGCAGCGTCGTCTGCAACGGCTCGCCCGAGACCAGGCCGGCGGCGAACAACACCAGCCCCACCGCCATGCCGAGCGCCACAAGCCCGATGCCGAGACTGAGGAGATGCTCCAGCGTACGATTGCCCATCACGTTCGTCCTTGCCGTAAAGACTATCTTCGTAGTGCAACATATAATTTACGTCAAACACAAAATATTGCACGAACTGCGACCAAACTCATTCGAGCGAACCCGTCGGGAGCTGGCCGCCGGACAGGCAGCTTGGAATGTTGGAAAACACCTGCCACGATCGGCATATGCGCACGCCCCTCACCTTCGCCCGCCTCATCCGACTCCGCACGATCGCACGCATCGCCCGGACGACTCGCGCCTTATGGGTCGTGACCTTTGTGACCTTTGGGGCGGCGCTCGCCCCGCTCGCCGTCGCCGCGACGGCGCCCGCGCGTCCCGATCCGGCGCGGCTCAAGGCGACGGTCGCGAAGCTGGTCAGCTTCGGCACGCGGCACACCTTGTCCTCGACCACCGACCCCAAGCGCGGAGTCGGCGCGGCCGAACGCTGGGTCGCGTCGCAGTTCGAGGCGATCGGCACATCCTGCGGCGGCTGCATCACCGTCGAGCGGCTCGCGCAGCACAGGACCGGCGACCGGCTGCCGCCGCAAGGCGCGGAGATCGTCGACGTGCTCGGCATCCAGAAGGGCAGCGATCCCAACCGCACTGTCATCGTCTCGGGCCATCTCGACAGCCGCGTCACCGACGTGATGGACGCGACCAGCGACGCCCCCGGCGCCAATGACGACGGCTCGGGCGTGGCGCTGGTGCTCGAGGCGGCGCGCCTGCTCAGCCGCGGGCATTACAAGGCGACGATCGTCTATGCCGCGGTGACCGGCGAGGAACAGGGGCTCTACGGCTCGACCCTGCTCGCCGAGACCGCGAAGGCGCGCGGCTGGCAAGTCGATGCGATGCTCAACAACGACATCGTCGGCAACACGATGGGCCAGAACGGCGTGCGCGTCGCCGACCGTGTCCGCGTGTTCTCCGAAGGCATCCGCGAATCCGAGGACCTCCGCCAGCAGATGGTCCGCCGCGCGATCGGCGGCGAGGACGACGGCCCCAGCCGCGCGCTCGCCAAGGCGGTCGATCACGTCGCCAGGGCCATTCCCGGCGGGCTCGACGTGTTCGTCAACCGCCGGCCCGACCGCTTCGGCCGCGGCGGCGACCATTTCCCGTTCCTCAAGCTCGGCTATCCCGCGGTGCGCTTCACCGTCGGCGCGGAGAACTGGACGCAGCAGCACCAGGACCTGCGGACCGAGAACGGCATCCGCTACGGCGACACGATCGACCGGATAGACTTCCCCTATCTCGCCAAGGTGACGGCGATCAACGTCGCGACGCTCCGCCGGCTGGCGAGCGCGCCCGCCGCGCCCCAGGGAGTGACGATCGCCGGCGCGCTGTCGTTCGACACGACGGTGACGTGGCAGCCGGTGCCGGGCGCGGTCGCCTACCGCGTCCACTGGCGCCGCGACGACGCGCAGGACTGGACCGACGCGATCGACGTCAAGGGCACGAACACGGTGCTCAGGAATATCCCGGTCGACGACACTTTCGTCGGCGTCTCGGCCCTCGGCGCGGACGGCAGCGAAAGCCTCGTCACCTTTGCCGGCGCGGCGCGGGGGTGAACCCCCGCTTTTCCCGAACCGAAATGTGCCCGCAACACAGGAGCGGCGGCGCGTTCAGCGAGGCGCTCCGCCGCTCCTGCTCCCCCCGGAGATCAGCAGAGGCAGCGCGCCTTGTGCTTGGGCGCGAGCTTGGGCGTCCAGTGCCGCTTGGGCTTCGGCCGCCACTTGCGCACGACATGATGCACGACCGGCGCCTCTTCCTCGATCACCTCGGTGGTGGTCGTGGTGACCGGGACCGAGGTGATCGTCACCGTCGTCGTGGTCGCCGGCGGGTAATACCAGCCATTGACGATCGTCCCATAGCAGCCGCAGCCCGGCCCCTGCTGCACCACCACCGGCGGCGGAGGCGGCGCGCCATAGCCATAGCCGCCATAGGTGCGCGTCTCGACCCGCGCGCCCGGCGGCGGAGGCGGCGGATAGGGCGCGCCGGGGCCGACGTCGTGGCTGGTGTCGTAATCGTAATCGCCGCGGTCGGCATATCCGTCGTCATAGCCGTCCCAATCGATCCCGCCGACCGAATCCATCACCCGGCCATATTGATCGACCAGCACCGCATCGTCGTAATAGCGCGACCAGTGATAGCCATAGGGCGGCTCGCTGAGCCCATAGGCGCCCCAATCGGTGATCGCGAAGCTGGGCGTCAGCCAATAGCCTGGCATCGCCCAGCCCCTGACCGGCGGGCGGTACGCGCTCCAGCCGCCCGGCGCGCGCGAACCGCCGATCCAGCGCCCGCCGACGCTGCCGCCCCAATTGCGGTGCGCCTGCCAGCCGCCGCCCTGCCAATGCCATTGCCCGCCCGACCAGCGCCACTGGCCGCCGCTGGCGCCGTGCCAATGTCCGGCGGGCGCGGGATGCGGCGCCTGTTGCGCCATTGCGGGACCGGTCAGCGCCACGCCGAACGCGGCCGCAGACGCGAAAATGAAGCTCCGCATGGTCGATTCTCCCTGTCGAACGCGCCACTTGGCGTCCCAGGTCGCGCGCGTTTACGGATTGCTTACCATGCGGCGAGGCAGCTCGCCAGCGGCAGAGACGTCCCGCTTTGGGTCAGAAGGTCAGCCGAGCCGTTCGGCGAGCAGCGCGGCGAGCGCTTCGCACCCGGCGGCATCCTCCGCGTCGAAGCGGCCGGGGCGCGGCGCATCGAGATCGAGCACGCCGATCGCCTCGCCGTCGCGAACGATCGGCACGACCAGTTCGGACCGGCTGGCGGCGTCGCAGGCGATATGGCCGGGAAAGGCGTCGACATCGACCACAAGCTGCGTCTCGCGCGTCGCCGCCGCCGTGCCGCACACTCCCTTGCCGATCGGAATACGGATGCACGCCACTTTGCCCTGGAACGGGCCCAGCACCAGCTCGCCGTCGATCGCACGATAGAAGCCGGCCCAGTTGAGGTCGGGCAGATATTCCCAGATCAGCGCGGCGGCGTTGGCCATGTTGGCGATCGGATCGGGCTCCCCCGCCGTCAACGCGTCGAGCGCGGAGAGGAGATCGCGATAGAGCTCGGGCTTCGACCCTGCGGCGATGTCGAAATGGAACATGGGGACTCCTCGATTCTACTCCACCCGCACCTTGCCGCGTCCCGCCTTGACCGCGCTGCGGCTCTTCTTGGCATCGACGCGGCGCGCCTTGGCGGCCTTGCTCGGTTTGGTCGGGCGGCGTTTGGGCTGGCGTTCGCCGGCCTTGGCGATGAGCTGGGCGAGCCGGTCGCGCGCGTCCTGCCGGTTCGCTTCCTGCGTGCGATACCGCCGCGCGGTGATGACGAGTTCCCCGCTCGCGGTCAGCCGCGATCCGGCGAGCGCCTTCAGCCGCGCGTAGACGTCGGGCGCCAGTCCGAGCTTGAACACGTCGGCGCGCAGCTGGCAGGCCGTCGCGACCTTGTTGACGTTCTGCCCGCCGGGGCCGGTCGCGGCGAGGAAGCGCTCCTCGATCGCATCTTCGGGGATCTCAACCATCGGCAAACCCCGCTTCGGCGAAAGCGGCGGGCAGCGGCGCTTCGGCGGCGATATCGGGCTTGGGCGGGCGCGGCACGACCAGTCCGGCAGCGTGGAGCAGCATCGGCGGACCGCCGCCGCCATAGACCGGGTCGCCGGCGACCGGCGCACCCAGCCCTTCTGCGGCATGGACGCGGATCTGGTGGGTGCGGCCGGTTTCGGGCCGGAATTCGACCAGCGCTCGGCCGTCCTTCACGGCAAGAAGGGTCCAGCCGGTGCGCGAGGGCTTGCCCTTGGGGTCGCCATGCATCCGCCAGCCGCGCGCGGCGCTCGACACTTTGGCGAGCGGGATGTCGATCGTCCCGCCCTCCCCGTCCGGCACGCCGTCGAGCACGGCAAGGTAGCGCTTGCGCACCGCGCCTGCCTCGAACGCCGCCTGAAAACGCTTGTGCGCCTTGGGGTTGCGGGCGAGCAGCAGGCAGCCGGAGGTATCGCGGTCGAGCCGGTGGACGGGGAGCGGCCAACGCTGGAACCCGAAAGTCAGGCTGGCGAGATGATTGTCGAGGCTGATGCTGCCGTCGCGCGGCGGATCGACCGGCAAGCCGGCCGGCTTGTCGAGCACGATGGCTTCGCCGTCGATGAAAAGGACCCGTTCGCTGAGCATCACGACAGCCCCTTGCCACCGCATAAATTGCTATGCCAGAGCGCGGCGTTCGTTTTTCGTGCGGAAGTTCGATGATCCGATCGTGCGCGATCCTGTTGTGGCTGCTCGCGGCCGTCCCCGCGTTCGCGCAGAGCAGCGACGGCAGGCTGTACGGCCATCTTCCTTATGGCGAGACCGCGCCCGCGAACCTGGTCGAGGCGCCGGCGGGCTTCGCGGTCGGCCAGCCCTGCCGCGTGCGCGCGAGCGTGCTCCCCGACCTCATCCGGCTGATCGCGGCGGCGCACGCGGCGAACCTCGGCGCCGAGCTGCGCGGCGTGTCCTGCTACCGCTCGATCCCGCATCAGGAGCGAGTGTTCTGCGAGGCCGGGGCGACGGACGCGGCGTGCGTCGATCCCGCGGCGCGGGCGGAGAGCGTCGCGCCGCCGGGCCACAGCGAGCATTCGACCGGCTATGCCATCGATTTCGGCGTGCGGCCGGTGACGGGCTGCCCCGACGTCGAGCCGTGCTTCGCCGCGACCGCGGTCGGGCAATGGCTGCTGCGCAACGCGCCCGATTACGGCTTCGAGCTGTCCTTCCCGAGCAGCAACGCGCAGGGCGTGACGTGGGAGCCGTGGCACTGGCGCTGGGTCGGCACGAACAGCTCGGAACCCGGCGCACTGACCGCGCGCACGCTGTTCGCCAGGGCGCGGCGGCAGTTTCCGGCGAATCCGCGCGTTCCGGCGATCGTCGTCCGCGTCGTATCCCAACCGCCGCTGCCGATCGATGCCGATGCGGCGATCGCCGCGCTGCCTCAGCCCTTGCTCGCGGCAGCCGAAAACCGGCGATAGAGCGCGACCTCGATCAGCACGGTCGCCAGCGCGACGGCAGCGGCGAGCGCCGAGCCGACCGCCTCGGCCAGCGCGATCGCGACCGGGTTGCCCATCGCATCGGCCTGCAGCGCGTCGCGGATCAGCCGGAACGGCGCGGGGAGCAGCATCGCGGTCAGCATCACCCCCGCCGCCAGCGCCGTCATCGCCAGCCCGCGCCGGCGAGTGAGCGCGAAGCTGCGCGCGATCGCGCGGAACACGCCGATCGGCCGTTCGGCGACGAGCGCCGGCCCGACCAGCATCAGCCGGCCGAGGAGGTACAGGCATGGCAGGACGAGGATCACCAGCATCAGCTCGATCGGCCCGGCCGGCAGCCCGGCGACGATCGCCGCCAGCAGATAGCGCGGGAACAGCCCGATCGCGCGGCGGAGCGCGCGGCCCGGCGTACCCGGCCGGCCGTCCAGGTACAGGCACAGCACCGCGAGGCTGCCGAAGGTCATCAGCAGCACCGCCGCCAGCATCCCCGGTGCATTGTGCGACGCCCAGCCCATCAGCGGCGAGTCCGGCTTGAGCAGCGCGGCGGTATCGCGCGCCTCCTCCGGCGTCAGCGCGGGAAACGGCTGCGCGAGCAGGTAGAAGGCGAATTGCGGCAGGAACAGGAACAGCCCGGCAATCGGCAGCAGCAGCTGACGGTCGCGCCTCCATCGTCCCCAGGCGTCGGCGGCGACGCCCGGCCAGTCGATCGTCATGCGGCCTCGGGCACTCGCTCGGCCGCTTCGCCGATCGCTTGGTAGAGCTTGGCGACGAAGGCTGCGGCGACCACCTTGAACGCGGTCGACACCGCGCCGACGATCACCGCGGTGATCACGCTGGCGACGCCGATGTCGCCATCGTCGGGCGCGAGCAGCTTCAGGATCGAGCCGAACACCGTTTGCGCGGCCAGCACCGCGATCGTGGCGACGATCGCGTAGAGGATCAGCACGCCGACGATCCTGAGCGCCAGTCCCCGCGTCATCGCGAAGGCGCGGCCGATCGCGCCGATGCCGCGCCGCTCGGCGAGGATCACCGGCTCGATCACCAGCAGCCGCGCGGTCGCCCACAGGATCACGACGACATAAGCGATCGCATAGAGCCCGACGAACAGCCCGACGCCCGCCGAGATGTGCGACACGTCGGCCCGGCCCGCACGCAGCATCGCCACATCGACCCCCGACATCGCCATGCCGACCCCCATCGGCGCGGCGAGAATGCCTGCCGCGACGAACAGCAGGATGAAGATCGCAACCGCGGTGCCGAGCCGCGCCAGCGCCGCGCGCGCCGCCGCGCCGGGCGCCGCCGCCGCGCCGAGCGCCAGCGCCATGATCGTCAGCGTGCCGAGCAGTTCGACAACCCAGAACACCACCATCACGACGAAGCGGGTCGCCACGTCCTCCTTGGCGACGACCGGCGCGATCGCCAGCTGGATCGAGATCGGCACGAACAGCAGCAGCAGTGCGACCGGCAATATCCGGCCCAGCGCCGCGCTGACGAATGCGGTGGTGCGGTCCCACACGCTCGACATCTGCACCTTCATGCCTTCCCCTTTCGCGCAACAGGCAGCGCGTCATATCACACCATTAGAGGACGACGACTCAAATCCAAGCCCGTTCGTGACCGACGATCGCTTCGCCTGCCTGCCGAAGCCTTCCTATGCGGCCGGCGGACGGCTTGCGGTCCAGGCCGCCAGCTGAGCGTCGAAGGCCCGCTGGTAGGCAGGCCGCGCCTCGCCACGGGCGACATAGGCGGCGAGGCTCGGATAATCGTCCAGAATGCCCGAGGGTCTCAGCCTGAGCAGCACCGACACCATCATCAGGTCGCCAGCGCTGAACCCGCCGTCGAGCCAGTCGCCGCCGCCAAGGCGCGCGGACAGACGCCCCAACCGCTCGTCGATGCGATCGACGACCAGCGGCAGGCGCTCGGCGCTCCACGGCTTGTCGGCTTCCAATATCCTGACGGTCACGAGGTCGAGGATCGGCGGCTCGACCGTGTTCACCGCGGCGAACATCCAGGCGATCGCGCGTGCCCGGCCATCGGCATCGTCCGGCAGCAGACCCGCATTGCGCTCCGCGATATGGAAGACGATCGCGCCCGTCTCGAACAAGGCGAGATCGCCTTCCTCATATGTCGGGATCTGGCCGAAGGGATGAAGCGCCAGATGCGCGGGCTCCTTCATCGCAGCGAACGAGACGAAGCGAACCTCATAGGGAAGACCGGCTTCCTCGAGCGCCCAGCGGACGCGCGTATCGCGCGCCAGTCCCTTGCCGCCGTCGGGCGACCGTTCAAACGCGGTGATGGTGATGGTCATCGTGAGGCTCCTCCCTGGCGAAAGACCCTGGCCGATTCCTGCGAGGCTTGCCAGCGGCCTTGCGCGGCGGCCGTCCTGGGGAGTAGCGCGCGCGTCGTGACGAGTCCGATCCCCGACGACATCGAATGGCGCGTTTCCACCGCGCCGGTCGCCTATCCGCAAGCGGTCGCCGAGATGGAGGCGCGCGCCGCCGCGATCGCCGCGGGCGAAGCGCGCGAGCTGATCTGGCTGCTCGAGCATCCGCCGATCTACACCGCCGGCACCAGCGCCGATCCCGCCGAGCTGATCGATCCGCGCTTCCCCGTCCACAAGACCGGGCGCGGCGGGCGCTACACCTATCACGGGCCGGGGCAGCGAATCGGCTATGTCGTCATCGACTTGGGCAAGCGCGGGCGCGACGTGCGCTGCTACGTCCACGCGCTGGAAGGCTGGGTGATCGCGGCCTTGTCCCGGATCGGGATCGCCGCCCACCGCGCGCCGGGCCGGATCGGCATCTGGACCGGCACGGGCGCGGCCGAGGAGAAGATCGGCGCGATCGGGGTGCGCGTGCGCAAATGGGTGACGCTGCACGGCTTTGCGGTCAACGTCGCCCCCGATCTGACGCATTTCGGCGGAATCGTGCCGTGCGGCATCGCCGAATATGGCGTCACCAGCGTCGCGGCGCTGGGCAAATCGGCCGATTTTGCAACCTTTGACGCGGCTCTGGCGTTGAAATTGTCCAGTTTTCTGGGGTCGCTGGGACAATGTGACCAAAACGAGGCTTGAGGGGCGACCGATATCCGATTAATGTCCACCGCGATTTGGGTCATTCCAAGGCGGGTACGCCATCCAAATCCACCAATTAGGGAGCTTCACATGCGTGCACTCATTGCCAAAGTGGTTACCGGCTCGATGATCGCCGGCGCCGCGCTGATGGTTTCGGCCTGCGGCCACAAGTCGGACACGACCACCGACAACACGATGGTCACCGACATGAATTCGACCGACGACATGGGCACGATGGACGACAACATGACCGCCGTCGACAGCACCATGGGCAACGACGCCATGCTGGCCAACGACAGCATGATGGCGAACGACACCGGTGCTGCCAACGACACCGCCGCGAACGACACCGCCGCCAACGGCATGTAATCGCGCGCGGCTGCGCCGCGCCCTGCGCGGTGCAACCGATCGAAAGGGGCCGTCCGGCATGAGCCGGGCGGCCCCTTTTCGTCGGCGGCCTGCACGCGAAGCGGACCGGCGCTTCGACCGGCGCGGCGCGACTGCCAGTGAGCAGCCTTTCGATTTTCACGCAGCGCCGCGGCCGCTCGGCTGGTGGGCGGAATCGATTCGGTTCGTCGCAGCCGCCCCAAAATCTGCGCGCTCCGCTAAAAAGAGGCTTGGGCCGCAGCGCCGATGGCCCTAGGGTCCGGACCCTGATCATGCCGCGTTCGGGGAGCATATCGCGAAGTCATGAAAGTGTTGCGTAAAGCGGTTTTGGCGATGATCCTGGCGGGTGCGGCGACGAGCCCGGCCTCGGCGCAGTTCTTCTTCAAGTCGCACGACATGTCGGGTCCGCCGGTGACCGGCGCCGAACCCGGCATCCTGCCGCCGATGCCCGGCGCCACCCCCGCGGAGCTCGACGCCGGCCTGGTCTGGGCGTTGCGTTCGGCGCTCAATGTCGCGGCGCTGCAGTGCCAGTTCGAGCCGACGCTGCTGACCGTCGCCAACTACAACGCGATCATTCACGACCACGACGCCGAATTCGACGCCGCGCAGAAGACGCTCGGCGCCTATTTCACGCGCGTCAACAAGACCAAGGCCGCCGGGCAGAGCGCGTTCGACCGGTTCAACACGCGCGTGTCGTCGGATTTCTCGACGGTATCGGCGCAATATCCGTTCTGCCAGACCGCCAGCGAAGTCGGCCAGGACGTGCTGTTCGCCCCGCGCGGCGGCGTCGCCGCGGTCGCCCGCACGCGGATGCGCGAGCTGCGCAACAGCCTGGTGCCGTGGGGCGAGCAATATTTCCCCGGCTCGGTCGCGCTCGTCGTCACGCCGCGCGTGCCGCGGCTTGACGACATCTGCTGGAAGAAGGACGCGTGGAACCCGAAGAAGTGCGGGGCCTATCCCTTCCCGGTCGCCACTGCGGTGGCATCGCGCTGATCTTTCGCCGTTCCAGGCGCGGAACGAGGGCATGGGCCCGAGCGACTGAAGCGAAGACGTGCTCCTGCGGAAGCCGGAGCCCGGAGTCACCGCCGTCACGCCCATGGTCCTGGGCTCCTGCTTTCGCAGGAGCACCGTCTCTCCGGAACAGGGTGCGCGATCCGACCCGTTCGCCCTGAGCTTGTCGAAGGGCGTGTCGCGGGACGTGGTTTGACAAGCTCGGGCCCCGCTACCGCAGCCCGAGCATCTTGTGGGTCTGCAGCGAGAGGCGCCACTTCGGGCGGTCGAGCACCAGGGCGATCGCCGCTTGGCGATTGGCCTCGGCCGTCTCGCTGTCGAGCGGCTGGACGAGGAAATGGCGGAAATCCCAGCCTTCGATCGCCTCGACGTCGCTCCCCGGCTGCGGCCATACGAGCTTCAGTTCGTCGCCCGAGCGCTGCACCACCGCGCTTCCCGCCTTGGGGCTGATGCATACCCAGTCGATGCCGGGATGCGTCGGAAGCGTGCCGTTGCTCTCGATCGCGATGGCGAAGCCGCGGCCGTGGAGCGCCTCGACCAGGGCATCGTCGACCTGCAGCATCGGCTCGCCGCCGGTCAGCACGACGAAGCGGTCGTCCGCGCCTGCGCCCCATTCGGCCGCCACCGCGTCGGCCAGCGCCGCGGCGTCGGCGAAGCGGCCGCCGCCCGCGCCGTCAGTTCCGACAAAATCGGTATCGCAGAAGCGGCAGACCGCGCTCGCCCGATCGGCCTCGCGCCCCGACCACAGGTTGCACCCGGCGAAGCGCACGAACACCGCGCGGCGGCCGGCGTTGACGCCTTCGCCCTGCAGCGTCAGGAACAGCTCCTTGACCGCATAGCTCATCGCCCGGGCCGGACGGCGTAGGCGGTCGGGTCGGGCAGCCCCGCTTCCTCGAAGCCCTTGGCGCGCAGCCGGCAGCTGTCGCACAGACCGCAGTGCAGCCCGCCCGGCGCGGGGTCGTAGCACGACCAGCTCAGCCCGGCGTCGAGCCCCAGCCGCGCCGCCTCGCGCGCGATATCGGCCTTGGTCATGTGCTGGAGCGGCGCGTGGATGCGGAACGCGGCGCCCTCGGCCCCGGCCTTGGTGGCGAGCTCGGCGAGCTTCTCGAAGCCGTGGATGAACTCGGGCCGGCAATCGGGATAGCCCGAATAATCGAGCGCGTTGACGCCGATATAGAGGTCGCGCGCCCCCGCCGCCTCGGCCCAGCCCAATGCGAGGCTGAGGAAGATCGTGTTGCGCGCGGGGACATAGGTGACGGGGATCCCCTCCCCCACGCCGTCCTTGGGCACGGCGATATCGGCGGTCAGCGCCGAGCCGCCGAACGCGGAAAGGTCGAGCGGCAGGACGATGTGCCGCTCGGCGCCGAGCATGGCGGCGATGCGGCGGGCGGCGGCAAGCTCCACCTGGTGGCGCTGGTTATAGTCGATCGACAGCGCGAGCAGCCGGTGCCCGGCCTCGCGCGCCAGGGCGGCGGAAACCATCGAATCGAGGCCGCCCGAAATCAGGACGACCGCGGAGGTCGGTTGATCTGTCATGATCGCGAACCGCTAGGCGCAAGCTCAGCGCCATGCAAGGCATCAAAAAACGGGCCGCCCGGAAGCGGCCCAGGACGACTCTTGCGAGCCTGCTAGGGAGGAAAGCGTGCCCAAGAAAGACACGAGGGTTGTTCTATCAGGCCAGGGTAAACGCAGGCTTAACGCCGCCCCCCGCGACCGCATCGTCCTGCGAAGGGCGAGAGAATGCCTCCAAGCCCCTCCCCTGAAGGGGAGGGGCTTTTTATCGTGTGGCGCACCCCATTTCCGACAGACGTGGATGCCAGCCTGCGCTTGCATGACAGCGCCGATTATCCCCCCACCGCCACCGGAAACTTGCGCGCGCAGAAGGCGCAATCGACGGTGATCGTGCCGTTTTCGTCGGCCATCTCGCGCTGTTCCTCGAGCGGGAATTTGGCGAGCACCTGCTCGATATACTCGGCGGTGCAGCGGCAGCCGCGCGACAGCGGCGTCTCGGCGAGGAGGCGCACTTCGTCCTCCTCGTTGAACAGCCGCCAGACCAGCGTTTCCAGCGGCACCGCCGGATCGGCGAGCTCGTCGGTCCCCATCGTCGCGCCGAGGGCGGCAACATGCTCCCATTCGGGATGGTCGAGCCGGGTGTGGAGTCGATCGCGGCCTTCCTCGCCCTCGGGGAGGTGCTGGAGGAACAGCCCGCCGGCGCGATGCCGACCCTCGGCGTCGCGCTCCATGCCGAGCCGGACCAGCGTCGGAATTTGCTCGGACTGAATGAAATAGCGTTCGGCGGCGTCGGCCAGCGTCGCGCCGTCGAGCGGCACGATGCCCTGATACCGCTCGCCGGTCAGCGCCTGGTCGAAGGTGATCGCCAGATAGCCCTGCCCGAACAGCGCGAACAGCGTCGGCGCGGCGGGCGCGGCCGCGAGCGCCTCGGCATCGAACTGGATGTAGCCGCGAAGCTCGCCGCCGCGATAGTCGCACACCATCAGCTGGACGACGCCGGTCTCCGACTGGGTCTGCAGCGTCAGCTGTCCGTTCGCGTCCTTGAGCGTCGAGCCGATCAGCGCGGTCAGCGTCAGCGCCTCGGCGAGCAGCGCCTCGATCGCCGGCGGATAGGCGTGTGCGGCGAGAATTGCGTCGAGCACCGGCCCCAGCCGCACCAGCCGCCCGCGCGCATGGCGACCCGGAATCGCGATCCCGAGCGCGCGGTCGAGGTCGATGGTCGGGGGAAGCTGTGCGGTCATGTCGGCTTTCGTCGTTGGCGCAGACGGCCGAAGGTCGCGGAAAGGGGTCTGTCCGTAACCGGGTCGCGCGTCAGGTGCGGAGGGTTCGCCCACAATGTTGGTGATCGCGCGCCGTTCGGCAACCCTGTCGCGCAACGGGCTTTCCTACAGCATATTGTTCTGCTATTGTTCTCATTGGCTCTTTGACATCGGAAATACCGTTCTTTCGCGCGTGTCGGGGTGGGACTTTCGTGACCTTTGGCAGGCGGGCCCGCTTTCCACGACAAGTGATTCACTTGGGTTACCTCGCCCGGTTTCACCCGGAACAGATCGTCGCCGGCACGGGTTCGTGAGTTGATCAAGGAGCCACGGACATGACCGACCCGAAGCGCGATCCTGCAGAGCCCGAACAAGGCGAGGAGCCCGAGGTGTCGAGCAGCGCACCGGGCGACGCAGGTCTCGCCAGCGGTCTCCAGCCGGGCGGCACCGCTCCCGGCGGCGGCCCGGCAACGAGCGAAGGAAGCATCGGCACCGGCGGCGGGTCGAGCGGCAACCGCCCGTCCGGCAACGTCAAGAGCGACGGGCGCTGACCCGATGCGCTGCCGGTCCGGAGGCCTCTCGTGAGGTTCGCGATCTTCGGGCTGACGGTGAGCTCGTCCTGGGGCAACGGGCACGCCACCTTGTGGCGCGGGTTGATCCGCGCACTCGCCGCCGACGGCCACGACGTCACCTTCTTCGAGCGCGACGTGCCTTATTATGCCGACAATCGCGACCTTGTCGCGCTCGGCGACGGCGCGGAGCTGGTGCTCTATCGCGACTGGGCCGAGCTACGTCCGATCGCCGAGGCGACGGTCGCGATGGCCGATGTCGCGATCGTCACTTCCTATTGCCCGGACGCGGTCGCCGCCGCCGGCCTCATCGCCGACGAGGCGCCGGGGGTCAGCGCCTTCTACGACCTCGACACGCCGGTGACGCTCGCCCGGCTCGCGGCGGGCGAGGACCCCGCCTATGTTCCGCCGCAGGGCCTTGGCGAGTTCGACCTGGTGCTGAGCTATACCGGAGGCGGCGCGCTCGATGCGCTGCGCGACCGGCTCGGCGCACGGCGAGTGGCGCCGCTCTACGGCCATGTCGATCCCGACGTGCATCGCCCCGCCCCGCCGATCGAGGCGTTTCGCGGCGACCTCTCCTACCTCGGCACCTATGCGGCGGACCGGCAGCCCGCGCTCGAGACGCTGTTCGTCGAGCCGGCACGGCGGCGGCCGGGGCAGCGTTTCGTGCTCGGCGGCTCGGGCTATCCGGCGGATTTTCCCTGGGCGGCGAACATTTTCTTCGTCAGCCATTTGCCGCCGGGCGACCATCCGGCGTTCTTCAGCGCGTCGCGGCTGACGCTCAACGTCACCCGGGCCGATATGGCGGCAATGGGCTGGTGCCCGTCGGGCCGGCTGTTCGAGGCCGCCGCCTGCGGCACGCCGGTGCTGAGCGATTGGTGGGAGGGGCTCGACGCCTTCTTCGCGCCCGGCAGCGAAATCCTCATCGCCGGCGACGCCGATGCCGCGGTCGCCGCGCTCGACCGGCCGGCTGAAGAACTCGCCGGGATCGGCCGCGCGGCGCGCGAGCGGGTGCTCGCCGAGCACCGCTCCGATCATCGCGCGCGCGAACTGGTCGAACTGGTGCGCGGCATCGGCGCGAGCGCGGCGGGACCGGCGCTTCCGACCGACACCTTTCGCATGGCAGCCGGAGGTTAGGATGTGGGGCGTCATTCCCGCCGCAGGCAGCGGCACGCGAATCCAGCCGCTCGCCTTCTCGAAGGAGCTGCTGCCGGTCGGCGGCCGCACCGACGAGCGCGCCGAGCGGCCCAAGGCGGTCAGCGAATATCTGGTCGAGCGGATGATCCGCGGCGGGGCCGACCGCATCTGCTTCGTGATCTCGCCGGGCAAGGCCGACATCATGGAATATTACGGCTGCGGCCGCGTGCCCGAGGCGGAGATGGCGTTCGTCGTCCAGCCCGAGGCGGCGGGGCTGTGCGACGCGATCTTCCACGCCGCGCCGGTGATCCCGCAGGACGAGCCGGTCCTCGTCGGCCTGCCCGACACGATCTGGTTTCCCGAGGACGCGCTCGGCACGCTGCCCGACGACCGCCTGTCGTTCCTGCTGTTCCCGGTCGCCGAGCCCCGCCTGTTCGACGCGGTGGTGACCGATGCGGACGGGCGCGTCGTCGAAATCCAGGTCAAGTCGGCCGAGGCGCGGTCGCACTGGATCTGGGGCGCCTTCAAGATGCCCGGCCGCGTCTTCCACGAGCTCCATGCCTTCTGGCGCGCGCGGCCGGAGCCCGACGAATATGTCGGCACGCTGGTCAATGCCTGGCTCGCCGAGGGCGGCGAAGCGGTCGCCGTGCGAGCGGGCACGTCCTATGTCGATGTCGGAACGCTCGACGGCTATCGCGCAGCGATGCAGCTGCTGCAGCCGCAAAGGCTGCGCGTCCCGGCGTGAGCGCGCTGCTCGACCGCCTGCAAGCCGGCGTGCCGGTGGAGGAGCCGGTGGCGCTGGTCGTCGCGCATCCCGACGACGAGACGGTCGGGCTGGGCAGTCGCCTCGCCTGTTTCGGCCGGCTGACGCTGATTCACCTGACCGACGGCGCGCCGCGCGACCTCGGCGACGCGCGGCGCAGCGGCTTCGCCGACTGGCAAAGCTATGCCGCCGCGCGCGAGGCGGAGCTGGTCCGGGCACTCGCCGGCCTCGGCGCGGAGCCGATCAGGCACCGGCGTTACCGCGTCGCCGATCAGCAGGCGATCCTTGCGCTCGACGCGATCGTCGATCGCCTGACGCACGATCTGGCCGAGGTCGCGGCGGTCATCACCCACTCGTTCGAATACGGGCACCCCGACCACGACACCGCCGCCCTTGCCGTTGCGCTTGCCTGCCAGGCGCTGGGCGGGCGCGGCGCGGCACCCGCACGGTTCGAATTCGCCGGCTACCATTTGGGCGAAGCCGGTCCGGTTCTCGGCCGCTTCCGCGCCGATCTGCGCTGCCCCGAAGTCCGCATCGCGCTCTCTCCCCTCGAGCACGCCCGCAAACGCGACGCGCTCGCTTGCTTCGCGACTCAGGCGGACATGCTCGCGCAATTCCCCGTCGCGCCCGAGCGGCTGCGTCCCGCGCCTACCTACGACTTCGCCGAACCGCCCGGTTCCAGCTTTTACGACCGGTTCGGCTGGGACATGACGGCGGCGCTGTGGCGGCAGGCAGCGCTCCACGCCCGCCAGCCCCAACCGGCCTGAGCCTCGTCATGGGCGAGCGACGGCTCACGGTGGTCAGCGTGGCCTATCCCTTCGCCACGGTCAGCGCCGACCCGGTCGGCGGCGCCGAGCAAGTGCTGGCGCACTGCGATCGCGCTCTGGTCGCCGCCGGCCATCGCTCGATCGTGATCGCCCCCGCGGGTTCCGAAATCGCCGGCGAGCTCCGCCCCATCCCGTCGGTCGCCGGCAGCATCGACGACGAGCGGCGCGGCGCAATCGGCGCGGAGCTCGACGCCGCGCTGACCGAGGTGATCGACCGCGAGCGGCCCGACGTGATCCATTTCCATGGGCTCGAGTTCCACGAGCATCTGCCGCCGCCCGGCCCGGCGGTGATCGCGACGCTGCACTTGCCGCTCGACTGGTATCCGGCGCGCGCGCTCTGCCCCGAGCGGCCGCGCACCTGGCTGCACCCGGTTTCGGCCAACCAGGCCAAGCACGCGCCGCCGGACGCCCGCCTCGCACCGCCGATCGAAAATGGCGTGCCGATCCCGCCGGCAACGGCGCGCAAGGGCCGTTTTGCCGTCGCGATGGGCCGGGTCTGCCCCGAAAAGGGGTTCGACGACGCGATCGACGCAGCGCGCGAGGCGGCGATGCCGCTGCTGCTCGCGGGCGCGGTATTCCCCTACCCCGAGCACCGGCGCTTCTTCGACGAGCGGATCGGGCCGCGGCTCGACGGGCTGCGCCGCTGGATCGGCGCGGTCGCCGGCGCGCGCAAGCAGCGGCTGCTCGCCCGAGCGCGGTGCCTGCTCGTGCCGAGCAAGGTGCCCGAGACGAGCTCGCTGGTGGCGATGGAGGCGCTCGCCGCCGGCACGCCGGTGATCGCCTATCGGCATGGCGCGCTGCCCGATGTCGTCGAACATGGCGAGACGGGGTTTCTGGTCGACGATGTGGGCGAGATGGCGGCGGCGATGCGGCGGATCGACGCGATCGATCCCGAACGCTGCCGGATGCGCGCCCGCGAGCGTTTTCCGGTCGAGCGGATGACGGGCGCCTATCTCGCGCGCTATGCCGAGGTGGCACGGTGCTGAGCGCGGCCCCTGCCCTCCCCTCGGCGGTCGAGGTCGTGCCGCCGGAGCATTTGCACGATTTGCGCGACGAATGGGCGGCGCTGTGGGAAGCGGTTCCCGACGCCAGTCCGTTTCTGCACCCGGCGTGGCTGCTGGCGTGGGAGCGGGTCTATGCCCCCGGCCAGACCTGGGCCGTGGTGCTCAGGGCTGACGACGAGCTCGCCGCGCTGCTGCCGATGTTCGCGTGGCGCGGCGCGCTGCTGCTCGCGGGCACCGGGCCTTCGGATCATGGTGGGCTGCTCGCGCGGCCCGAGGCGGCGAATGCGGTATCAGCGCTGCTCGGCACGGTCGCACGGTGCGAGGCCGTCGGCACGATCGACCTGCAACAGATCGAGCCCGGCTCGCCGCTCGCGCGGGTGATATTGCCGGCATGGGAGGCGACTTCGCGACCGGGCGATTGCTGCCCAATGCTGCCGCTCGCCGGCACCGACGGCATGGACGCAGTACCGAAGCGAATGCGCGCCAACTGGCGCTATGCGCGGCGACGGTTCGAGCGCGAGGGCGGCGTGGTGGAGCCGGTGCCGGCCGACGAGGCGCCGGCGGCGGTGGCGGCGCTCGAGCGGCTGCATGGCGAACGCTGGGCGGAAAAGGGCGAGACGGGGATGTTCGCCGACGACCTGCTGCGTCGATTGCTGCGCCGAGCCGCGCCGGCGCTCGCCGAGGCCAGCGCGCTGCGGCTGCATCGGGCCGTGCTCGGCGGCGAGACGATCGCGGTGCTGCTCACGCTGCACGGGCGCGGGCGGGCCTGCTATTATCTGAGCGGCTTCGATCCGAACCATGCGCGACTCAGCCCCGGCACGCTGCTGGTCGGTGCGGCGATCGCCGCAGCAGCAGACGAAGGGACGCAGCGCTTCGACTTCCTGCGCGGTCGGGAACCCTACAAATATGCTTGGGGAGCCCACGACGAGCCGCGCGTGCGGCGCACCTTCACACCGGCGCCGGACAAGTAAGCCCTTCGCGCTCCAGCTCCCCCGCCAGACGCCCGACCAGCCGGTCGAGCGCCGCCGGGGAGGCCGCTTCGCAGCGCGCGGTCAGCTTCGGTTCGGTGCCGGAAGCGCGGAGCAGCCACCAGCCGTCGGCCTCGGCGACGCGTAGGCCATCGGTGCGATCGATCGCCTGCCCCTCATCCGCCAGCCGCGCGGCGATGGCGGCGAGCACCTCGGCCTTGCGCGCGTCGGGGCACGAGAGGCGGATCTCGGGCGTGGCGACGACCGCGGGCAGGCTGCGGCGGAAATCGGCGAGGCTCTGCCCCGATCGCGCCAGCGCGCGGAGGGTGCGGACGGCGACGTAAAGGCTGTCGTCGGCATGGTGCCAGCGGTCGCCGAAGAAGATGTGCCCGCTCATTTCCCCGGCGAGCGGGGCGTCTTCGGCAAGCATCCGATCGCGGATCAGGACATAGCCCGACGGCGCCATCACCGCGCGACCGCCCGCTTGGGCGATGCCGTCGAACAGCACGTTGCTCGCCTTGACGTCGCCGACGATTGTGGCGCCCGCGCGGTCGCGCAGCACGTCGCGCGCGAGGAGCAGCAGGAGCTGGTCCGCCCAGACGATTTCCCCCTCCGCATCGACCAGCCCGATGCGGTCGCCGTCGCCGTCGAAGGCGATGCCGAGGTCGAGCCCATGCGCGACGACATGCCCGGCGAGCAGCGCGAGGTTCGCGGGGACACTGGGATCGGGGTGGTGGTTGGGGAAGCGGCCGTCCATTTCGGCGAAGATCGGCTCCTGCCGCCCGCCGAGGCGCGCGGTCAGCCGCTCGACGACCGGCCCGGTCGCGCCGTTGCCGCAGTCCCAAGCCGCGGAGGCGGGCACGATGCCGTCGAGCTCGGCGGCGAGTGCGGCGAGATACTCTTCGGACAGATCGATCGCCTCGACGCCGCCGCCGGGCGCGGGTGCGGGATCGACCTCCCATAAGTCGCCGAGCGCGGCGCCGTGCAGCGGCGCGCCGCCGAGCCGGAGCTTGAAACCGTTCTGGTCGGGCGGATTGTGCGAGCCCGTCACCATCACGCCGCCGTCGAGCCCGGCACGATCGATGGTGAAGGAAACGAGCGGCGTCGGCCCCGCCGGCATCCGCCGAACCTGCATCCCGCCCTCGACGAGGCCGGCGACCAGCGCCGCCTCGAGCATCGGCGAGCTCAGCCTGCCGTCGCGCGACACCGCGATCGTCCGGGCACCGCGTTCGCGCGCCACCGCCGCGAAGGCGCGGCCGACGGCGTGGGCGTCGGCTTCGATCAATGTATCGCCGACCACGCCGCGGAGGTCGTAGGTGCGGCGAAGCGCCGGATTGATCGCCGGCCCGCTCACGGCTCCAGCTCCTTGCGCAGGATTTCCTGGTCGATCACCATCGTCATCGGATGGCCTTCGTGCGCATAATCGACTTCCTCGCGCTCCTCGCCGACCGGCGTGTAGCCGAGCCGGCGATAGAAACGCTGCGCATCGCGATTGTCCCATTCGACGCCGAGCTCGACCGCCTCGAACCCGCGCGCGGCGGCGCAGGCCTCCGCCTCCTCGATCAGCCGCGTGCCGAGCCCGACCCCCTGCAGCGGCGGGAAGACGCGAACCGCCCAGAGGCGCGGCGTCTCGCGGTCGAAGTTGATCCATACCTGGCCGACCGGAAAGTCGTTGGCGATCGCGAGCAGCATCGCCGCACCGCCCTCCCGCTGCGCCTCGAAGGCATCGGCGATGATCGCGCGCTGACGGGTGAACAGCCCCATCCATTCGAGCGCGGGCAGGTCGTCCTCGCGCGCGAGGCGGAACTGGATCGGCACCCGGATCAACATGCCGCAGCCGCAAGCTCGGGGAGCGGAAGGCCGACGCGGCGGTAGAGCTCGGGCCGGTGGCGCCGCCAATGCTCGCGCCGTACCTCGATCGCGGGGCGATCGTAATAGCGCCAGTCGAAGCCGTGCGCGTTGAGCCCGACGAAATGCGCGCCGCAGCGGCCGAGCTCGGGCTGGTGCGGCGGGAAGGGCGAGCAGATGCTGACCGCGTCGGTGGTGACGACCATCGGCTCGCCGCCGCGGCGCATCGCGGCGACCTGCAGGCCCTGCTCGTCGAGCTCGGAGGCGAGCGCGGCGGGATGCTCGGCGAGCACCCCGGCAATCGCGGCGCCGAGATCGAAGCCGACCGGCGTGCCGCGAATGCCCGAGTTGCGCGGCTCGGGGCCGGCGAGGTCGGCGAATTGGCCGTGCCCCGGCGTGACGTCGGCGGCGATCAGCCTGCCGTCGGGATCATCGAGCCAGGCGGCGATCGCCTCGGGCAGGTCCCAGAGGATCACGTCGTTGTCGAAGGCGAGCTCGCGCACCGCCAGGTCGATCTGCACCGGCAGGAATTTCCACGCGGTGCCCTCGCTCATTCCGCCGTCGAGGAAACCGCGCAGCGCCGGCGGCGGCTCGGTGGGGGCGGGGCGCCAGGCGATGCCGGGCGGCACCTGACCGGTGCGCGCGCGGGCGAGCGCGACGGGAATCGTGTTGACGAAGACGTGGAACGCCGCCCGCCCGCCGAACAGCCGGTGTGCGCCGTGCAGCGACAGCCGCAGCGCCTCGAACCCCGGCGCGGCGACGTCGCCGATCGTCCAGCGCAGGTTGAGCGGCTCGCGGTTCGCGGAACGTCGAGACATGACGTCACAACCGGCCCGGCGGGCGATGCGTTCCCGACTTTTCGCCGCCGCCTCAGAAGGTCGCGGTCAGGTCGGCATAGCCATAGACCGGGCTGCCGCGCCCGCTGGCGTTGGGCGCGTCCTTCAGGAACCGGCCGTTGATCAACACCGCCGCGCCGGTGTCGAGCCGCAGCAGCTTGGGCACGATCCAGTACCGCACGCGCGCCTCGACCTGATGGCCGGCGAAGCGGCCCGATGTGCCGGTCGGGTCCTTGATCCCGGTGCTGGCGAAACTGTCGGTCGCCTTGTCGAGCCACAGCGCGCGATAGAAGAGGAAGCCGTCCCAGCGCTTGTCGGGCGTCACCTCCAGCCGCACGCCCGGCGAACTGATGTTGCTGCGCCCCAGCGGCCCGTACAGCCCGCTCGGCCCCCAGTCGGAACGGCGCGGGCCGAACAATGTGTCGAAGCGGTTGTAGGTCTTGGGATTCCTCCCGTCGCCGCTGCCGAGGTCGTATTCGAACGACACGCGCGGCTGCCAGCCGCCGGCGAACTGCCGCGCGACCTCGGCGTGGAGGTAATAAGCCGACACGTCGGCCTGGGGCGCGGTCGCCGCGGTGCTCGTGCGGACGGTGCCGAACTGGTAGATGCCCTCGAACTCGTAATCCCAGCGGCCGGGCTTCGGGTTGCGATAAAGGCGGATGCCCGGCGTGATGAGGTGGCGGTTGGTCGTCGCGAGATGGGGACGGTCGCGCTCGTCGAGGCCGAACAGGTAAAGCTCGGCGGACAGGCCGGGTGTCAGGTCGGGCTGGCTGAGGAAGCCGCCCCAGAAGCGCAAGTCGAAGCTCTCGCGGTCCCATTCGACGCGGTTGTCGCGGATGCCCTGCTTGTCGCTCGGCAGATGGACCTGCGGCAGCGTGTAGAACAGCGTGATGCTCGTCTTATCGGCTGCCTTCACATCGGCGCGCAGGCCAGTGAAGGCGTTGGTCGCATTGCCGAAATTGTTGATCCCGACCAGCCGCCGCGAGCCAAGGTCGAGCAGGAAGCGACCGCCGGTGATGCTCGTGTCGGAGCCCTTCCCCAGCACATCACCGGCGGAAAGGCCGAGATAGGCCTGAACCAGCTCGACGGCGTTGACGTCGCTGGTGCCGATCGGGCTCTTCGGATCGAGACCGTAGGCGCGGCTGTCCCACAGCTCGCCGCCGAACTTCACCGGGCCGACGTCATATTCGGCGGCCAGCGTCGAGCGGATCATGAAATCGTCGCCCGATCTGTCGGCGCTCGGCCGGAACTGGTTGTCGATCGCCTCGTAGCGCAGGCGCACGCTGCCCGAGATGGTGAAATGATCGGGGTCACCGATCGCGCTTTGCAGCGTCCAGGGCGCGGCGGCCTTGTCGGCGACATGGGCGGCGGTGGCGGCAAGCGGTGAGGCGGCAAGCACAAGGGCCAAGGCATGGCGGGCAATCATCAGCAACTCCCTGATTGATGTTTGCGCGATGCCTCCGGTGGTCCGGTCGGATCGGAGAGATGGTCAGCCGTCGAAACGGCGCTTTTCGGTGATTTCCATCTGGACGACGCGGCCGTCGTGGACGGTGAGCGCGATCGCGCCGAAGCGCAGCCGCGACAGCGCCTCGCGCACCGCCTCGACCGCGCGGTCGTCGGCGGGCCCGGGCCGTGCCCGGTCGAGGCGATACGGAACCCCGGTCATGCCGCCGCCGCGTCGGAGACGGTTGCTGCGGGGAACAGGCGCGCGCGGACAGGCACGATCGTGATCGCCTTCCCCGGCTCCGGCGCCTGATCGGTGTCGAGCTCGATCGTGCCGCGGACGCCGACGATCTCGGCCTGGACGCGGACGCGGCCCTCGCGCGGGCGGGCGAGCAGCACGGTCGCCGGCAGGCCCGCCTCGCCCGGCGCGCCGAGCCGCGCGTCGTGCGGGCGGAAGCACAGCTCGGCGGCCCCGCGCAGCCCGGCGGCGTCGATGTCGAGCATATGGCCGCGGAAGATCGCACGGCCGTCGGCGGCGATCACCGGCACGCGGTTGGATTCGCCGACGAAATCGAACACGAAGGCATTGACCGGGTGGTCATAAACTTCGCTCGGCGTGCCGACCTGCTCGATCGCGCCGTTGCTCATCACAACGACGCGGTCGGCGACCTCGAGCGCCTCTTCCTGGTCGTGCGTCACGAAGATCGAGGTGAGCCCGACGCGGTCGTGGAACGCGCGCAGCCAGTGACGCAGCTCCTTGCGCACCTTGGCGTCGAGCGCGCCAAACGGCTCGTCGAGCAGCAGCAGCTGGGGATCGACCGCGAGCGCGCGGGCGAGCGCGACGCGCTGCCGCTGCCCGCCGGAAAGCTGCGCCGGCAGCCGGCCGCCGAGTTCGCCGAGCTGAACGAGGTCGAGCAACTCGCGCGCACGCTCGCGGACCGCACGGCGCGACGGCCGCTCGCGGCGCGGGCGGACCGACAGGCCGAAGCCGACGTTCTCGGCGACGGTCATGTGCTTGAACAACGCATATTGCTGGAAGACGAAGCCGATGCGGCGCTCGGCGACGGAGAGGTGCGTGATATCCTCATTGTTGAAATAGACGGTGCCGCGGTCGGGAAATTCGAGGCCTGCGATGATCCTCAGCAGCGTCGTCTTGCCCGACCCGGATGGACCGAGCAGCGCCAGGAATTCCCCCGGCCGCGCGCGCAGGTTGATGTCGTGGAGCGCCGAAAACACGCCGAATTTCTTCGCGATGTTGGCGAGTTTTATGCTCATCGTGCGGACTTTCCATGGACGCCGTAGCGCCGTTCTAGGAGGCTCTTGAGCGCGAGCGTGACGAGCGCGAGCAGCGCCAGGAGCGAGGCGACCGCGAAGGCCGCGGCGAAATTATATTCGTTGTAGAGGATCTCGACGTGCAGCGGCATGGTGTTGGTCTTGCCGCGGATATGGCCCGAGACGACCGAGACCGCGCCGAACTCCCCCATCGCCCGCGCGTTGCACAGCAGCACGCCGTAGAGCAGCGCCCAGCGCACATTGGGCAGCGTCACGCGGCGGAAGGTCTGCCAGCCGCCGGCGCCGAGCGACAGCGCCGCCTCCTCGTCGTCGCGGCCCTGCTCGGTCATCAGCGGGATCAGCTCGCGCGCGACGAACGGGAAGGTGATGAACATCGTCGCCAGCACGATACCGGGCACGGCGAAGATGATCTGCACGTCGTGCGCCTCCAGCCACGGACCGAGCCAGCCCTGCGCGCCGAACAGCAGGACGTAGATCAGCCCCGACACCACCGGCGAGACCGAGAATGGCAGGTCGATCAGCGTAATGAGCAGGCTCTTGCCCGGAAAGTCGAACTTGGTGATCGCCCAGCTCGCGGCGAGGCCGAACACGACGTTCAAGGGCACGCTGATCGCGGCGACGAGCAGCGTCAGCTTGATCGCGGCGAGCGCGTCGGGCTCGACCACCGCAGCGCCGTAGGCGACGATGCCCTTCGACAGCGCCTCCGTGAACACCGCGACGAGCGGCGCGACGAGGAACAATGCGAGAAAGCCGAAGGCGAGCGTCATCAGCAGCGCGCGGCCGGGCTGGGCGCGATGAATCGCGGCAGCGGGCATCACGCCGCCCCCCGCTTGCGCGTCCAGCGCTGCAGCAGGTTGACGAGCAGCAGCAGGGCGAAGGCGGCGACCAGCATCACCGAGGCGATCGCGGTGGCGCCGGCATAGTCGAACTGCTCGAGCTGGGTGACGATCAGCAGCGGCGCGATCTCCGACCGATAGGGCATGTTGCCCGCGATGAAGATCACGGAGCCGTATTCGCCGACCCCGCGTGCGAAGGCGAGCGCGAAGCCGGTCATCAGCGCGGGCGCGATCGTCGGCAGGATGACGCGGCGGAAGGTCTGGAAGGGCGAAGCGCCCAGCGTCGCCGCCGCCTCTTCGACATCGGCGCCGAGGTCGGCAAGCACCGGCTCGACCGAGCGGACGACGAACGGCAGGCCGATGAAGATCAAGGCGATGACCACGCCGAGCGGGGTGAAGGCGACCTTGACGCCCAGCGGCGCGAGCAGGCCGCCGATCCAGCCGTTCTCGGCATAAAGCGCGGTGAGCGCGATGCCGGCGACCGCGGTCGGTAGCGCGAAGGGCAGATCGACCAATGCGTTGACGATCCGCTTGCCGGGGAAGCGATAGCGGACCAGCACCCAGGCGATGATGAGGCCGAACACCGCGTTGACGAGGCCGGCGACCAGCGACGCGCCGAAGCTCAGCTGATACGCCTTGAGCGCACGCGCCGACAGGCCGACCGCGACGAAGTCGTGCCAGCTCATCCCTGCGGTGCGGATGAACAGTGCCGACAGCGGCAGCAGCACGATCAGCGACAGCCAGGCGACGGTGACGCCGAGCGTCAGCCCGAAACCCGGAATGACGGTCGGCCGCACGAATGACGGGCGCCCCCTTGGCCGCCCGCCACCCGTTTCGACCATGATTTCAGCCAATTGCATGGGAGCTAGTGCTTTATCTTGGCCTGGATCTGGTCGAAGACGCCGCCGTCGGCGAAATATCTGGCCTGCGCTGCCTGCCATCCGCCGAAATCCTTGATCGTCACGAGGTCGAGCTTGGGGAAGATGTTCGCGTATTTCGCCGCCACCTGCGGGTCGCGCGGGCGGTAGTAATTCTCGGCGATCAGCTCCTGCGCCTCGGGCGTGTAGAGGAACTTCAAATAGGCGTTCGCCACCTCGGTGGTGCCGTGCTTCGCGGCATTGCCGTCGATCACCGCGACCGGCGGCTCGGCGAGGATCGAGATCGACGGCACGACGATATCGACCTTGCCCGCGCCGAGTTCCTTCTGGGCTAGAAACGCCTCATTCTCCCAGGCGAGCAGCACGTCGCCGATGCCGCGCTCGACGAACGTCGTGGTGGCGCCGCGCGCGCCGGAGTCGAGCACCGGCACGTGACCGAACAGGTCGGCGACATAGTTCTGCGCGGCGGCGTCCGACCCGCCCGCCTTGCGGCCATAGGCCCAGGCGGCGAGGAAGTTCCACCGCGCGCCGCCGCTGGTCTTGGGATTGGGGGTGATGACCTGCACGCCCGGCTTCACCAGGTCGTTCCAGTCGTGGATGCCCTTGGGATTGCCCTTGCGCACCAGGAACACGATCGTCGAGGTGTAGGGCGCGCTGTTGTCGGGCAGCCGCGCCTGCCACTTGGGATCGAGCAGCTTGGTCTTTTCGGCGATCGCGTCGATGTCGTAGGCCAGCGCCAGCGTCACCACGTCGGCCTCCAGCCCGTCGATCACCGCGCGCGACTGCTTGCCCGAGCCGCCGTGGCTCATGTTGATCGTCAGCGTCTGGCCATGCTCGGCCTTCCACCGGTCGGCGAAGGCGGCGTCGATCGCCTTGTAGAGCTCGCGCGTCGGATCATAGGAAATATTGAGCAGCTCCAGCGTCGCGCCTGGCTTGCCGCTGCTATTGCCGGATTTGGACGAGCAGCCGGCCATCAGCCCCAGCCCCGCCGCGGCCGCGATCAATCCCGCGACGATGCGCCGCCGGCCGATCCCGCTCCTGCCCCCATGCGATCGAGTCATCAGTGTCTCCCAGGCTCGTTGCAAGCCTATATACCCTATCTATGAGATAGGGAATTACAAGAGACGTTGTGATCAGGCGGTTCGGCGCAGAAAATCGTCGTTCCGGCCGAGCGCGTCGGCGAGCGTGCGCGAATCGAGCACACGGCGATAGGCGTCGTAGGCATGACCGAACTCGCGCCGGATCTCGCATTGCGATTCGTCCACGCAATCCTCGCAGCGGCGATAGGATTGGCGCGACAGGCACGGCAGCGGTGCCAGCGGTCCTTCGAAAAGCCTCAAAATCTCGCCAAAGCTGATCGTGTCGGCAGGGCGCAGCATGACATAGCCGCCGTTCTTGCCGCGGCGGCTGTCGAGGATGCCGGCCTTCTTCAGATCGACCAGGATCTGTTCGAGGAACTTGTGCGGGATGGCGTAGCGCTGCGCGATGTCGGCGCTCGTCATCGTCTGCCCGCCGGGCGCGCCGGCGATCGCCAGCAGCGCGCGGAATGCATAGCGGGCCTTGTTCGAGATCATGCAGTTTTCCTAGTAGGCAGATAGGGTACTCCTTTCGGGCGCGAGAGGCAAATGTGCTCCTGCGAAAGCAGGAGTCCAGGATCGCACGCGAAACGCTCGGGCTTTGGGCTCCTGCTTTCGCAGGAGCACCAATGGCTCAAAGCCACACCACCCCAAGCGCGGCCATTGCCACCACGAGGCATATGCCGAGCAACGGCAATCCCAGTCGCGGGAAATCGGTGAAGCGATACCCCGCCGCCCCCATCACCACCGCGTTGTTGTGATGTCCGAAGGGGGTGAGGAAATCGAGCGACGCGCCGATCGCCACCGCCACCAGCAGCGGCTCGATCGGCATCCCCGCGCGCGTGGCGATCCCGGCGGCGACCGGGCTCAGCACCGCGGCGACCGAGACATTGTCGACGAACGGGGTGATCGCCGCCGCGAGCAGCAACACCGTCGCGGTGACGAGCGCGGGCTGCGTGGTCGGCAAATGCCCGACGATCGCGTCGGCGATCACCCGCGCGGCGCCGGTTTCCTGCACCGCCATGCCGAGCGGGATCATGCAGGCCAGCAGGATGACGATCGTCCAGTTGACGTCCTGCAGCGCCTCGCTCAGCTTGAGCGCGCCGGTCAGCGCCATCGCCAGCACCACGCCGCCGAACGCGACCTCGGGCGGCGCAAGGCCGATCGCGGTGACGAGCACGCCGACGAGGAAGATCGCGGTGCTGAGGACCGTCCCCGGCTGCCCCGCGGTGCGCGCGCGCGGCATCAGCGGCAGCAGCCCGGCGTCGCTCGCCGTCTCGCGCAATGCTTCGCGATCGCCGGCGAGCAGCAGCACGTCGCCGAGCCCGATCTGCAGGTCACCGAACCGCCCCTCGATCCGCCGTCGCCGGCTGGCGAGGCCGACCACTGCGACGCCGCGCTCAACGAAGGATTCGAGCGATTCGACGCGCGAGCCGATCACCACGCTGTCGGGCATCACCACCGCCTCGAGCCGCTCTCCTGCCCCGCCGGGCTGCGCCACCGCGCCCGCCGCGGCCAGCGCATCGATCGTCTCGCCGGCGGCCTCGCCGAGCAGCACGTCGCCCGCCGCGACGACGATCGCATCGCGGCGGGCGAAGACGTGCGCGCCGTCCCGCACCACGCCATGGATCGTCAGCGCGTGGCGGCGCTCGATTTCGGCGAGCGGCTTGCCAACGAGCGGCGATCCGGCCGGCACGTCGAGCTCGGCGAGCGCGGTGCCGGGGCCGAGATCCACCGATTCCGGGTCGGCGCGCATCCGGCGAAAGGCGAACGGCGCCGCGAGGGCGAGCCAGGCGATTCCGGCGATCGCGACCGGCAGGCCGACCGTCCCGAAATCGAAATAGCCGAACGCGCCGCCGGTCTCGGCAATCCGCCAGTCGTTGACGATGAGATTGGCCGGCGTGCCGGTCAGCGAGCACAGGCCGCCGAGCAGGGTCGCGAACGACAGCGGCATCAACATCCGCCCGGGCGCGAGGCCGAGGCGCGCGCAGACCGACAGCGTGACCGGGAACATCAGCGCCAGCGCGCCGATATTGTTCATGAACACCGACACGAAGGCCGCAGCGCTGCACAGCGCGACGAGCACCGCGCGCTCGCTGCGCAGACGGCCGACGATCAACGCCGCGACCCGCTCGACCGCGCGGGTGCGCGCCAGCACCGAGACGACCAGCAGGATCTCGATCACGGTGACGACCGCCGGGTTGGAAAAGCCGGAGAACAGGTGATCGACCGGCACCAGCCCGGCGAGGAACGCGAGGCCGAGCCCCGTCACCGCGACCAGCTCGATCCGTACGCGCTCGGTCGCATAGGCGGCGAACATGCACAGCAACAGGCCGACGATCGCCGCCTGCGCGAAGGTCATGTGCGGATCGTCGGGGCCGATATCATCCCGGCTTCATATCGGCAGACGCGCCGGCCGCCAATCGGATCGGGGGTGGTACGCCCCTATCGATCCGCTCGGTTGCGCGAAGCCTGTTCGAGTGCAGCATCCCTCCTGTTCGGTTCGAGCGAAGTCGAGAATCGTAGCCAAGGCAGTCTCGGCTCGAAGACGTGTCTCGACTACGCTCGAAACGAACGGAGGGGAGTGGATCAAGTCACAACCTGCCCCGGCGAAGGCCATGGCCCGGTTACGACCTGAGGAAACCGACGCTTGACCGCGAGCGAATTATTATGACAATTTTCTTTCCAAATTAAATGTGGGGGGAGAGGACGAAATGCACGCTTGCCGGTCGATATCACGACGCACGCTGCTGCGGTCCGGCTCGGGCCTGGCCCTCGTGCTTTCCCTCACGCCAACCGCCGCGCTCGCCGCCGGGATCACGCCAGCCGCGCGCGTTCCCCCTTCCGCCCCAACCCGCCCGCCCCGCCAGAACCGCGCGCCGCTCGCGCCGCAACCGCTGCTGCCGCTGCCGACCGGGTCGATCAAGCCAGCGGGCTGGCTCAGGCGGCAGCTCGAAATCCAGGCGCTCGGCCTCGGCGGGCGGCTCGACGAGACGTGGGCCGATGTCGGCCCGAACAGCGGCTGGCTCGGCGGCGACGGCGAGAATTGGGAGCGCGGGCCCTATTTCCTCGACGGCCTGCTGCCGCTCGCCTGGGCGCTGGACGACGCGACACTCAAGGGCAAGGCGCAGCGCTTCATCGACTGGACGCTCGACCACCCCTGGCCCAGCGGCATGATCGGCCCGCGCGCGAACGACGACTGGTGGCCGCGCATGGTCATGGTCAAGGTGCTGATGCAATATCACGACCTCACCGAGGACCCACGCGTGCTCCCGGTGCTGACCGCCTATTTCCATCACCAGCTCGCGGCGCTGCCCGGCCGGCCGCTCAAGGACTGGGGCCGGTTCCGCTGGCATGACGAGGTGGTCGCGGTGCTGTGGCTCTACAACCGCACCGGCGATGCGAAGCTGCTCGATCTTGCGAAGCTGCTCCACGCGCAGGGCTGGGACTGGCAGGCCGAGTTCGCCGACTTCCCGTTCCGCCGCAAGGTGACGCTCGATGACCTCGGCATGGTCCGCCGGCCCGACGGCAATTTCGACAACACGATGACCGATCGCGCGCTGTCGGGGCATGGCGTCAACAATGCGATGGGGATCAAGGCCTCGCCGGTCTGGTCGCTGGTCAGCGGCGACAAGGCCGATCGCGACGCGGTTCACCATCACCTTGCCGAACTCGACCGCTACCATGGGATGCCGACCGGCATGTTCGCCGCCGACGAGCATCTCGCCGGCCGCTCGCCGAGCCAGGGGGTCGAATTGTGCGCGGTGGTCGAGACCTTGTTCTCGCTCGAACTCGCCGCCGCGATCACCGGCGCCGCCACGATCGGCGACCGGATCGAGCGGATCGCCTATAACGCGCTGCCCGCCACCTTCACCGATGATATGTGGGCGCATCAGTACGATCAGCAGACCAACCAGATCAAATGCAGTCTCGCGCCCGGCCCATGGACGACCAACGGGCCGGAGGCGAACCTGTTCGGGCTGGAGCCGCATTTCGGCTGCTGCACCGCCAATTTCCATCAGGGCTGGCCGAAGCTCAACGACAGCCTTTGGATGGGCACCGCTGACAATGGTCTCGCCGCGCTGGTCTATGCGCCGTGCGAGGTGCGCACGATCGTCGGCGCGGTTCCGGTGCGGCTCACAGAGACGACCGACTATCCGTTCCGCAACACCGTCTCGCTGATCCTTCAGCCCGAGCGGCCGGCCCGCTTCCCGCTCAAGCTGCGCATTCCGGGCTGGTCGAAGGCGATGCGCGTCACAGTCAACGGCCAGGCCGCCGCGGGCCGGAAGGCAAACGGCTTCCTCACGATCGAGCGCACCTGGCGGCCGGGCGATGCGGTTGCGATCGCGTTCGACAATCCGGTGACGCTGGAGCCCGGCTATAACGATGCGGTCGCCGTCGCGCGCGGGCCGCTGCTGTTCGCGCTGCCGGTCGCGGAGAGCTGGCAGCAATGGCGGCCGCGCGGGCTGACCGCTGATTGGGAAGTCTATCCCGCCGCGCCGTGGAATTATGCGCTGCTCGAGCCGCCGCGGGAAAGCGCGGAGCATCCGGTCTCGCCCGTGCCCTTCTCGCGCCGCATGCCGCCGGTCACGATCGCGGCCCAGGTCGCGAGGCTGCCTGGGTGGATCGAGGCGCACGGCGGCTATGCCGATCCGCCGCCGCCGAGCCCCGTCGCGCTTCCGGAGGCGCCGGCCGAAACGGTGACGCTGATCGCCTACGGCGCCGCCAAGCTGCGCGTCACGATGCTGCCCGTGGCGAAACCTGAACCTCACCAGCCGCCACCCAGCGCCACATAAAGCCGGATCGCCGCCGTCGCTTGCGCGGTTTCGGCGACCAGCAGATCGTCGCGCTGATCGTGCAATTGCTGCTCGGCGTCGAGCAGGATGAACAGGTCGGTGAGGCCGATGTCATATTGCCCGCGCGTCAACTCGGCGTTGCGCTCGGCCGCGTCGCAGGCGTCGCGGTCGATCCGCACCCAGTCGGCGGTCGCCCGGGTCGCCGACAGCGCGTCCTCGACGTCCTCCATCGCGGCGAGGATAGCGGCGCGATAGGCGGCGACCGCTTCATCGGTTGCGGCGCGGCTCTCGGCGAGCGCGGCGCGGTTGCGGCCGCCGTCGAACAGCGTCTGGCTGATCCCGCCGACCACCGACGAAACCAGCGAATCGATCAGCGACGGCAGCGAGAAGGCGGCCGCGCTGATCACCCCGCCGAGCGAGAGCTTGGGGAACAGCTGCGCCCGCGCCACGCCGACGCTCGCCGCGGCGGCGAACACGCGCTGCTCGGCGGCCATCACATCGGGCCGCCGCCGCAGCAGGTCGGCGGGCACGCCGACCGACGGCAGCGCATCGGCACCGGGCACGCTCGCCGCGCCGTCGAGCAGATCGCCGAGCTGCCCCGGAGGCGTTCCGGTCAGCACCGCAATCCGATTCGCGGCCTGATTGCGCGCGTCGGTCAGCTGCGGGATCAGCGCCTGCACTTGCAAGAATTGAAGCCGCGCCTGCTCGACGTCGGAGGCGACCGCGATGCCGCTGGCGGCGCGATGGCGGATCACATCGAGCAGCGCGCGCTGCGCGGCGAGCGCCGCCTCGGCATTGGCGATCCGCGCGTTCAGCCCGCGATAGGCGATATAGTCGGCCGCCATCTCGGCCACCGCGGCGCGTTGCACGCTGGCGAGGTCGTAGCCTGCCGCCGCCAGCCCGGCGCGCGCAGCGCGGCGCCCGCTCGCGAGCCCGCCGAACAGGTCCGGGTCCCAGCCGAGATCGAGCGTGCCGTCGAACGTCGTCCGCGGTCCGGCGAAAGCGGTCGGCCGGCTGAGCGTGCGCGCCGCATCGACCGACACGCCGAGCGTCGGGAGCCGCGCCGCCGCGGCGCCGCGATCGCGCGCCCGCGCCTGGGCGAGCCGTGCGGCGGCCTGCGCGATATCCTGGTTGGCGGCGAGCGTCCGCTCGGCGAGTTCGACGAGCTTCGGATCGCCAAACCGGCGCCACCATTGCGTCAGATCCACCGGCTCCGCGGATCGGCCCGCCGCAGCGCCATAGCTGTCGGGGAGGCGCTGCGCCGCGGCGAGCGGCGCGCTTTCGATCGCGGGCGTCCGGCCCGCGCAGCCGGCGAGCAGCAAGGCGAGCACCCCCGAAGCGCGCCGCACCGCTACGCTCCCGCCGTCAGCCCGACAGGGCGGCGCGCGACCTCCTCCAGCCGACCGTCCTCCAGATGCACCACGCGGCGCGCCGAATTGATCGCCTCTGGACGGTGGGCGATCAGGATGCGGGTGATCAGCAGCCCGGCGAGATTGGCGCTGACCGCCGCCTCGCAAGCCTGGTCGAGGTTGGCGGTGCCCTCGTCGAGCAGCAGGATGCGCGGCCGGTGATAGAGCGCGCGGGCGAGGAAGATGCGCTGCTTCTGCCCGCCCGACAGCACCGATCCCATGTCGCCGACCAGGCTGTCGTAGCCCATCGGCAGCGCGGTGATGTCGTCGTGGACACAGGCGAGTTTCGCGCAGTGGAACACCAGGTCGAGGTCGATCTCGGGATCGAAGAAGGCGATATTGTCGGCGATCGAGCCCGCATAGAGCACGTCGTCCTGCTGCACCGCGGCGACGTGGCGGCGGAAATTGTCGACGCCGAACTGCGCCATCGGCTCGCCGTCGATCAGGATGCGGCCCGCGGTCGGCTGATAGAAGCCGAGCAGCAGCTTGATCAGCGTCGATTTGCCGCCGCCCGACGGGCCGGTGATCGCGATCGATTCGCCCGGCTCGATCGTCAGGCTGACGCCGCGCAGCACGTCGGGATCGTCGCGGCCGTAGGCGAAACGCACGTCCCGCAACTCGATCCGCCCGCGCACCGGCGGCTTGCCGGTCCGCGCCGCGAGGCCTCGCACCGCCTCGGGCGGCTCGAGCGCGATGTCGGCGATGCGATCGACATGGCTGTCGAGCAGCCGCAGCTGGTACATCATGTCGACGAAGCGCAGCCCGGCATCGAGGAACTGGCTCTTGTATGCCTGGAACGCGAAGATCATGCCCACGGTGAAGCCGCCGCGGATCACCATCGACACCGCCAGATAGACGAACAGCACGTTCTCCAGCCGCGTCAGCCCCTCGCTCGCCAGCGCGAAGGCGATGTTCATGCGGCCGAGGCGGATGTCGGCGTTGATCGCGTCGGCGCGGCGGTTCTGCCACAGCCGCAGCCGGTCGCGCTCGCGGCCGAACAGCTTGATCGTCGCCATGCCGCGGATCGTCTCGATCATCGTGCTCGCCTCTTCGGCCCTGGCGGCGATCGCATCGACGGTGATGCGGCGCAGGTGACGGAAGGTGGCGACGCGCAGGCCTGCGAACAGCGCCAGCGCCGCCACCGCGAGGCAAGCGAGCAGCGGCGAATAGACGATCATCATCGCCAGCGTCGCCAGCGCCATTACGGCGTCGATCGCGCTGGACACGAGCCCGCGGCTCATCAGCCCGGTGATCGGCTGGGTCGACTCGAACCGCGACAGCACATCGCCGGTATGCCGCCGCTCGAAAAAGCCGATCGGCAGCCGCAGCAAATGACGGAACAGGTCGGCGACCATCGAGAACCCGACCGCGCTCGACAGTTTCAGCAGTATCAGTTCGCGCACCCCGCGCGTGACGAGGCCGACCAGCGCCAGCCCGGCGAACCCCAGTGCCAGCGCGGCGAGGAATTGCGTGTCGAACGCCGGCACCGCCTTGTCGATCGCGAGCTGGAGATAGAAAGGCGCGACGAACGCGAACAGCTGCAGCAGCAGCGACAGCGCCACCGCCTGGACGAGCACGCTCCGCAGCCCGACGAGGCTGAAGCCGAGCTTCGACAGGCGCAACCGCACCTGCTGGTCGGCGGGCGCGAAATCTTTCGTCGGTGCGAGCTCCAGCGCCACGCCGGTCCAGTGGCGCGACACCTCCTCGGCGGTCAACGATAGTACCCCGCGCGCCGGATCGTGGAGGACGTAGCGCCGGCCGGAGAGCGTCCGCCGCACCTCCTTCAGCACGACGAAATGCGAAAGGTTCCAGTGCAGGATCGCGGGCCGGCGCAGATCGGGCAGTTCGGCGAGCTCGCCCCTCAGGGGTCGGGCGTCGAGGCCCATCTCCTCCGCCATCGCCATCAGCTGCGCCAGCGTCGCGCCGCGCAGCGAGATCGGGAAGCGCCGCCGCATATGGCTCAGCGTGGTGCGGTGGCCGTGATAGCCGGCAACCATCGCCAGGCAGGCGAGCCCGCATTCCGCCGCCTCCGACTGGCGGATCATCGGCAACATCGGCCGGCCGGTGAAATTGAGGAGGTTCATGCCCTGCCCGAACGGCGGCACGGCGGCGGGCGCGGCGCCGCTCATGTCCGGTGCCGCACCGCGTTGATCGGCTCGAGCAGCCAGCCGAGGAAGCTCTGCTTCTCGAGGATCACATTGGCCTTGAGCGTCATGCCCGGCTGGATCGGATAGACCCCGCCGAACGCCTCGACCGCCTGAGCATCGAGGCGCACGCGGACTCGATAGGCAGGCTCGGCGAGCTTGAGCGGCGCGTCGATCTCGTCGGGCGCGAGCGCAGTGCGCGAGATCGCCTCGATCGTGCCGCGGAAGCTGCCGAATTGCTGATACGGGAAGGCGTCGTACATCAGCCGCACCTCCTGCCCGACCCGCGCGAAGCCGATCGCCCGGCTCGGCGCGTACAGCTCGGCCGCCAGACGGGCATCGCCGCCGAGCAGCACCATCACCGGCCGGTCCGGCCCGACCGCCTGCCCGACGCGCGCCTGCAACGCCGTGACCCGGCCGTCGATCGGCGCGGTCAGCACGATCGTGCTGCCGCCCTCGATATCGAGCCGGCGCTGCTGAAGCTGCATGTCGTTGGCATCGAGGGCGGCGAGCTTCTCGCCTAGTTCGGCCGGCAAGCGGCGGCGCTGCGCCTCGTTGTCGTCGAGCTGGCCCTGCAGCCCGGCGCGCTCGACGATCAGCGCCTGCAGCCGCGCGCGTTCATCGAGATGCGCGCGGCGCTGCGCCTGATAATCGATTTCGGAGATGTATTTCTTCGCATGAGCGTCGCCGAGGATCGCAAGGCTGCGCTGCGACGAGGCGACGCGCGCGCGCTGCAGCGCGATCTGGCGATCGGTCGCGACGATGCGGACGCGCAGTTGCTGCGCGGCAGCGGCAAGCCGCCGGCCGTCCTCGGCATTGGTCAGCCGCGCGAGCCGGCGCTGCTCGCTGAGGCCGGCGCGCTCGCGCGCGACGATGTCGAGCGATTGCTGCGCGGGATCGCGCGCGAGGTCGTTGGCGCTCTGAATCTCGACAACGCCGAGCCGGTCGCCCTTGTGTACGCGCTGCCCGTCATGCACCGCGAGCGCGACCAATGTGCCGCGCGCAGCGGGCAGGATGCGCGCGGTCGGTCCCGCGGGCACCACCCAGCCGCCGACCATCGCGGTCCGCGCATAGCTGCCGGTCGCGAGCCACAGCGCGAGGCCAATCACCGAGACGAGCAGGACCGAGACGACGGGCAGGCTGTCGCCGGCATAGAGCGGCACCGCCCGCCCGAAGGCGCGGCGGCTCCTGCCTTCGAGAACTTCGGCGCGAAAAAGCATCGCGGCGCTCCGGAAAGAAGGGCCGACCGCGCGAAGCGATCGACCCCAAGGACCGGCGGCGCAAGCGCCGCCGCGGGAGGCTCAGCAGCCCCAGCCGCCGTGCCCACGATGATCGCCGCGATGGCCGCGCTCACGGCCGCAGCGATCGTCGGAGCGGCCGCGGCCGTCGCAATCGTCGCCGACATCGACGTTGGCGTGGACGCCAAGAATGTCGAGCACGTTGAGGTTCAGGTTGAGGCCGAGCAGGCCGGCACCCGAAACCTGATCGATCTCGTTCGTTTTGAGAAGCCGCATGGAAATATCCTTTCTCGCTTGCGTTGATGTCGGATTCACGAACGCAACACGGAAACACCGACATCGCAGAGAATTTTTCAAGCGCGGCGTTAACTCAATGCGGAAACACCGAGATCGTTTGACCCGGCATGGAACATCGCCATCACAATTCTATTATGACATTTCCTAATTACATGATGATTTGCACATTTTTCGCATTTCCGGGCGTAACTTTCATGCCGTTCAGCCCGTGTGTCGGGACGAATTCGCGTGGAGCGGTCGAGTCGTGGCCGCTTATCACCAGCGCGGCGCCGTCTGTCTCGCCGAAGCCGGCGCGCACCGCGCCGATCTGCACCTGAACGAGCGCGCCCGAGCGGGTGACGAGACGTGCAGCAATCGCCCTGCCTTCGCCTTGGCCGAGCACCGATTCGATCGCGTCTCGCACGCTCACGCGGTCGGGCGCGTTGACCAGATCGCAGAACTGGAGGCCGGCCAAGCGGCCCTCGGCAAATCCAAGCAGCGCGGCAAAATTGGCGTGCGCCGCTTCGATCGTGCCGCGCACCGACAGGCGCACTGCGCTCACCCCGGCGTTGAAATCGAGCGCCCGGGTGAAAGCATCGCGCGCGCCGGCTCCGCGCACCTCGCGAATCTCGCGGGTGGCATCGCGGATCAGCAGAGCGAACCCGCCGCCTACCGGAGCCAACCGGCATTGCAGCCACGCTCCGTTCACGAACGGCGAGGCCATTTCGAACAACGCCGTCTCGCGGCTGCCGATCGCGCGGCGCAGATAGGCTTCGGCAAGTGTTCCGCACCATTCGGGCATGGCGTCGAGCACCGGCCTGCCGACGATCCGCGCGGAATGGTGGGGCGCGATCGCCAGCAGCGCGGCATTGGCGTGAAGGATTCGCCCGATCTCGTCGATCAGGATCAGGCCCTGGTCGATCCACGCCGCAAGTTGGGCGAGCTCGAGCGCGACCGGTCCTTCACCGGCCGAACTCCGCCGCGACAACATTTCGAACTGCTCGGCCGAGCACAAGACGTGCGACTGCTTGCCGTGATTGGTGACGACCACCGGCGCGCTCATCGCGCGGTGCCGGATCGCGGCGAAGTTGCGCACCAGCTCCGCCGCGGTAACCATCGGCGCCGCGGGGCCGGTGGGATGGCCGGTCGACGAAGTGAGGCATCGGCGTTGGTTCATGCCGTCACGATACCGCTGATCCGCAAACGGATTTTAATCGCCGCTACGCCCGGCTCCTACGCATTTCCGGATGGGGCGGAAACGCATATGCGGCAATCCTAACAGGGCGTTAGGACAAGCGATGCGTGGTTCCTGAGCTCGTTCCGTCCGGATCGGACCGTCGCGCCCGGCCGGTCGATTGCGGATTGTGTCGCGGGCGCGCTTGGGCAATTGAGCCGTTCATGACGGCCATTTCTCTCGATCCTGTGCAACTGACCAGGGCGCTGGTGGCTTGCGAGAGCGTGACGCCTGCGACGGGGGCGGTTTTTGATGTGGTGGAGGGGGTGCTGCGGCCGTTGGGGTTTGCGGTCGAGCGGTTCGTGAGCGGCGCGGCACCGGACGGGCCGGTGGAAAATCTGCTGGCAATCCGGGGAGATAGCGGCCGGCATTTTGCGTTTGCGGGCCATCTCGACGTCGTCCCGGCGGGCGAAGGATGGAGCGTCGGACCGTTCGAAGGGGCCGAACGGGGCGGGTTGGTCTATGGGCGCGGCGCGGTCGATATGAAGGGGGCGATTGCGGCGTTTCTTTGTGCTATTTCAAAGGCTTCAACGGACGGAGGAACGGTTAGCCTGATCATCACGGGGGACGAGGAAGGTCCAGCGGAATTTGGGACCCGTTCGCTGATCGATCGGATGAACGAGCGGAAGCTGAAGCCCGATTTCTGCCTGGTCGGCGAGCCGACTTCGGTCGATCGGCTGGGCGACATGATCAAGATCGGGCGGCGCGGTTCGGTCAACATCTGGATCACCGTGCCGGGCAAGCAGGGGCACGTCGCCTATCCGCATCTGGCCGACAATCCGATCCCGCGGCTGGTCGCGATCCTCGCCGCGATCGACGCGCTGACGCTGGACGAAGGCACCGAATGGTTCCAGCCGTCGAACATCGAGGCGACCGACGTTTCGGTCGGCAATCCTGCGACGAACGTCATCCCCGGCGCCGCGAGCGCGCGGCTGTCGATCCGCTTCAACGATCTCCATCGCGGCGAAGACCTCGGCAAGCGGATCACGGCGATCGTCCGCGCGCACGCCCCCGACGCCAAGGTGACGGTGCGCGTTTCGGGCGAAGCGTTCCTGACCGAACCGGGGCCGCTGTCGACGCTGGTCGGCGATGCGATCGAAGCCAGGACCGGCCTGCGCCCGGCGCTGTCGACCAGCGGCGGCACGTCGGACGCGCGGTTCCTGTCGCAGCTATGCCCGGTGGTCGAGTTCGGCCTGCCTAACGCGACGATGCACAAGACCGACGAAGCGGTTGCAGTCGCCGACCTCCACGCGCTGACGGATATCTATGCCGACATCGTGACGCGCGCGCTCAGCCAGCCCGCGGCCGCCTGAGCACGATGTAAAGCGCGCCGGCGCCGCCGTGGCGGGGATGCGCGTTGCGGACGGCGGCGATTGCTGAGGCATGGCGCGAGGCGGCGAGCCAGTCGCCGACGGCATCGCGGATCGCGCCGCGCGCGTGCGGCCGTTCGCTGTCGGGGCGCGGCGGCTTGCCGGTGACGAGCAGCATGACGCGATCACCCTCGGCGATCGCCTGATCGAGTGCTGCGTCGAGCCGGGCGTAAGCGGTGGCGAGCGAATGGCCGTGGAGATCGACGACGCAATCGGGGGCGGCGAGGCCGCGCGAGAGGCGACGGTCCCAGGAGGAATCGAGCGTGGCGCCGGGTTTGGACGGTTCGGTTTTGGGGCCGTTCCGGCGAGGGTGGGAAGCCATCGGCCTTGGCTGCGGCGCCTGCGATTCTGGATTCCCGCTTTCGCGGGAATACGGGGGTGTTGGCGGCGCTTTCCTGCCGGGGAGCGGGCGGACGGTGGCGAGGACGCGCGCCCAGAGGGCGGCTTCGTCGGGGCCGAGCGGACGGCCGGGCATCGTCAGCCGCCGGACTGAAGCCGGGCGAGCGTGCCCTTAGGCAGCAGCAGGAAGGCGGTGCCGCGCGCGGCCATGCCGCCGGCGATCGCCGCCGCCGTGTCGCCCGCGCCCCAGAAGGTGTCGAAGCGGTTGGCGTCCTTGATCGCGCCGCCGGTGTCCTGCGCGACCCAGATGCCGGTCGCATCGGTGCGGTCCATCGACAGGAACACCGGCGCGCCCATCGGCACGAACTTGGGATCGACTGCGATCGACGCGCCGCCGGTAACGGGCAGGCCGAGCGCGCCGACCGCGGGGCCGTCGAGCGTGCGGAAGAAGACGAAGCTCTTGTTCTCGCGCATGATCTCGCGGCCCTGATCGGGATGCGCGCGCAGCCAGGCGACGATGCCCTGCATCGACGCCTCGCCGCGGCCGATCAGCCCGCGGTCGAGCATCAACTTGCCGATTCCCGTATAATCGAAGCCGTTCTGATCGGCGTAGCCGACGCGCAGAATCGAACCGTCGCGCAGGCGAAGCTCGCCCGAGCCCTGCACCTGGAGGAAGAACACCGCCGCGGGGTCCGCGCCCCAGGCGAGGACGGGCGCGGAGCCCTCGAGCGCGCCCTGCTCGATCGCAGTGCGGTCGTAATAGGGGACCAGTGAGGCGCCCGAGACGCGGCCGCGGATCTTCTTGCCCTTGAGCGAGTCGGCGAACGCGCCGAGATCGACGTCGATCAGGTCGGAGGGGCGGCCGTAGATCGGCACCTCGTAGCCCGAGCGGCGCTCGCGCGAGGCGCGGACCTCGGGGATGAAATAGCCGGTGGCGTAGGCCGTGCCGTCGCCGACCTGATCGGCCTCGAACCAGCGCACGAAGAAGGCGGCGGCGTCGAGATTCGAGACGGACTGCGCTGCGTCGCAGGCCGGCTGCCAGTCGGCGGCGCGGGTCAGGCCCGAGGTGTCGGTGCGGCGGACCAGCGACGGGCACGAGGTGCGGAACGCGGCGAGCGCGGCCGCGGCGTCGGCATCGTCGATCGGCAGGGTGGCGATGGCCGGGCCGGCGACCAGCCCGGCGAGCGCGGCGCTGGCTCCGCCGCTGCCGCTGGCGGGCATCGGCGCGATCGGCGTGGCGGGCGTCGGCTGGCGCGCGGACGGCGGGGTTCCGGGCTGGGCGGGCCGCGTCGGGCCCGGCTGGCGCTCGATCGCCGGCGGCACCACCGAACACGCGCCGAGCAGGACCAGCCCAAGCGCGAATGCCCCCCAGATCTTCATGCGTATCAGACCTCGCCGGTTTGCGGTGTCACCCTCACC
>DASTWI010000030.1:0-37227 GCA_035776635.1 Sphingomonas sp. | reverse complement strand
GGCTTGCTGCGCCCGCACTTCGCTTCGTCCTTGAGGAATTGCGCCGCCTCTTCTTCGGCCGAGCCGCCGATTTCGCCGATCATAATGATCGACTGCGTCGCGTCGTCGGCGAGGAACAGCTCGAGCACGTCGATGAAGTTGGTGCCGTTGACCGGATCGCCGCCGATGCCGACCGCGGTGGTCTGGCCGAGCCCGGCGTTCGAGGTCTGGAACACCGCCTCATAGGTCAGCGTGCCCGAGCGCGAGACGACGCCGACCGAACCCTGCTTGAAGATATTGCCCGGCATGATGCCGATCTTGCACTCGCCCGGTGTCAGCACGCCCGGGCAGTTCGGCCCGATCAGCCGCGACTTCGAGCCCGACAGCGCGCGCTTCACCTTGACCATGTCGAGCACCGGAATGCCTTCCGTGATGCACACGATCAGCGGGATCTCGGCATCGATCGCCTCGAGGATCGAGTCCGCGGCGAAGGGCGGCGGCACGTAGATGACGCTGGCATCGGCGCCGGTCTTGCTCTTGGCCTCGGCGACGGTGTCGAACACCGGCAGACCGAGATGCGTCTGCCCGCCCTTGCCCGGCGTCACGCCCCCAACCATCTGCGTCCCGTAATCGAGCGCCGCCTGGGTGTGGAAGCTGCCGGTCTCCCCGGTCATGCCCTGGGTGATGACCTTGGTATTCTTGTCGACGAGAATGCTCATCTGTTGGGTAGTTCCTTCAATCCGTCATGCCAGCGAACGCCGGCATCTCTTGCCGCGCGAGACCCCAGCCTGTGCTGGGGTGACGGCCTTTGATCATCCGAGCGAGCTGTCGATACCCTTGCAGGCGACCAGCAGTTCCTTCACCGCATAGACCGACTTGTCGAAATTGGCCTTGGCGTCGCCCTTGAGCTCGATCTCGACGACGCGCTCGACGCCGTTCGCGCCGATCACGATCGGCACGCCGACGTAGAGATCGTCGACGCCGTACTGGCCGGTGAGGTGCGCCGCGCAAGGGAGCAGGCGCTTCTTGTCCTTGAGATAGCTCTCAGCCATCGCGATGCCCGAGGTGGCGGGGGCGTAGAAGGCCGAGCCGGTCTTCAAGAGGCCGACGATCTCGCCGCCGCCCGAGCGGGTGCGCTGGACGATTTTCTCGATCTTCGCGCTTGTGGACCAACCCATTTTGATGAGATCGGGTATCGGAATCCCCGCGACCGTCGAATATTCGACCACCGGCACCATCGTGTCGCCGTGGCCGCCGAGCACGAAGGCAGTGACGTCCTCGACCGAGACCTGGAATTCCTCGGCGAGGAAGTGGCGGAAGCGCGCCGAATCGAGCACGCCGGCCATGCCGACGATCATGTTGTGCGGCACGCCCGAATATTCGCGCAGCGCCCAGACCATCGCATCGAGCGGGTTGGTGATGCAGATGACGAAGGCATTGGGGGCGTGCGCCTTGATGCCCTCGCCGACCGATTTCATCACCTTCAAGTTGATGCCGAGCAGGTCGTCGCGGCTCATGCCGGGCTTGCGCGGCACGCCGGCGGTGACGATGCACACGTCGGCGCCGGCGATGTCGGCGTAGTCGTTGGTGCCCTTGAGGTTCGCGTCGAAGCCCTCGACCGGACCGGACTGCGCGAGGTCGAGCGCCTTGCCCTGCGGCGTGCCCTCGGCGATGTCGAACAGGACGACGTCGCCCAGCTCCTTCATCGCGGCGAGATGGGCAAGCGTGCCGCCGATCATCCCGGCGCCGATCAGCGCGATCTTCTTGCGGGCCATGGTGTCTCCTTCGCGGGTTCCTGTGGGCACGCGCGCAGGCGCCCTTCGCCGGCTCGCGCGAAAACGAGCGCGACTTAGGCGCTTTGCCCGGACGGAGCAACCTCTAATCGGTGGAGGTTAAGGATTATTATCGCAAATCGTTCGCAATATCAATAACCGTCATTGTCCTCGCTTCGCCATGTCGGCGTAGAAGGCGGCGAGGACGCCGAACGCCTCCTTGCGCTGCCCGGTCGGCGAGACGAGGCCCTTGCGGTTCCAGCCCTGCTGATAGACCGGGTGCTGGCGGCGCGGCGAGCGGAAGTCCTTAAGGACCCAGGGCGACATGCCGCGCAGGAACGGGATCTTCGCCGCCATCGCCAGCGTGTATTTATAATAATCCGCCTGAAATTCCTCCGAGAATTTGTGCGTCCGGGCGGGATCGTGGACCCCCGCAGTCGCGCCCGCGCCGAGTTCGGAGAACACCAGCGGCTTGTCGTAGCGTGAGCGCCAGACGAAATTCGGCAAGCTGGGCAGCGGGTCCTCTGTGTACCAGCCGTTGTAGGTGTTGACCGCCATCACGTCGAGCGACGGGATCAGCGGATCGTTGATGTCGAAGACGCTCTTGCCGTTTTCCTGCTTGCGATCGACCAGCAAGGCGGCCGAGACGAGGCGGCTGTCGTCGAGCCGGTGCGCCTCGGCGGCGAGCGTCGCAAGGAAGTGGTTGCGCGCCGGGTTGACCGGGGTTTCGTTGCCGACGCTCCAGATGATGATCGAGGCACGATCGCGATCGCGCGCGATCTCCTCGGCCAGCATATGCTGCGCCTTGGCGAGCACCGCGGGATTGTCGAAATCGACCATCCAGTAGATCGGAATCTCGCTCCACACCATGAGACCGAGCTGGTCGGCCATCCGCGTCATCACCTCCGAATGCGGATAGTGCGCGAGCCGGACGTAATTGCCGTGGAGCCCGTCCTTGACTTCGGTGAGCAGCGCGCGCGCCGCCTCGGGCGTGATCGCGCGGGTCGGGTTGTCGCCGAACTCCTCCTCATGGAGCGCGATGCCGCGGAGGAACACGGGCTTGCCGTTGAGCAGGATATCGCGGCCCTTGACCGCGATCGTGCGGAAGCCGACGCGGTCCTTCCAGGTGTCGCCGCCGGCGGCGATCTCGACGTCATAGAGCGTCGGGGACTCGGGCGACCAGCGCTTGAGCGCGGCGGGTGCAGCGACGCTTGCGGTCCAGTCGCCGTGCGCGTCGGCCTTCCCCGCGAGCGACAGCCTAAGCGCGGGGACACGGAGCGTCAGCGGCAGCCCGGCGGCGGCAGCGCCGTCGACATGCGCGCTCACCGCGATCCGCCCATCCGGCGTCAGGCGCACCCAGGCGTCATCGACATAGGTCGCGGGCGTCGTCACCAGCGTCACCGCGCGAGTGATGCCGCCATAGGTCTCCCAATCGGTCACCGGCGGCGGCAGGTCCTGCGCGGTGCGCTCGTCATCGACCCCGACGGTGATCTGGTTCTCGCCCTTCTTCAGCAGGCCCGTCACTTCGAACGCGAAGGTGGTGAAGCCGCCCTCGTGATCGCCGACGCGCTTCCCGTTCAGATAGACGTGCGCGCGGTAATTGGCCGCGCCGAAGCGCAGGAATTGCCGAGTCCCCGGCTGCGGGTCGGCGGTGAAGGTGCGCTGATACCAGACGAGCCCGCGATAATGGCGCATCTCGGCGCTGTGGGTGAGCCAGGACGACGGCAGCGTCGCGACCGGCGCGCGCGCCATGTCGAATTCATAGAGCGCCGAGGGATGCTCGCGCATTTCATCCGCGACGTCGATGACGGCATAACGGCGCTGGCTGACTCCGGGCTCCTCGCCGTGAAAGCCGGCGACGCCCGTGCGGTAGGGATCGATCGAATAATGCCACACGCCCGACAAATCGAGATGCGACCGCAGATCCCCCGCAGCGAGAACGGGATGCGGCAGAACATCCGCCGCTTGCTCGGCCGCCGGAGCCGCAGCGCCGGCCGGCCAGGCCAGCAATGCTGCAACGATCGCCAAGCGCTGCCATCCTCGTCCCATCACATGACCCCCTGTTTCATTTTCCGCCAACCTACGATGTGGTGCCGGGCGGGTCCACTGCGTTTGCGCGCGAGAGGCGTGGGTCAAAGGCCGCTTGGCCGATGTTGCGGGATTTCCGGGCTTCGCGGCCGGAGCGGTCCGGGCTCGGCCTGAATCGCTCCCGTTCGTCCTGAGTGGGGGCTGAGCGGACTCGATGCGCATCGAAGGAGAGGTGGGGAGCGCGCCCTACCTGTCCTTCGATACGCCATTTCGACTTCGCTCAATGGCTACTCAGGACGAACGGAGGGCGGGAAGCAACGAACGCGCGGGGTGGTGGGGGACTGGGGACGGCCGGGAAGATCGGCTCGGAGGCCCAACGATCGAAGCCGGACGAGCGGCTTGGATTTCGCGCGTCTTGCGCTAATTTTGCCGGCGACTCTGGGAGGGGCGTTGCGGGTGGACCAAACGGCACGGCAGGGGACGTCCGACCGGCGCGATATGCGGCTGGTGATCGGCGCGTCGGCGGTCGGCACCATCTTCGAATGGTACGACTTTTTCATTTACGGCACGCTCGCGGCGTCGGGGATCATCGGCAGGACCTTCTTCCCGACCGGCAACGAGACGGTGCAGACGCTGCTCGCCTGGGCGGGGTTCGCGGTCGGCTTCGGCTTCCGCCCCTTGGGCGCGGTGCTGTTCGGCTATCTCGGCGATCGGCTGGGGCGCAAGACGACGTTCCTCGTCACGATCACGGTGATGGGCATCGCCACTGCGGGCGTCGGACTGGTGCCGTCGGCCGCCGCGATCGGCTATGCCGCGCCAGCGATCGTGCTGCTGCTCAGGATCGCGCAGGGCCTGGCGCTCGGCGGCGAATATGGCGGGGCGGCAGTCTATGTCGCCGAACATTCGCCGCCGGGGACCGCGGGCTATCACACCAGCTTCATCCAGGCGGGCGTCGCCGGGGGGTTCATCCTCAGCCTGCTCGTCGTGCTGGCGACCAAGGCGCTGGCGCCGGACGCGGCATGGGCGACATGGGCGTGGCGCGTGCCGTTCGTGTTTTCGCTGCTGCTGCTCGGCGTTTCGCTGTGGATGCGGCTCAAGCTGTCGGAAAGCCCGGTGTTCAAGGCGATCCGCGACGCCGGCGAAACCTCGGCCAACCCATTCGTCGAGAGCTTCACCTATCCCGGCAATTGGAAGCGGATCCTGGTCGCGCTGTTCGGCATCGCCGCCGGGCTGACCGTCGTCTGGTACACGGCGACGTTCAGCGTGCTGTCGTTCCTCCAGCAAGCGATGCGCGTCGACGATACCGTCGCGGAGCTGGTCACCGGCGCGGGTGTCTTCGCGGGCCTGTTCTGGTTCATCCTGTTCGGGCGGCTGTCCGACCGGGTCGGGCGCAAGCGGCCGATCGTGCTGGGTTACGCGGCGACGCTGGTGCTGCTGTTCCCGATCTTCTGGGTGATCGGCACCGCAGCCAATCCGCACCTGGTGGCGGCGGCGCGCCGGGCGCCGGTCGTCGTTTCCGGCCCCGATTGCCGATACAGTCCGTTCGCGAAACGGCAAGCGGACGCCTGCGGCCGCGCGCTCGACTATTTCTCGAAGACGGGAATCGCCTATTCGACTGCCCCCGCCGCGAAGATGATGGTGACGATCGGCGGCACGCCGGTACGCAATCCGACTCCCGAACGGCTCGACGTAGCGCTGGCGGCGCACGGCTATCGGCTCGACAAGGTGGTGCCGGCGCCGATCGGCATCGTGAAGATGCTGATCGCGATCGTCGCGCTGGGGGCGCTGTCGGGAGCGACCTATGGTCCCGTCGCCGCGCTGCTCGCCGAGATGTTCCCGGCGCGGATCCGCTACAGCTCGATGTCGATTCCCTATCATATCGGCTGCGGTTATTTCGGCGGGTTCCTGCCGTTCATCAGCCAATATGTCGTCGCGCGCACCGGCAATCCCTATTCGGGGCTGTGGTACACCTGGGTGGTGACGGCGCTCGCGCTGGTCGTGACGCTGTTCGGCCTGCGCGAGACTGCGCCCGCCGCAACAAAGCCGACGCGCCGGGTGGCGCTCGCTCGCCCGCCCCGCTAACGCCGGCGCGATGACGACTGCCCCGCTGCGCCTCAGCCTCGATTCCGATGCCCTCGTCCACAACTGGCGAACGCTCGATACGATGAGCGGGCGCGCGGCGTGCGGCGCTGCGGTAAAGGCCGACGGCTACGGGCTCGGCGCGATCGGCGTCGCCGAGCGGCTGGCGGATGCGGGGTGCCGCGATTTCTTCGTCGCGACCTGGGCCGAGGCCGAGGTGCTGGCGCCGCTCGGGCTGCCGGTGTCGGTGCTGCACGGGGTGCGGGCGGAGGACATGGCGCTGGCGCGGAGCGGAATCGCGCGGCCGGTGCTGAGCACGCCAGCGCAGGTCGCGCGTTGGCGCGATGCGGGCGGGGGATGGTGCGACGTGATGGTCGATACCGGCATGAATCGGCTGGGCGTCGCGCCGGCCGATGTCGCCGCCGGGCTGCTCGACGGGCTCGATCTCGAAACGCTGATGAGCCATCTCGCCTCGGCCGACGAGGACGTGCCGATGAACGCGCGACAGCGCGACGCCTTCGCCGCGCTCGCCGGGCGGACCGGCGCGAAGCGGATGAGCCTCGCCAATTCTTCCGGAATCGCGCTCGGACAGGATTATGCCTTCGACCTGACGCGGCCGGGTGTTGCGCTTTATGGCGGGCGGCAGCGCCGCGGGCACGAGGCGATCCGGCAGGTCGTCTCCCCCGAAGCCGAGATCCTGCAGCGCCGCACCGTCGCGGCAGGCGGGACGGTCGGTTACAACGCGACCTGGACGGCGCCGGCGGACACCGAAGTCGCGATCCTCAACATCGGCTATGCCGACGGCTATTTTCGGGGCTTTTCGTCGCGCGGGGCGGCGCTTGCCGGCGCCGCGCGGCTGCCGGTGCTCGGCCGCGTGTCGATGGACTTGCTCGCGGTCGGCGTCGATGCGGCGCCCGGCGCGCGCGAGGGCGACTGGCTGACGCTCGACTACGATCTGCCCGCGGCCGCGGCGGCGAGCGGGATGTCGCAATATGAGCTGATCACCGGGCTCGGCGACCGGTTCGACCGGGTGTGGACCAAGTGAGGGCTTACCGCTCGACGCACATCGCGATGCCCATGCCGCCGCCGATGCAAAGGGTGGCGAGACCCTTCTTCGCGTCGCGCTTCGCCATTTCGTAGAGCAGCGTCGTCAGCACGCGGGCGCCGCTCGCGCCGATCGGGTGGCCGATCGCGATCGCGCCGCCGTTGACGTTGACCTTCCCCGCGTCCCAGCCGAGTTCCTTGCCGACCGACAGCGCCTGGGCGGCAAACGCCTCATTGGCTTCAATGAGGTCGAGGTCGGCGACGCTCCAGCCGGCCTTCTCCAGCGCGCGCCTGGTCGCCGGGACCGGGCCGATGCCCATGATCGACGGATCGACCCCGGCCGACGCCCAGCTGCGGATCGTCGCGAGGATCGGGGCGCCGCGCTTCTCGGCCTCCTCGCGGCTCATGACGACCAGCGCCGCGGCGCCGTCGTTGAGACCCGAGGCGTTGGCGGCGGTCACCGTGCCGTCCTTCCGGAAGGCGGGGCGCACGCCCGTGACGCTGTCCAGCGTCACGCCCGCGCGGATATACTCGTCGTCGGCGACCACCGTCTCCCCCTTGCGGGTCTTGACCGTGACGGGGGCGATCTCGTCCTTGAAGCGGCCCTCGGCGCGCGCCTTTTCGGCCTTGTTCTGCGAGGCGACCGAAAATTCGTCCTGCTCGCCGCGCGTGATCTGGTATTTCTCCGCGAGGTTCTCGGCGGTGATCCCCATGCGATAGCCGTTGAACACGTCGGTCAGGCCGTCCTTGATCATCGTGTCGACGAGGCTCACGTCGCCCATCTTGGTGCCTTGCCGCAGGTTCTGGCAATGCGGCGACAGCGACATCGATTCCTGCCCGCCGGCAACGACGATGCGTGCGTCGCCGGTCGCGACCGCCTGCGCCGCGAGCGCCACCGCGCGCAGGCCCGAGCCGCACACCTGGTTGACGCCCCAGGCGGGGATCTCCCTCGGCACGCCGGCGGCCATCGACGCCTGGCGCGCGGGGTTCTGGCCCTGACCGGCGGTGAGGACCTGGCCGAGGATCACCTCCGACACGTCTTCGCCGGCGACGCCCGCCTGCTGGAGCGCCGCTTCGATCGCGACGCGGCCGAGTTCGTGCGCGGGAACGCCGGCGAACGCGCCGAGAAAGCTGCCGACCGGCGTTCGCTTGGCGGCGGTGATGACGATGTCCTGCATGATGCTGAATCCCCGTATCCGATATGAAGGTCGCGCGCCCGAAATAGGGACTGAGCGGGAAGATTGGTAGCGTCAGCCGCTCGGATAGGCCACGGTGCAATCCGGTTCGATCCGGGCGCCGGCGGTCATCCGGGCGGGCTCGATGCGGCCGGCGATCAGGTGGAAGACGGTCTCGCCGCGCGCGAGCAGGTAATCGGCGACGATGCGGCGATGACAGCGCCACCACACCGCCTCCGAGCACATCATCGCGACGCGCCGCTGGCGGCCGAGCGCGATCAGCTGCTCCAGCCCCCGCCGGAACGGTTCGGTCAGCGCGTAGTCGGCATAATTGTGGAAGCTGGCGTTGGTCCAGAAGCCGTTCACCTCCGGCGGCACCGCCCGCGACCGCGGTCGCAACCCGCCGAGCTCGGCGATATGGATATAGGCGAGACCGAACGGCGCGAGCGTTTCGGGCAGGACGTCGCGATTGTAGTGCGGATTGGTGCGCGACCGCGGAACCGTGCGGATATCGGCGACAAGGCCGACGCCGGCAGCGCTCAAGACCTCGACGAAGGCGGCAATCGGCTGAGTCGAATGGCCGATCGTGTGAAAGGGAAGCGGCGCCGTCATCGAAGGCCGGCGATCCAGTGTGCGAGCGGTTCCCAGAGCTGCGCCTTGGCGCGGCCGCCGACGATCATGCCGACATGGCCTGCGCCCAAGGTGCGCGTGTCGGGGAGCCGCGCGGCGCTCGCGGCAGGGACGATGCGATCGCTGGTCGAGACGAAATCGACCGCGGGGCAGCCGAGCGCGGCGGGATCGACGGTGCGGCCCGCCACCGTCCAGCGGCCGCGCCCCGGCACGTCGTCGGCGAAAAAGGCGAACAGCTGCGCGCCGGCGGCGTAGGTCAGCGGCGCGCCGGCATTGGCCCAATCCTCGAGCGCGACGAAGCTCGCGGCCGCCGGACTCGCCGGGTCGAGATCGGCGAAGGCCTGGTATTTGGCGACGGTGCGCGCCGGATCGAGCCGCCAGAAGCCCGATTGCAGCACCTCCATCGGAACGAGGCCGAGCGCGCGGCAGGCTGGCTCGGCCGCCGCCCAAAGCGTCGCGACCTCAGCGCGGGCCGCCGCGCCGAACCCAGCGAAATGCCACGGCGCGGCGAGCAGCGCGAGACCGGCGACCGGCAGCGCGCTCGCCGCCGCCAGCGCCATCGTGCCGCCAAGGCAATAGCCGACCAGCACCGGCGGTTCGGGAAGCGCGCGCAGCAGCGGTAGCAGCAGCATCTCGATATGCCCGGTGATGTCGAGGTCGCGCTCGCCGGCCGACGGGCTGCCCCAATCGACCAGCATCGGCCGCACGCCGTTCCCGCCAAGCCAGCGCAGCAGCGATCGATCCCCGGCGAGATCGAGGATGAAGGGCGGATTGATCAGCGACGGCACGAACACCACCGGCCGGCCGGTCCCGCCATAATCGACAAGCCCCACGCGCCCGATGCGTTGCACCGCAGCGGGACGCGGTCGTGCTGCGCCGCGATCGGCCACCTGATAGGCCCTGAGACCCGCCAGCGCCTTGGCGCGCCGCTCGGGCGAATCCGCGGTCTCGCTGCGCAGCATGTCGAGGAACAGCGGCAGCGGGCGCGGCCCGTGTTGCGGTGCATCATCGAACAATGTTAGACCGGAGTCGGTCACGGTCGGGGGGTCCTCCCATGAAGAAGCAGAATGACGACGGCGCGGTCATCATCAAGAAATACGCCAACCGCCGACTCTACAATACCGAGACGTCCTCCTACATCACGCTCGACCATCTTGCCGCGATGATCCGCGAGGGCCGCGATTTCAAGGTGGTCGACGCCAAGACCGACGCCGACATCACGCACAACGTGCTGACGCAGATCATCATGGAGGAAGAGGCGCGCGGACAGACGATGCTGCCGGTCAATTTCCTTCGCCAGCTGATCGCGATGTACGGCGATTCGATGCAGGCGCTGGTGCCGGGCTATCTCGACGCCTCGATGGAGAGCTTCCGCCGCAACCAGGCGCAGTTCAAGTCGGCGGTCGAGGGCGCCTTCGCCAATTCGCCCTTCGCCGAAATCGCCAAGCGCAACATGGAGATGTTCGAGGCGGCGACCGCGGCGTTCAATGCCAAGCCCGCCGCGACGCCAGCGGCGGCGTCGCCCGCGAGCAAGGACGACGAGATCGCCGCGCTGAAGGCGGAAATGGCGCGGCTCCAGGACAAGATCGAGAAGCTCGCCAAATAACCATGTCCGCGGTCGATGCGCGTTGGGGTGCCGTTGCGGCCTGCGTGGCGGTGGCGATCGCAGCGGGCGTGGCCGATTGGCGCCGGCGGCGGCGCGCCGATCTCGACCGAGTCGGGCCGGTCCATTGGCCGACGGTGCAGATGCTCGCGCTGATCGCCGCGATGGTGATCGCAATGGCGATCACGCATCGCTAGGGCGCCGCTGTGTGGAAGACGATTCGACATCGCATTCTTCCCTTGCGCGGGAGCGATCGAGGTGCGCCTGATAGCGCCATCCCAACACCAACCGGGAGGATGCGCGAGATGCAGGGACAATGCAGTTGCGGCGCGGTGCGCTATCGCCTGACCGATAGGCCGATGATCGTCCATTGCTGCCATTGCAGCTGGTGCCAGACCGAGACGGGCAGCGCCTTCGTCCTCAATGCCGTGGTCGAACGCGACCGGCTGGAGGTGGAGGGCGAGCCGGAAGCGGTGACGACGCCCTCGGCGAGCGGGCGCGGGCAGGAAATCTTCCGCTGCCCGACGTGCCGGGTCGCGCTGTGGAGCCATTACGGCACCGCCGGACGCAAGGCGGCGTTCGTCCGTGTCGGCACGATGACGGCGCCCGGCGAGTTCCCGCCCGACGTCCACATCTTCACCTCGACCAAGCTCCCGTGGGTGATGCTGCCCGAAGGCGTGCCGGCATTCGCGGAATTCTATCCGGACTTCGGCGCGGTCTGGCGCACCGAAGCGCGCGAACGCTGGCGAGCGCTGATGGGCACTCCCGCCTGACTGCGGACCGCGTCGTTTCATGTGCCGGTTGAGTGAGCCGACCCGCTCCAGATTGTGAATTGCGGGGGGTGGAAACCCCTTCCCGCTCCGGGCATTAAGCAGCCATGGATCGTTCCCGTCCGCCCTTCGTCGCCGCTGCCGTGCTGCTGGCGGCGCTTGCCGGGTTCGTCGACGCGCTCGCCTATCTCAACCTCGGCGGCTTCTTCGCTGCGTTCATGAGCGGCAACACGACTCGGCTCGGCGTCGGGCTCGCCACCGGCGATTTCGCCAGCGGCGCGGTCGCGGCCGCGCTGATCCTCTCCTTTGTCTGCGGAGTGATGATCGCGACGATGCTGGCGGCACGCTTCCCCCGGCGCCATCGGGCCGCAGTGATGCTGGCCGTCACGGTGCTGCTCGCGCTCGCCGCGCTGCTCTCCGGCTTCACCGACCGTGGCTTTCCGCTGATGTTGCTCGCGGTGGCAATGGGTGCGGAGAACGGCATCTTCGATCGCGAAGGCGAGTTCGGCGGGGGACTCACCTATATCACCGGCACGCTGGTCCGTTTCGGCCAGCGGCTGACCGGCGCACTGATCGGCAGCGACTCGCGGTTCGGCTGGGTGCCGTGGCTGCTGATGTGGCTCGGCTTTGCGCTCGGCGTGCTCGTCGGCGGCCGCGCCCATCTCGTGCTCGGGAATGCCGCGCTATGGGCGGCGGCAGGTGCCGCCGCGCTGCTGACGCTGGTTGTGGCGGGGCTGACCTGGAACGGCCGGCCGGAGTGAGGCTTCCCGCAGCGCTCCCACGCAAGCGGGAGACCAGCATACCAAGCGCAATGCGTGCGACTCTGAGCTCCTGCTTTTGCAGGAGCACGGCGTCTCACACCGCCGCAACGGCCGCGCAGATACGATCGACCACGGCTTCGACTTGGGCCGGATCGTCGCCCTCAGCCATCACGCGGATCACCGGCTCGGTGCCCGAGCGGCGGATGAGGAGGCGGCCGCGGCCGTTGAGCTCCGCCTCGGTCTCGGCGATCAGCGCCTTGACGGCGGCGTTCTCCAGCGGCGCGCCGGTGTAGCGCACGCTTTTCAGCCGTTGCGGGAGCGGATCGAAACGATGCAGCACCTCACTCGCCGGCGCGCGTGCCTGGACGATCTCGGCGAGCACCTGCAGCGCGGCGATCAGCCCGTCGCCGGTCGTCGCATAGTCCGACAGGATGATATGGCCCGATTGCTCGCCGCCGACATTGTAGCCGTCGCGGCGCATCGCCTCGAGCACATAGCGGTCGCCGACCGCGGTGCGGATCAGCCCTAGCCCTTCGGCCTGGAGGTGCCGTTCGAGCCCGAGGTTCGACATCACCGTCGCTACCAGTCCGCCGCCCGCGAGCCGTCCGCGCCGCGCCCAGCTGGTCGCGATCGTCGCCATCAACTGATCGCCATCCACAATCCGGCCGGTTTCGTCGGCGACGATCAGCCGGTCGGCATCGCCGTCGAGCGCGATGCCGAGCGCCGCGCCCGATGCGACCACCGTCTCGCACATCGCGTGCGGCGCGGTCGAGCCGATACCGTCGTTGATGTTCTTGCCGTTGGGCGTGACGCCAAGCGCGACGACCTCCGCCCCCAGCTCCCACAAGGCGGTCGGCGCGACCTGATAGGCGGCGCCGTTGGCGCAATCGACCACCACCTTCATTCCGTCGAGCCGGAGCGCCTGGGGAAAGGTGGATTTGGCGAAGTGGATGTAACGGCCGCGCGCATCCTCGACGCGCCGCGCCCGGCCGATGTTGCCCGGCTCGGCAAGCGGGATATCGCCGTCGATCAGCGCCTCGATCCTCGCTTCGTCGGCGTCGGAGAGCTTGTAGCCGTCGGGCCCGAACAGCTTGATGCCGTTATCGGCGAACGGGTTGTGGCTTGCCGAGATCATCACCCCCAGATCGGCGCGCATCGAATGGACCAGCATCGCCACCGCCGGCGTCGGCATCGGCCCGACCAGCACCACGTCCATGCCGACCGCGGTGAACCCGGCGACCATCGCATTTTCGAGCATATAGCCCGACAGGCGGGTGTCCTTGCCGATCACCACGCGGTGCTTGTGGTTGCCGCGCACGAAATGCGCGCCGGCCGCCATGCCGACCTTCATCGCCATCGCCGCAGTCATCGGCGCGCGGTTGGTCAGCCCGCGAATTCCGTCGGTACCGAAATATTTTCTTGCCATAATGCTCCGACCACTCCGGTATTCGGATACTTGCGCCAACGGGATTAACGGTTCGAAGGACGAAACGCGAGCATGTCACAAACCAGCCGGATTCTCCTCGCGCTCGCCCTCGGCCTCGCGGTCGGGATCGCCGTCGCCGGGCTCGCGCCGGGCTGGACGGCGAGCCTCCTCGCGATCGCGCAGCCGATCGGCACCGCGTGGCTCAACGGGCTGCAGATGACGATCGTGCCGCTGGTCGTCGCGCTGCTGGTCACGGGGGTCGCGGCGAGCGCCGAGGCGGCGCGCGCCGGGAGGCTGACCGCGCGCGCGATCGTCACGTTCATCGTGCTCCTGTGGATCGTCTCGGCGCTCGCGGCGCTGTTGACGCCGTTGTTCCTCGACATCGTGCCGATCCCGGCGGGCGCCGCGGCGGGAATGCGCGAGGCGCTGGCCCACGCCAGGCCGGTCGGCGAGATCGCCCCCTTCTCGCAGTTCATCACCACGCTGGTTCCCACCAATCCCGTCACCGCGGCGGCCAACGACGCCTTCCTGCCGCTGATCGTGTTCAGCCTCGTCTTCGCCTTCGCGCTGACCCGGCTGCCCGATGCGCAGCGAACGACGATGACCGATTTCTTCCAGATCGTCGCCGACGCGATGATCGTCGTCATCAACTGGGTGCTGTGGCTGGGGCCGATCGGCGTGTTCGCGCTCGCCATCGTGTTCGGCGCGAAGGCGGGGACCTCGGCGATCGGCGTGCTGCTCCATTACGTCGGGATCGTCTCCGCAGTCGGCATCGTCGTCTGGCTCCTCGCCTTCCCGTTCGGCGCGATCGGCGGGCGCATCCCCTTGCTGCGCTTCATCCGCGCGACCGGCCCCAGCCATGCGGTGGCGATCAGCACGCAATCGTCGCTCGCCTCGCTCCCGGCGATGCTGCGCGCCACCGAAGACCTGGGCGTGCCCGTCGCTCGGTCGGGCATCGTCCTGCCGCTGGCGGTCGCCATCTTCCGCGTGACCGGCCCGCCGATGAACCTCGCCGTCGCGATCTATGTCGCGCATCTCTACGGCGTCGCGCTCGGCCCGGCGCAGATCGCCGCCGGGATCGCAGTCGCCGCGGTGACGACGATGGGCGCGGTCGGCCTGCCCGGCCAGGTCAGCTACATCAGCTCGATCGCGCCGATCTCGATCGCGATGGGCTCGCCGATCGAGGCATTGGGCCTGCTCATCGCGGTCGAGACGCTGCCCGACCTCGTCCGCACGGTCGGCAACGTCGCGATGGATATCGCGGTGACCGCAACCATCGCCGGACGCGGCGACGGAGACAAGACGGGCGAAACCGACACGCTGTTGAAGACGCCGGTCGGCTAGGATGCGTTGCTCGCCGGCGCGGACGGCGCAATGAAGTGCCCGCGGATGATCTGGATGTAGCCGCCCGGATCGATCGCGGCGATATAATGCACGTCGTGAACGCAAGTGATCGCCCATGCCGGATGCCCCGCGACCGGCGCGTGCGCGCTCGCCGAATCGATCTTCTGGCAGTCGAACCCGGCGTCGCTGATCGCACGCATGAACGCGCCATTGCGTGACGGTTCGGGCAGCGCGGCGAGCTTTGCGGCAAAGGCGTTCGCGCTGATCACGTTCGCCGCCGCCTCGTGATTGGCGGCGGTCGGCTGCGGCTGGTGGCATCCCGCCAGTGCGGCGGCGGCGCACAGCGCGCCGAGGGACGGGGCTTTCATCGGGATACCTCCTTTGCTTGTCTCAACGCACGACGCGCGCGATTGTGCGCTCGCACCGCGCCGCCGCCAATCGCCTTTGCATCGCGCGCGCGGGATCGCTAGACTCCGCGCCACATCCCCGGGGAGCCAGTGAAAGGACCCCCATCAAACTAGTCCTTTGGTGGGTTCCAATGGCTGAGAGGTGCGGGTCACGCCGCACGACCCGCCGAACCTGATCCGGTTGACACCGGCGTAGGGAGGGAAGCGGCCGTTTCGTCCAGGAACCTTCGCCCCCTCCATGCGACACTGGAGGACACGCACATGGCCGACATTCCCGCGCGCACCGAAATCGGCGTCACCACCGGTCCGATTCGCGGCAGCCGCAAAGTCCACGTCCCAGCGCGCACCGGCAGCGGCATCCGCGTCGCGATGCGCGAGATCGATCTCGAACCCTCCTCGGGCGAGCCACCCTTGCGCGTCTACGACACCTCGGGCCCCTACACCGATCCCGACGCGCGCATCGACATCATGGCCGGCCTCCCGGCCCTCCGCCGCCCGTGGATCGAGGGGCGTGGCGACGTCGAATCCTACGACGCCCGCGCCGTCCGCCCCGAGGACAACGGCCTTTCCGGTCCGGACCGTTCCGCCGGCGTGCCGCAATTCCCCAACGTCGTGAAGCGCCCGCTGCGCGCCAAGCCCGGCGCCAACGTCAGCCAGATGCACTACGCCCGCCGCGGCATCGTCACGCCCGAGATGGAATATGTCGCCGAACGCGAGAATCTCGGCCGCGAGATCGCGCGCGACCAAATTCGCGACGGCCAGGACTGGGGCGCCGCCATCCCCGATTTCGTCACCCCCGAATTCGTCCGCGACGAGGTCGCCCGCGGCCGCGCGATCATCCCCAGCAACATCAACCACCCCGAATCCGAGCCGATGGCGATCGGCCGCAACTTCCTGGTCAAGATCAACGCCAACATCGGCAATTCCGCGGTCGCCAGCGACGTCGCGCAGGAAGTCGAGAAGATGGTCTGGTCGATCCGCTGGGGTGCGGACACCGTCATGGACCTCTCCACCGGCCGCAACATCCACGACACCCGCGAATGGATCCTGCGCAACTCCCCCGTGCCGATCGGCACCGTCCCGATCTATCAAGCGCTTGAGAAGGTCGGCGGCATCGCCGAGGACCTCACCTGGGAAATCTTCCGCGACACCCTCATCGAGCAGGCCGAGCAGGGCGTCGACTATTTCACCATCCACGCCGGCGTGCGTCTCCCGTATGTCCCGCTGACGGCGAAGCGCGTCACCGGCATCGTGTCGCGCGGCGGCTCGATCATGGCGAAATGGTGCCTCGCGCACCACAAGGAGAGCTTCCTCTACGAGCGTTTCGACGAGATCACCGAGATCATGAAGGCCTATGACATCGCCTATTCGCTGGGCGATGGCCTCCGCCCCGGCAGCATCGCCGACGCCAATGACGAAGCCCAGTTCGCCGAGCTCTACACGCTGGGCGAACTCACCAAGCGCGCCTGGGCGCAGGACGTCCAGGTGATGATCGAGGGCCCCGGCCACGTGCCGATGCACAAGATCAAGGAGAATATGGACAAGCAGCTCGAGGCGTGCGGCGAGGCGCCCTTCTACACATTGGGGCCGCTGACCACCGACATCGCGCCGGGCTACGACCACATCACCAGCGGCATCGGCGCCGCGATGATCGGCTGGTACGGCACCGCGATGCTCTGCTACGTGACGCCCAAGGAGCACCTAGGCCTTCCCGATCGCGACGACGTCAAGGTCGGCGTGGTGACCTACAAGCTAGCCGCCCACGCCGCCGACTTGGCGAAGGGCCACCCCGCCGCGAAGGTGAGAGACGACGCCCTCAGCCGCGCGAGGTTCGAATTCCGCTGGCGCGACCAGTTCAACCTGTCGCTCGACCCAGACACCGCCGAGCAATATCACGACCAGACCCTCCCCGCGGAAGGCGCCAAGACCGCACACTTCTGCAGCATGTGCGGCCCCAAATTCTGCTCGATGAAGATTACGCAGGAAGTACGCGACTTCGCGGCGAAGCAGAATGCCGGGGCGGAGACGTTCATCGCGGCCGAGGAAGCGGAAGCCGGGATGGCGGCGATGAGCGAACTCTACAACGAAACCGGCCGCGAGCTTTACATGGGCGCTGGTGGGCGGGAGCATGATTAGGCTGAGCGCGGAGCTTATCTGCCCACGGCGGAATGGTCTGCGGGATTTTCGAGGTTAAAAGTCCGCAGATTTGCTTCTCACTTCGCTATAGCGGTTCGGCATCATCGTAAGGGGAAACGCCGATGCCAACCGTCCTCCGCCTCGACGGATACCGCTTCTACTTCTACAGCCATGAACCGAACGAGCCGCCGCATGTTCATGTCGACAAAGGCGGCGCGACGCTCAAGGCATGGCTCGATCCTGTCGTGCTTGCGCGGGCGAGCGGCTTTCGCCCGCGCGAGATCAATGGCATAATGGCGATGGTCGGCGCGCATCGCCTGATGCTGGTGGAGGCATGGCATGAATATTTTGGCCAGAGTAGCTGACGAGCGCGTCGCCGACGTTCGCTGCGACGCGGACAGCCTGATCGTCGATTTGATGGACGGCCGAACCATCGCCGTCCCGCTCGCCTGGTATCCGCGCCTGCTCGCCGCCAGCCCCGAACAGCGATCGCATTGGGAATCGGCCGGCGGCGGCTACGGCATCCACTGGCCCGACATCGACGAGGATTTGAGCACCGAGGGCTTGCTAAGAGGCGCACCAGCCAAAGAATGAGCCTAAGCTAAAGGCGCAATTTGTTTACATCGAAAGCCAGCTCTTCCTCCGTTATTTCGAGCTTTTTGATGATGACCGGCAAAATTTGATGGATAGCCCTCATGCCGCAAAGAAGCTCGTTCATATAGATATCGGGATGTAATTGCCGGGAATTCACACCCAAGCTTTCGGCTTCCGCCTCATGTCCCAAGGCATCGTGGCCCTCATACACCAAATCAAGCAGCTCAGCCCTGATCGGAACGCCAGCCCGAAAAGCTGCAGCTTGAACCTTTCTCAACCACCTTTCGTAGTCCTGCGTCACTTCTATTTTAAATTTATTAAATTTCGTTGCAAGGGGAAGTGAGGGTTCAAGCTTGCTAGCGGCCAAATTCATCAAGCAAGACTCGATTTCCATCCCCTCTTCTATAACATCCAGTTGATCGTCGGTCACCAGCTCATAAATGTAAGCTATAAAGAATCCATATACATCATTTAAAGACTTAAAAATATTAAATATAAGCTTCGCATATGGATTATCTAAAAGAGCGTCTATCGCGTCATCTTCGTCCAGATCGTTCGGAAATTCTGTATTGGAAATGTCAGGGATGTCTACACCCATCTCGCGAAGAGTATGAAGCGTCTGCCAGCAGAGCAAACTATTTTCTTCCTCTAAGGGCGAGGTGTTGTATCCTGTCTCCGCTCCTTCCGCTGCGAGCTCTGCTAGGACAGTAATCATGTCCCGCCACTTGATAGCCTTATCCAGTGAACCCGCCCATACTACAAACTCAGGCTCAAGGTCGCCGATACCGGCGATTTCTCGGAATTTATCCTCCATATCGAAGGACATGTGCTCGTCATTTTTCCATTTGCTCACTTGAGTTGGTGACACACCGAGCCGTAGAGCGAGCTCCTTCTGGCTGCAGTGTAATTTCTCTAGGGCCAACTCGACCCACGCTCGCCCCTTCATTGAACCCTCGAATCATTAAACTGCACCTGGAGACAAATGGGTGTCAGTGATTAAGTATATTGTCAATGTAATTTAGTAGATCGCCAACCGCTTGCCAAAGAGGCCGCGGACATCACCGTCTTCTCATGCCTCACATCGTCTTGATCTTCCGTGATGTGACGAGGCGCCAGCCGCCGCCAAACGTGTTACATTTTCTTCATTCCTTTAACACGTCCCGCCGATATGTTAGATCGCTCCAACATTCCGAACGTGAGTGACCGGCATGCTGAAACCAAGCTACGCCATTCCCCCGCTGCCGCCGCCCGGCGAAATCGAAACGTTGGCCGTTCTGCGCGAGGCCGCTCGCGCGCATCGCTTCCTCGCCGAGCTCAAGGGCCGCGCCGGCACGATTCCCAATCAGGGCATCCTGATCGACACGCTCTCGCTGCAGGAAGCCAAGGCGAGTTCGGAGATCGAGAACATCGTCACCACGCAGGACGAGGTGTTCCAGATCGGCCTGTTTCCCGGTTCTCCGGCCTCGCCCGCCGCCAAGGAGGTCGCGCTCTACGCGCAAGCGCTGAAATGCGGCTTCGATCGGCTCCACGATCAGCACGGCATCATCAGCAACAATACCATCGTCGCCATGTTTCAGATCCTCAAGCGGACCGACGGCGATTTCCGCAAGACGCCCGGCACGGCGCTGAAGAACGAGCATAGCGGCGATCTCGTCTATGTTCCGCCGCAGGATGGCGACGACATCATCCGCCACATGACCGCACTCGAACGCTTCATCAACGACGACGATTGCAGTCCACTCGATCCGCTGATCAAGATGGCGATCATCCATCACCAGTTCGAAAGCATCCACCCGTTCCCTGACGGCAATGGACGCATCGGCCGGATCATCAACGTGCTGTATCTGACGCGCCAGCGCCTGCTCGACATCCCAATCCTGTACCTCAGCCGGTACATCACCCGGAACAAAGGCGGCTATTACGCCCAGCTTCAGGCGGTGCGCGACACCGGCGATTGGGAGCCGTGGCTGCTCTACATGCTGCGCGCGGTCGGCGAGACGGCAGTCGAGACGCTGACGCTGATCGAAGCGATCAGGCTGCTGATGGCGGAGTACAAGAACCGCCTGCGCACCGATCATTCCCGCATCTATTCGCAGGACCTGCTCAACAACCTCTTCCGCCACCCTTATACGCGAATCGAGTTCGTCCAGAACGATCTCGGCGTCACGCGCCAAACGGCCGCGCGCTATCTTGACGAGCTCGCCGAAGCGGGCCTGCTGGTGAAGCATCAGGCGGGGCGCAATAACTATTACATTAATGGTCCGCTCGTCGCGCTGTTCGCGGACCAACCGGAAGCATAATGCCCACCTAGCCCACACCGCCCTGATCGTCCGCAACTATGACGAGGCGCTCGCCTTCTACGTCGGCAAACTCGGCTTCACCCTCGTCGCCGACGAGGTCCAGCCCGAGCAGGACAAGCGCTGGGTGATGATCCACCCGCCCGGCGCGCCCGAGAACGCCACCACCATCCTCCTCGCCCGCGCCTCGACATCGGCGATCAGGCGGCCGGTCGCGTATTCCTGTTTCTCGCTACGGGCGATTTCAAGCGCGACCATGCCGCCTTCACCGCCGCCGGCGTCGAATGGGTCCGATTTTCGAGGGTAATTCGGCACAACGTCAGGTCGATATCCGCCAGCGGCTCTGGTTCGCCCAACAAAAAAGGGCGGCCACCCGGGAAGGCGGCCGCCCTTTCGGCGACGACGGTCGCGGCGCCGGTTACGCGGCGACCTTGATCTTTTCGGCCGCGACGGCGGCGCGGTTCTGGAGCGGCTGGGCGATCTCGCCGGCCAGCTTCAGGACCGTCTCGGTGTTCTTCGAAGTCTCGGCGACCAGCGCGTCGAACGCGGCGCGAACATAGTCGCCCTGCAGCTTGAAGAAGTCGGTCGGCGACTTGGCGGCGGCGAACTGCTTCAGCGCGGCGGTCGCGCCTTCGAACGACTTGCGGCCGTAGTCGGCGGCGTCCTGGCCGAGCGACTCGAAGCCCTTGGCGGCGATCTTCGACGATTCGACGACGGCCTCGACATTGCCCTTGGCGAAGTCGTTGAACTCGTCGAACAGCTTGGTGCTCTTCTCGACCGCGGCCTTGGTGCGGTCGTTGAATTCGGTGAACAGGCTCTCCGCCTTGGCGGCGGCGGTCTTGATGGCGTCTTCCATGGTAGCTTCCTTGGAATTGAGGGCGGCCGCTTCGGCAGCCGGGATCACGGGGATGACGGTTTCGATCGGCTTGGAGTCTGCACGAGCCGCCTTCGCAGTCCGGCGCGCGGCCGGCCGGGCGGTCTTCTTGGGCGTGTTCGCCATGGTCGAGTCTCCGCTCATTGCTGCATCGCACAATAAGAGTTCGCCGCGTCGATTTCAAGCAAAATTGTGCAGTGCAGCATTCCTATCGCGTCCATAGGAATTCGGCCTGGCTGTTACCGCTGGCGGACGTAGGTTCCGGGGGCGTCCTCCAGCGCCTTGAGCTTGCCCTCGCCGGGGCGGCGGGCATCGTTGACCGGCACTTCCTCACTATCCTGACCGCGCAGCCAGGCGAGCCAGTCGGGCCACCAGCTGCCCTTGGTTTCGGTCGCGCCGGCGACGAAGTCGGCGAGGCTCGCGGCGGGCGCGTCGTTGGTCCAATATTGGTATTTGCCCGCCGCCGGCGGGTTGACGACGCCGGCGATGTGGCCCGAGCCCGCCAGCACGAAGCGGAGCGGGCCCTTGAAGTGATCGGTGATCTTCCACACGCTTTCGGCGGGCGCGATGTGATCCTCGCGGCCGGCCTGGACGTAGGTCGGAGTCGTCACCTTCGAAAGATCGATCGGCGTGCCCGCAACCGACAGCGCGCCGGGGCGAACCAGCAAATTATCGCGATAGAGATCGGTGAGGTAGCTCAGATGCCATCGGACCGGCAGGTTGGTCGTGTCGCCGTTCCAGTGAAGCAGGTCGAACGGCGCATAATCCTGGCCGAGCAGATAATTGTTGGTGACATAGTTCCAGATGAGATCGCGCCCGCGCAGCAGGTTGAACGTCGCCGCCATATAGCGGCCGTCGAGGAAACCTTCGGGCGACAGCGCCTCGATCAGCTTCAGCTGCTCGTCGTCGACGAACAGGTTGAGATCGCCGGCGCGAGTGAAATCGACTTGCGCGGTGAAAAAGGTCGCGGTCCTGACCTTGTCGGCCTCCCCGCGGGCGGCAAGCACGGCGAGCGTGGCGGCGAGCGTGGTGCCGGCGACGCAATAGCCGATCGTATGGATGCTCTCGACGCCGAGCGTATCACGAATCGAGTCGATCGCATCGATCTGCGCGGAGACGTAATCGTCCCACACGACCCGCTTCATCGTCGCGTCGGCCGATTTCCACGAGACGACGAACACGGTGAGCCCCTGGTCGACCGCCCATTTGATGAAGCTCTTCGCCGGGTTGAGATCGAGAATGTAGAAGCGGTTTATCCACGGAGGAAAGATGACCAGCGGGGTCTTGAGCACCGTCTCGGTGGCGGGCGCGTACTGGATCAACTCGTAGAGCGGCGTGCGCTTGACGACCTTGCCCGGCGTGGTGGCGAGATTGCGGCCGACCTCGAACGCCGTCGCGTCCGTATGGGTGAGCTGGCCCCTGCCCATATCCGCCAGCATGTTGGCGAGGCCCTTGAGCAGGTTTTCGCCGCGCGTCTCGATCGTCTTCTGGATGACCAGCGGATTGGTCGCGGGAAAGTTGCTCGGACTCATCGCCTCGACGAAATTGCGCGCAGCGAAGCGCACTTGCTCCTTCTGCTTGGGGTCGAGCCCTTCGAGCGCATCGACGCCGCGCAGGATATGGTCCGCGATGAGCAGATAGCTCTGGCGGATCCAGTCGAACACCGGGTTGTCGCGCCATTCCGGGGCCTGGAAACGGCGGTCCGGCTTGCCTTCCTCCTCCTGCGCCTCGGGGTCGAGGAACCGCTGCCACAATTTCATGCTGTCGGCCCAGAACGACTGGGCCCGCTCGAGCGTCGCCTTGTCGGTGAAGCCGGGGATGACCGGCAACGCGGGGGTCTGCTGCAGCGTCTCGAGCCCGTGTTCGAGCATCATCTGCTGCGCGCGGCCCATCACCCAGGTCCAATGCTGCATGTCCTCGAGCGTGAAGCCGGGCTCAAGTCGCGCGTCGTCGTCGGCCAATCTCATCTCCTCTGGCAAGCGCCGGGACGCTCCCATATACTTAATGCACAGCCGCGGCGCGATGTCCGTGCCGCCTGGGAGTCTGCCGCATGTCCGACGAGTTCTACCGCATCCGCCGTTTGCCGCCCTATGTCATCGCCGAGGTCAATGCGATGCGGGCAGCGGCGCGCGCGGCGGGCGAGGACATTATCGACCTCGGCATGGGCAATCCCGACCTGCCGCCGCCGCAGCACGTGATCGATAAGCTGTGCGAAGTCGCGAAGAAGCCCGATGCGCATGGCTATTCGCAGTCGAAGGGCATTCCCGGCCTGAGGCGGGCGCAGGCGAACTATTACGCCCGCCGGTTCGGAGTCGAGCTCGACCCCGAGAGTGAGGTCGTCGTCACGATGGGGTCGAAGGAGGGCCTCGCCAGCCTCGCCACCGCGATCACCGCGCCGGGCGACGTGATCCTGGCGCCCAACCCGAGCTATCCGATCCACACCTTCGGCTTCATCATCGCCGGGGCGACGATCCGCGCGGTGCCGACCACGCCCGACGACGCCTATTTCGAGAGCCTGGAGCGCGCGATCGCCTTCACCGTGCCGCGGCCGAGCGTGCTGGTGGTCAATTATCCGTCGAACCCGACCGCCGAGACGGTCGATCTCGCCTTTTACGAACGGCTGGTCGCCTGGGCGCGCGAGAACCAGGTATGGGTGCTCTCCGACCTCGCCTATTCGGAACTGTATTACGACGGCAAGCCGACGCCCTCGATCCTGCAGGTCAAGGGTGCGAAGGAGGTCGCGGTCGAATTCACCTCGCTTTCCAAGACCTATTCGATGGCCGGGTGGCGAATCGGCTTCGCGGTCGGCAATCGCAAGCTGATCGCGGCGATGACGCGGGTGAAATCCTATCTCGATTACGGCGCGTTCACCCCGGTTCAGGCGGCGGCGTGCGCCGCGCTCAACGGTCCGCAGGACATCGTCGAGACGAACCGGCAGCTCTATCACAAGCGCCGCGACGTGCTGGTCGAAAGCTTCGCACGCGCCGGATGGGAGATCCCCTCGCCGCGCGCCTCGATGTTCGCCTGGGCGCCGCTGCCCCCGGCCCTAGCCAATCTAGGTAGTCTTGAGTTCTCCAAACAATTACTCACCCATGCCAAGGTCGCGGTTGCGCCGGGTGTCGGCTATGGAGAGAACGGCGAAGGCTATGTCAGGATCGCAATGGTCGAGAACGAACAGAGGCTGCGGCAGGCAGCGCGCAACGTGAAGCGCTATCTGCAGAGCATGGGTGTCAACACCCCGGCATCACAGGCCGGCTGACGCATCATGTTCCTGTTCCGCGGCGTCGAAAGCCACCCGCGCTCGTTCGTCAAGGCAGTGACCTGGCGGATGATGGGCAGCATCGACACCTTCGTGCTGAGCTTCCTCTATACGGGCAATACCGCCGCGGCGGGGGCGATCGCCGGGACAGAGGTGTTCACCAAGATCTTCCTGTTCTATTTCCACGAGCGGATCTGGTCGCTGATCCGCTGGGGGCATCTGACGCCCGAGGAAGCGGCAGACGTGGCCCAGGAGGAACCGGTCCCGGAGCCGGCGGAGTAGGCGGCGCATCGGTCGGGCGGACCGCCCAAACCGTTCGTGCTGAGCGAAGTCGAAGCACCGCTTCGCCAAATCGCCCTTCGACAGGCTCAGGGCGAATGATGAGGTAATGTGTGGGCGATGTCGCGTTCGCGCCGATCACAGCCGCTCCAGCGTTGCCGAGTCGCGGTACCCTGAAAAGAACGCGTCGAGGCAGCGGGCGAAGGGTGCGGCTTGCTCCGCGTCGGCGGCGGCCGCTTCGAACAGCGTCATCGACGAGGCGAGCTTGATCGCGTCGATGGGACCCAGCACCGCCTCGGCCGAGCGTATGCCGGCATGGCCAAGCATGGCGCCGGTCGCCGCGACCAGTCTGGGACCGAGCAGCGGATGCGCGAGATAGGCGCGCGCTTCGGCGAGGTCGCGGATTGCGTAGCGCCGCGCGGTCTCGCTGCGGCCGAGGCCGGCAATCTGGGGAAAGACGAACCACATCCAGTGGCTGCGCTTGGCTCCAGCCTCGAGCTCGGCGAGCGCAGTCGGCCAGATGTCGCGCTGTGCCGCGACAAAACGATCGAGGGCCTCGGTCATCGGTCGGGCGCCAGGCCCCGAGCGAGCATGTCGGCGATCGTGTCGGCGACCTCCGTGGTCGACCGGTCGTCCGCCCAGACGCCGTAGCGCAAGCCCAGGAACACGTTCATCCCCATGATCGCCCACGCGTGGACATCGGTGACATCGGCGCGAATCTCGCCACGTTCGGCCGCCGTCTTGAGGCGCTGCGCGATTCGGTCCGCGGTCGTCGCATAATGGCTGCGGAAGCTTTCGGGATCGACGAATTCGGCCTCGTCGATGATACGGTAGATTTCCTTATGACCGCGAACGAAGTCGAGGAATTCGAGCAGACCGGCGCGTTCGGCGGCGAGTTGATCGGGGGCAGCGCGCAGCACCGGGGCGACGCGGTCGCGGACCTGGTCGGACATGTCGCGGACCAGCGCGCGGAACACCGCGTCCTTGGAATCGAAATAGGTGTAGAAGCTGCCGAGCGCGACGCCGGCGCGGCGAGTGATGCCGCTGATCGAGCCTTCGTGGAATCCCTTTTCGCCGAATTCGGCCGCCGCGGCGTCGAGGATCGCGCGCAGCGTCTTGCGCCCGCGCTCGGTGCGCGGCGCCTTCCCCGCGCTTGCCGCACCTGCCGCCGTGACATTGGTGACACGCTCGCCCGCCATGACGCTCCCCTGCCTATTTGCCAAGTTGAAACCTGGTTCAGGTTTCAGTATAGCCTCCCCGACCGACGCACAACCCCGGCGATACGGGAGTGCCACTGGAGGGGAGGATCATATGCACCGTCGCCTGATTTCTGCACGCGCGCTCGCCTCGTCCGGCGCCGCGATGCTCGCGCTTACCGCCGCGCCTGCCTTCGCGCAGGACGCGGCCCGTCAGCCGGACCAGACCGCCGATCAGGATGCGCAGGCGACCAATGCGAGCGGCGCGGCCGATATCGTCGTCACCGCGCGGCGGCGCAGCGAACGGCTGCTCGACACGCCGGTTGCGATCACCGCCTATACCGGCGCGCAGCTCGAGAAGCAGGGCGCGGTCGATATCACCGACCTTGCCGAGACCACCCCCAACGTCACGCTGGAAGCCTCGCGCGGCACCAATTCGACGCTGACCGCGTTCATCCGCGGCGTCGGACAGCAGGATCCGGTGCCGGGGTTCGAGGCGGGCGTCGGGGTCTATATCGACGACGTCTATCTCAATCGGCCTCAGGCGGCGCTGCTCGACATCTACGACGTGCAGCGGATCGAGGTGCTGCGCGGGCCGCAGGGCACGCTCTACGGCCGCAACACGATCGGCGGGGCGATCAAATACGTGACGGCCCGGCTGCCCGACCAGCTTTCGGTCAAGGCCAAGGCGACCTACGGCAGCTATAACGAGGCCGACGGCGTCCTCACCGTCAGCGCGCCGCTCAGCGACATGTTCCGCGTCGGCGCTTCGGTCGCGCGGCTCAGCCACGACGGGTTCGGCCGCAACATCAATCTCGGCATCGACAATTACAACAAGGACATCTGGGCGGCGCGCGGCACGGTCGAGATGGGCCATGCCGACAGCAATACCTTCATCCGCATCAACGGCGATTATACCCACGACAAGTCGAACGCGCGCAACGGCCATCGCATTTTCCCCGATTTCGTGACTCATGAAGCGCCGCTCAAGGACGTGTACGATACCGAGGCGGGGCTCAACAATCCGAAGGAGGACGTGTGGTCCGGCGGCCTTGCGATGACCGCGCAGGCCGAGCTCGACGACCATGTCACGCTCAAGAGCATCAGCGCGTGGCGCAAGGACCGGTCGTACACGCCGATCGACTTCGACACCGGGCCGGCGGCCGACGTCGATGTGCCGGCGGTCTATCGCAACGAGCAGGTCAGCCAGGAATTCCAGCTGCTCTATTCGAGCGAGAAGCTGAACGGCATCTTCGGCTATTATTATCTCGACGCCGAGGCCTCGACCGCGTTCGACGTGCTGCTCTATGAGACGGTGCCCGGGCTCAACGCTTATACCGCCGGCGACGTGCGCACCAACACCTCGTCATTCTACGGCGACTTCACTTACGATTTCACGGATCGCCTGAGCCTCGAACTCGGCGGCCGCTACACCTGGGACCAGCGCAAGGCGCACATCCTCAAACAAACCAAGATCGGCGGTTCGGCCGAGTTCGGCGGCAACCCGCTGGTGATCGCCACCCAGACCGATTTCCGCGGCAAGGCGCTGTTCCGCCGCTTCACGCCGCGGGTGTCGCTCAACTTCAAGGCGACGCCGAACAACCTGTTCTACGCGAGCTATTCGCAAGGCTTCAAAGGCGGCGGCTTCGATCCGCGCGGCAGCGCCGCGGCAGCGCCCGACGCCAATCACGACGGCACGGTCGATCGCCAGGAGGTCTATGATTTCCTGCTGTTCAAGCCGGAAAGCGTCAACAGCTACGAGATCGGCTGGAAGGCGGCACTGTTCGATCGCCGGCTGACCTTCGCGCTCGACGGCTTCTACGCCGATTACAAGGACGTGCAGATCCCCGGCTCGATCGGCTATGACACCGATGGCGACGGGGTCAACGACACCTTCATCGGCATCACCACCAACGCAGCCAAGGCGACGTTGAAAGGCGTGGAGTTCGAGGGCAACGCGATCCTCGCGCAGGATTTCGCCGGCCAGGGCTCGTCGCTGAGCCTCGCCGCGACCGCAGGCTATCTCGACGGCAAATACAACAAATATATCGATGCATTCGGCAACGACGTCGCCAAGCAGCGCGCGATCCAGAACACGCCGAAATGGACCGCATCGGGCACGCTCGCGGCGACCTTGCCGGTCGGCCCGAATACGCTCGATCTGTCGACCACGGTCGCCTACCGCAGCAAGACGCACCAGTTCGAGACGGCGATCCCGTGGCTCGACCAGCCCGCTTATGCGCTATGGGACGCGAACCTGACCTATACCTTCGGCGACGATCATTATTCGATCGGAGTCCATGCCAAGAACATCCTCGACAAGCATTACATCACCTCGGGCTATAACTACGTCACGCAGAACCCCGACGGGACGTACAGCTCGACGCTGGGCAAGCATGGCGTGGCGACCGCCTTCTACGGCAATCCGCGCCAGGTGCTGCTAACCGCGACGGCGAAGTTCTGAAAAGCTGGCCGCGCGCCTGGAATTCTGCTCCGTTCGCCTTGAGCTTGTCGAAGGGCGATAACCACGTCAGGAGCTGGCGGGCTTCGACAGGCTCAGCCCGAATGGAGGGGGGTGACGATGACGGATTCAGACGTAGGTCCCGCCACCCCCGCCTATCGCCGGCTGGTGCTGACGATGTTGCTGATCGTCTATACGTTCAACTTCCTCGACCGGCAGATCCTCGGCATCCTCGCGCCGGCGATCAAGGCGGACCTTCACCTGTCCGACGCCGAGTTCGGCGCGGTCGGCGGGCTCGCCTTCGCGATGCTCTATTCGGTGCTCGGCGTGCCGCTCGCCTATCTCGCCGACCGCACCAGCCGGACCTGGGTGATCACCGGATCGCTCGCGGTGTGGAGCGGATTTACCGCCTTGTGCGGCACGGCGATGGGGGTCGGGCAGCTGTTCCTCTACCGCCTCGGCGTCGGGGTCGGCGAGGCGGGCGGTGTGGCGCCGTCCTACGCCCTGATCGCCGATTATTTCCCGCCGCACAGCCGCGCGCGGGCGCTGGCGATCTATTCGCTCGGTATTCCCGTCGGGCTCGCCGGCGGCACGTTGCTCGGCGCCTATATCGCCTCGGCGGTCGAGTGGCGCACCGCCTTCTACGCGGTCGGCATCGCCGGCGTCGTGCTCGCGCCGGTGTTCCGGCTGATTGTCCGCGACGCGCCGCGGCGAGTCGCGCCGGCGGCCGCGCCGCTCCGCACCGTATTCCCGCTGCTCGCCAGAAAGCCGGCCTTCTGGCTGATGGCGGTCGCCGCCGGATGCAGCTCGCTGACCGGCTATGGCCTTGCCCTGTGGACGCCGTCGGTGCTGATCCGCAGCTTCCATTTCGACCTCATCACCACGGGGCAGTTCATGGGTTCGCTGCTGCTGATCGGCGGGACGCTCGGCGTGTTCGCGGGCGGCTGGCTCGCCGACAGGCTCGGACCGGGCGACCATGGCTGGTATGCCAAGCTGCCGGCGATCGCGTGGCTCGTCACCGCGCCGACCTTTGCCGCGGGGATGCTGTCGTCGGGGTCTCCGGTGCTCGCCTGGGTGTTGTTGCTCGTGCCCAATGCGCTCAACATCCTGTGGCTGGGGCCGGTGACGACCGCGGTTCAGCACCTGGTGCCGCAGCACATGCGCGCGACCGCCTCGGCAAGTTTCCTCCTCATCAACAACCTGATCGGGCTCGGGGTCGGGCCGTGGCTGATGGGGCGGCTGTCGGACGCGATGATGGCAAGCCGCGGGGCGGACGCGCTGCGCGACGCGGCGATCCTGTGCCTGGGATTCTACCTGATTGCGGCAGCGCTGATGCTGTTCGCGGTGCGGCCGCTCAGGCGGGGCTGGCACCATTGACCGTGCGGCCCATCACCGTTCGCGCGTCGCCATGAACCCGACCTTCGGATAGCGGTCGGCGACATAGCCGACTTCCCAGGCGGTCTTGGCCATGAATACCGGATTGCCGTCGCGGTCCTTGGCCATCGCCGCGCGATTGAGGTCGGCGAACGCCTTGAGATCCGCGGGATCCTCGGCCGATACCCAGCGCGCGGTTTCGAACGGCGCCATCTCCAGCGCGGCGGCGACCTTGTATTCGGCATCGAGCCGGCTCACCAGCACGTCGAGCTGGAGCTGTCCGACCACGCCGATCACCCAGTTCGAGCCGATCTCCGGATAGAAGACCTGCGTCACCCCTTCCTCGGCCATGTCGTCGAGCGCCTTGCGCAGCTGCTTGGTCTTGGTCGGGTCCTTGAGCACGACGCGGCGCAGGATCTCGGGCGCGAAATTGGGGAGGCCGGTGAAGCGGACGGCGGCGCGCTCCGACAATGTGTCGCCGACGCGCAGCGTGCCGTGATTGGGGATGCCGATGATGTCGCCGGGATAGGCTTCGTCGGCGAGCTCGCGCTGTTGCGCGAAGAACAGGATCGGCGAATGCACCGCGATCGGCTTGCCGTGGCCGGTCGGGGTCAGCTTCATGCCGCGCCGGAACGTCCCCGAGCACAGCCGCATGAAGGCGATGCGGTCACGGTGCTGCGGGTCCATGTTGGCCTGCACCTTGAACACGAAGCCGGTCACCTCATCGCCTTGCGGGGCGACCGGCGCGGGCTCGGCCGGCTGCGGCCGCGGGCCGGGGGCGTAGCGAGCGAGCGCGTCGATCAGCTCGGCGACACCGAAATCCTTGAGCGCCGAGCCGAAATAGACCGGCGTGAGGTCGCCGTTGCGATACGCCTCCTCGTCGAACGCGGCATAGCCGGCCCCGGCCAGCTCGACTTCCTCGCGGGTTTCCTCGGGCAGCGTCGGCGCATCCTCGACCTTGCCGTGGAATTCGCGGCTCGGACCCTCCGGGCGCGCGACGCGATCGTTGGCGATGTCGTACACGCCCTCGAACGTGCCGCCCATGCCGACCGGCCAGCTCATCGGCGCGACGTCGAGCGCCAGCACGTCGGCGATCTCGTCGAGCAGTTCGAACGGCGCACGGCCTTCGCGGTCGACCTTGTTGATGAAGGTGATGATCGGCACCGAGCGCAGCCGGCACACCTCGAACAGCTTGCGCGTCTGCGCCTCGATGCCGCGCGCGGCGTCGATCACCATCACCGCCGAATCGACTGCGGTGAGCGTGCGATAGGTGTCTTCGGAAAAATCCTCGTGCCCCGGCGTGTCGAGCAGGTTGAAGGTGATGCCGTCCTTCTCGAACGTCATCACCGACGACGTGACGGAGATGCCGCGCTGCTGTTCGATCTTCATCCAGTCGGAACGCGCGCGCCGGTTCGCCCCGCGCGCCTTGACCTCGCCGGCAAGATGGATCGCGCCGCCCGCGACCAGCAGCTTTTCGGTCAGCGTGGTCTTGCCGGCGTCGGGGTGGGAAATGATCGCGAAGGTGCGGCGGGGGGAGGTCATGACGATCCTATCAAATACCGTCACCCCGGGCTTGACCCGGGGTCCCGCTGTTTTTCTTCAAAATGAGAAAGCGGAACCCCGGCTCAAGGCCGGGGTGACAAAGGGCCTCTACGCGATCAGGCGATCAGCGTCACGCTCATCACGATCCGCTTCTCACTACCCGGCGCGATTTCGAACACGCCCGGCTTGGTGCGGAAGTCGCCGGTGAAGCCGGCCGGGTCGGCGAGGCCGTGCCACGGCTCGATGCAGACAAAATGCGCGCCGGGCTTGGTCCAGATTCCGAGGCGCGGGGTGTCGGGGAAGGCGACTTCGAGCGCCGGGCCCTGCGGCGGGCCGTAGCGCACCGCTCGCGAATGAAGCGGATCGAAGATCAGCGCGTCCTTGGTGAACAGGTCGTCGGCGAGGTGCAGCGTGCGGCCGTCGATCGGATTGTCGCGCGTCGCGGCGACGAGGCCGTCGGCGTCGATTTCGAGCAGCCGTTCGGGCTCGTCGGCGTCGAACACGATGCGATGCTCCGCGCGCGGCGCGCCGTAAGGCAACGGCCAGGCGAGCGCGGGATGGAAGCCGAACTGCGCCGGCAGCGGCGCGTCGGACGGATTGCCGATCCGCGCCTCGAGCGTCAGCCTGCGGCCGTCGAGCGCGAAGGCGATCTCCAGCACGAAGGCGAAGGGATAATGGACGCGCGTCGCCTCGCTGTCGGTCAGCCGGAAGGCGACGCGGTCGGGATCGTGCCGCGCCACATCGAACCTTTCGTCGCGGGCGAAGCCGTGACGGTGCATCGGATAGGTCCTGCCGTCGATCCGGATGACATGGCCGTTGGTCTCGCCGACCACGGGGAACAGGATCGGCGCGTGCTTCGGCCAGAATGCCGGGTCGGCGTCGGTCATCAGCTCGCGGCCGGCGGAGTCGCGCAGGTGCGTCAGCTCGGCGCCGAGCGGGTTGATCGCGGCGCTGAGCCCGCCGCCGGCGATCTCGATCAGCTCGCTCATGGTTCGCGTGCCACCTGGAAACCGGCGAACGACTGCGTCACCGGCATCAGCTCGAGCCGGTTGATGTTGAGGTGCGGCGGCAGCTCGGCGACCCACAGGATCGTCGCGGCGATGTCCTCGCCGGTCATCGGGTCGGCGCCGGCGTAGAGCTTGTCGGACGCCGCCTGGTTGCCGCCGGTGCGCACCAGCGTGAATTCGGTTTCGACCATGCCGGGCTCGATCGAGGTGACGCGCACCCCGGTGCCGGCGAGGTCCGAGCGCAGGCTGAGGCTGAACTGGCGGACGAACGCCTTGGTGCCGCCATAGACGTTGCCGCCTGGATAGGGATAGGTGCCGGCGACCGACGACAGGTTGACGATCGCGCCCTTGCGCTCGATGAGCTGCGGCAGCAGCTTTCGCGTCAGCGACACCAGTGCGGTGACGTTGGTGTCGATCATCGTCTTCCACTGGTCGAGCGACGCCTGCTGCGCCGGCGCGGTGCCGAGCGCGAGCCCGGCATTGTTGACGAGCAGGTCGATGCCGCGGAACGCTTCGGGCAGCGCATCGAGCGCGGCGTCGCGCGCGGCCTCGTCGCGTACATCGAACGCGGCGCCGCGGAACGCCTCGCCGAGCTCGTCGCGCAGCGCATCGAGCCGCTCGGCGCGCCGGCCGGTGCCGATCACGCGCCACCCCGCCGCAACGAACGCCCGCGCGGCGGCCTCACCAATGCCCGCCGTCGCGCCGGTGATCAGGGCTGTGCGTTGGGCCATTCCTTACCTCCGTTCGGGCTGAGCGAAGTCGACGCCCGTGTTGTGCCAATCGCCCTTCGACAAGCTGAGGGCGAACGGAATTTTCAACCCCGCAAGGTCGCCCCGAGTTTCGTCGCCGCGGCGACGACCTTATCGGCTATGCCCTTCAACTCAGCGTCGGTGAAGCTCTTGTCGCCGGGTTGCAGCACCACTTCGATCGCCATCGAGCGGACGCCGTCGCGCTCGAACAGGTCGAACACGCGTGCGGCGGTGATCGCCGCCTTGTCGGCGCCCTTGACCGCGCGGGTCAGCGCGTCGGCGGAGAGGCCGGCGGGCACCGTGAAGGCGAAGTCGCGGCGCACCGGCTGGAGCGCGGGCGGTATATAGGCCGGGCGCATCAGACCATTCGCCCTGCGCGCAGGGATCGCATCGAGGTAGAGCTCGACCGCGGCGACCACGCCGTCGAGATCGAACGCGGCGGCGGTTTGCGGGTGGAGCATTCCGAAGCTCGCGAGCACCGTCTTCGGCCCGAGCCTGAGCGTGCCCGACTGGCCGGGATGCCACGTCTCGCCCGCCTCGCCTATCGTCTGGAGATTATCGACCGGCGCGCCCGCCGCGGCGAGCAGCGCCAGCGCCTCGGCCTTGGCGTCGAAGGCGTCGAAGCCCTGCGCCTTGCCGGTCTGCCAGCCGCGCGGGCGACGGTCGCCCGCCAGCACCAGCCCGAGCGTCGGGCGCTCGCCGTCGGCGAGATAGCGCCGGCCGAGCTCGAACAGGCGGACGCTGGTCGCGCCGCGTTTCAGGTTGCGCGCCGCCGCCGACAGCAGCCCCGGCAGCAGCGACGGGCGCATCACTTTCAGGTCCTCGCTGATCGGGTTGGCGAGCGTCCAGGCGCCGCCGCCGAACGGGGCGGCCTCGGCCGCGGCGACGAAGCTCCACGTCACCGCCTCGTCGAGCCCGCGCGCGGCCGCCGCGCGGCGGACGCGGCGTTCGAGCTTCTGTTCGGGGGTGGCGGTCGGCTTCGCCACGCCCGGCGCGCGGTCGAGCGGGACCGGCAGCACCTTGTCGATCCCCTCGATGCGGACGACCTCCTCGACGAGGTCGGCGGCGCCGTCGATGTCGCGGCGCCAGCTCGGCGCCGTCACCTGCCAGTCGTCGGCGACGGCGAAGCCGAGGCTTTCGAGGATCGCCTTCTGCCGATCGGGCGCGATGGCGAGGCCGCCGAGCGTTTCGGCGCGGGCGGGATCGTATTGGATCGTCCGCGCCTCGACCGGCGGCGTGCCGGCGCGGGTCACGCCGCTCGCGCTGCCGCCGCAGATGTCGAGCACCAGCGCGCAGGCGATCGCCAGCCCGTCGTCGAGAAAGGCGGGATCGACCCCGCGTTCGAACCGCTGCCGCGCGTCGGAGGTGAGGCCGAGCTTCTGCCCGGTACGGGCGATATGGTCGGGATCGAAATAGGCGCATTCGATCAGGACGTCGGTGGTGCCCGCGGTCACGCCCGAATCCTCGCCGCCCATGATGCCGCCGATGTCGTGAACCTGGGCGGCATCGGCGATGACGGTCATGCTCTCGTCGAGCATATAGGTCTTGCCGTTGAGCGCGAGCACGGTCTCTCCCGGCTTCGCGCGGCGGGCGACGAGGGAGCCGGAGAGCTTCGCCCGGTCATAAACGTGCAGCGGGCGGCCGAGATCGCTCATCACATAGTTGGTGATATCGACCAGCGCCGAGATCGGCTTCTGCCCGATCGCGGCGAGGCGGCGCGCCATCCACTCGGGCGCAGCGCCGTTAGTGACGCCCGAGACCGCCTGCGCGTAGAACGCTGGGCAGCCCTCGGGATCGTCGGTGCGCACGTCCGGCCCAGCGCCTTCACCGGCCACCTCCGTTCGGGCTGAGCCTGTCGAAGCCCGCTCTCCCCCCCCTTCAAACTCAGGGCGAACGGGGGCGGAGGAGCCCGGGACGACCAGCGGCCTCAGCGTCCCCAGCCCCGCCGCCGCGAGGTCGCGGGCGATGCCGCGCACGCCCATGCAATCCTGGCGGTTGGGCGTGATCGAGACGTCGATCACCGGATCATTGAGTCCGGCATAATCGGGATAGGCGGTGCCGACCGGCGCGTCGGCGGGCAGTTCGATGATCCCCTCGTGCCCCTCGCCCACCTCGAGCTCGCGGGCCGAGCACATCATGCCGTTCGACGTGACGCCGCGGATCGCCGCGACCTTGAGCTCGAAACCGCTGCCCGGGACGAAAGCGCCCGGCGGCCCGAACACGCCGACCAGCCCTGCGCGCGCATTGGGCGCGCCGCACACCACCTGCAGCGGGCCGTCTCCGGCATCGACCGACAGCACCTGCAGCTTGTCGGCGTTGGGATGCGGCGCGGCGGTCAGCACCTTCGCGACCGTGAACGCGGCGAGCTTGTCGCCGGGGTTGTCGACGCCCTCGACCTCCAGCCCGACGCGGGTCAGCGCTGCGACGATCTCGTCGAGCGAGGCGTTGGTGTCGAGATGCTCCTTGAGCCAGCCTAGCGTGAATTTCATGCGCCCACTCCCCCGCTCAACGTGGGCACGTCGAGCGCGGAGAAGCCGTAATGCTTGAGCCAGCGCAGGTCGCCGTCGAAGAACGCGCGCAAGTCATCCATCCCGTATTTGAGCATCGCCAGCCGATCGATCCCGCAGCCGAAGGCGAAGCCCTGCCACTCTTGCGGGTCGAGCCCGCACGCCGCGATCACCTTGGGATGAACCATGCCCGAGCCGAGCACTTCCATCCAGCCGTCGGACCCGCCGATCACGCGCTTGCCCTTCTGGAGCGTGTAGCCGACATCGACCTCGGCCGAGGGCTCGGTGAAGGGGAAGTAGCTGGGGCGGAGCCTGAGCACGATGTCGTCGCGCTCGAAGAACGCCTTGAGGAAGGTCTCCAGCGTCCATTTGAGATGGCCGAGCGTGATCCCCTTGTCGATCACCAACCCCTCGACCTGATGGAACATCGGCGTGTGCGTCGCGTCCGAATCGGAGCGGTAGGTGCGGCCCGGCGCGATGATGCGGATCGGGGGCTTGTGCGCCATCATTGTGCGAATCTGCACCGGCGAGGTGTGGGTGCGGAGCAGCATCTTGCGCTCGCCGCTCGCGTCTTCGGGGAAATAGAAGGTGTCGTGCATCGCCCGCGCCGGATGGCTTTCGGGGATATTGAGCGCGGTGAAATTGTGCCAGTCGTCCTCGATCTCGGGTCCCGTGGCGACGGCAAAGCCCAGATCGGCGAAAATCTCGGCGAGCTCGTCCATCACCTGACTGACGGGATGGACGGTGCCCGAAAGCGGCGCGTCGGCGGGGAGCGTCATGTCGAGCGTTTCGTTGGCGAGCCGCGCGTCGAGCGCGGCGCGTTCGAGCGCCGCCTTACGGGTCGCGATCGCCTCGGTCACAGCTTCGCGCAGCGCATGGATGCGCGGCCCTTCGGCTTGCCGCTCCTCGGGCGTCATCTTGCCAAGCGATTTGAGCAGCGCCGTCACGCTCCCCGACTTGCCCAGCGCCTGCACGCGCAGGGCTTCTAGCGAGTCGAGCTTTGCACCGCGAATTGCGGTCAGCAGGTCGTCGCGCAGTTGATCGAGTTGGCTCATTCCATCCTCATGGAGCCGTTCGCCCTGAGCTTGTCGAAGGGCCGTTCTGCACCGGATGTAAGAACAGGGCTTCGACAAGCTCAGCCCGAACGGGATTGGGGTGCATGTGTGTCGTTAGCCATGCGGAGCCGAAACGAAAAGGGGCGCGGATGGCTCGGCCACCCACGCCCTTCTCTGTCGCTACAGGTCGAAGCGTCTGGAACGCCACGCCGTCAGACCGGATCAGCTTCGCTGACCGGCTGCCCGCCGTGGCGAGTCCTGATTTTACTTCCGTAAAATCAGGCCGCCCGCACCTCGGGCAGCGCCGCCTTCGCCTGCGCGACGATGGCGCTAAACGCTTCCGCCTCGTGCATCGCGATGTCGGCAAGGACCTTGCGGTCGAGTTCGATGCCGGCGAGCTTCAGGCCGTGCATGAACTGGCCGTAGGTCAGTCCCTCGGCGCGGGTCGCGGCGTTGATGCGCTGGATCCACAGGGCGCGGAAGCTCCGCTTCTTCACCTTGCGGTCGCGATAGGCGTATTGCCCGGCCTTCTCGACCGCCTGGCGGGCGATGCGGATCGTATTCTTGCGACGGCCGTAATAGCCCTTCGCCGATTCGAGGATCCGCTTGTGCTTGGCGCGCGTGGTGGTGCCGCGCTTTATGCGTGCCATGGTCTAGTTCCTCCTCAGTCCAGCCCGTAAGGCGCCCAGGCCTTGACGGTCGCCGTATCGGCCTTCGACAGCACGCTGGTGCCGCGATTCTGGCGGATATATTTGGCGTTGTGGCTGATGAGGCGGTGGCGCTTGCCGGCCACGCCGTGCTTGATCTTGCCGGTCGCGGTGAGCTTGAAGCGCTTCTTCACACCGCTCTTGGTCTTGAGCTTGGGCATTTTCGTCTCCT
>DASTWI010000029.1:0-49329 GCA_035776635.1 Sphingomonas sp. | reverse complement strand
GAGCTCGGCGGCGATTACGCGCGCCTCGGCCGCGTCGCGGGTGGTCAGCAGTCGCACGCCCAGATCGGCCTTGCCGACGCGGCCGCCGGCATTGATTCTGGGGCCGAGCGCGAAGCCGAGATCGCTTGCGGTGGGCGCACGCGTCAGCCGCGAGGCTTCGATCAGCGCATTGAGCCCGATATTGCGCCGCGCCGCCATCACCTTGAGCCCCTGCGCGACGAACGCGCGGTTGAGCCCTTTCAATTGCGCGACATCGGCAACGGTACCCAGTGCTACGAGATCGAGCAGGTCGAGCAGCCGCGGCTCCGGCCGGCTCGAGAACCAGCCGCGCGTGCGCAGCGTTCGCACCAGTGCCGCCGCGAGCAGGAACGCAACGCCGACCGCGGCGAGGTGGCCGTGCGCCGCGCCGTCGGTCTCGTCGAGGCGGTTCGGGTTGACCAGCGCGTGGGCGTGGGGGAGGGCGGCGGCGCATTTGTGGTGGTCGACCACCACCACATCCACTCCCGTCTCGCGCGCCGCGGCAAGCGCTTCGAACGCCTGCGCGCCACAATCGACCGTGACGATCAGCGAGCTGCCGCCCGCCGCGATCCGCACCAGCGCCTCGCCCGAGGGGCCGTAGCCCTCCATCAGCCGGTCGGGGATATATGTCGCGGGCTCGAGCCCCAGCTCGCGCAACACGCGCACCATCAGCGCCGCCGAGGTCGCGCCGTCGACATCATAATCGCCGAAGATCGTCACCTGCTCGCCCGCCATCACCGCATCGGCGAGGCGCTCGGCGGCCTTGTCCATGTCGCGGAAGATCGAGGGATCGGGCATGAAGGCGCGGATCGAGGGGGCGCGGTGCGCGTCGAGCGCCTCGCGCGGGCAGCCGCGCGCGAGCAGCAATTGCGTCACCAGATCGTCGGGCGCGAAATCGGGGTCGCGCGCATCGGCGGCGAGCGCGCGCCAACGCCACGGCTGGCCGAGGATCGAGCGCTGGATATCGAGGACGGTGTTCACCGCGCCGGGGTAGAGCCTCCCCCCGGCACCTGCAATGCGCCAAATGAAAAGGGCCGGGAAACGCGTCCCGGCCCTTCGCATTTTTTTAAGTCGCTTCGGCTCAGGCGCCAGCGACTTCCGCCGTGTCGACCTTGATCCCCGGGCCCATCGAGGAGCTGATCGCCACCTTCTTGACGTACTTGCCCTTTGCGCCCGACGGCTTGGCCTTGACCACCGCGTCGACCAGCGCGTCGAAGTTCGCGCGCAGGTCTTCCGCCGCAAAGCTCGCCTTGCCAATCCCCGAGTGGATGATGCCCGCCTTTTCAACGCGGTACTCGACCTGGCCGCCCTTGGCCGCCTTGACCGCGCCTGCGACGTCCATCGTCACCGTGCCGAGCTTCGGGTTCGGCATCAGCCCCTTGGGGCCGAGCACCTTGCCGAGCCGGCCGACGATGCCCATCATGTCGGGCGTCGCGATGACGCGGTCGAAATCGATCGTGCCGCCCTGGATCGTCTCCATCAGGTCCTCGGCGCCGACCACGTCGGCGCCCGCCGCGCGGGCCTCGTCGGCCTTGGCGCCCTTGGCGAAGACGCCGACGCGCACCGTCTTGCCGGTGCCCTTGGGCAGCGTGACGACGCCGCGGACCATCTGGTCGGCATGGCGCGGATCGACGCCGAGGTTGAGCGCGACTTCGATCGTCTCGTCGAACTTGGCGGTGGCGTTGTCCTTGGCGAGCTTGATCGCCTCATCGACGCCGTACAGCTTGTTCGCGTCGACCGCCCAGGTCTTCTGCTTCTTGGTCAGCTTGGCCATGATCTCAGCCCTCCACCACTTCGAGGCCCATCGCGCGGGCGGAGCCTTCGATGATGCGGGTCGCCGCGTCGATATCGTTGGCGTTCAGATCCTTCATCTTGGTTTCGGCGATCTGCTGGAGCGCCGAGCGCTTGATCTTGCCCGCGGACACCTTGCCCGGCTCCTTCGAGCCCGACTTGAGGTTCGCCGCCTTCTTGATCAGGAAGGTCGCCGGCGGCGTCTTGGTTTCGAACGAGAAGCTGCGGTCGGCATAGACGGTGATCACGGTCGGAAGCGGCGCGCCCTTTTCCATGTCGCCGGTCTGCGCGTTGAACGCCTTGCAGAATTCCATGATGTTGACGCCGCGCTGACCCAGCGCAGGGCCGATCGGCGGCGACGGATTCGCGGCGCCCGCGGGCACCTGCAGCTTGATATAGCCGGTAATTTTCTTTGCCATGTCACTCTCTTTCAAGTCGAGCGGTCCAAGCGGACGCCAATGGCGCCCTCCCGCAAAATTCCAGAGCTGTCGCTTGGAAGGAGGGCCCTTAGCCAAGCCGCACGAAAATGGCAACGTTGTTTACAAGATGGCGAAGTTCCTGCCGGCAGGCTGACGACCCGTCCGGCAGGGCAGGATTTGCGCCTGCGCCGGGCGTTCACGCGATGCGGCGCATGGTGATCATGGCTCGAAGCGTCGCGGGAGGGGGCCGACGCCCAGCCTCGTCCTCGTGTCAATGCTGCCAGGTCATGACCAAACCGGCGATCCGAGCCGACAACCCGGGGCGGGCAAAGCCCACCCCGCGCTCCTTACAGGCCGTCAAGGCCCTTGCTGACCAGGATATTCACCGCAACACGGCGGTTCTGCGCCTTGCCGGCGGCGGTATCGTTGCTCGCCGCCGGGTCCGCCTCGGACATCCCGGTCGGGGTCAGCATGCGATAGGGTTTCCAGCCGCAGGCCTGCTGAAGATAATTGACGACGCTGCCGGCCCGTCTTTCGCTAAGCTGCTGGTTGAATTCCTGACTTCCCGTGGAATCGGTGTAGCCCACGACGAGCAGCAGGGCATTGTCCATCCCCTCGGCAGCGGTTGCCGTGGCGCAGAGGTCGTTCTTCGCCTGAGCGGACAGCACCGCCTTGCCGGTGTCGAAGTTCACGTTCGTCGTGCTTTTGACATTATACTGATCGATATCGCCCACGCGGCCGCGCAGCGCCTCGGTTGCTGCAGCATTCTGGGCAATTGCCGCACCCTGTTCGCCAAAGCGCTGCTCAGTGCCGTTACGGATCATCGACGCGGTCTTGAGGTCCTTGTTCTTGAGATTGATCTCGCTCGCCACCAGACTGCCGCCCGATTGCATTGTCTCTACGCTGACCGGCAGGCCGTTAAGCAGCGAATCCGCGGCAAGCTTGCTGTGACTGAGCCCCAGGAATCCTCCGCTGGCTTTGATCCGGGTGGCATCGTTGATAGCGACGACCGTGTTGGTGCCGTCGGCGGTCGTGACTTGCATCCTGTCGCCGCTGCGCGCGGAGATGATACCTTCGATCTTGGGTCCTTTGGTCATCTCCGCTGCTTCGGGCGAAGGCGAGCCATATACCGTCACCGGGCGGTCGGTGCTGGGCGGGACTTGCGGCTCCTGGGCCAGGCCGGCGGCCGCTGGCCCGGCAAGCATGGCAAGCGCCAGGAGAGCTCCTGGGGGTTTGGAAATGACACTCATTGCGCGACTCCTTCAAATGCGACCTGCCGGGCCTGCGTGAACGCAGCTTATCGCCCGACCGCCGCCCTGATCGCGCATTCCGACCTTTCGGGCACATGAACGCTCCCGCTGCCTCCGACGCCTGTCCGGACAATTCGAGCGGATCGTGAGGCGAACCGATGCTGGCCGCGCCGCAAAGCCGACTGGCGCCGTTCTCGTGGCCGCTTTCGGCGAGCCTTGGATCGGTCTTGAATGGCCAAGTTGGGGCGCGAAACCGTCATCGCCCGACGCGGGAGTGAATCCAGCATTGTCGGGCGGGTTCGCTACGCGACCGGAGGACACCCTGTAATTATTACCTTGCGCGGAACACTCGCCGGCCGGTCGAGCTGTCTCTGGTGATCAGCTGGCGCTAATCACTTGGTCCGTTCGACTTGCTCGAAATCCAGCTCGACCGGGGTCGCGCGGCCGAAGATGCTCACCGACACCTTGACCTTCGACTTGTCGAAATCGAGTTCCTCGACCACGCCGTTGAAGCTCGCGAACGGGCCGTCCAGGACCTTGACCGAATCGCCGATCTCGTAATCGACCTTGACCTGCGTCTTGGGCGCGGCGGCGGTCTCTTCCTTCGAGTTGAGCATCCGCGCAGCTTCGGCGTCGCTGATCGGCTGCGGCTTGCCGCTGACGCCGAGGAAGCCCGTCACCTTGGGCGTGTTCTTGACGAGGTGATAGACGTCGTCGTTCATGTTCAGCTTGGCGAGCACGTAGCCGGGCATGAACTTGCGCTCGACCTGCACCTTCTTGCCGCGGCGCGCTTCGGTGATCGTTTCGGTCGGCACCTCGATCTGCTCGACCAGGCTCTCGAGCCCCATGCGCTCGGCCTCGGCCATGATCGCGTCGCGGACCTTGCCCTCGAAGCCCGAATAAGCGTGGATGATGTACCAGCGCGACATTTGCGAAAATCCCTTTAAGCGAGCGACAGCAGGTAATGGACGATCGCGTCGAACACCGTGTCGATCGACACGAAGAACAGCGCGAGGATCGAGGTCATGATCATCACCATCACGCCGGTCATGATCGTCTGCTTGCGGGTCGGCCAGACGACCTTCTCGGTCTCGGCGCGCACTTCGCGGATGAACTCGATCGGGCTGGTCTTCGCCACCGTTGCCGTCCTTCTCGTTGCACTGAAACCGGGCATGGGTCCGCTGCCCGGTCCGTCATGGCCGGCGCTCGCGTCATCCTCGATTTCGGATTAAGCGCGGAGATAGCCTCTGGAGCACCTCCGTGCAAGTGGCCTGGCAGGGGAGCTCGGATTCGAACCGAGGGCCTTCGGTTTTGGAGACCGACGCTCTAACCAGCTGAGCTACACCCCTGCAAGGCGAGGGCGCGTGTAGCGCCAAGCGACGAGGCGGGCAAGTGGGTCTGCCCGGGGGCGAAGGTCACGAAGGTTACACCTCAACACGCGCGATGCGCCCCCGTGCGCGGGAAATATTCCGATCGCCAAAGAGCAATGGAACATTAGAAGAACATGACGCTGTAGGAAAGCCCTTTCAGGCCACCGCCGACTGGCCGTAGCCGCGGTTGGCGATCGCGCGGGCTTCCTCGACGGGCAGCGGGCGGCCGAAATAATAGCCCTGCACCTTCGAGCAGCCGAGCCGCTGCACCATCGCATGTTCCTGCTCGGTCTCGACGCCCTCCGCGGTGGTCGCCATGCCGAGGCTGTCGGCGAGCGCCACCACCGCGCGGATGATCGCGATCGCCTCCGCCGCGCCCTTCGAGGCTTCCTTGACGAAGCTCCGGTCGACCTTGATCGTCGAGAAGCGCGTCCGCGAAAGATAGCCGAGCGACGAATAGCCGGTGCCGAAATCGTCGAGGCTCAAGCGCACGCCGAGGTCGAGCAAGCGCTCCAGCACCTGGGTCGCGCACGTTCCTTCGCGCATGAACAGGCTTTCGGTCACCTCGATCTCGAGCCGCTCGGCCGACAGGCCGGCGTGGCTCAGCGCCGAGGTCACGGTGGCGACGAAATTGGGGCTGTAGAGCTGCTCGGCCGAGGCGTTGACCGCGACGCGGACGTGCGAGGGCCAGCGCGCCGCTTCCTGGCACGCGGTGCGCAGCACCCATTCGCCGATCGGCGCGATCAGCCGCGCTTCCTCGGCGATCGGCACGAACTTGGCGGGGGAGACGGCGCCGAACTCGGGATGAGTCCAGCGCAGCAGCGCCTCGAACCCGGTCGGCACGCCGGTGTCGGCGGCGACGACGGGCTGATACTGCAAGTGCAGCTCGCCGTTCTCGAGCGCCTGGCGCAGCGCGATCTCGAGCACGCGGCGCTCCTCCGCCTGGACGTGGAGCTGCGGGTCGTAGAGATGGAAATGCCCCCCGCCGCCGTCCTTCGAGCGGTAGAGCGCAAGGTCGGCGGAGCGGATCAGCATCTCGGCGGTGCGGCCGTCACGCGGGCCCTGCGCGACGCCGACGCTGGCGCCGATGTAGAGCGTGTGCTGGTCGACCTCATAGGGTTCCGACAGCGAATCGATGATCGCCAGCGCGAGCCGCTCGACGCGCGCGAAGTCGCTGGCGTCGCGCACCACCACCGCGAACTCGTCGCCGCCCAGCCGCCCGACCATCTCGTTGTCGGTGGCGAGGTGGCGCAGCCGTTCGGACACGCGCCCCAGCAGCCGGTCGCCGATCTGATGGCCCAGCGTGTCGTTGATCGCCTTGAAGCGGTCGAGGTCGATCATCATGAAGGCGCAGCGCACGCCCCATTTTTCGGCCTCGGCCATCGCGGCGGCGAGCGTCTCGTTGATCAGCAGGCGGTTGGGCAGGCCGGTCAGCGCGTCGTAGCGCGCCATGCGGTTGATCTTGTCGGCCGAAGCGCGCGCCTCGGTCACGTCGGAGCCGACGCCGCGGAAGCCGACGAATGCGCCCGCCTCGTCGAAGCGCGGGCTGGCGGCGATTTCCCACCAGCGTTCCTCGCCCTTGACGTGGACCGGAAGCCGCAGGTCGCGGAACGCGTCGCGCCCCTTCAGCTTTTCGGCGAGCGCGTGCAGCCCGGCGGCGCATTCGCCGGTTTCCCAGGCCGGCCCGGCGAGCAGCTGGAGGAACGGCACCCCGTTGATCGCCACCGGGTCGAGCCCGACCGCGTGGCAGAAGCGCGGCGAGGCGCGGACGACGCGGCGGGCGGCGTCGATCTCCCACAGCCAGTCGGCGCCCGATTCCTCGAAATCGCGCAGCAGCAGGCTGACCGTCTCGTCGCGCTCGCCGATTGCGATCTCCTGCGCGCGAATGACGACGAGCTGGCGCCCGCGCGTGAAGCAGCCGAGCATCAGCAACGCGGTGAACAGCAGCACCGCGACCGCGAGCAGCGGGCCGGCGCTGGCGAACAGCAGCCAGCTGACCGAGCAGCCGATGATGCCGAGAAAGGCGAGGGTGGGGAGCGGCAGCCCGGCGAACGCCACCGCGCTCGCGCTCATCAGCAGCGACAGGACGATCCACAGGCTGAGCGCGGTGCCGGGGCCGCCGGCCGTGCCGAAGGCGATCGGCACCACTGCCCACAACAGCCCCAGGACGATGCCGTCGACCACGGTCGCGCGCACCTCGCCGACTGCGGCGCTGTGCAGCGTCCGGCGCCGCCCGGCGAGGCTGCGCACGGTGACGGCGATCGCCGCCGCCGCGACCGAGCCGCCCCACAGCTCGAGCAGCCACAGCGGCTCGTGCGGCGCGAGCACCATCGCGACCATCGCCGCGCCAAGGAGGTGCGCGCCGAGCAGGAACAGTGCGAAATCGCGGCCGGCATGAAGCTGTGCTGCGCGAATCGGCCCCCAGTCGGTCGAATCGGGGGGATCGTACAGCCCCAGGAACGCGCGCGTATCGATCCGCGGCTGGGCGAACTGGGAAGTCGGACTGGTCACCGCCGCGCCATACGCCATCGCTGGTTAGCGGAAGGTTAGGGCGAAATTCGACCAGTCGGAGGGGCGTCACCCTGAACGCGTTCCAAGGGCCATGGCGGTGTCGGGCACGACAGGGTGCGTCAATGGTCTCACCGCCTGAAATGAGTTCAGCACGACGTGCCCGGCGTACTCCCGCGAAAGGGGGAGTCCAGGGTGTTCGGAGGGTGCGCCCGCGACTCCGGACCTCCGCGTTCGCGGAGATGGGCCTAGGCCGCGATCGCGTAAGGCTTGATCTCGCCGGCGAGGTAGAGGTTGCGGGCCTTGGCGCGAGACAGCTTGCCCGAGCTGGTGCGCGGCAGCGTGCGCGGCGGGACCAGCTCGATCACGCAATTCATCCCCGTCACCGACCGCACCCGCTCGCGGATTTCGTCGCGCAGCCGGGCGCGCTCGGCATCGTCGGAGGTGCGGCACTGGACCAGCACCGCCGGCGTCTCCTCGCCGCCCGGAGTGGTGATCGCGAAGGCGGCGATGTCGCCGGCCTTGAAGCCGGGCAGCTGCTCGACCGCCCATTCGATGTCCTGCGGCCAGTGGTTGCGGCCGTTGACGATGATCATGTCCTTGGCGCGGCCGACGATATAGACGTAGCCGTTCGACAGGTAACCCATGTCGCCGGTGTCGAGCCACCCGTCGGCCATGCACGCGGCGGTGGCCTCCTCGTCGCGGAAATAGCCGCTCATCACCGACGGCCCGCTGCACCACACCTTGCCGATCGCGCCGTCGGGCAGCGGCGTGCCGTCCTCCTCGCGGATTTCGACGGTCATGTCCCTGACCGGCTTGCCGCAATTGACGATCGCGCGATAGCGCTGCGGGCGGTCCTCGCCGCTCGGCACGCCCGACAGCTGCGTTTCTTCGACCAGCTCGACCCGGATGCCTTCGCCCGGCGGCATGATCGACACCGCCAGCGTCGCCTCGGCGAGCCCATAGCTGGGCAGGAAGGCGCCGGCGCGGAAGCCCGCGTCGGCGAAGGCATCGACGAACGCCTGCATCACATCGGGCCGGATCATGTCGGCGCCGTTGCCCGCGACGCGCCAGCGCGACAGGTCGAACCGCTCGCTGGCCTTGGTCTGGCTCGACATGCGGCGCGCGCAGATGTCGTAGCCGAAGGTCGGCGAATAGGAGAGGGTGGTGCCCTGGTTGCGGCTGATGAGGTCGAGCCAGGCGAGCGGACGCCGCGCGAAATCCTCGGTCTTGAGATAGTCGGTCGACACCTGGTTGGCGACCGGCGACAGGAAGCAGCCGACCAGCCCCATGTCGTGATACCAGGGCAGCCACGAGACGCAGCGGTCGCCCTCGACCAGTTCCATGCCGTGGCTGTGCGCGGCGAGATTGTTGAGCAGCGCGCGGTGCGTGATGACGACGCCGTGCGGGAAGCGTGTCGAACCGCTCGAATATTGGAGGTACGCGATATCCTCGGGCGCCGCTTCGGGCAGCGCAGCCTCGGGCGCCGCGCGGCTGCCCAGCGTCGCCCAGTCGAGCCCCTCGACCCCGGCGAGCGTCGCTGCCTGCCCCGCCATCTCGGCGAGTTCGGGCGGGAAGATCAACAGCTTGGGGTCGCAGCTCGCCAGCTGGACGCGCAGCTGCTCGACATAGGAATCGCGGCCGCCGAACGAGGTCGGCAGCGGCAGCGGAACCGGCCAGGCGCCGGCATAGACCGCGCCGAAGAACAGCGCGGCGAATTCCGGGCTGGTCTCGGCGACCAGGGCGATCCTGTCCTGCGGCCGCACGCCCGCGGCGATCAGCCGATACGCGACGGCAAGCGCGTCGCGGCGTAGCTCGGCGAACGGATAGGCGCGAGTCAGGCTCCCGCGCGGATCGTGGAAATTGAGCCCGCGCGCGCCTTGCGCGGCGTAATCGAGCGCCTCGCCAAGCGTTGCGAAATCGGAAAATCGCCGCGGCAGCGTATCCTCGGTGGGGGTAGGCGCGATCGCGCGCGGACCCCCGTCAAGTCGCTCCAGTTCCTCAGCCATCATGGTCTCGCGCCCTCATCGCGGTGTCTCGTCGGAGGCGGTCGGCCCCGGTCCAACCTACGCCCATGCCCCGCGCTGGCGTTCAAAATCCGTTTTGACTGTGGCACAAACAAGGCGCGATGACCGTCCGCCGCCGTGCCCCGACCCCGCTGACCCGCGAGTCGCTCGACCGCCTCGCGCTGCGTTACGTCGAGCGGTTCGCGACGACGCGCGCGCGGCTTGCCGCCTATCTCGATCGCAAGATCCGCGAGCGCGGCTGGGAAGGGCCTGCCGCCGACACCGCCGGGCTTGCCGAGCGGATGGCCGGGCTCGGCTATATCGACGATCGCGCCTTCGCCGCGGCGCGCGCGCGGTCGATGGCGCGCCGCGGGCTCGGCGCGCGGCGCGTGGCCCAGGCGTTCCACGCCGCCGGAATCGCCGCCGAGGACGCCGAGGCGGTCGCGCCGGAGATCGGCGAGCAGGCGCTCGACGCGGCGCTGGCGCTCGCGCGGCGCAAGCGAATCGGCCCGTTCGCCGCCGAGGCCGCGCCGCGCGAAATACGCGAAAGGCAGCTCGCGCAGATGGTGCGCGGCGGGCATTCGTTCGCGCTCGCCCGTCGTATCGTGGACATGCCGCCGGGAGCGCCGGTCGAGACATTATTGGTCGATTGGGACTAGCGACTCTGCCCGGAAATGTGCCGAATAGAGGCACGATCAGTTTTTGCGATCGCGGCGAGCTGTGCTAGGCGTGGGATCGGGGGAAGTGATGATGCGCGTAGAAGCTCAAGCTGTGCCACTCGAGGACGAGATCGCATCGGGCGAGCCGGTCCGGCTCGCCGACGCTGCCGATGCCGCCGAGGGCGACCGGCTGAGCGGGACGCTCAAATGGTTCGACGTGACGCGCGGCTTCGGCTTCCTCGTCGCCGACGATCCCGATGTGGGCGACATCCTCGTGCATTTCTCGGTGCTTCAGCCGCACGGGCGGCGCAGCTTGCCCGAAGGCGCGCGGGTCGAATGCTACGCGGTGCAGCGCGAACGCGGGCTGCAGGCGCGCGAGGTGCTGTCGATCGACCTCAGCAACGCCGTCGCCGAGCCGGCGCCGCGCGGCGGGACCGGCGCCGACCAGGCCGAGCTCGGCGAACTGATCGCCGCCGCCGGGCCGTTCGAGCCGGTGCGGGTCAAGTGGTTCAATCGCCTCAAGGGCTACGGCTTCCTGATTCGCGATGGCGAGTCGCCCGACATCTTCGTCCATATCGAGACGCTGCGCCGCGGCGGGCTGACCGAGGTCGAGCCCGACCAGCCGCTACGCGCGCGGATCGTCGATGCGCGCAAGGGGCCGCTCGCCGTGGTGGTCGAGCAGGGCGACTGATGCCCGGCCGGCGCGCGCTTGCGCTTCTCGCGGTGCTGCTGGCGCCGCTCGGCGGCTGCCACGGGCAGGACGCTCCCGCCGCCGCCAACCAGCCGGCCCCGGCCGCGACCGTCACGGTGACGATCGCCAGCGCCAATGGCCCCCACGTCTTCACTGTCGAGACAGCGCGCACCGCTGCCGAGCAGGAGCGCGGGCTGATGTACCGCACCGACCTTGCCGACGACGGCGGGATGCTGTTCGCGCCCTATCCCCCGGGCGGCGGGGCGCCGCGCGCGGCGACCTTCTGGATGAAGAACACCCCCAGCCCGCTCGATATCGTCTTCATCCGCGCCGACCACACGATCGCGCGCATCGCCGAGAATGCGGTGCCGTTCGACGAAACCCCGATTCCCTCGGGCGAGCCGGTCGCCGCGGTGCTCGAGCTCAAGGGCGGCCGCACCTCAGCGCTGGGCATCGCGGAAGGCGACACGGTCAGCTGGACCGGCGGCTGAGAAATGGGCGGACCTGGCTTACGCTTATCCCATCCGCCGTTCGTCCTGAGTAGCCGTTGAGTAGCCGCGTAGCGGCGTATCGAAATGGCGTATCGAAGGACATGTGCTTCGATACGCGCCCTCGATACGGTCCTTCGGACCTACTCGGTCGCTACTCAGCACGAACGGATATAGCTAATGTCGTTTTGTCCCGCATGGATCACAGCACCGCCTTGCCAAACCACCAACCCCCTGTTGCGGCCCCGCGCGTCGGCGGCTAAGCGGCGGGCATGGGACTCCTGAAGAACACCTTCACCTGGTGGGACGGCATCACCTTCGGCACCTGGATGGGGCTGCGCGGCAAGACTCGCGTCGGCGAGGACGCGCTCGGCAACGTCTATTGGCAGGGCGGCCGCGACCCCAACGGCATTCCGCGCCGCTGGGTGGTCTACAAGGGCTCGAACGACGCCAGCCGGGTGCCGCCCGACTGGTTCAGCTGGCTCCACCATCAGGTCGACGACGTGCCCGACCGCGCGCTTCCGCCGCTGCGCGGCTGGGAAAAGCCCGCGGTGCCCAACCTGACCGGCACCACGCTCGCCTATCGTCCGCCCGGCGCGCTCGAAAAGGGCGGGCGGCGCGCGGCGGCGACCGGCGACTACGAAGCCTGGGCGCCCGAGGGATGACACGCCGCTGGATTGCCGGCGGCGCGGGGCTCGCCGCGATCCTCGCGGTCGGCGCCTGGCAGGGCGCGGACTGGCTCCACGACGGCCGCGCCGAGGCCGAGGCGGCGCCGGCGCCCACGCCGAGTCCGAGCGAGGAGGCGAGCACGCCGGGCGTCGTCACGATCGACACTCCCGAATCGGCCGATACCGAGAAGGGCGCGACCCCGATGGCCGAGCGAGTCGCGGTGCTCGGCGTGCTCAACAAGCGCAACGGCGACACGCGCGACATCACGATGAAGCCGGGCCAGGCGGTGCGCGTCGGCGACGCGGTGATTCGCCTGCGCGCCTGCGACACCACCGCGCCGTGGGAGCCGCAGCAGCTGACCGGCGCGTTCGTCCAGGTCGACGTGCAGCAGTTCGACAAGAGTTGGCGCCGCGTCTTCTCGGGCTGGCTCTACAAGGAGCGGCCGGCGCTCAACGTCGTGCAGAACCCGATCTACGACGTGTGGCCGAAGAGCTGCAAGATGTCGCGCCCCGACAGCGGGCCCGCAACCGAGTCGGCCTCGGCGGTGCTCGGTGCGAGCGCGTCGAGCGCGTCGAGCGCGAAGAAATCGCCTGCCGCGGACGAGTCGGACAACAGCGATGCGGCCGGCGCCGACGAACCGGTGGTGCCCGTCGCGGCCCCCGCGGCCCCGCCGGCGCCGTCGCCCAGCGCCGCGCCGAGCACCGCCAGGTAGTCGCGCCGCGAAATCTCGATCGCGCCCAGCGAGGCGAGATGATCGGTCTGGAACTGGCAGTCGAGCAGCGTGAACCCGCCCGCCCGGAGCCGCGCCACCAGCCAGGCGAGCGCGACCTTCGACGCGTCGGTCGCGCGGCTCACCATGCTTTCGCCGAAAAAGGCGCGGCCGAGCGCGAGGCCGTAGAGCCCGCCGGCCAGCCGGTCGCCGTCCCAGCATTCGATCGAATGCGCATAGCCCAGCCGGTGGAGCGTGACGAACGCGTTCTCGATCGGGTGGTTGATCCAGGTCTCGGGCCGGTTGCGAGTCGGCTCTGCGCACAAGGCGATCACCGCCTCGAACGCGGCGTCGGCGGTGACCCGGAAGCGGTCGGCGGCGATCGTCCTGCGTAGCGAGCGCGACGGCACGAAGCGATCGAGCGGGAGGATCGCGCGTTCCTTGGGCTCGACCCAATAGACCCCGGCCGCCTCGCGATGGTCGGCCATCGGGAACACGCCGACCGCATAGGCGCCGAGAACGAGCTGCGGGTCGAGCGACGACATCGCGCCTATCGTGCCGGGAGCCGCGCCGTCAGGCAAGCGCCGGGACATCACTTGGGAGCCCGGCGCCAAAATCCCGTTCACCCTGAGCGAAGTCGAAGGGCGTGCTGCCCAAGTGCTTCGACTTCGCTCAGCACGAACGGTTTGGATCAGCCCTGATATAGGCGCCCCCGAACGCAAAAAGGGCCGGCGGTCGCCCCGCCGGCCCTTTTTCGTCGAAAGTGCGTGTCGCGCAGCGACTCAGTGGTGGCAGTCGAGCGAGCCCTTGTCCGGCTCGGTCAGCGTGATCTTGTCCTGATTTCCCGTGAGCGTGTAGCCGTTGCCGGTCAGCGGGTCGCCGTCCTTGTCGGCCTTCAGCACGATCGGGGCCTCGCCCTTCTTCAGGCGCAGGTTGGCCTGCGTATTGCCCTTGAAGAAATCGACGTAGATCAGGCTGTTGTCCTTGCAGCGGAACGACACCGATGCGGTGATCGCCGGGGGCAGCTCGACCGGCGCGGCGTTGGCGAGCTTCGACGCCATCGGGTCGGGCGCGGTCGTGTCGATCACTTCCGGCTGGGATTTCTGACAAGCGCCCAGCGTGAAAGCGAGCGCGGCGGCAGCGGTCATCAGGGGGAGGGACTTCATAGCGGGCCGCTGCTTCGCGCATGAGAGCGCGCTCGTCAAGAGGGTATGCAATGCTTCCCTTTGTCGGCGGCGGCTGCGGCCGGCGGACACGGAGCTCGGTATGGTTACCGCTCCGTTCGCCCCACGTCCTCGACGTTTCCGTGAACCTCGGAGCGGGGGGATCTCAGTCCCCCGGCCCCAGCCCCAGATCCGCCGGCCCGAACGCGTGCGGCAGCAGCTCGGACAAGCGGTAGGTGGCGATCGCGCCGCCCTCGGCGCCGGCGCAATGGACCAGGATGTCGCGACCGCCGATCTGCGCGGCCTCGTTGATCACTTGCCGGCAGCGCCCGCACGGCCCCACCGGGTCGCTCCCGACCGCCGCGCCCGCGACGATGCGTCCGCCGATCACCCCGATCGCGACGATGTCGCCAAGCCGCCCCTCGGCATTGGCGGTGGCGATCGCCACCGTCTCGGCGCACAGCGACAGGCCGTAGCTCGCATTCTCGAAATTGCAGCCGGTGACGATGCTGCCGTCGGTCATCAGCAGCGCCGCGCCGACCGCGAAATTGGAATAGGGCGCGTGGGCATGAGCGGCGGCGGCGCGCGCGGCGGCGATCAGGCGTTCGGCGTCGGTCATGGCGCCACCACGTCCCAGTCGATCGGCCCCGACACGCCGTCGACGCGGCGCATGTCGCTGGCCTGCCACATGCGCCAGGGCCGGGTCGCGTAATCGGGCGCGAGGAAATTGCGCACCTCCCACAGCGGTCGCGGGATCGCCGCGCTCAGCTGGTAGGCGCGCTCGACCGGTCTGGTGATCTTGATCAGCATCGGCTCGCCTGTATGCGTTTCGGCGATCGTGAGGAAGCGCTTGACGTGCTCGACGAGCGCCGCGCGATCGGGCCGCGCCGCGCAATCGGGGCTGAACGCAAGCTCCAGCACCGCCGGCAGCGAGTCGGCGGTGCGCGGCACGGTGGTGACGAAATTGTCCGCCTGCGCCGTCCCGTCGGCGCAGAACGACCACAGGTGGACCGCCCCCCGCCTCAGCCCCGCGGCGGCGGCCGCATCCCAATTGGCGGCGAAGCGCGCATCGCGCCGGTGCGCGCCCGTCGTCGCGCGCAGATAGGCGAAGTCGGCGCCGCGCGCGGCAAGCGTCGTCCAGACGATGCCGCCCTGCGCTTCGGAAACGTCGACGCCCTGGATGGCGTATGCGCGCGCCCCCGGCGCCCAGCCGGTCGCATAGACCCATGCCGCCGCCGCGAGCAGCAGCGCCAGCACCAGACCGGCGGCGATCCGCCCGATCGCTGTCCCCCACCACGCCATGCTGCGTCAGCCGCGGATGTGCAGCACGCAGATCAGCGTGAACAGCCGCCGTGCGGTATCGAAATCGATGGTGATCTTGCCCTCCAGCCGTTCCCTGAGCAGTTCGGCGGCGTCATTGTGAATCGCCCGGCGCGCCATGTCCACCGTCTCGATCTGCTGCGGCGTCGAGGCGCGGATCGCCTGGTAATAGCTGTCGCAGATCGCGAAATAGTCGCGGATCGGCCGCTTGAACCGCGCCAGCCCCAGAAGGTGAGTCTCCAGATGGCTGCCGTCGGCGCGGTCGACCTGCAGCGCCAGCCGTCCGTCCGCGACGCTCAGCGCCAGCCGGTATGGGCCCTCATAGCCGTCCGGATGCCGCTTCTGCGGCGCGAAGCTGTTCTCCTCGATCAGGTCGTAGATCGCGATGCGGCGCTCCTGTTCGATATCGGCGTTGCGCCACAGGATGGTCCGCTCGTCGAGGCTGACGTCGATGATCCGGGGATCGCCCATCCGTGCAGCTATCGGCGAGCCGGCAGGGCGAATCAATCGCTGAACCACGGACTGTCGCTGCCACTCGTCGCCCCGGCGAAGGGGCGGCCGACTGGCACCGGAAAGCCGAGATGTAGTTTGTGTTCCCGCGAAAGCGGGAACCCAGGATTACAGGCGCTCCGCGGTGACCCTGGACTCCTGCTTTCGCAGGAGCACGGATTCGGATCACCCTTCAGTTACTCATCCAGCGCCGCCAGGCAGGCGGCGCCGGCGGCGCGGCGGGCTGCGCGGGCGGGTCGAGCGGGTAGCCGAGCGCGCGAAGGTCCGTCTGCATCCGCTCGGCGAGCCAGCGGTTCGACTCCCAGAACCGCCCTGCGATCCAGTCGAGCATCCGCGGTCCCAGCACCTTTTCGGGGCGCGGCCGCGGTCCGAGCGGCAAGCGATTGAGCCGGCCGAGCAGATATTTCCGCACCGCGTACCAATAGGGCAGGTGGATCAGCGTCCATTTGCTCGGCACGGCGCGCGCGGTGAACAGATTGGCCCCCCGCACCACCGGCAGCAGCGCGCGGGCGTAGGAATCGTTCGCCCGCTGCGCATCGATCGCGCTCTCGTCGAAGTCGAGCCCCAGCTCGGCGCGCATCCGCGCGAGCAGCGCCGGGCGATCGCGCGCCAGCGCCTCGTAAGGGTAGACATGCACGTGCTCGGCCCCGAACAGCGCGTCATAGGTCTCGATCAGCCCGCGATAGTCGATCTGCGAGAAATCGAACCGCGGCGCGAGGAACGGGCGCGACCAGCCGATGTGGCGATATTCGGCCGCGAACAGGTAGCGCGCCGCCGACTCGGTGCCGCCTTCGCGCAAGTGCTGGACGTACCACGACAGCGCCGCGGTCGGCTGCGCGCGGACGAAGATGACGATCTCCGCCTCGGGTATCGCCGCGGCGATCCGCTGCGCGACCGTCCTGGCGATATAGCCCGCCGCGAGCCCGATGTGCAGCGTGCCCGACAAATCCTCTTCGCAGATCAGCGGCGGCGGGCCCGGTCGATCGATCTCCAGCGCCGCCCGCGCCGCGCCGGGATCGAAGTCGAACGCCGTCCCGCCGAGCAGCACGTCGCGCACGTGCCGCCGGTCGGCAAGGTAGCGATGGCTCGTCGCATGGCCATAGACCGCGCGCTGGAACCACGAGGTCGCGGTCTTGTGGAAGCCGATATGGACGATGGGCGCGGCGATGGGTCGGTCTCCGATGGTGTTTGGCGGTGGCTGGTTGCCGTGCTCCTGGGAGTCTTTCGTGCTCCTGCGAAAGCAGGAGCCCAGGATGCTGGGCGTCGCGCCAATACTCTGGGCTCCTGCTTTCGCAGGAGCACCTCTCGCTTATCTTGCGTTCGCTTCGAGCGAAGTCGAGAAGCGTCAGCCGCGCGCGTGGAAGCGTTTCTCGACTTGGCTCGAAACGAACGGTTTGGGGTGGCAAACCCGCCCCTACAACACCTTCTCGTAAACCTGATAGACCTTGTTGATCTTGCTCTCGATCGCGTCGGCGATCGCGTTCATTCCCTGATTGTCGTCGAGGATCCAGCCGATCTCGCCCCGGCTCGCGCCGTAACGCGCGACTGCCGAGCGGCGGATATATTCGATCATCATGAAGGCGAGCTGGCTCGCCATGCGCGACGCCTGCAATTCCTTGACCACGCCCATCAACGGCACGCGCATCGTCCTGCTCCTGGGCTTCCTCAGCCACCACAGCAGCTTGGCCCAGCCGAACGGCAGCAGGTTGCCGTTCAGCGGCTTGATCGCCTCGTTGAGGTCGGGAAGCGTGATCATGAACGCGACCGGTCGGCCGTCCAGCTCGGCGATGCGGATCAAATCGTTGAACACGATCGGCTTCAGCTTGGTGCCGACGTCGTCGATCTCCGGCTGGGTCAGCGGCACGAAGCCCCAATTGTCCGCCCAGGCGTCGTTGAGGATGGCGAGGATGATCGCCGCCTCTTCCTCGAACTTCGACTTGTCGACCTCGCGAATGCGGATGCGCGGATTCTTCTCGCCCGATTTGATGATCCGCTCGACGATCGGCGGGAATTGCTGGCTGATGTTGAGGTCGTAGGTGACGAGCTGCTTGACCGGCTTATAGCCCGCCGCCTCGATCCAGCCGCGGTATTCGGGCTTGGCGTGCCCCATCATCACCGTCGGCGGATGGTCGTAGCCCTCGATCAGCAGCCCCGGCTCCTCCCAAATCGACATGCTGATCGGGCCGATCACGCGGTTCATGCCCTGCTCGCGCAGCCATTGCTCGGCGGCGGCGATCAGCGCGTGGCCGATGCCTTCGTTCTCGGCGTCGAACAGCCCGAACTGGCCGCAGCCCGGCCCGAACCCCTTGTCGGCAGGCATCGTCAGCGCCAGCGTGTCGATATGCGCCGAAATGCGGCCGACCACGCGCCCGTCCTGCTCGGCGAGGAACAATTGCGCCTTGGCGTGGCTGAACCAGCCGTTCTTTTCGGGCGTGATGAGGCCCAGCGCCTCGGACTTGAGCGGCGGCACCCAGTTGGGATCGTCCTTGTAGAGGCGGAACGGCAGGTCGACGAACTTCTTGCGATCGGCCTTGCTTTGGATCGGCCGGATGGTGAGGGGGCTGGTCACGCGCGCGCTCCTGAATGGGTGTCGCGCGTGCCTCCTGCCTGGGGCCGTATCTGTCAAGTCGATCGGAACGCTCGATAACCGTGAGCGAGGCCGCGGCCTGTAAATGCCACCAATTCGCCACTATGTAGCGGCAATGGACCGCGCAATGGACCATTCCCTCCGCCTCGACCGCGACGCCGCCGCGCCGGCCGCCGGCGCGCGCGCGCCGGCTTCCCGGGCGCTCGACGACAAGGCGATGCTGCGCACTGCGGCCGAGCTGACGCGCGAGCTCAACGCGCCGCGCGCGCGGATCTACTGGGGCGATCTCATCGCCTCGTGCGTGGTGGGCTATGGCGCGCTCGCCGCCGCGTTCCTCGCGCCGTCGTTCGGCTGGACGGTGGTCGCCGGGGTGGTCGCGGTGCTCGGCCTCTATCGCGCGATGAGCTTCATCCACGAGCTCACCCATATCAAGCACGCCGCGCTGCCCGGCTTCCGGCTCGGCTGGAATGCGGCTGTCGGCGTTCCGCTGCTGATCCCGTCGTTCATGTATGAGGGCGTCCACAACCTCCATCACGCGCGCACCCGCTACGGCACCGCGGAGGACCCCGAATATCTCCCGCTCGCGCTGATGAAGCCGTGGAGCTTGCCGCTGTTCATCGTAATCTCGGCGCTGGCGCCGGTCGCGCTCTTGTTCCGCTACGCAATCCTGTCGCCGCTGTCGGCGCTGATCCCGGCGCTGCGCCGCGTCGTCGTCGAGCGTTACTCCTCGCTATCGATCAATCCCGCCTTCCGCCGCCGTCCGCCCGAAGATCCGCTCAAAAAGCAATGGCTCCGCACCGAAATCGCCGCGAGTCTGTGGGCGATCGCGCTGGTCGCGCTGGTCGCGACCGGCATCGTCCCGCTGCGCTGGTTCGTCATTTTCCTCGCCGTCGCCTCGGGCGTCGCGGTGCTCAACCAGCTCCGCACCCTTGTCGCGCACCTGTGGGAGAACGAGGGCGAGCCGATGAGCGTCACCGCGCAGTATCTGGACACGGTCAACGTCCCCCCGCCCGCGACGCTGCCCGCGCTGTGGGCGCCGGTGGGCCTGCGCTATCATGCGCTCCACCATTTGCTCCCCGGCGTGCCCTATCACGCGCTCGGCGAGGCGCACCGCCGCATTTCCGCGGTGCTCGAGCCCGGCTCGCCCTATCACAAGGCGAGCTACAAGGGCATGGCCGGCCTCATCGTCCGCATCGCCCGCTCGACGATGGGGCTGCGGTAGAGCTTGAGGGCTAAGGCTGTCGTAATCACACCTCCGGTCGGTTCGAGCAAAGTCGAGAACCGCTACCGAGCGCAGCCGAGGCTCTATTCTCGCTTCGCTGGAAAACGTCTCTCGGCCTCGCTCGACACGAACGGAAGATAGCGGTCGATTCATTGCAATCCGCTCTAGATCGATGCCTCTTCCCTCGCGAAGGAGCGTCGGGGGACCGGATACGGAATGCGGCGATCACCCTTTCCTACACGCGAATGTTCTGCTAATGTTCCAATCCGCTCTTTGAACCGTCGGATTTGGGAAATTCCTGCGCCGCTTTGCGCGTGTAGACGTATGACCTTTGTGACCTTTGGCCCGTTCAGGGCGCGACGGTCAGGCACTGTCCGCCGGCGCGCTTGACCTCGGCGCAGGCGCGCGCGGCCTCGGCGCTCGACGCGAAGCCGGCGACTTGCAGCCGCACGATCGATCCGGCGTGGACCAGGTCGGGCGAGGCATGGTTCAGCGCCGCGACCTTGGGACTCAGCGAGGTCCACAAGCTGCGCGCGCGCGCCTCGGTGCTGAACGCGCCGAGCTGGATGCGCCACTTCCCGCTCGCGGGTTTCGCCGCCGGCGCGGCGGGCTGGAGCGCCGGCTTCGCTGCTGGCTTGGACGCAGGCTTGGCCGGCGGCGGCGCCTTGCTGCCGGGTGCGGCGTAGGAAGTGCCCGCCGCAGCGACCTTCGACGGCGGCACCGGCGCGGTCTTGATCCTTGTGCCTGCGGTCACCTCCGGAGGCAGCTGCGCATGGTGCGCATCGGTTTCGTACTGGCGGGCGAGGACCAGGCCCTGCTTGCGCTGCGCCTCGGGGATGTAGCGGTCCATGTCGGCGAGCGTCTGCGTCGCCTGCGGCAGGCCCGTGCTCGCCGCGCGCACCATCAGCGCATAGGCGCGCGGCCAGTCCTTCTTCAGGCCGCCGTCGCCGTTGAACAGCATCGTGCCGAGGATCAGCTGCGCGCGCGGGTCGCCGCGCGACACCGATTTTTCCAGCCACGGCACGGCCTCGGCCAGATGCCCGCTCTGGAACAGCATCCGGCCGTAATTGTCCTCGGCCTGGAAATGGCCCTGCTCGGCCGCCTTGCGGTACCAGTCCTGCGCCTTGGCCGGATCGGCGGTCACGCCCCGCCCGAGGCGATAGGCCTGGCCGAGGTTGAACTCGGCATCCGCATCGCCCTGCGCGGCGGGGCCTTGCCAGTCGCCGACCGCGGTCCGGTAGTCGCCACGGCTCCAGGCGTCGACCCCGTCCTTGACCGGGTTCGCCTGTCCCCAGGCGGCGCTCGCCGCTGCCAATGCCAGCACGCTCGCGCCGAGCGCGGTTCGCCAGGTGATGCCCATCGTCCCGAAACTCCCCTCGTGCGTGGCGGCGATCATGCCGTTTCGGGCGGATAAAGCAAAGGGGTGTCGTCGGACTTGCGTCATTGTGGGACGCGGCTAAATCTCCGCCGGGTTTCGTTTCGAAAGGGAATCGATGATGCGCGCGTTCACGCTGATCCTGCTTGCCGGCACCATGCTGCTGTCCGCCTGCAACACGATCGAGGGCGCAGGCAAGGACGTCTCGTCGGTCGGCCGCACCGTCGCGCATACCGCCAACAGCGCCAAATAGCGGAGCCCCTCCGCCGGCGTGCGGCGGCCCCTCTGCGTTAACCACTTCTTATCCTCGCCATGGCAGTCCGCCTGGTGGAGCAGGTGGATTCAGGGGAAACAATGCGCGTTCTCGCGATGGCTTCGCAGAAGGGCGGCTCGGGCAAGACCACCTTGTCCGGCCATCTCGCCGTACAGGCGCAGCTGGCGGGGCATGGGCCCGTCGTCCTTATCGACATCGATCCGCAGGGCTCGTTGTCGGACTGGTGGAACGAGCGCGAGAGCGAATTTCCCGCTTATGCGCAGACCACGGTGGCGCGGCTCGCCGCGGACCTCGAGGTGCTGCGCCAGCAGGGTTTCCGGCTCGCGGTGATCGACACCCCGCCGGCGATCACCATGGCGATCCAGAGCGTGATCGCGGTCGCCGAGCTGGTCGTCATCCCGACTCGCCCCAGCCCGCACGACCTGCGCGCGGTCGGCGCCACCGTCGACCTGTGCGACCGCGCGGGCAAGCCGCTGATCTTCGTCGTCAACGGCGCGACGCCCAAGGCGCGGATCACTTCGGAAGCCGCGGTCGCGCTATCGCAGCACGGCACCGTCGCCCCGGTCACCGTCCACCACCGCACCGATTTCGCCGGATCGATGATCGACGGCCGCACGGTGATGGAGCTCGATCCCAGGGGCAAATCGGCGCAGGAGATCGAGGCGTTGTGGGCCTATATCGCGGACCGGCTTGAAAAGAATTTCCGCCGCACCGTATTCGCCGCTCCGGCCGCGAATCCGGGCTATGTGCCGCAACGTCCGATGAGCGGTTTCGGCCGCCGGGTGGTGAGCTGAGATGTCGGGCATGATGGGACAGCCCAAGCCCCAGGCCTCGCTTTCGTCGAGCTTGCTCGCCCGCAAGGGGCAGGCGCGTCCGGCGATGCGGCCGCAAGGCTTTTCCGGCTTCGGAAATTTCGCCGAGGCGATGGACGATCTCGGCTGGAACGACATGGGGCTGGCCGAACCTGCGCCCGTCGCCGAGCCGCCGGTGCTGCGCGAGCGCGAGGTGCTGAAAGCCGAGATCGAGACGCCGCGTCCCAAGCCGGTGGTCGCGCTGCCCGCGCCCAAGCCGGCGATGACCGAAGCCGCCTTGACTCGGATTGGCCGGACGGTTCGCGCAAAGCAATCGAAGGCGAAATCGGCCTTCACGCTGCGCCTCGACACCGAACGCCACTTGCGGCTGCGGCTCGCGACCGCGGTGTGCGACCGGTCGGCGCAGGCGCTGGTGACCGACGCACTCGATGCCTTTCTCGCGACGCTTCCCGAAGTCGAGGAGCTGGCGCGGAACCTTCCGGCGCGAGGTCGGAAATCTTCGGGGGAATGAAGTGATGAACCGCCGTATCGCCGTCTCCTTCACGCTTTCCGCGCTGCTGCTGGGCGGCACGATGGTGGGCTGCACGCATGATGCGCGCGTCGCCTCCGCCAGCGACCGCGACGCCGACAAGGCCGAGGCGCAGGCCGCCGACCTCGCCGGCAAGGCCGAAAAGGCGCTGGCGAAAAAGGATGGCGAGAAGGCGGTGTCCTATGCGGAGGCAGCGGTGGCGCTGCAGCCGCGCGATGCCGGCTATCGCGCTCTCCTCGGGCAAAGCTACCTCCAGGCCGGGCGGTTCGCCTCGGCGGACCAGGCGTTCGCCGATGCGCTGACGCTCGATCCCTCGAATGCGCGCGCCGCGCTGCAACTTGCGCTGGCGCAAACTGCCGAGGGCGATTGGGCGGCGGCACGGAAGACGCTCAACGACCATGCCGGCTCGATCCCCGCGAGCGATCGCGGCCTTGCGCTGGCGCTCGCCGGCGACCCCAAGGGCGCTGTCGCGGTGCTGATGCCCGCCGCGCGCACCCCCGGCGCCGACGCCAAGACGCGGCAGAACCTGGCGCTCGCGCTGGCGCTCGCCGGCGACTGGCGCGACGCGCGGGTGATCGTTGCAATGGATATGTCGCCGGCCGAGGTCGACCAGCGCCTCGGCCAATGGGCACAGTTCGCGCAGCCCCATCGGGCCTCGGATCAGGTCGCCGCGCTCCTAGGCGTGAAGGCCGCCGCAGATCCCGGTCAGCCGGTCGCGCTGGCGCTCAACGCGCCGGCCGCGCCCGTCGCCCTTGCGGCTGCCGATCCGGCTCCCGTTCCGCAGCCGTCGCCTTCGCCCGAAGCGGCACCCGCCGCCGCTCCGACACCGGCGCCAGTAGCCGCTCGGCCGCAGCAGGTTGTGTCGGTCGTATTCGGGCCGCGCCACGAGGTGGTGCAGCCGCTTCCCGCCGCGCCGGCTCCCGTTCGCGTGGCGGCTGCCAAACCGGTCGTCAAACCGGCCGCAGCGAAACCAACGCCGCGCCCGCTCGCCTCGGGCGATTACTACGTTCAGCTCGGTGCGTTCGAGAATGCCGCGGTCGCCCGCGACGGTTGGGCGCGTGCGACACGGCGCTTTCCGGCATTCGCCGATCGGACGCCGCAGGGCATGGTCTTCAGCCAGGACGGCGCCAGCTATTACCGCCTGTCGGTCGGCGGCTTCGCCAAGGCCGACGCGCGGCGGCTCTGCAACGCCTACAAGGCGCGCGGCGGCACCTGCTTCATCCGCACCGACGCCGGCGATCAGGTCGCGCAATGGGTGAACAAGGGGACCGAGCTGGCCTCGCGGTAAGTGCCGCCTAAACCAGCGCCGCGCCGCCCTTGAACAGCTTGAGCACCTTGCCCTGAACAGGCAGCCCGTCGAACGGCGTATTGCCGGCCTTGGCACGCATATGGCCGGCATCGATCCGCCAGGGCGCATCGCGGTCGACCAGCATCAAATCGGCCGGCATCCCGACGGCAAGCCTGCCGGTATCGAGCCCGAGCACCTTCGCCGGATTGGCGGCCAGCAACGCGACCAGCCGCTCGAGGGTCAGTAGGCCGTCGCGCACCAGCCCAAGCGCAAGCGGCAGCAGCAGCTCCGCATTGGCCGCGCCAGGCGATGAGTCGGTGAACGGCAGGCGCTTCTCCTCAGGACCCCGCGGATCGTGGCCCGAAGACAGCACGTCGATCGTGCCGTCGGCGACCGCCGCCAGCGCGGCCTTGCGGTCGTCCTCGCTCCGCAGCGGAGGCGAGAGGCGCGCGAAGGTGCGGAAATCGGTCATCGCGATGTCGCTCAGCAGCAGGTGCGCCGGCGTGATTCCGCACGTCACGCGGACCCCACGCCGTTTGGCCGCGCGGACCAGCTCGAAACCCTGCGCGGTCGTCACCTGGCGGATGTGCAGCCGTGCGCCCGTTTCCTCGGCAAGCATCAGATCGCGGGTGATCGCCAGCGGCTCGGCAAGGGCCGGCGCCGCAGGAAGGCCGAGGCGGGTCGCCGTTTCTCCGGCGGTAGCGACCGCGTGCGCGGCGAGGCCGCCATCCTCAGCATGGCTGATCACCGCAAGATCGAGGTCGCGCGCATAAGCGAGCACCTTGCGCATCACGCCCGAGTCGGCGATCCAGCGGCGCCCGGTCGCGACCGCGCGCGCGCCGGCGCCCTTGTTGATCGCCATTTCCGCAAGATCGCTGCCGGCCAGCCCTCTGGTCGCGGCGGAAAGCGGATGAATCCACAGCTTGGGTTTGCCGATCAGCGCCGCGCGCTGGACTACGCCGGGGTCATCGAGCACCGGCGACTGATCGGGCATCAGCCCGACGCGGACGATGCCGCCGGCATGGAACGCCTGGAGGTCGATCGCGAACACGCCGAGATCAACGATCGCCGGCGCGAGCATCCGCCCCTTGCAGTCGATCGCCTCGGCATCGGCGGGCACGTCGAACGCTCCGACCGCGGCGATCGCACCGTCGCGGACCAGGAGGCCGCCGGCAGCGACGCCGCCTTCGGGACAGGCCAGTTCGGCGTTGAGGAACGCGAGCGAACGGCTCATGCCCAGCCCTCCACGCCGCGCGCGCGGCGGGTCAGCACGTCGAGGCAGGCCATGCGGACGGCGACGCCCATTTCGACTTGTTCGGTGATCGCGGATCGTTCGGCGTGGTCGGCGACGTTCGAGGCGATCTCGACCCCCCGGTTCATCGGGCCGGGGTGCATCACCAGCGCGTCGGGCTTGGCGCGCGCCAACCGTTCGAGCGTCAGGCCGTAACGCAGATGATATTCGCGCGTCGAGGGAATGAAGCCGCCGTTCATCCGCTCGTTCTGGAGGCGGAGCATCATCACGACGTCGGCGCCGTCCAGTGCGGTATCGAAATCGGTGAACGGCGTGACCCCCATCCGCTCGATGGCGGGCGGCATCAGCGTCGAGGGCGCGCAGACGCGGACCTCGGCGGCGAGCGCGGTCAGGGCGAGAATATTGGACCGGGCAACGCGGCTGTGGAGCAGGTCGCCGCAGATCACCACGCGCTGCCCGGCAACGCTGCCGCGGCGGCGGCGGATGGTGAGTGCGTCGAGCAAGGCCTGGGTGGGATGCTCGTGCGCGCCGTCGCCGGCATTGAGCACCGCGCAATCGACCTTGTCGGCGATCAACTGCACGGCTCCGCTCGCCATGTGGCGGATGACGATCACGTCGGCGCGCATTGCGTTCAAGGTCATCGCGGTGTCGATCAGCGTCTCGCCCTTCTTCACCGAGCTTTGCGCCGCATGCATGTTGACGACATCGGCGCCGAGCCGCTTGCCCGCGATCTCGAACGACAGGAGCGTCCGCGTCGAATTCTCGAAGAAGGCGTTGATCTGGGTGAGCCCGTCGAGCGGATGCTGGCTCTTGGCGTGGCGACGGTTCCAGTCGACCCATTGCTCCGCCTCGTCGAGCAGGAACATGATCTCGTGCGGCTGGAGCCCGCCGATCCCGACAAGGTGCCGGTGCGGGAACACGGCGCCGCCCGGGATCTGGGCGGCGGGTCTATGGTCGGACATTGGCATTAAAGCGTTCGCGTAGCGCCCGGAGCACAGCTGCGCAAGCAGCTCAGACTGCGAATAGGGTAACGCCCGTGTAACGCTCGTCGGATGGATCGAAGATCGCTTGCGGCTCGAACGAGTCGGCACCGACCCGCGGCTCCCGTATGCCGGTGAGTTTGAACGAGCCGATCTTCACCTCGCGCGGCGGCCGGCCGTCGCGCTCGATCGTCACCGCATCGACATAGAGCTCGTCGTGACGCGTGTAGAGGACGTGGGGGGCGAGCTTGACCGCCATGCGATTGTAGGTGCCTTCGAGGCACTTGCGCGTGGCGATGGCTTCCAAAACGATCCGGCTCGCTTCCATGGCCGAGAAAATAGGTGCCGGTGCGCCGAGTTCAACCGGAATTTGTGCATCGCAACATCGGGAATCGCCGATGTCGTAACCGTGCAAGAAAACTCCGCGGCGCTGGCGCAGTCTCTGCGGTCCGTGACAGGAGGCGGATCATGCCGCAATTCGTGATTGAGCGCGAGATGCCGGGCGCCGGCAGCCTCGCCCCGGCGGAGCTCAAAGGCGCGTCCCAGCAATCGTGCAGCGTATTGCGCGATTTGGGGCCGGAAATCCAATGGGTTCACAGCTATGTGACCGACGACAAGATTTACTGCATCTATCGCGCGCCGAGCGAGGCGCTGATTCGTCAGCACGCGGAGGCGACGGGCTTTCCGGCCAACCGCATTTCACCGGTGCGCGCGATAATCGACCCGACGACCGCGGACTAGCCCGCGGTTAGCGCGTCGATCGCGCCTTGCAGGATGTAGGCGGCCGCCATCTTGTCGACCAGCTCGGCGCGGCGCGCACGGCTTGCGTCCTGTTCGATCAGCGTGCGCGTCACCGCCTGAGTCGACCAGCGTTCGTCCCACAACAGAACCGGCAGGCCCCAATCCGCCACGTTGCGCGCGAAGGCGCGGCTCGACTGGCTGCGCGGACTCTCGCTACCGTCGAGGTTAAGCGGGAGACCGATCACCACGCCCGTCACCGCTTGCGCGGCGATGATCGCGGCGAGCGCGAGCTTGTCCTTCTGGAATTTGCTGCGGCGGATGAGTTCGGCAGGACTCGCGAAATGCCAGCCAGCGTCGCACAGCGCGACGCCGATTGTCTTGGTGCCCACGTCGAGGCCGATCAGTCGCCCGCCGTCGGGCAAAGCGGCGCGGAACGCCGCGCGATCGGTGGTGATCATCGCCCCGGCATAGCCGGGAAGGGGAACGCAGAAAAGCGCCCGGCCAAACGGGGCCGGGCGCTCTTTCGAGGCGGGCTTATCCGCCGGTCGCGCCCGAAGCGTCGCTCGAGGCGCCCGTATCGTCCGTGCCCGGAGCAGTGGTCGGCGCCGCCTGCATCTTCGAGGCGGCGGCGGTCTGAATCCGCTTCATCAGCGCCGGATCGGCCTGCGAGGCGCGGGCGATCGCGTTGAACTTGTCGGGGGTTAAGCCCGATGATTTGACTGCGGCAGCCATCTTGGTCTGCTTGTCGGCGTCGGGAACGGCCGAGTCCTGCTGGATCTTCTGCACCGCGATCGCCGCCGTTGCGAATTCGTCCACGTCGGTGTCGGTGTACGAGGCGGCGGGCGCCGTCGTCGTCGGAGCAGCGGTCTGGGGCGCGGTGCCTTGGGTCGGAGGCGTGTCGGCCTGCGGCGCGGTGCTCTGCGCCAGCGCGCCCGTGGCGCCCAGCGCGCACGCCGCAAGCAGCGCCGTGGATGTACCGAAACGAATCATCATTCTCTCCTGTCGTCACATGAAATTGAAACAGTGTGCCCGAACTCGCGATTGGTTTGGCGCCGTCAATGGAAAAACCGGTATGGCGTTGCGAGCGTGAGCCCAACGGAGGCCCGACGCAACGATCTTGCGAGTAAATGAACCGACGCTCAGCGTCTTGCGAACGCCGCCAGCCGACGCGCGGCATCGGCACGAATATTCGCCCAGAACAACGAATAGTCGAATACGTGGTAGTTGTTGCCCGGAAGCACATAGTTGCCGACCAGATCGGGCGGTGTGCCGATCGACAGGATGCCGCGCCCCTCGCACGTCGCCGGTACGCGACCAGGCACGATCGTGGCGGTGGTGAGATCGGCCGACGGATAGAGTGTGCCCAGATTGGCGCTCGCCGGCGCGGCGGCTCCAGGTGTCCCGGTCAGCGGGTTAGTGCAGACCAGCGCGGTGCCCTTGCGTGGCGCCCCGGTGAAGCCCTCGGTCGCGTCGAACGCGTCGAAGATCAGCGACGGATCGGCCGGCTCGGCGAAGGTCTGCCACGACAGAATGCAGCCGGTCTGCGCGGGCGTCATGCATTGGGGTAGGCCGAGAGCAGGAAGGTCGGCGGCCTTCGAAACCGGCCAGCCGACGACATAGGCGGCGACCACCCGCTTTGCGAGCGGCGTGCCCGCGATTCGGTCGTGGAGCAAGTGAGTGAGGTGCAGTGCGCCCTGGCTGTGCCCAGCGAGGATGATCGGGCGGTCGGGGCCGATCTCCCGCAGGAATTCATCGAACGCGGCAGCGACGTCGTGATAGGCGAGCGCTCGCGCCGCAAGCGCCTCCTTGCTGTCGGTCAAGAACGCGCCGAACGTCGCCTGGCGATAGCGCGGCGCCCAGATCGCGCCGGCGCCGTTGAACGCGCTCGCCTGGCCGCGCAGGAACAGTGCGGCGCGGGCATTGGCCTCGGCGTCGTCGAGCGGCGCGTTCCAGCGTGCGCGGCTGAGATACGACGTCGGGTGGATGAAGAACACCGCGGCCTCGGCCTCAGGATCAGGCTTGTAGCCCGTCGGCGTCCACAATGCCGGATTGCGCGGAATGTCGGGTCGTGCCAGCCACATTCCGCGGCTGGCATAAACGCTGGGTGCGATCGCCGGCTGCGCCTCGAACCGGCCCGAGGGCACCATTGCCGAGCGCATCAGCTGCACCCCGAACAAGCGATAGGCGAAGGCGGCGGCGATCGTCAGCATGATCAGGACGGCGACCAGATAGAGGAACTTGCGGGCCAATCGGGCCTCCCTTGGGGCAATGCAGCAGGATTGCGTCGCTGGCGAGGGTGTTTCGTGCATGATGCCGGCGGCGGTTGCAATTGTGCCAAGGCCATTGCCTTGGCGTGCCGGCCGGTGCTAGCCGCGCCCAATGTCCGTAGATACCGCAACCGTGAAGCGGATCGCGAGCCTCGCACGCATCGCGATCACCGACGAGGAAGCCGGCCGGCTCGCGCCCGAGCTCGGCAACATCCTGGGTTGGATCGAGCAATTGGGCGAAGTCGATACGCGCGACGTCGCGCCGATGACCGCGGTGATTCCCAATCACTTGCGGCTGCGCGAGGATGTCGTCACCGACGGCGGGGTTCGCGATGCCGTGCTGGCCAATGCGCCGCAGGCAGAGCATGGGTTTTTCGCCGTTCCCAAGGTGATCGAATGACGGCGGTACGGCATCGTTCGATCCTCCCGGCGAAAGCGGGAATCCAGAGCCGCGCGTGTGGCGCCCCGTTCCCCTGGGCTCCTGTTTGCATAGGAGCACGGGCATGACCGACCTTACCGATCTCGGCGTCGCGGCGATCCGCGATGGCGTGTGCTCAGGTGCGTTCTCTGCGCGCGAGGTGGCCGATGCGTTTATCGCCAAGGTGAGCAAGGCCGGCGAGTTGAACGCGTTCCTTGTCGAAACCCCCGAGCACGCGCTCGCGGCCGCGGACGCCGCCGACACGGCGCGCGCGGCGGGCGAGGCGTTGAAGCCGCTCGCCGGGGTGCCGATCGGCATGAAGGACCTGTTCTGCACCAAGGGCGTCGCGACCACCGCGGCGAGTCATATCCTCGAAGGTTTCACCCCCCCGTACGAATCGACGGTCTCGCAGAATCTGTGGAATGCAGGCGCGGGGATGTTGGGCAAGCTCAACATGGACCAGTTCGCGATGGGCTCGTCGAACGAGACGAGCGCGTTCGGCAACGTCGTCTCGCCGTGGCGGCGCAGCGACGGCGGCAATGCACCGCTCGCGCCGGGGGGATCGTCGGGCGGCTCGTCGGCGGCGATCGCGGCGCGCCTCTGTCCGGCGGCGACCGGCACCGACACCGGCGGCTCGATTCGCCAGCCCGCAGCGTTCACCGGGATCGCCGGGATCAAGCCGACCTACGGCCGCTGTTCGCGCTGGGGGGTGGTGGCGTTCGCCTCGTCGCTGGATCAGGCGGGGCCGATGGCGCGTGACGTGCGCGATTGCGCGATCATGCTCGAGGCGATGGCGGGCTTCGATCCCAAGGACGCGACCTCGCTCAATCTCGAGGTGCCGCAGTGGGAAGCGAACCTGTCAGGTAATCTGACGGGGAAGAAGATCGGCATCCCCAGGGAATATCGAGTCGATGGGATGCCCGCCGAGATCGAGGCGCTGTGGCAACAGGGGATCGACTGGGCGAGGGACGCGGACGCCGAAATCGTCGAAGTGTCGCTGCCGCACACCCGCTACGCGCTGCCCGCCTATTACATCATCGCGCCGGCCGAGGCCTCGTCGAACCTCGCGCGCTACGACGGCGTGCGCTACGGCCTGCGCGATCTGCCTGACGGGGCCAACCTGCGGGAAATGTATGCGGCGACGCGCGCTCAAGGATTCGGCGACGAGGTCAAGCGCCGCATCATGATCGGCACCTATGTGCTATCGGCGGGTTATTACGACGCTTATTACACTCAGGCGCAGAAGGTCCGCGCGCTGATCGCGCGCGATTTCGAGGCGGCGTGGGAGAGTTGCGATCTGCTGCTCACTCCGACCGCCCCGTCGGCTGCGTTCGCGCTGGGCGAGAAGAGCGCCGACCCGATCGCGATGTATCTGAACGACGTCTTCACCGTGCCGAGTTCGCTCGCGGGATTGCCGGCGATGAGCGTGCCGGGCGGCCTCGACAAACAGGGCCTGCCGCTGGGTTTGCAGATCATCGGCAAACCGCTCGACGAGCAGGGCGTACTCAACGCCGGATTCGCCATCGAAGAACGCGCCGGCTTCACTGCGCGGCCGGAGGCGTGGTGGTGATGGACATTCGGAAGCTGAGGTGTTACCTTGGTAACACTGGAGTCTTCCAATGAATATTCACAAGCCCATCGCCGATACCGCAGACGTCAATATGACGAGCAAGGGGCAAGTGCTGATTCCCAAGGCAATCCGTGATCGCGTCGGATTGGTGCCCGGTGCAGCGGTGACAGTCGGCATCAACGATCGTGGTGAGGCAGTCGTGCTGCCTTCGCGAAAGGCGCGGCTGGCAAACGAGACTCGCGAGCAGCGCAAGGAACGCATCCTTGCGGCGATCGACGCGATTGCGGGGAAATACTCCACGGGCCAATCGACCGAAGGCTATATGGCCGAGATTCGCGGCCCCTATGACGATCTGCCGTGATCTTTCTCGATTCGAACGTCATCATCGATGTGCTCGAGCGCGACGCGGAATGGTTCGGCTGGTCGAACGAGCAGATCGCCTCGGCGGCTCAGGACGACACCGTGGCAGTCAGCGCAATCGTCGTTGCCGAATGTGCGGGACGCTTTGCCGATCTCGATGAATTGAAAATGACGTTCGACATGCTCGATCTCATTATCGAGGATTTGCCGATTGAAGCAGCGTTCTCCGCTGGCCAATTATTTCGCAATCATCGCCGCGCCGCCTCCGACCGGAAGAAGATTCTGGCCGATTTCCTGATCGGAGCCCATGCCGATCATGCTGGACGAGCGTTGATTACCCGCGACACCCGTCTCTATCGCACGTATTTTCCCAAGCTTATGCTCATCACTCCCGAGACCGACAATGACTGACGCATCGACCTCCACCTATCGTATTCAGGGCGCCACCGGCGAATGGGAGGTCGTGATCGGCCTCGAGGTCCACGCGCAGGTCACGTCGAACGCCAAGCTGTTCTCAGGTGCCTCGACTGCGTTCGGAGCGGAGCCGAACACGCAAGTCAGCCTGGTCGATGCGGCGATGCCGGGGATGCTGCCGGTGCCCAACCGCGAGTGCATCCGCCAGGCGGTACGCACCGGCATGGCGATTGATGCTGGGATCAACAAATGGTCGCGGTTCGATCGGAAGAACTATTTCTACGCGGACCTGCCGCAGGGGTACCAGATTTCGCAGCTTTACCACCCGCTTGTCGGGGAAGGTTCGGTCGAAATCGAGGTCGATGACGCGGCCAAGCGGATCGGCGTCGAGCGCATTCACGTCGAGCAGGACGCTGGGAAGCTGATGCACGACCAGCATCCGACGCGTTCCTATGTCGATCTCAACCGGTCGGGTGTCGCGCTGATGGAGATCGTCAGCCGGCCAGATATGCGTTCGCCTGCCGAAGCAGGAGCTTATCTCAGGAAGCTGAGGTCGATCCTCCGCTACGTCGGCTCGTGCGACGGCAATATGGAGGAAGGATCGATGCGCGCCGACGTCAACGTCAGCGTGCGCAAGCCCGGCCAGCCGTTCGGCACGCGGACCGAGACCAAGAACGTCAATTCGGTGCGCTTCGTCATGGCCGCGATCGAGCACGAGGCCAATCGCCAGGTCGATGTCCTCGAAGGTGGCGGCACGATCGTGCAGGAAACGCGGCTCTACGATCCCGACAGCGGCACGACACGACCGATGCGGTCGAAGGAGGACGCGCACGATTACCGCTATTTCCCCGACCCCGACCTGCTGCCGCTCGAACTCGACGACGCGTTCCTCGACGAATGCCGCGCCAGCCTGCCCGAACTGCCCGACGCCAAGCGCGCGCGCTACGAAGGGCTGGGGATCACGCCCTATAATGCCGGCGTGCTGACCGCCGAGGTCGAGACGGCACGCTGGTTCGACACGCTGCTCGACGCGGGGGCGCAGCCGGTCCAGGCGTCCAACTGGGTCGCCTCCGAGCTGTTCGGCGCGCTCAACCGGCTTGGCAAGGGGATCGAGGAAAGCCCGGTAACCCCGTCGCAGGCGGCGGAATTGCTTGGTCTCGTCACCGACGGAACGCTGTCGGGCAGCCTCGCCAAGCAGGTGTTCGAGATCATGCTCGAAAGCGGCGAGGATCCGGCGAAGATCGTCGAGGACCGCGGGCTCAAGCAGACCAGCGACACCGGCGCGATCGAAAAGGTGATCGCCGACGTGATGGCCGCCAACGAGGACAAGGTTGCCGATTATCGCGGCGGCAAGGACAAATTGTTCGGCTTCTTCGTCGGCCAGACGATGAAGGCGATGGGCGGCAAGGCCAATCCGCAGGTCGTCAACGAACTCCTCAGGAAGGCGCTCGGCTGATGGCCGGTGCGGCACTCGCGATCGCTCTGGCCATCCAGGCCGCGCCCGCTGCGGCCCCGAGTCCCGCATTGCCCCGAGTCGATATCGAGACCACCGCCGGGCCGATCGTCGTGGAGGTCGATACCGTCCACGCGCCGATCACCGCGAACAACTTCCTCGCCTATGTCGACCAGCACAAGCTCGACGGCGTGACCTTCTACCGCACAGTCAAGGTCCAGGACCATTTCGGCTTCGTCCAGTTCGGCGTGAACGGCGATCCCAAGCGCGTCCTGCCGCCGATCAAGCACGAGCCGACGACGGTGACGGGCCTCCACCATGTCGACGGCACGCTGTCGATCGCGCGGCGCGAACCCGGCACGGCGCAGGGCGAGTTCACCGTCATGGTGGGCGACCAGCGACCGTCGTTCGACGCCGACCCGTCCAGGTCGGGCGACAACCTCGGCTATGCCGCGTTCGGCCATGTCGTCTCGGGCATGGACGTGGTGACGCGGATCATGGATGCGCCGGTCGATCCGGAAGCGACCGTACGCGGCTCGTTCAAGGGCGAGGTGCCGACCTCGCCGGTGACGATCATCAGCGCGCGGCGCGAAGCGGCCGAGCGCTAGAGCCCGTTAGGACCACAATGGCCCGCTCGATTCGAGCGCGGCCGAAGTGAATTCCCGCTTCGCTCGGCGGGAACGAAATCCGGTAAGTCGATCTGATCGCAATCGACCGGAGATGCCGAGCCGGACGAAAATCGGCCCGGGCGCTGCCTCAATAGGCGTTGCGGTGGAAGATCACTCGGAACGTCTGCAGGATAATCTTCAGATCCTTCCAGATCGTCCAGTGATCGAGATATTCGAGGTCCGCCTGCAGCCGGTTGACAAGATCGTGCTCATGCACCGTCGCGCCGCGATAGCCACGGACCTGAGCCAGGCCGGTGAGCCCCGGCTTGGCGGCGTGGCGGTGCCAGTAGCGCTCGTCGATTTCCCAGAACAATTTGTCTTCGGCGCGCGAACCGAGCGCGTGCGGCCGCGGCCCCACGATGCTCATGTCGCCCTTGAGCACGTTGAACAGCTGCGGTAGCTCGTCGATGCTGGTCATTCGGATGAAGCGGCCGAGCCGCGTGATGCGATCGTCGTCGCGGCTGGTCGAGCGATCGCCCGCACCATCACAGGCATCCAGCCGCATACTGCGGAATTTGAGCATCCGGAATTTCTCGTTGCCGCGGCCGATCCGGGTCTGCCGGAAAAACACCGGGCCGGGGCTGTCCAGTTTGATGAGGATCGCGACGGCCAGCAGGATCGGTGAGAAGAACAGGATCGTCAGGCTGGCGACGGCGGTATCGAAACCGCGCTTGACCAAGCGATCGGCAAGGCCGAGCGGTCCGTTCGACACGATCAGCGTCGTGTCGTCGCCCTGTCGAGCGACTCCCATCGGAGCGAAATCGGCGAGCTCGGGCATCAGCAATTCGCTCTGGACGTTGGCGCCCTTCAACGCATGCGCCCAGGCAAGTCGCCGCTCCGGCGGGCAGACGACGACGACGCGATCCGCGCCCCCCAACGCCTTGGCGAGGCGATCGTACATGTCGGGATCGTGCCGGTCGGGATCGAAGCCCGCTTCCGCCGCGATGACGACCGAGAACTCTCCCGGTGGAACGGGGCCGTCACCGTCGCGGAGAAGCACCGCGCTGAACGGGTTGCCGCCCAGGATCGCGGCGGCATGTTTGGCGAAATAGAAGCGCGCAGCGGCCATGGTCGCTATCGACAGGATCGCGCCGATCGCAATCGTCAGACGCGACAGACTCTCGCTGGTCTTCAGCGCAAAGGCGGCCAGTACGAGAAAACTGAACGCGACGACGAACGCCTTTACGCCGCGCGCGGCCGCGCCATAGCGATCGAGCATCAATTCCGCGCCATAGGCATCGAGCTCGATTGCCGAAAAGAGGTAGATCGGCAGTAGTACCGCCAAAACCATATCGAGTCTGCTGCCCGAATATTGTCCGGCATGGAGCGCGGGGGCGATCGCAAAGCACGCGGCAATACAGACCAAGTCGAGCACGAGCGTGTAGAGCAGCAAGCGCACCCTCAAGGTGAGATGTCTCGGCTGCCAGCGGCGCATCGCGGGCGTCGTTGTCGACGGTATCGTTACGCCAATTCTGCCCGGTTCCAGATTCATCTCGAAACCTCTTGTACGCGAACGGCGACCCGGCGCGGAAACTAGGCCCAGCGTCGGCTTGGGACAACCCTAGTTTTTGCTTTGCAACATGATCCCGGTTGATCGCTAGAGTGGATGCGGTAAAACGCGTGCTGGGCGCGTTCATAGGATTGGGAGATCGATCGTGGCGCGCCGGATCGGGAACGATCAACAGCAAGGCCGGGCGGGATGGGGAAAGCCATGACCGCCGCTCTTACGCACCTTCAGCGGCTCGAGGCCGAGAGCATCCATATCATGCGCGAGGTGGTCGCGGAGGCCGACAAGCCGGTGATGCTCTATTCGGTCGGCAAGGATTCGGCCGTCATGCTGCACCTGGCGCGCAAGGCCTTCTATCCCGCGCCGCCGCCGTTTCCGCTGCTCCATGTCGATACGACGTGGAAATTCCGCGCGATGTACCAATTGCGCGACCGCGCCGCGCGCGAGGCGGGGATGGAGCTGATCGTCCACCAGAACCCGGAGGCGAAGGCGCTCGGCATCAATCCGTTCGACCATGGCGGCCGCCACACCGACATGTGGAAGACGGAAGGATTGAAGCAGGCGCTCGACAAGTACGGATTCGACGCGGCGTTCGGCGGCGCGCGGCGCGACGAGGAGAAGAGCCGCGCCAAGGAGCGTATCTTCTCATTCCGTACCGCCAGCCATCGCTGGGATCCCAAGGCGCAGCGGCCCGAGCTTTGGCGCGTCTATAACGCCCGCAAAGCCAAGGGCGAGAGCATCCGCGTCTTCCCTCTCAGCAATTGGACCGAGCTCGACATCTGGCAATATATCCAGCTCGAAGGGATCGAGATCGTGCCGCTCTATTTCGCCGCGCCGCGTCCGACGGTGGAGCGCGACGGGCTGATCCTGATGGTCGATGACGATCGCTTCCGACTCGAGCCCGGCGAGCAGCCGGTGACGCGCTCGATCCGCTTCCGCACCTTGGGCTGCTATCCGCTGACCGGTGCCGTCGAGAGCGAGGCGGCGGACCTCAGCGCCGTCATCCAGGAAATGCTGCTCACCACCACCTCCGAACGCCAGGGCCGCGCGATCGATCACGACCAGGCCGCCAGCATGGAAAAGAAGAAGCAGGAGGGGTATTTCTGATGACCTCCGCCGAACCCCGCTACAAGGTCGATGCGCTGATCGCCGAGGACATCGACGCCTATCTCGCGCTGCATCAGTCGAAGTCGATGCTGCGCTTCCTGACCTGCGGCTCGGTCGACGACGGCAAATCGACGTTGATCGGGCGATTGCTCTACGATTCGAAGATGATCTTCGAAGACCAGCTCGCCGCGCTCGAATCCGATTCGAAACGCGCCGGCAGCCAGGGGCAGGAAATCGATTTCGCCTTGCTGGTCGACGGCCTCGCCGCCGAGCGCGAGCAAGGCATCACGATCGACGTCGCCTATCGCTTCTTCGCGACCGAGAAACGTAAGTTCATCGTCGCCGACACGCCGGGGCACGAGCAATACACCCGTAATATGGTGACCGGCGCTTCGACCGCCGACCTCGCCGTCATCCTGATCGACGCGCGCAAGGGCGTGCTGACTCAGACTCGGCGGCACAGTTACCTCGCGCATCTGATCGGTATCCGGCACATCGTGCTCGCCGTGAACAAGATGGACCTGGTCGGTTACGATCGCGGCGTTTTCGACGCGATCGTCGCCGATTACCGCACGTTCGCCGAGAGCATCGGCATCAACGGCTTTACGGCGATCCCGCTGTCGGGGCTGCGCGGCGACAATATCGCCGAACGGTCTGCGGCGATACCGTGGTACGGCGGGCCGACGCTGATCGAGCATCTCGAGACCGTCGAGGTGGACACCGAAGCCGATCGCGCCAAGCCGTTCCGGATGCCGGTGCAATGGGTCAACCGGCCCAATCTCGATTTCCGCGGCTTTGCCGGGCTGGTAACCGGCGGCACCGTCCGGCCGGGCGATGCGGTGCGCGTGCTGCCGTCGGGCCGGACCACGACGATCTCGCGCATCGTGACCTTCGAAGGCGATCGCGATGAAGCAGTCGCGGGCCAGTCGGTGACGCTGTGCCTGACGGACGAACTCGACTGCTCGCGCGGGGATGTCATTGCGGTCGCCGACGCGCCGCCGCACGTCGCGGATCAGTTCCAGGCGACGATCGTCTGGATGGCGGAGGACGCACTGCAGCCGGGCCGCGCCTATTGGCTCAAGCTCGGCGCGCAGACTGTCAGCGCGACGGTACAGCCGCCGAAACATACGATCGATGTCAATACGATGGCGCAACTTTCTGCCAAGACGCTGGAGCTCAACGACATCGGCGTCGCGGAGGTTTATACCGATCGTCGGCTGGTGTTCGAACCCTATGTCGATAGCCACGACCTCGGCGGGTTCATTCTGATCGACAAGGCGACCAACGCGACGGTCGCCGCGGGTATGCTCGACTTCGCGCTGCGGCGGAGCCAGAACGTTCACTGGCAGGCGGTCGAAATCAGTCGCGAAGCCCATGCCGCGCAGAAGAGTCAGCAGCCCCGGGTGCTGTGGTTCACCGGCCTGTCGGGTTCGGGCAAATCGACCATCGCCAATCTGGTCGAGAAGAAGCTGCACGCACTGGGCAAGCACAGTTTCCTGCTCGACGGCGACAACATCCGCCACGGGCTCAACAAGGACCTGGGCTTCACCGAGACCGACCGGATCGAGAATATCCGCCGGGTGGGCGAAGTTGCGAAGCTGATGGCGGATGCCGGCCTGATCGTGCTGACCGCGTTCATTTCGCCGTTCCGCGCCGAGCGCGAGCTGGTACGCGCGATGCTTGCCGAGGGCGAGTTCGTCGAAATCTTCGTCGACACTCCGCTCGACGTTGCCGAGGCGCGCGACGTGAAGGGATTGTATCGCAAGGCGCGCGCCGGTCAGCTCAAGAACTTCACCGGCATCGACAGCCCCTATGAGCCGCCGGTATTACCCGATGTGCATATCGATACCAAGCGGATAAGCCCTGAGGATGCGGCGGAACGGATCGTCGATCATCTTCTTGCGCTGTCGGGCGACCGCGCGTGACGGACGCCGAGCTTGCCAGGGCGATCGCCGAGGAAGCCGGTGCGCTGCTGTGCCGGTTGCGCGACAGCAGCATCGCGACGGGGCGCGAGTTGGGCGCGCGCGGCGATCGCGAGGCCAACGAGCTGATCCTCGCGCGGCTTCGTGCCGCACGGCCCGCGGATTCGATCCTGTCGGAGGAGTCGCGCGACGACCGTACCCGGCTCGCCTCCCGCCGCGTGTGGATCGTCGATCCGCTCGACGGGACTCGCGAATATTCGGAAGGGCGCGACGATTGGGCGGTCCATATCGGGCTGGCGATCGACGGCGCGGCGGCGATCGGTGCGGTTGCGTTGCCTAGCCTCGGCGCGGTGTACGCGACCGGCGACCGGCCGATTGCGCCGTCCGCGCCGCGGATGCGACCGCGGATGCTCGTCAGCCGGTCGCGACCGCCGGAGATCGCCCTGGACGTGGCGCGCGCGCTCGATGCCGAAGTCGTTCCGATGGGCTCCGCGGGAGCGAAGACGATGCAGGTCGTTGCGGGCGATGCCGACATCTACCTGCATGCGGGCGGCCAGTATGAATGGGACAATTGCGCGCCCGCGGCGGTCGCCGGGCATTTCGGGCTGCACGCCTCGCGGATCGACGGCGGACGGCTGCGCTACAATGGAGAGGACCCGAAATTGCCGGACCTGCTGGTCTGTCGCCGGGATCTCGCGCCGAAGGTGTTGCAGGCGATTGCGGCGACCCGGACCTGAGACCTGCTCAAGGCATCGCCGCTTCGGCTTACGATATGACTAGCGATCCGCCGGGGTATCGCGTCTGCCGGCCTCTGATCGCAGACAAACAAAAAGCCCCGCCAACGTTCGTTGGCGGGGCCTTTCGATCAGGTATCGAACAATCAGCCCGCGCTGGACGGATTGTTGTTGTCGTCGCTGGCGACGACCACGATGCCCGCGATCACCGCCGCCGCAGCGAGGCCGCCGACGATGTAGGTGCCGGCCGCCGACTCGTCCGACTGCGAGCTCTTGTGACGCAGCGTGGTCGAGGCACGCACACCGTTGACCGGCGCGTTGACTGCCTGAACGCTCGGAAGCGCAGCCGCCGACCGGGTCGTCGTAGCCATCGCGACCGTGGACGAAAGCAGGCCTACGACCGCGCCCGCCCCCAAGAGTACCTTACCAACGTTCATTCCAGTTCTCCTCGCTGAATTCCAATTTGCACCGACTGATAGCCGATTCGATCAGAAAGACAACCACCCTTTTGCTGCGGCTGCTCAATAGAGCCTGCCCAAGCCGATGACTTTTCTGGATTTCGCTACTACCGTGCCTCCGACGCCGCGTCCAGAACGAATTGCGGGCGACGCCGGTTCCGCTGAAACCGTTGCCTTTGGGTAACACGAGGAAAAAGAAGAGCCTTTATGCGCCGTTGAAGCGGCTGGCTCGGTAAAGACGAATTAGGGATCGATGTTCGCCAGACTGTTTGGAAAACCGCTGTTTTTTTCGGCCTTCCTGATCCTGGCGCCGGCGTTCGCGCAGCAGCAGGACGCGTTGACCGCGCGCATGGAGGGGTTGCGACAGGCCGATATCCGGCTGGCGAGCGTGCTGTTTCGCCTGGCTCGTGCCAACGACGAGCTGTGTCAAAAACACGGCCCGCTCACCGGCCTCGTTCTGCATACCAGCGCCGCGTACGACGACGCGATCCGCCCTGCGGTCATCCGCCACTTTCACTTCGAATCGCCGCTCGCGGTCGAGGGCGTCGTCGCCGGCAGCCCCGCAGCGCGCGCCGGCATCCTGCCCGACGATTCGATCGTCGCGATCGATGGCAAGGCAGTCGCTGGTGACGAAAGCCGCGTCGAGGCGCTCGCCGCGATCGACGCACTTGGTCCGGCCGAACCGATCACGCTGACGATTCGGCGGGCCGGGCAATCGCAGATCGCCACGATCACGCCTGTTCAGGGATGCCTGGCACATGCCGAGACGGACGTCAGCGACGACCTCAATGCCGCCACCGACGGCACGATCATCCAGGTCGATTCGGCGTTGATCAACCTCGTCGGCGGCGACGATCAGGAACTGGCGTCGATCGTCGCGCACGAGCTGGCGCATATCGTTCTCGATCATCCCGCCCGGTTGACCGCGGCTCATGTCGATCGCGGGCTGTTCAAGGGATTCGGGCGCAGCGCGCGGCTGTTCAAGCAGACCGAGAACGAGGCTGACCGCCTCAGCGTCACGCTGATGGCCAATGCCGGCTATGATCCGCAGGCCGCGGTGCGATACTGGCTGACGTACGGGCCGAAGCTCGACGACCAGGGCGGGTTGGGCAGCACCCACCTGTCCTGGCGCAAGCGCGCCGAACTGATCGGCCGGGAGGCAAACCACGTCGCACAGGAGACGCAGCGGCCGATCGTCCCGGCCTGGATCACGAGCCGCAACCAGCCGCTCCGCTGACGCGCTTCGCCCCTCTTAGGGTTTCGGGAAGGGGTGCGCGGCTAAACTCGCCCGCGATTCGCTAACGAAACGGCACGACGCGTACCATGAAGGGCATCATTCTGGCCGGCGGCAGCGGCACGCGGCTTTATCCGGCGACCCTGTCGATCTCCAAGCAGCTGCTGCCGGTGTTCGACAAGCCGATGATCTACTACCCGCTGTCGACGCTGATGCTCGGCGGCATCCGCGAGGTGCTGATCATCTCGACCCCGCGCGACCTGCCGATGTTCGAGGCGCTGCTGGGCAATGGCGCGGCGTTCGGGCTCGACATCCGCTATGCCGCGCAGCCGAAGCCCAACGGGCTCGCCGAGGCATTCCTGATCGGCGCCGATTTCCTTGCCGGCGGGCCTGCCGCGCTGGTCCTCGGGGACAACATCTTCCACGGCGACGGCCTGTCGGGCAAGGCGCAGGCGGCGGCGCGGCAGGAGCGGGGCGCGACCGTCTTCGCCTATCGTGTCGAGGACCCGGAACGGTACGGCGTCGTCGCCTTCGATCCTGCGACCATGGCGGCGACCAGCGTCGAGGAAAAGCCGGCGAGCCCGAAATCCGACTGGGCGATCACCGGGCTCTATTTTTTCGATTCCGACGTGACCGATATTGCGCATCAGGTCCGCCCCTCGCCGCGCGGCGAGCTGGAGATCACCGACGTGATCCGCGCCTATCTCGGGCGCGGCGACTTGCGAGTCGAGCGGCTGGGCCGCGGCTATGCTTGGCTCGATACCGGTACGCACGCCAGCCTGCATGACGCCGGCTCGTTCGTCCGCACGATCGAATCGCGCCAGGGCTTCAAGATCGCCTGCCCTGAGGAGATCGCCTTCGATATGGGCTATGTTCCCGCCGACCATCTGCTCGCGCGCGCCGCGGCGATGGGTAAGACCGACTACGCCGCGTACCTTCGCCGCTGCGTCGAGGCGGCGGCATGAGGCGGACGATTCTCGTCACCGGCGGCGCGGGATTCATCGGCTCGGCGGTGGTGCGCCATCTGGCCGCGCGCGGCGACACCCGCGTCGTCGTGCTCGACAAACTGACCTACGCCGGCACGCTGGCGTCTCTGCGCGAGGTGGAGCAATCGCCAGACTATCGCTTCGTCCGCGGCGACATCGGCGACGGCGCGCTGGTCGCGCGGCTGCTGCGCGAGGAGGCGGTCGATGCGATCATGCATCTTGCCGCCGAAAGCCATGTCGATCGCTCGATCGACGGCCCAATGGACTTCGTCGAGACCAATGTCGTCGGCACCGTCCGGCTGCTCCAGGCGGCGCTCGATTATTGGCGCGATCTGCCCGACGAGCGCCGCACGCGCTTCCGTTTCCACCACGTCTCGACCGACGAGGTGTTCGGCGATCTGCCGTTCGATGAGGGCGTGTTCACCGAGGAAACGCCCTACGACCCCTCGTCGCCTTATTCGGCGTCGAAGGCGGCGTCGGATCATTTCGTCCGCGCCTGGCACGCCACCTACGGCTTGCCGGTGGTGCTGTCGAACTGCTCGAACAACTACGGCCCTTATCACTTCCCCGAAAAGCTGATCCCGCTGACCATCCTCAACGCGCTCGAGGGCAAGCCGCTGCCGGTCTATGGCGCCGGCGCCAATATCCGTGACTGGCTGTACGTCGAGGATCACGCCCGCGCGCTCGACGCGGTCGTGAGCCATGGCCGGGTCGGCGAGAGCTACGCCATCGGCGGACGCGAGGAGCACGCCAATATCGCCGTCGTCGCCGCGATCTGCGACGGGCTTGACGCGCGCGCGCCGCTGGCCAACGGGCGCAAGCGGCGCTCGTTGATCACCTTCGTCGCCGACCGGCCGGGGCATGACCGCCGCTATGCGATCGATCCGTCGAAGATCGAGCAAGAGCTCGGCTGGCGCGCCCGGGAGAGTTTCGCGAGCGGTCTCGAAAAGACGATCGACTGGTATCTCGCCAACGGCTGGTGGTGGACGCCGATCCGTTCCGGCGCTTACGCCGGCGAGCGGCTGGGGCTGGCGGCGGGCTGAGGTCAGCGGGGACCGTTATACCCGCGATACCATTCGACGAACCGCGGCAGCCCTACCTCGATCGAGGTGGTCGGGCGATAGCCGAGGTCGCGCTCGATCGCGCTGACATCGGCGGCGGTGGCCACCACATCGCCGGGCTGCATCGGCTGATAATCGCGCACCGCGGGACGCCCGCACGCCGCCTCGATCACCTCGATGAAGCGGCCGAGCTCCTCCGAGCGGTTGTTGCCGATATTGTAGAGTGTATGCGGCTCTTTGCTGCCGCCGGCCTTTTCCACCCCATCGTCCGCCGGCGGATGATCGAGCGCGGCGACGACCCCGGCGATGATATCGTCGATAAAGGTGAAGTCGCGCCGCATCCGGCCGTGGTTGAACACCGGGATCGGCTCCCCGGCGAGGATCTTGCTGGTGAAGATCCATGGTGCCATGTCGGGTCGCCCCCATGGCCCATAGACGGTGAAGAATCTGAGGCCGGTCAGCGGGATTCGATAGAGACGCGCATAGGCCTCGCTCATCAGCTCGTTCGACTTCTTGGTCGCGGCATAGAGCGAAACGGGGTGATCGACGCGGTCCTCGACGCGGAACGGGTAGCTGTCGTTGCCGCCATAGACGGACGAGGAGGAGGCATAGACCATGTGCCGCACGCGCCGGTGCCGCGCGAGTTCGAGCAGGTTGAGATGTCCCGTCAGGTTCGAATGCGCGTAGGCGTGAGGATTGATCAGCGAATAGCGCACCCCCGCCTGCGCGCCGAGATGGGCAATGCGGTCGAACCGATACTCCTCCAGCGCGGCATCGAGCGCGGCGGTATCGCCGAAATCGAGCGGCAGCAGCGTGAACGCATCCCCGAAGCCGGTGAGCGTCTCGATCCGCGCATGTTTGAGCGCAGGGTCGTAATAATCGTTGAAATTGTCGATGCCGATCACGCGCTCGCCGCGCTCGAGCAGGGTGCGCGTCAGCGCAGCGCCAATGAACCCGGCCGCGCCGGTGACGAGAATGGCGGAATCCGATCGGTTCATCGTGCCTGCCTACCTACCAGAAGAGGATCGCGGCGAAGAGGCCGATCAAGCTCGCCGCAGCGAAGCCGATCAGGAACTCGCGCGAATGCCACAGTCGCCTGAGCGGAGCGAGCGGTCCGCCGTCGTGCTGCAAATTGATGAAGCGCGGCCACAGCAGCAGGATCAGCGTCGGCCAGGTGACCGTCAGCCAGAAATCGTGAAGCGACGCGCGCACATTGCCCTCGTCGGTCGGAAAGACCGTCTGGGTCAGGTCATAGGCTTCGTTGACCGCTTCCGCGACGATGGTCGCGAGCCACGGCTGCCATGTCCAGGGCGGACGCCTGAGGATATAGGCGGCGAGCGTCAGGACCAGCATCCCCGACAGGACGTGCAGCGCGTCGTCGGGCAAGCCAGTGATCTTGCCCAGGTCCACCTTGGCGATCGTCCAGTTGAACGTCTCCAGAAAAGCCGCCACCGAACCGCCGGCCGCCGGCGCCGCGTGTGCAGAGCCGGCCGCAAGGCCGGCCGGCAAGGCGCCGGCGAGGCTCAGCCGAGCGCCGCCACGGTCGGTGCCGCTGCCTCGGCAGTAAGGAACCAGCGGTCGGTGCCCTCGAGTCCCAGCGCGGTGAGCCGGCCGGTGCCGAATGCGCCGGTGTCGATGCCGATGCGGTTGGGGCGCACGACGACGTCCTCGCTGATGCTGTGGCCGTGGATCACCAGCTTGCCGAATTCATGGTCGCTGTCGAGAAAGCTCGATCGGATCCAGCGCATGTCCGACCGCCGCTGCGCCTCGATCGGCACGCCCGGCCTCAGCCCGGCATGGACGAAGACATAATCGCCGATCTCGATCCGGTCTTCGAAGCTCTTGAGGAACTCGATGTGCCGTAGCGGTACGTGCGTCTGCATCAGGGCGAGCAACTCGTCGTAGTCCGTCCTTTCGTAATCGCTCTCCGAAACGCCGTAGCTCAGAATCGTCTCGCGCCCGCCGATCCGCACGAACAGCCGAAGCGACTCCATGTCGCCGTCGAGCGCGCGCAAGAAGATTTCCTCGTGATTGCCGAGGATGAAGCGAATAGTGTCGCGCCTCTCGGCAAGCGTGATCAGCCGTTCGACCACGCCCGCCGAATCGGGACCGCGATCGACAAGATCGCCAAGGAAGACGATTTGCGTCTGGGCGCTGCCGCGCGCGCGATCGTCGGCCTCGATCTGGGCGATCAAGTCGTCGACCAGCCCGAGACACCCGTGAATGTCCCCCACCGCATAGACGCGCTGGCCTTCGGGGATCGACCGGATCGCGGGCTCGTTCGTCTGACGCTTTCGGAAAAGTCCCAACATCACCGCTACGCTCTACACGCCCCGCCGGGTTCCGCCACATGAAAAGGCGAACAGAAACGCACCTTCGCCCGACTTGTTGCAGCGAAACCGCATTCCCGACGGCGCGCCTGGCATAGCGCGCGGGTATTCAACCGGCGAGCCGCACCGGGCGTGGCTGTGCGGACCACGCCGGCTGGTCGGGCCAGATGCCGCGCGTATCGTACACCAGCTTGTCGGCGCGCTCGTCGAGCGGCACCGATTTGAACAACTCGTGATCGACCAGCACGATCATGATCCCGCACCGCTCGATCGCGGTGTCGAGGTCGATCAGGCTTGCGCCGTGGCGGGCGAGGGCAGGGGGGAGGGCGGCGGCATAGGGTTCGACGATGCGGATGCGCTCGCCGAACCGCGCGGCCAGCGCCTCGGCGACCTTTAGCGCGGGGCTTTCGCGGAAATCGTCGATATTTGCTTTGAACGCCAGGCCCATGCACGCGACCGGCACGCCGGGATGCGCGGAGATCAATTCCTCCGCCCGAGCGACGACATGCGCGACCTTGCCGTCGTTGACCAGCCTCGCCGTGCGGATCAGCGGCGTCTCTTGCGGGGCGGCGCTGACCAGGAACCACGGATCGACCGCGATGCAATGCCCGCCGACACCAGGACCGGGAGAGAGAATGTTGACCCGCGGGTGACGGTTGGCGAGGCGGATCACCTCCCACACATCGACTCCCATTGTGTCGGCGACGAGGCTCAGCTCGTTGGCGAACGCGATGTTGACGTCGCGGAAGGCATTTTCGGTCAGCTTGGTCATCTCCGCCGCGCGTGCGGTCGTGGTGACGCAGGCGCCGCGCACGAAACGGCGATAGAAGGCGAGCGCCTTCCGTGCGCAGCGCGGGGTAATGCCGCCGATCACGCGGTCGTTGTCGATCAGCTCGACGAGGATGCGGCCGGGCAGCACGCGTTCGGGGCAATAGGCGATTGCGATATCGGCGCTCTCACCGGCGCGGCCGGGGACCTTCAGATCGGGTCGCAATTCAGCGAGGAGGTCGCGGACCTGCTCGGTCGTGCCGACCGGCGAGGTCGATTCGAGAATCACCGTGTCGCCGGCCTTGAGCACCGCCGCGATGGTGGTCGCCGCCTTGAGGACATAGCCGATGTTGGGCTGATGATCGTCGGCGAAGGGGGTAGGGACCGCGATGACGAACACGTCGGCGGGCTCGATTACCATCGATGCACGCAAATTGCCGCGCGCCACGACGCCGGAGACGAGGCCGTCCAGATCGACCTCCTCGATATGCACCTTGCCCGAATTGACCGTCTCGACGACGCTTTCGGTAACGTCGACGCCCAGGACCTTGACGCCCGTCCGCGCGATCACCGCGGCGGTGGGAAGGCCGATGTAACCGAGGCCAAGAACGACGACCTTGAGCTCAGAGTCCGAAACCATTCGCGATGATCCCCGCAATCCGCACCGCAGCATGGCCGTCGCCGAACGGATTGTGGGCGCGGGCCATGGCGGTCCAGGCCTGCTTGTCGTCGAGGAGGGTGAAGATTTCGGAAACGATCCGGTCTTCGTCGGAGCCGATCAGCTTCGCGGTGCCCGCTGCGACACCCTCCGGCCGCTCGGTCGTCTCGCGCATCACCAGCACCGGCTTGCCAAGGGCAGGGGCCTCTTCCTGCACCCCGCCCGAATCGGTCAGTGCGATATGCGCCATCCCCAGCGCACGGATGAAATGCGGATAATCGAGCGGTTCGATGCGAGCCACATTGGCTCGTTTCCCCAGAACCGCGTCCATCACCGAGGTCACGTTCGGATTGGGATGGACCGGGAACAGCACGGCGACGTCGGGCCGCTCGGCGATCCGCCCGATCGCGCGTGCGATGCTCTCCATCCCGCCGCCGAAATTCTCGCGCCGGTGCGTGGTGACGAGGATCAGCCGCTTGCCCGCGAACCGCTCGGCCACGCAATCGAGCCCGGCGGCGAGTGCCGGATCGGCATCGATCCGCTCCGCAGTGGCGTGGAGCGCATCGATCACCGTGTTGCCGGTGACATGGATCGTCGCCGGATCGATGTTCTCGCGCCGCAGCGCCTCGGCGGCAGTTTCAGTCGGCGCGAAATGCTGGTCGGCGATCGGCGCGACGATGCGGCGGTTCACTTCCTCGGGCCAGGGCGCATAGATGTCGCCCGACCGCAGCCCCGCCTCGACATGGCTCACCGGGATGCGCCGGTAATAGGCAGCGAGCGCCCCCGCCATCGCGGTCGCGGTGTCGCCCTGCACGATCACGCGATCGGGCCGCTCGGCGTCGAGCGTCTCGCCGATTCCGGTCAGCAGCCGCGCGGTCAGCCGGTCGAGCGACTGCCCCGGCTCCATCAGGTCGAGATCGATGTCGGGCGCGAGATCAGCGATCGCCAGCACTTGGTCGAGCAGTCCGCGATGCTGGGCGGTGACGCAAGTGCGCACGGTGATCCCCGGCGTCCGGGCAAGCGCGCGTACCACCGGAAACAGCTTGATCGCCTCCGGCCGCGTGCCGAAAACGACCATGACGCGACGATCCTTGGCTCCGCTCATCGCGCCTCGCTATCGGCCTGGCGTTAAGGCCGGGCTAACGCCCGCAACCCACGTTATCGCTCTTCGTTCGTGCCGGCTGCTGGGCATTCCTTATCGCTCGATCCTGGCCGTCAGGAAGCCTTTGGTTGTGTGGCGTTCGGATTGGGCTAAGGGACGTGGATGGCTTGGATATCCGATCGGGACAAGGATGACCGTAGAACCCTCGCTGACGTCGGGCCTGGTTTCGGGCGGGATGATCGGTAATGACTGACCGATATGCCGTCGCCGGCGCTCATCGCTCGGTTCGCCGCCCACGGGCTTCTTCTTCCGCGGCTCGGGCGAACTGGCGCCTGTGGATCAGCGGCGCCCTTCTGGCGGTCGCGATCGTCTTCGGCGGAGGCGGGACGCCATCGCCGATAGCCGAGCTCCTCGTCGAGCTGGCCGCGATTGCGGCCGTCGTCGCCTGGATCTGGCTGACGCCACGTGACCGGTTCTACCCGCAGCCGCCGATCGACCGGCCGCTGCTCATCCTGGCAGGGGTGTTCGCGGCGATCCCGGTGCTGCAGCTTGTTCCGTTGCCGCCGGCGATCTGGCACCAGCTGCCGGGCCGCGAGGTCGAGATTCAGGCGCTGGCGCTGGTCGGCCGCGCCGATGCCTGGATGCCCGTATCCGAATCGCCGCCGCGAACGATCGCTTCGGCGCTGTCGCTGATCCCGCCGCTTGCGATGCTGTTCATGGTGTCGCGGCTGAGGGAGCGGGATCGGACGACGCTGATCGGCGTGCTGGCGGCCCTCGGCCTGCTCGCTGCCGTCGTCGGCGTGATTCAGCTGGCGAGCGGCAATGCAAATTGGCTCCGGTTTTATGAAATCACCAATTACGGGTTCGCAACCGGCTTCCAGGCCAATCACAATGCCGATGCCGACGTCCTGCTGGTCGGATTGATTGCGCTGGTCGCGTGGGCGTTCGCCGATGGCCGGATCGCGCAATCGTCTCAGAATCGGCTTCTCGTTGCGGCCATGGCGCTTTTCCTGATCTTGTCCGTCGTCCTTACCGGGTCGCGAGCCGGCGTGGCGCTGATCGTCGTGGCGGTCGCCGCGTCGGTCGCGATCGGCTTTCGCCGGAGCATGTGGAAAAGCCGGCGGATCGGCGCAGCGGTGGTGCTCGGGCTGGTCGTGCTGGGCGGAGCGGGCTATTTCCTCACGCACAATGCGCGCGTCGAGCGTACGTTGGCGCGGTTCGACGACGGGGAGGCCATTCGCCCCGAAATCTGGAAGGATACGGGCTATGCCATCGGCCAGCATTGGCCGGTGGGGTCGGGCATGGGCACCTTCCAGCCGATCTTCACTGCCGCCGAACGATTGGAATTCGTCAGGCCCGATTATTCGAACCGCGCGCACGACGACTATCTCGAATTCGTTCTCGAAGCAGGGGTCGTCGCGCCGATTTTTCTGGTTGCAATAGTGATTTTCGCAGCATTGCGGCTCAAGCGGATGATGCTCGGGAACACTTCGCGAGACAGGCAAATCAAGGGGATACTCATTCTCGGATCGCTGGCGGTTTTATTCTTGCATTCGGTGGTTGATTATCCGATGCGGGCGCAATCGTTGGGGGTGGTGGCAGGGTTATTGGCTGGATTGCTTGGGCGATCTGGGAGAGTGGCGGCGGGATTGGGCCGTTTGGGTTGAGAGGGAGAGTGGGA
>DASTWI010000028.1:0-29524 GCA_035776635.1 Sphingomonas sp. | reverse complement strand
TCCCGAAACCTTCTATGCCTTCACCAGCTTCGCGACGCCGACGACGATCTACCGCTACGATGTCGCTGCCGAAGAAAGCACGGTTTGGGCCGCGCCCGAGGTCGATTTCGATCCCGCCGACTACGCGGTCGAACAGACCTTCTTCACGTCGAAGGACGGCACGCGCGTGCCGATGTTCGTCGTCGGCCGCCGCGACTTGCCGCCCGAGCCCGCGCCGACGATGCTCTACGGCTACGGCGGGTTCAATATCCCGGTGCCGCCGGCCTTCGCCGCCAGCCGCATCGCCTGGATCGAGGCGGGCGGCGTATTCGCGGTCGCCAATATCCGCGGCGGCGGCGAATACGGCAAGGACTGGCACGAGGGCGGGCGCCTCGCCAATAAGCAGAACAGCTTCGACGACTTCATCGCCGCCGCCGAATTTCTCGTCCAGAAGGGGATCACCACGCCCGACCGGCTGGCGATCCAGGGCGGCTCGAACGGCGGCCTGCTGGTCGGCGCGGTGGTCAACCAGCGCCCCGACCTGTTCGCCGCGGCGATTCCGATCGTCGGCGTCATGGACATGCTGCGTTTCGACAAGTTCACCGCCGGCCGCTATTGGGTCGACGACTATGGGTCGCCTGCGGACGAGGCCGCGTTCCGCACGCTGCTGGCCTATTCGCCCTACCATAACGTCCGGCCGCGCGCCGCCTATCCGGCAGTGCTGGTGATGACCGCGGACACCGACGACCGCGTCGTGCCGGGCCACAGCTTCAAATATATCGCCGCGCTCCAGCACGCCAGGGCCGGCGACAAGCCGCATCTCATCCGCATCGAGACGCGCGCCGGCCACGGCTCGGGCAAGCCGACCGACAAGGCGATCGCCGAGGCCGCCGACCTGTGGGCGTTCGCCGCGCGCTGGACCGGGATGCGTTCGGGCTGACCGGTTCAGGCGGGCGACACGCAGCCTGTATCATGACGCTTCTTCGAGGAGAGGAGTTGCGTCGTGGCAGTGGCGTCGATCGGACAGGCGGTGATCGCCATCGTGGCGGCGATTGGAGCATCCGCCATCGCTCAGGAGCGGCCGGCTCCGCCTTCCGCCGACCACCCTTCTCTCCCGGCCGAGGCGCAAGCCGATCCGTCCGGCGACCAGGCCGATCGCGCCGATTCGAACGATGACACCGATGCCGACTCGCCTCCTCCGGCCGAAGCCGATCCCGCAATGCCCTCCCCCGATCCCGGCTATCAGCGCACCGTCGGCATTTCCAACCGCAACCAGGCGACCGCCGCGTGCCTCGCCGCTGTCCGCGCGCGGGTCGGCGGCGACGCGCGGCCGACCCGGATCGAGGGCCTCCGCGGCGAATGGATGGTGGCCGGCACGATTCCCGGTGGCCAACCCTTCTACTGCGCGATCCGGAGCGGCGCGATCGCCGACGTCGAACTCGGCGGTTGAGCCTCGCAAAATCCGCTTTCCTACACGCCGATGTTCTGCAAACGTTCGCAAGCTCTTTGACATCGCGATTCGAAATCCGGGCGGCCCCGCGCGCGTATGGGATATGACCTTTGTGACCTTTCGCGCCTTTGCCCTTTCCCGCGCTCGCGCATCTGCTATGCGGCTGAGGCATGGTTGATCATGCCCAGGACAATATCCTGATCGTCGATTTCGGCAGTCAGGTGACGCAACTCATCGCTCGCCGCGTGCGCGAGGCAGGCGTCTATAGCGAAATCGCCCCGTTCAACGCCGCGGAGGCCGCGTTCGAGCGGCTCAGGCCCAAGGGTGTGATCCTCTCCGGCGGCCCCGCTTCGGTGCCCGACGAAGGCAGTCCGCGCATCCCGCAGGCGATTCTCGATTCGGGGCTCCCGCTGCTCGGCATCTGCTACGGCCAGCAGGCGATGACGCAGCAGCTCGGCGGCAGCGTAGCGCGCGGCGATTCGGGCGAGTTCGGCCATGCCTTTATCGACATCGAGGATGCCTGCGACCTATTCGACGGGCTGTGGCGCGAAGGCGAGAAGCATCAGGTGTGGATGAGCCACGGCGACAAGGTGACCGAGCTCGCGCCCGGTTTCCGTATCGTCGCCTCCAGCCCCGGCGCGCCCTTCGCGGTGATCGCCGACGACGAGCGCCGCTATTACGGGATGCAGTTCCACCCCGAGGTGGTCCACACCCCCGATGGCGGGCGGCTGATCGCCAACTTCGCGCGCCACGTCTGCGGCCTTCCCGGCGACTGGACGATGGCCGAGTTCCGCGCCGCCAAGATCGCCGAAATCCGCGAGGCCATCGGCAAGGGGAGGGTGATCTGCGGCTTGTCGGGCGGTGTCGATTCGGCGGTCGCGGCGGTGCTGATCCATGAAGCGATCGGCGACCAGCTCACTTGCGTTTTCGTCGATCACGGCCTGATGCGCGCCGGTGAGGCAGACCAGGTCGTCAGCCTGTTCCGCGGACACTACAACATCCCGCTCGTCCACGTTAACGCCGAGACGCTGTTTCTGAACGGCCTCGCCGGTGTCACCGACCCCGAGGCGAAGCGCAAGTTCATTGGCAAGACCTTCATCGACGTCTTTGAACAGGAAGCGAAAAAGATCGGCGGGGCCGAATTCCTCGCGCAGGGCACGCTTTACCCCGACGTGATCGAAAGCGTCAGCTTCACCGGCGGCCCCTCGGTGACGATCAAGAGCCACCACAATGTCGGCGGCTTGCCCGAGCGGATGAACATGAAGCTCGTCGAACCGCTTCGCGAGCTGTTCAAGGACGAGGTCCGCGCGCTCGGCCGCGAGCTCGGCCTGCCCGAGGTGTTCGTCGGCCGCCACCCGTTCCCCGGCCCCGGTCTCGCCATTCGCATCCCCGGCGAGGTCAGTAAGGAGCGGTGCGACATCCTGCGAAAGGCCGACGCCATCTATCTGGAGGAAATCCGGAATGCCGGCCTCTATGATGCGATCTGGCAGGCTTTCGCGGTGCTCCTCCCGGTCCGCAGCGTCGGGGTGATGGGCGACGGCCGCACCTACGATTCGGTCCTGGCGCTGCGTGCGGTGACCTCGACCGACGGCATGACTGCGGTGGCGTTCGAATTTCCCGGTGGGTTCCTGCCGCGCGTTGCGACACGAATCGTCAATGAAGTCCGGGGGATCAATCGGGTAACTTACGACTATACTTCAAAGCCGCCCGGCACGATCGAGTGGGAATGAGGGATTTGGATGAGGGGCCGATGACGCTGACGCTCTATGGCATCGCCAATTGCGACACGATGAAGAAGGCGCGCGCCTGGCTCGACGCGCACGGCGTCGCTTATGCCTTTCACGACTACAAGAAGGCGGGGATCGACCGCGCGGCGCTCGACCGCTGGGCCGATCGGGTCGGCTGGGAAGTGCTCCTCAACCGCGCCGGAACGACCTTCCGCAAGCTGCCCGCGAGCGACCGCGAGGGGATCGATCGCACCAGGGCGCTGGCGCTGATGATCGCTCAGCCGTCGATGATCAAGCGGCCGGTCGCCGAGCGCGGCGACGACGTGATCATAGGCTTCAAACCCGAAAGGTACGAAGCTGCCTTTTCGGGCTGACCGAGGCGGGCGAGCGGCGAACGTCGGGCGCGGCATTGCCTTTCGCGCGGCGAAGGCGCAATTTTTGCTTCACAACAGAAACGTCGGGGGGACGGGTCATGGCCTTCGTACGTCAGGAGCCGCCGCGCTGGTTTTGGGGCGTGTCGGGGTTGCTTGTGCTCTGGGGTCTTGTCGGCTGCACGTTTTGCGTGCGGCAGTTCCTCTACGGCGCCGACGCGATGGGACCGGCCGACCCCTATCAGCGGGAACTCTACGCCTCGCTGCCGATCTGGTACGACTACATCTATGCGATTGCGACCGGCGCGGCATTGCTCGGCGGCCTCGCGCTGCTGCGGCGATCGATGACGGCGCGGGTGCTGTTCGTGGTGTCGCTGATCGCTGTGGTCGTCCAGTTCGGCTGGCTGTTCGCGACCACCGACTTGCTCGCGGCGAAGGGCGCGGCGACCGCCATCTTTCCGCTGATCATCCTTGGCGTAGCGATCTATTCCATCCGTTTCGCCGCCAAGGCGCGCCGGCACGGCTGGATCTGCTGACGCTGGCATCGGCAGGGCCGACCGGCTAGACCATCGGCCATGTCCACCACCTATACGATCGACAGCGCCACCAGCCGCGCGACCCCGGTTTCCGCGCCGATGAAGCGCATGACGGTTCCGGCGATCCGCAAGCGCAAGGGTGCGGGCGAGCCGCTGGTGATGCTGACCGCCTATACGGTGCGGATGGCGCAGCTGCTCGATCCGCATTGCGACATGCTGTTGGTCGGCGACAGCTTGGGGCAAGTGGTGTACGGCCTGCCTTCGACCCTTCCGGTCACGCTGGACATGATGGCGGCGCACGGCGCGGCGGTCGTGCGCGGGAGCTATCACAGCCTGGTGATCATCGACATGCCGTTCGGCAGCTATGAGGCTTCGCCGCAACGGGCGTTCGAAAGTGCGTCGTGGCTGCTCAAGCAGACCGGAGCGGCGGCGGTGAAGATGGAGGGCGGGGCGGCGATGGCTCCTACCGTCAAGTTCCTGACCGAGCGTGGAATTCCGGTGATGGGGCATGTCGGATTGACGCCGCAGGCGGTGAACGCGCTGGGCGGCTACGGCGCGCGCGGGCGGAGCCAGGAAGAAGCCGCGCGAATCCTCGACGACGGCCGCGCGATCGCTGCGGCGGGCGCATTTTCTTTGGTAATCGAAGGGGTTGTCGAGCCAATCGCGGTCGAGCTCACACGCACGATCGATTGCCCGACGATCGGCATCGGGGCCTCCGCGCAATGCGACGGGCAGGTACTTGTAGCGGAAGATATGCTCGGATTTTTCGAGCGCACTCCGTCTTTCGTGCGGAAGTTCGATGATCTCGCCGGCCGCATTTCCGCCGCGGTCGAGACCTATGCGAAGGACGTGCGGTCGCGGGCGTTTCCGGGGCCCGAACAGACCTATGCCCCGAAGACTTGAGGCCGCTTCCGTTTCTTTCCGCGCGCGGCTAAGGTCCGCGCCTTTCCACTACCCGATGGAGTGAGTTTTGGCGATCACGCCCCAGCAAAACGACGTGTTCATGCGCGAGGTGGACGAAGAGCTCCGCCGCGACGAGATGATCGCGTTCGGCCGCAAATACGGCCGGTGGATCGCCCTGTTGGTGGTGCTGTTCCTCGTCGTGCTCGGCGGCTCGCTCTACTGGCGCTATCACAAGGAAAAGGTGGCAGGCGAGCACGGCGAGCAATTCCAGGCGGCGCTCGATTCGCTCGGCAGCGGCAAGGTCGACGAAGCGGCCAAACCGCTCGACGAGCTCGCGCAGTCGCACAGCGACGGCTATCGCGCGATGGCGATGTTCACTCAGGCCGACCTGCTGCTCAAGAAGAACGACGCCAAGGGCGCCGCGGCCAAGTTCGCGCAAATCGCGAACGATAGCTCGCTCGCCAAGCCGTTCCGCGACCTTGCGCTGATTCGCCAGACTTCGGCCGAATACGACAGTTTGAAACCCGAAGCCGTGATCGACCGGCTGCGCCCCCTCGCGGTCAAGGGTAATCCGTGGTTCGGCAGTGCGGGCGAGATGGTGGCGGTCGCCTACCTGCACCAGAACCGCCGCGATCTTGCCGGCAAGCTGTTCCAGCAGATCGCCGAGGACGACACGGTCCCCGATTCGATCCGTCAACGCGCGGTTCAGATGGCCGCGTCTCTAACCGCCGGCGCCGGTGACGTGAACAAGGACAAGACAGCGAAATGAAGAAGTCGGTCAAGGCGTCCGTGGCGGTCGCCGCGCTGATGGCGCTCAGCGCCTGCGGCATCTTCAAGGGCAGCGGCAAGAAGACTCCGGTGCTGGGCAACCGCGTGCCGATCCTGGTGTCGGAGAACGACATCAAGCCCGACCCGTCGCTCGCCAACGTTCAGGTGCTGCTGCCCGATCCGGTGCCCAATACCGAGTGGACGCAGTCGGGCGGCAATGCGGCGAAGTCGATGGGGCATCTTGCGCTGGGCGACTCGGTGACGCGCGCCTGGACCGCGCGGATCGCGGGCGGCTCGAAGCGCGAGCGGCTCGCCGCCGCTCCGGTGGTCGCCGACGGCCATCTGTACGTGATGGACACCAATGCGGTGGTCCACAGCTTCGATGCGGCGACTGGCGCGGCGGGCTGGTCGACTGGAATCGCCAAGAGCGACCAGAACCAGAATGCGCGCTTCGGCGGCGGCGTCAGCTATGACGGGGGCAAGCTCTACGCAACCGATGGGCTGGGCGACGTTGTCGCGCTCAACGCCAAGGACGGGTCGGAGATCTGGCGCGTGCGGCCGGGCGGCCCCTTGCGCGGAGCGCCGACGCTGGCCAACGGACAAATCTATGCGCTGAGCCAGGACAACCAACTCTACGCATTGTCCCAGACCGACGGAAAGGTGCTGTGGACTGCCTCGGGCTCGCTCGAATCGCAGGGCGTGTTCGGGGTTGCCGCGCCCGCGGCGGCGCAGGGAACGGTGGTCGCCGGCTTCTCGTCGGGCGAACTCAATGCCTATCGATACGAGAACGGACGCTCGCTGTGGGGCGACGCCCTCTCGCGCACCGCGATCTCGACTTCGGTGTCGAGCCTCGCCGATATCGACGCCGATCCGGTCATCGACCAGGGCCAGGTCTATGCCGTCGGGCAGGGCGGGCGGATGGTCGCGCTGGAGATCGTCACCGGGCAGCGCCTGTGGGAGCAGGACTTCGCCGGGCTTTCGACGCCGTGGGTGGCGGGTGAGTGGGTGTTCGTCGTGACCGACGACGCCAAGCTGGTGTGTATCGCACGCGGCTCCGGCAAGATCCGCTGGATCAGCCAGCTGCGCGGCTTCAAGAACGTCAAGAAGCACAAGGACGCGATCTACTGGTCGGGACCGGTGCTGGCGGGCAACAAGCTCGTGCTGGTCAATTCGCGCGGAGAGATCGTGTTCGCCTCGCCGCAGGACGGTTCGGTGCAGCGGACGATCGAGACCAAATCGTCCTTCTCGCTGCCGCCGGTGGTGGCGGAGAATACGCTCTATCTGCTCGACCACGACGGGCAGGTGATGGCGTATCGGTGATCGGGCGCGAGACGTGCGAACTTAAGAACACCGTTCGGTTCGAGCGAAGTCGAGAACCGTTGCCGAGCTGAGCCGAGGCCAATCCTCGCGCCACTCGAAAGCGTGTCTCGACTTCGCTCGACACGAACGGAGTTGGATGATCGCTCTCCGCGCAGAACCGCTCTAAAGGGCATTCATGGCTCGTCTTCCCACCGTTGCGATCATCGGCCGGCCCAATGTCGGCAAATCGACGCTGTTCAACCGGCTGGTCGGCAAGCGCCTGGCGCTGGTCGACGACCTGCCGGGCGTGACGCGCGACCGGCGTGAGGGCGATGCGCACCTGCTTGGGCTCGATTTCCGGGTGGTCGATACCGCCGGTTATGAGGACGAGGACGCCGTCACGCTGCCCGGCCGGATGCGGCAGCAGACCGAGGCGGCGGTGCGGCAGGCCGATGTCGCGCTGTTCCTGATCGACGCGCGCGCCGGGATCGTGCCGCTCGACGAGGAGATCGCCCGCTGGCTCCGCGGCGCCGAGACGCCCGTGGTGCTGGTTGCCAACAAGGCCGAAGGACGCGCGGGCGAGGCGGGCGTGCTCGAATCGATGGCGCTCGGCTTCGGCGATCCGGTGCAGCTGTCGGCCGAACATGGCGAGGGCGTCGCCGACCTGTTCGAAGCGTTGCTGCCGCATCTCGACGGCAAGGCCGAGGAGGAAATCGAGGACGACGACAGCCCCGACGCGCCGCTCAAGCTGGCGATCGTCGGGCGGCCCAATGCGGGCAAGTCGACGCTGGTCAACCGGATGCTCGGCGAAGACCGCATGATCACGGGGCCGGAGGCGGGGATCACGCGCGATTCGATCGCGGTCGATTGGGAGTGGCAGGGGCGCAAGGTCCGCCTGATCGATACGGCGGGGATGCGCAAGCGCGCCAAGGTGCAGGAAAAGCTCGAACGCCTCTCGGTCTCCGACGCGATGCGCGCGGTCGATTTCGCCGAGGTCGTAGTGCTGCTGCTCGACGCGACGCGGGGGCTGGAGGTGCAGGACCTGCGCATCGCCGACCGCGTGCTCGAAGAGGGGCGGGCATTGGTCATCGCGCTCAACAAATGGGACGTGGCGGAGGACGCGAGCCGGCTGTTCAACGGCGTGCGCGCGGCGCTCGACGAAGGGCTGGCGCAGGTCAAGGGCGTGCCGCTGATGACGGTGTCGGCGGCGACGGGGAAGGGCGTCGATCAGTTGCTGGAGGTCGCGTTCACGACGCGCGAGGCGTGGTCACGACGCGTCGGCACCGGCGAGCTCAACCGCTGGTTCGAGCGCGCGGTCGAGGCCAACCCGCCGCCTGCGCCCGGCGGCAAGCGGATCAAGTTGCGCTATGTCACCCAGGCAAAGACCCGGCCGCCCGGCTTCGTCCTGTTCGGCACGCGAGTCGATCAGCTGCCCGAGAGCTATCAGCGCTATCTGGTCAACGGCATTCGGCGCGAATTGGGCTTCGGTGCCGTGCCGGTGCGGCTGACCTTGCGGGCGCCGAAGAACCCGTTCGACCGCTCGTAAACTGGTCTTTTACCCCAATGCGTTACGACGGGGGCAACGGGTCGGACTGTGGGGATCGAAGGGTGGCGGACGGTAGCGGCAATCTGGTCGATTGGGAGGCGTTTTCACGCGCGCGCACCGCGCTGGGCGCCAATTTCGTGCGGATTCTCGGCTATTTTCAGGAGGACGGCGTCAAGTCGGTCTCTCAGATCGAAGAAGCGATGCGCGCGGGCAATGCCGCCGCGCTGGTGCTTCCGGCGCATACGCTGAAGGGCGAATCGCGTCAGTTCGGCGCCGAACCGCTCGCCGAATGTGCCGAGACGATCGAGATGATCGGCCGCGCTTGCGTCGAGAGCCACGATACGCCCGACCAGGCGCTGGAGCACGTCGTGCGGTTGCGCCCGCTGTTCGAGACGACGCTCGCGGCGCTGGAGCGCGAGGCCAATCCGCTGGTCCACCGCCAGACGGGGTTCGGGCGGCGCGCGGTGTTCGGGCAACGGTAGGCGCACGCCCCGCTCTCTTTCCGTTTGCGGGGAGGGGGGTGTGTGGCGACTCGAGCTTTCCTGTGCTCCTGCGAAAGCAGGAGCCCAGAGCTGCGAGCGACAACGCCTGTGCCCTGGGCTCCTGCTTTCGCAGGAGCACCGATCATAAAGCCGGACGGCCCCTAAGCTCTCCGCAAGCGGGATCGATGTCTCCTTTCCCGTTCGTGCTGAGCTTGTCGAAGCACGATTGCCCGGGCATCGCGCTATCGCCCTTCGACAAGCTCAGGGCGAACGGTTGGATTTATGTCCGCTGGTCAAGAATAGCGCCCCTCCTCCGCGCCTCCGCGCGAACAGATTGGCTCACGCGGAGACGGGAGATTTTGAAGCACTTTCGTCGAACTCAATCATCACCCTCGGATTTGGCATTGAGCTGGATGTAATTCTCCAACCCCATCCGTTCGATCATGTCGAACTGGCGCTCGAGCGTGTCGACATGATCCTCTTCGCTGGCGAGGATTTTCGCGAACAGGTCGCGGCTGACATAGTCGCGCACCTCCTCGCAATGCGCGATCGCGCCCTTGAGCTGAACGACCGCTTCGAGCTCGAGCGCGAGGTCGCCCTTCAGCACCTCCTCGACCGTCTCGCCGACGCGCAGGCGGCCAAGGCGCTGGAAATTGGGCAGGCCGTCGAGGAACAGGATGCGCTCCGCCAGCCAGTCGGCGTGCTTCATCTCGTCGATCGATTCGTCGTATTCGAACTTGGCGAGCCGCCTGACGCCCCAATGGTCGAGCATCCGGTAATGCAGGAAATACTGGTTGATCGCGGTCAGTTCGTTCTTGAGCGCCTCGTTGAGCAGCTCCAGGACCTTGTCGTCGCCCTTCATCGCGGCGTCTCCCGTTGTTTGCCGGGATCGTAGCGCAGCGGGGCGCGGGCGCAACCGTCAGGCGGCGGCGCGTTCCTCGTCGATGATCTCGCGAGCGAAGGGCACGCACTGGCCGCATTTGAGCTGCCGCCCCAACGTACGATAGGCCTGGCAGGCGCTGGTCGCGCCGCCGCGCGCAGCCTCGCGCACGTCGCGTTCCCGGATGGCATTGCAGACGCAGACGACCATAAACGCTCCTCGTTACCGCGCCGCGTGTAGGGCTAATGAGAATGATTCGCAAGCTCTAATGCGAGGCAGTCGCAATCTTCCGCATCGGCTGCAGCCGCCCGCGCGCGAGGCTGCGCCACAGCCATTCCAGCGGGCCGTAGCGGAAGCGGTCGAGCCAAGGCTGTGACCAGAGGAGCATGAGCGCCGAGACGGCGGCAACGACGAGGTACAATTCGGCGCGCGAGAGGCGGCCGTAGAGGCCGAAGCCGTAGCCGTAGAACAGGGTGGTGCAGACCAGCGTGGTGCCGAGGTAATTGCTGAACGCCATGCGGCCGGCGGCGGCGACGCGCGCTGTCAGCGCGCCGCCGGGACGGATCAGCAGCACGATCAGGCAGGCCCAGCCGAGGATCATGACCGGGCGCACCGGCTCGGACCAGACCAGCGTGCTCATCGCGACCGAAGCGGTGTCGAAGCCGTGGCGGATCGGGATGCTCGCGATCAGCGCAGCGGCTGGGACGCCGATGCCGAAGCCGATTGCGGTTCCCTTCGCATAGGCCCGGCGCGACCAGGCGCCGGTCAGCAGCCCCGAGCGCAGCCCGGCCATGCCGAGCAGCATATAGGCGAGCGTTTCGAGACCGAGGAAGAAGAACGCCTGGCCAGGCGCACGGAGCGCCTCGGGCAAGCGGTCGGCGAAGATCGTGGCGTAGCTGCCTTGGTGGATCGCGAGATCGCGGGCGATGTCGGCGGGAGGCGGTATGCCGAGATTGGCGCGGTTGGCGGCATAGGCGCGGCTCACCTCGGCCGAGGCATGGCCGGCGCGCACCGCCGCCTCGCTCGCCGCGATCTGCTCGCCGATGCCGAATACCAGCGCGAACTCGATTGCGAGCAGGATGACGGCGATCGCCACCAGCCGGTGCGGCGGCAGCTTGCGGAACCCCCAGGCGACCGCGCCGACCAGCGCATAATGGTTGAGGATGTCGCCCCACCATAAGAGCACGAGGTGCGCCATGCCGAACACGAACAGCCAGAACATGCGCGCGAAGTGGACGCGCGCGGCGTTCTCGCCCTTGGCGGTGGCGCGTTCGATGACGAGCAGCATCGACGCGCCGAACAGGAACGAGAACAGCCCGCGCATCTTGCCGTCGATCAGGATCGCGTTGGCGAGCCAGACGGCGAAGTCGATGCCGGTGTGGCCGCCATAGGCGAGCAGGTTCGAATAGGCCGCCTCGGGCATCGCGAAGGCGACGATGTTCATCATCAGGATGCCCATCACCGCGACCCCGCGGATCGCGTCGAGCGTCAGGATGCGATCCGATTCGGGCGCTGCCGGCGTCAGGCGAGCGCTCCTTCGCTCCCCATCAGGTCGGGGAAGAAGCCTTCGTGGGCACGGCGGAGGGTGTCGAGGGGGACGCAGAAATCGCCCTCGGCGAGCTCGAAGACGAGGCGATTGGCGATGGTGCGGCCGATCGGCTCGACTTCGACATGCGCGGCGTCGGCGGCGGCGAGGAAGTCCATCAGCGCGCCGTCGTCGACGGTGGCGACGTAGAGGCCCTGGTCTTCGGCGAAGAACTGCCTGGCGATGCAGCCGGGGCCGGCGGGCTGGACGAGCACGCCGATATTGCCGGCGAGCGCCATCTCGGCGAGCGTCACCGCGGTGCCGCCGTCGGCGACGTCGTGGACCGCGGTGAGCGCACCGGCCTCGATCTGCGCGCGGACGAAGTCGCCGGTCTTGCGCTCGGCGGCGAGGTCTACCGGCGGCGGCGGACCGTCCTCGCGGCCGTGGAGCTCGCGCAGCCATAGCGACTGGCCGAGGTTGCCGCCGCGAGTGCCGATCACGACGACGACGTCGCCGGTCTGCTTGAAGGCGATGGTGGCTGACTTACGCCAGTCCTGAAGCAGGCCGATCGCGCCGATCGCGGGGGTGGGGAGGATCGCCGAGCCGCTGCCGTCCTCGGCCTTGGTCTCGTTGTAGAGGCTGACGTTGCCCGAGACGATCGGCATGTCGAGCGCGGCGCAGGCCTCGGCCATGCCCTCGATGCAGCCGACGAACTGGCCCATGATCTCGGGCCGCTGCGGGTTGCCGAAGTTCATGCAGTCGGTGGTCGCGAGCGGCTTCGCGCCGACCGCGGTCAGGTTGCGGAAGGCCTCGGCGATCGCCTGCTTGCCGCCCTCGACCGGATCGGCCTTGCAGTAGCGCGGGGTGCAATCGGTGGTGATCGCGAGCGCCTTGTCGGTGCCGTGGACGCGCACGACGGCGGCGTCGCCGCCCGGGCGCTGGACGGTGTCGGCGCCGACCATGTGGTCATATTGCTCCCAGATCCAGCGGCGGGAGGCAAGATCGGGGGAGGCCATCAGCTTGAGCAGATCGGCTGCGATGTCGGTGCATTGGGGGACATCGTGGAGCGGTGCGGGCGGTTCGGTGCGGGTCCAGGGGCGGTCGTAGCAGGGTGCTTCGTCGGCGAGCGGGCCGAGCGGGATGTCGCACACCGTCTCGCCGTTGAAGGTGAGGACCATTCGGCCGGTGTCGGTGACATGGCCGATTACCGCGAAATCGAGCTCCCACTTGCGGAAGATCGCCTCGGCCTCGGCCTCGCGGCCGGGCTTCAGCACCATCAGCATCCGCTCCTGCGATTCGGAGAGCATCATTTCGTAGGGCGTCATGCCCTCCTCGCGCTGCGGCACCGCGTCCATGTCGAGCTCGATACCGACGCCGCCCTTCGAGGCCATCTCCACGCTCGAGGAGGTGAGGCCGGCGGCGCCCATGTCCTGGATCGCGACGATCGCGTCCGACGCCATCAGCTCGAGGCACGCCTCGATCAGCAGCTTTTCGGTGAAGGGATCGCCGACCTGGACGGTGGGGCGCTTCTCCTCCGAATCCTCGGCGAAGTCGGTCGAGGCCATGGTCGCGCCGTGGATGCCGTCGCGGCCGGTCTTGGAGCCGACATAGACGATCGGATTGCCGACGCCCGAGGCTGCCGAATAGAAGATCTTGTCGGTCTGGGCGACGCCGACGGTCATCGCGTTGACCAGGATATTGCCGTCGTAGGCCGGATGGAAGTTCACCTCGCCGCCGACGGTCGGCACGCCGACGCAATTGCCGTAGCCGCCGATGCCGTGGACCACGCCGGCGATCAGGTGGCGCATCTTGGGATGATCGGGCCGGCCGAAGCGCAGCGCGTTCAGGTTGGCGACCGGCCGCGCGCCCATCGTGAAGACGTCGCGCAGGATGCCGCCGACGCCGGTCGCGGCGCCCTGATAGGGCTCGATGTAGCTCGGATGGTTATGGCTCTCCATCTTGAAGATGGCGGCCTGGCCGTCGCCGATATCGACCACGCCGGCATTCTCGCCGGGGCCGCAGATCACCTGCGGGCCGGTGGTGGGAAGCTTTTTCAGGTGGATGCGCGAGCTCTTGTAGCTGCAATGCTCCGACCACATGACCGAGAAGATGCCGAGCTCGACCAGGTTCGGCGCGCGGCCGAGCGCGTGGAGGACGCGGTCGTATTCTTCCGGGGAAAGCCCGTGCTGGGCGACGATCTCGGGGGTGATCTCGGTCATGCGGGGCCTTTAGCGAGGGAGAAGGCGACTCGCCAGCATTTGGTGGGTTATCTGCGCAGGCGGCCGCGCAGGCGTTTGAGGAGGTCGCGCTTGGCCAGCGGGGCGAACATTTCCTCCGGCCCTTCGGGATCGAGGATCTCGTTGTCGGCGAGCCATTCCTGCAAGCCGTCGAGTTCGGGCGTCCGATAGGGGCACAAGGAACGGCCGGAGCCGCGCAGGCCCTCGATCGTGGCGATGAGCGAGCCGGTTTCGGCCATGCGGCGCGCCACCACCTCGGGTTCGACGCCGAGGTGTTCCGCCATCAGTTCGTGCGCGATCGCAGCAATGCGATCGGCGGCAGGCGCGTTGCCGGGGCGCGTCGCATCGATCGTCACGTCGCATTCGGTGTCGAGCCGCATCGAGCGGTTGTTGAAGTTGGACGAGCCGACGCGGAGGATGCGGCCGTCGATCACCAGGATCTTGGCGTGGACGTAAACCGGCGCACCCTCTGCGGTACAAGGGTGATAGACCCGCAAGCGGCCGTGGCGATCGTGCGGGCGGATCGCCTCGATCAGCCGCGCGCGGGCGGTGTCCATCGCGATCGGCTCGAGCCAGCCGTGCGAGGTTTGCGGGTTGAGCAGCACGATCTCGGGGCCGTCGGGCTCCTCGAGACGGCGGGCGATCGCTTCCGCGCAGACTCTCGAGGCGAAATACTGGCTCTCGGCGTAGATCCAGCGCTCGGCGCGCCCGATGAGGTCGAGATAGAGCGCCTCGATCTCATGGATCGGCGCGATCCCCGGCATTTCGGGACGCGTGCGCGAGACGGCGACCGCAACTTGGGTGAAATCGGCGGGGAGGTCCCTGGGCCAGCAGGCCGGCACCGCGGGCGGCGGGGCGATCGGCCGGCCGCCGGCGCGCCGCCAGCGCTCGCGGCCGAGCTCGCCGAGCGCCTGCGCCACCGGGCCGGCGAGCGCGGTCGTCGCGTCGTGCCACGGCTGATAGGATTTGCCGCCGGCGTCCTGCCGCTCGGGGTCGGCGTCGGGGTGCGCGCGGGTGTCCCAGCGTTTGTCGGTCATGTCGATGCCGCCGCAGAAGGCGAGGCAGTCGTCGATGATGACGATCTTCTGGTGGTGCGACGCGCCGGTCGGGTGGACCGAATCGAGCTTCAGATGGATGCGCCGCTTGAACAGCCAGCGGACCAGGGTGAGCAGCGTCCGCCCGCGCAGCAGCGTCTTGAGTGCGCCCATGTCCCAGCGCAGGATATGGACCTGCACGGCGGGGTTGCGAGCGACGAGCCAGTCGATAAACGCGCCGACTTCTGCCGGCGCGCCGTCGTCGGGGCGGTGGACGAGCTTGATCCGCGCGTCGAAATCCCAGCCGATCAGCAGGATCTGGTGCTTGGCCGACAGCATCGCCTGCCGCGCGATGCGGAAATAGCCCTCGGCATCGACGATCACGCTCGCGCGGGTCGCGGTCTCGATCCGCCAGCAATTGCGGCCGGGAACGAGCGCGCGGGGGTCGGTCACAGGATCTCGCGGACCTTTTCGGGCGGGCGGCCGAGGCGGACGCCCTTGTCGGTCTCGACCAGCGGGCGTTCGATCAGGATCGGGTGCTGGGCCATCGCATCGAGGATCGCATCGCCGCTCGCCGAAGCAAGCCCGAGGTCCTTCGCAACACCCTCGCCTGTACGCAGCCCGTCGCGGGGCGTGATCCCGGCGCGGTGATAGAGCCGCGTCAGTTCCGCGCGCGTAGGCGGCGTGTCGAGATAGTTCACCACCTCGACCTCAAGTCCCGGCGTCGCCTCGAGGATCGCCAGCGTTTCGCGCGATTTCGAACAACGCGGATTGTGCCAGATACGTGCCTTCATTCTTTGCCTTCCTCGCACTTCACGATGCCGCGGCTCGCGGCCGCATAGTCGAACCCCTTCGCCTCCAGCTTCGCGCCGTCGATCACCCGGACATTGGTATGCGGTGCGGCGACGCCGGCCTGGCCGAGCAGGAAGCAGACATAGCGGCCGAACGCGCGCGGATCGACATCGGGTGCGGCGGGCGTCGCGTCCCACTGATCGGTGGGCGACGAGTAGATGATATCGGCAATGCTGGGATCGCCTTCGAGCAGCGTCGTTGCGCGCCTCAGCAGCAGCACCCGGTTGGAGACCTCGACCGGCGGCGCCTGGCGAGTGCGGTAGTCCTCGATGACGAAATAGGCGGCGATGCAGACCAGGAGCGCCAGCACCACCCAGGTCCAGCGCGGCACCGTGGCGAGGCGGCGGCGGAGCATCGAGGGCGGGCGGCGGCGAGGGGGAGCGCGGCGGACCATGAGAACGGCCGCGCGTCAGGCGGCGATCGCCTTCGCCTCGGCGGTGAAGTCGGCATCCTGTCGTTGGGGGCCGAGCGCGGTCCAGGCGGCGATGATCACCGCCATGATGCCGCAGACGATCGCCAGCGCCAGGCCGTAATTGCCGCCGTTCGCCTTGGCGATGCCGGCCTGGATCGGCAGGTTGACCGAGGCGATCAGATTGCCCGCCTGATAAGCGAAGCCGGGGAACATGCCGCGCACCAGCGGCGGCGACAGCTCGTTCAAATGCACCGGCACGATGCCCCATGCGCCCTGCACCGCGACCTGCACGAGGAAGGCGCCGAGGCCGAGCAGCACCGGCGTCGCAGCGAACGCCCACAGCGGGATGATCGGCAGCGCGAGCAGGCTCGCAACGACGATCGCCCGCTTGCGTCCGATCCGTTCGGACCAGATGCCGAAACCGATCCCGCCGACGAGCGCGCCGACGTTCATCACGATCGCCAGCGTGCCGGTGGTGTGCGTGTCGAAGCCGTGCTGGACCTGGAGGAAGGTGGGGTAGATGTCCTGCGTGCCGTGGCTGAAGAAGTTGAACGCGGTCATCAGCACGATGAGGTAGAGCGCGATCTTCCAGTGGCGCAGCAGCTCGGCGACGGCATTGACCTTGGGACCGTCGCGGCGCGCCTCGAAGGCGGGGCTTTCGTGGACGTGCAGCCGGATCAGGATGACGAGCAGCGCCGGCACGATGCCGACCATGAACATGCCGCGCCAGCCGATCGCGTCGAACAGCAAATAATAGACCAGGCTGGCGATCAGATAGCCGGTCGGATAGCCGCCCTGCAGCAGGCCCGACACGGGTCCGCGCAGCCTGGCGGGAATCGATTCCATGACGAGGCTGGCGCCGATCCCCCATTCGCCGCCCATGGCGAAGCCGAACAAGGTGCGCAGGACGAACAGGATCACCAGGCTCGGCGCGAAGGCGGAAGCGAATTCGAGCACCGAGAATAGCGCGATGTCGATCATCAGCACCGGGCGGCGGCCGAAACGGTCGGCAAGGAAGCCGAACAGCAGCGCGCCGAACGGGCGCGCGGCGAGCGTCAACGTCACTGCCAAGCCGACGGTCTTGATGTCGCTGCCGAATTCGGCGGCGATCGCCTTCAGCATGAAGACCATCAGGAAATAGTCGAAGGCGTCGAGCGTCCAGCCCAGATAGCTCGCCCAGATCGCGCTCTTCTGCGACCCGTCGAGCGATTTCAGGTCGGCGATCAAGGCCAAGACACCCTCCGTTCGGGCTGAACTTGTCGAAGCCCTGTCCTTGCTTCTTAGAAACAAGAACGGCCCTTCGACAAGCTCAGGGCGAACGGAAGGGGAGGGGAGGCTTACACCCCCTGCTTCGCCAGCCATTCCTCCAGCCATTTGATCGTGTACGCGCCGGCCTGGAATTCGGGATCGTCGAGCAGCGCCTGGTGGAGCGGGATCGTCGTCTTCATCCCCTCGACGACGAACTCCTCCAGCGCGCGGCGGAGGCGCATCAAACAGCGCTCGCGGGTGGAGCCGTAGACGATCAGCTTGGCGATCATGCTGTCGTAATAGGGGGGCACGCGGTAGCCGGTGTAGAGCCCGCTATCGACGCGGACATGCATCCCGCCCGGCGCGTGATATTGCGTGACGGTTCCGGGCGAGGGCGCGAAGGTGCGCGGGTCCTCGGCATTGATGCGGCATTCGATCGCGTGGCCGGTGAAGCGCACTTCGTCCTGTGTGACCGACAGGCCGTGGCCTTCGGCGACGCGGATCTGCTCGCGGACGAGGTCGAGGCCGGTGATCGCCTCGGTCACCGGATGCTCGACTTGGAGGCGCGTGTTCATCTCGATGAAGTAGAACTCGCCGTCCTCCCACAGGAATTCGATCGTGCCGGCGCCGCGGTAGCCCATGTCGGCCATCGCCTTGGCGACGATCCCGCCCATCCGCGCGCGCTCCTCCGCGGTGAGGATCGGCGAGGGGGCTTCCTCGAGCACCTTCTGGTGACGGCGCTGGAGCGAGCAATCGCGCTCGCCGAGATGGATCGCGGCGCCGTTGCCGTCGCCGAACACCTGGAATTCGATGTGGCGCGGGTTGCCGAGATATTTCTCCATATAGACGGTGGCGTCGCCGAACGCTGCCTTGGCCTCCGACCCCGCCTGCTTCATCAGCGTTTCGAGCTGGTCTTCGCTCGGCACCACCTTCATGCCGCGCCCGCCGCCGCCCGACGCGGCCTTGATGAGCACCGGATAGCCGATCTCGCGCGCGAGGCGCTTGGCCTTGTCGACGTCGGTGATCGCCCCGTCGGAGCCCGGCACCAGCGGCAAGCCGAGCGCGCCCGCAGTGCGCTTCGCCTCGACCTTGTCGCCCATGATGCGGATATGCTCGGGCTTGGGGCCGACGAAGATCAAGTCATGCGCCTCGACGATCTCGGCGAACTGCGCGTTCTCGCTGAGGAAGCCGTAGCCGGGGTGAACCGCATCCGCGCCCGAGATTTCCGCGGCCGAGATGATGTTGGGGATGTTGAGATAACTGTCGATCGCCGGCGGCGGGCCGATGCACACCGCTTCGTCGGCGAGGCGGACGTGCATCGCATCGGCGTCGGCGGTGGAATGGACCGCGACGGTCTTGATTCCCATCTCGTGGCAGGCGCGGTGGATGCGCAGCGCGATCTCGCCGCGGTTGGCGATCAGGAGCTTCTTGATCTCAGGCATGGGGAACTGTCCCGCGAATTTGGCGCCACAGCCGTTCGGGCTGAGCTTGTCGAAGCCCGATTGCAGCCGCGGGGAAATCGCCCTTCGACAACCTCAGGGCGAACGGAGAGGAGGCGGTCGCGGAAGTGCGTCCGCTCATTCAACCACAACGAGCGGCTGGTCGAACTCCACCGGCTGGCCGTTCTCGACCAGCACCGCCTTGACCGTGCCGGCGGCGGGGGCAGTGATCGGGTTCATCACCTTCATCGCCTCAACAATCAGCAGCGTGTCGCCGGCCGCGACCTGCTTGCCGACGCTGGCGAACGGCGCGGCGCCGGGCTCGGCGGAGAGATAGGCGGTCCCGACCATCGGCGACCGCACCGCATTGGCGTGGCTCGCGGCCGGCGTCGTCACTGGTTCGGCAGGTGCCGCGGCGACCGGAGCGGGCGCAGCGACGGCAGGCGCGGCGACGTGGTGAATCGCGGCCGGCGCCGCAGCGGCGGTGCGCGCGATTCGGATCTTGCGGTCGCCGTCCTCGACCTCGACTTCGGTGAGGCCCGTGGCGTCCAGCATCTCGGCAAGCTGGCGGACGAGATCGACGTCCACCCGCATCATGTTGTCGTGTTTGTCGGTCATGTGACCCTTTCCCTGTCTGGCGCTGCCTCTGTCAGAGACGCGCCGCCGCTTCAAGCGCCAGCATGTAGGAAAGCGCCCCGAACCCGGCGATCGTTCCCTTCGCCGCGCGGCCTACGTAGCTCAAATGACGGAAGTTTTCGCGCGCATGCGGGTTGGAGAGGTGGATTTCGATCACCGGGGTGGTGATCGCCTTGACGGCGTCGTGCAGCGCGACAGACGTGTGGGTATACCCGCCGGGGTTGAGGATCACGGCCTTGACGCCCTTCGCCTGCGCCTCGTGAAGCCAGTCGATCAGATGACCCTCGTGGTTCGACTGGCGCATGTCGATGTCGAGGTCGAGCTCCTTCGCGCGATCCTCCAGCCGGCCGGCGATGTCGTCGAGCGTGTCGCGGCCATAGACCTCGGGCTCGCGAAGGCCGAGCAGGTTGAGGTTGGGGCCATTGAGGACGTAGATCGTGTCGGGCATGGGCGCTCTTGGTTGCGGCGGGCGGCGAGCACGCCTAGATCGCCTTCTCCTTACCCGTTCGTGTCGAGCGAAGTCGAGACACGTATACCCACGGGATTTGCGCAAACCGCTTCTCGACTGCGCTCGAAGCGAACGGTGTGGAAGAACGATGCATACCGACGGAACCGTCACGATCATGGTCAACGGCGAGCACAAGCGCGTCGCCGCGGGCCTGAGCCTTGCTGACCTCACCCGCGAAATGGGGCTGGTGCCCGAGAAGGTCGCGGTCGAGCGCAACCTGGAGGTGGTGCCGCGCTCGACCCTCGCGCAGGTGTGCGTCGAGGACGGCGACGAGCTGGAGATCGTCCATTTCGTCGGCGGCGGCGATCATGCCCGGCCGATCGCGGAGGATACGTGGTCGGTCGCCGGCAAGACGTTCCGTTCGCGGCTGATCGTCGGCACCGGCAAATACAAGGACTTCGCCGAGAACGCTGCCGCGCTCGAAGCCTCCGGCGCGGAGATCGTCACGGTCGCGGTGCGCCGGGTCAACGTCAGCGATCCCAAGGCGCCGATGCTGACCGACTATATCGATCCCAAGAAGGTCACCTACCTCCCCAACACCGCGGGCTGCTTCACTGCCGAGGAGGCGATCCGCACGCTGCGGCTGGCGCGCGAGGCCGGAGGTTGGGAGCTCGTCAAGCTCGAGGTGCTCGGCGAGGCGAAGACGCTCTATCCCGACATGGTCGAAACGCTGCGCGCGACCGAGGTGCTCGCCAAAGAGGGCTTCAGGCCCATGGTCTATTGCGTCGACGATCCGATCGCCGCCAAGCGGTTGGAAGATGCCGGCGCGGTGGCGATCATGCCGCTGGGCGCGCCGATCGGATCGGGGCTCGGCATCCAGAACGAGGTGACGATCCGGCTGATCGTCGAGGGCGCGGGCGTGCCGGTGCTGGTCGATGCCGGGGTCGGCACCGCCTCGGATGCGGCGCGAGCGATGGAACTGGGCTGCGACGGCGTGCTGATGAACACCGCGATCGCCGAAGCGAAGGACCCGGTGATGATGGCCGCGGCGATGAAGGCGGCGGTCGAATCGGGCCGGCTCGCCTATCGCGCGGGGCGGATGGGCAAGCGCCGCTATGCCGACCCGTCGAGCCCGCTGGCGGGGCTGATCTGAACGATGGCCGACGGGGTCAAGCTCCACGACAGCTGGAAGGCGCCGCTCGCCCCGCAATTCGACAGCCCGTACATGGCCGAACTCAAACGCTTCCTTCTCGACCAGAAGGCGCAGGGCCGCCGCATCTTCCCCAAGGGCAGCGAATATTTCCGCGCGCTCGACCTGACGCCACTCGACAGGGTGCGAGTCGTCGTCCTGGGGCAGGATCCCTATCACGGCGAGGGACAGGCGCATGGCCTGTGTTTCAGCGTCAAGCCTGGCGTGCGCACGCCGCCGTCGCTGGTCAACATCTACAAGGAAATCGAATCGGACCTCGGCATCCGTCCGGCGCGGCACGGCTTCCTCGAACATTGGGCTGAGCAGGGGGTGTTGCTGCTCAACAGCGTGCTGACGGTCGAGATGGGCCGCGCCGCCTCGCACCAGGGCAAGGGTTGGGAAACGTTCACCGACGCGATCGTCCGGCTGGTCAACGACAAGCCCGATCCGGTGGTGTTCCTGCTGTGGGGCGCCTATGCCCAGCGCAAGGCGGGGTTCGTCGATACCAGCCGCCATCTGGTGCTCAAGGCGCCGCATCCGTCGCCGCTGTCGGCGCACAACGGATTTTTTGGCTGCCGGCATTTTTCGAAGGCCAATGCCTTCCTGGAATCGAAGGGTCTGCCGCCGATCGACTGGGCGTTGCCGACGGCCTCATGATCCGTTCGCCCTGAGCCTGTAACGGCGAATTCCCAAAGTGCGCCGATCGTGCTTCGACAAGCTCGGCACGAACGGTTCTGATTTGGCGCGCGTTGCGCTAGGTTCGAGAAAAAACAGGGAGACGTGCCGTGAACAAAACCGTCCTGCTCGCCGCATTCGCGCTCGCCGCGTGCCATTCGCCCGCCACGGACACGGCGGCCGAAACCGGCACCAACAACTCCGCCGCGGTCGCGCCTGCGGCCGAGGGCAAGCCGGTCTGGCTGCACGCCAGCGACAATCTCAACGTCAAGGGCACCTATTACCAGGCGAAGGATCCCAAGGCGATCATCCTGCTGTTCCACCAGGCGGGGTCGAGCAAGGACGAATACAAGACGATTGCGCCGAAGCTGGTCGCAGCGGGCTACAGCGCGCTGGCGATCGACCAGCGCGCGGGCGGCGACATGTACGGCACCAATGAGACCGCCGAGCACATGCCCAAGGACTGGAAGCATTCGATGGAGGACGCCCAGTCGGACATGGATGGCGCGGTCCGCTGGGCGCAGCCGATCGGCAAGCCGATCATCCTGTGGGGAAGCAGCTATTCGGCGTCGCTGGCGATCCCGCTCGCCAACAATCATCCCGGGACGGTGAAGGCGGTCCTGTCCTTCTCGCCGGGCGAATATTTCACCGACGCGCATCGCATTGGCCGCGCGGCGGCGCTGCTCGACGTGCCGATCTTCATCACCAGCGCGGCGACCCCCGACGAGGAGGCGAAGGCCAAGGCGATTGCGGCGCGCGTGCCCGACCACCTCGCGACGCTCTACGTGCCCACCGCGGGCGTCCACGGCTCCTCGACTCTGATCGCGGCGAAGGACCCGCAGGGCGCGAAAGCGAACTGGGACGCGGTGATGGCATTCCTCGGCACGCTCAAGCTGTAGCGAACGCCCGAAATGCGGTGAGCCGAGCGGGGGACGACCGCACGGCGGAACCGCCGACACTGCCGCCCGTTGGTCCTTCAGGTGCGCGACGCTGCCGAACCGGTCGCGAAGCGCGGATGAAGGAGACTGGTCATGGGTGAACTCACCGACAAGATCAAAGGCAACGTCAACGAGGCGGTCGGCAAGGCCAAGCAGCAGTCGAAGGACCCCGCCGAACGTGACGAAGGCGCTGCGCAGGAAGGCAAGGGCAAGGCGCAGCAGTTCGTCGGCAAGGTGAAGGGTGCGCTGGGGGACGACATCTAAGTCGACGCCCACCGTCCGACCGAATGCGGCCGCTCCGGGTTCGGGGCGGCCTTTTTGCAGGTGACTGCCCCCCTTGCGACTTGCTCCGGCCGCTGCGACAGTCTGCTGCGGCCGGGGAGGGGCGATGGACGAGGGGCTGGCGATATTGACCGAGCGCGAACGTGCCGCGCTGCGCCTGCTCGCGACGGGACACGACGCCAAATCGGTTGCCGTCGAGCTCGGTATCTCGATCCATGCGGTCAACGAGCGGCTGCGCAAGGGGCGGCAGAAACTGGGGGTTTCCAGCAGCCGCGAGGCGGCGCGGCGGCTGGCGGCGGCGGAAAGCGCACCCAATTCGCATGTAGGCGAAAAAATCGGGCTTGGCCGCGGGGCTTCGCAGATATCCGGTGGCGATCGGCGCGACCGTCGCGTCGCGGGCGCATCGCGTCTCGCCTTCTATCTGGTTGGAACCGTCGTCATGATCTTTCTCGCCGCCACCGCCTTCGTCCTCTGGATGCAGCGCCCGCCGGCCGATCCGCACCCGCATGTCGTGAGCACCTACCCGGCCGAAGGGAGCGTCATCGCCCCGGGGGCATTCACGCTCACGGTCACCTTCGATCGACCGATGCTGGAGGGCAGTATGTCTTACACCCGCTCGTCGGCCGACACGCAGGTGGATTGCCGCTTTCCGGCGACCCTCTCGGCGGACCGGCGGACCTTTACCGTGCAGTGCTCCGCCGCGCCGGGGCGGCGCTACGAGGTGTGGTTCAACCGCGAGCCTTATATGAACTTTCGATCCGCAGAAGGCGTATCGTCGAGGCCATATCGTCTGCGCTTCACCGTGCGCTGATGGAATACCGCCGGGCTCAGCCGCCGCGCAGCTTGCCGATCGTCGTGCCCGCGGTGATCACCTCGATGTCGGTCTTGAGGTGGAGCAGCTTGACCCCCGGCGCGGCGAGCGCGCGGTCGAGGGCCGGGGCGAAGTCCTCGGTGCGCTCGACCGTTTCGGCCCAGCAGCCATAGGCGCGCGCGAGGGCGGCGAAGTCGGGGTTCCTGAGCACGGTGCCCGAGACGCGGCCGGGAAATTCGCGTTCCTGGTGCATCCGGATCGTGCCGTAGCCGCCGTTGTCGATCACCAGCACCAGCATGTCGGCGCTGTGCGCGACCGCGGTGGCGAGCTCCTGCCCGTTCATCAGGAAGCAGCCGTCGCCGGCGAGCGCGACCACCTGCCGGTCCGGGTGGCGCAGCGCGGCGGCGGTCGCGGCGGGGACGCCGTAGCCCATCGCGCCCGCAGTCGGCGCGAGCTGCGACACCGGGCCGGCGTAGCGCCAATAGCGATGCCACCAGCCCGAATAATTGCCCGCGCCGTTGCAGATTATGCTGTCGGCGGGGAGCCGCTCGCGCATCGCGGCGACGCAAGGGCCGAGGTCCATCGCCACGCCCTCGCGCGGCTGCGGGGTGGACCAGGCAAGCCATTCGGCATGGGCTTCGGCGCCGCTCGCGAAGGGTTCGCGGTCGATCGCGTGGACGTCGGCGGCGAACTCGGTCATGTCGGCGCAGATCGCAAGGTCGGTGCGATAGGTCATCCCCAACTCGGCCGGGTCGGGATGGATGTGGGCCAGCGCCTGGTCGGGGTGCTCCGGCGTGATCAGCGTATAGCCGTCGGTCGTTGCCTCGCCGAGACGCGGGCCGATGACGAGGAGGAGGTCGGCCTGACGGATGCGCTCCGCGAGCTTGGGATTGGGGCCGTAGCCGAGATTGCCGGCATAGACCGCGCAGCCATTCGCCACCGCATCCTGACGGCGGAAGGCCGCGGCGACGGGAATGCCGGTCTTCTCCGCCCAAGCGGCGAAATCGTGCGCGGCATCCGCGCTCCAGCCGGCGCCGCCGACGATCGCCACCGGCCGTTCGGCCCGGTCGAGCAGGGCCGCCAGCGACCCCATCGCGATCGGATCGCACGGCTGCGCGGGCGGCTCGACTCGCGGGCGATCGGCCGCCTCGACCACATCGAGCAGCATGTCCTCGGGCAATGCCAGCACTACCGGACCGGGGCGGCCCGACATTGCGACGGCATAGGCGCGCGCGACATATTCGGGGATGCGGCGTGCGTCGTCGATGCGCGCGGCCCATTTGGCGATGGGCGCGAACATCGCCTCGAAATTGATCTCCTGAAACGCCTCGCGGTCGCGCGTCGCGCGATCGACGTCGCCGACGAACAGGATCATCGGCTGCGAATCCTGCCGTGCGACATGGACGCCGATTGACGCATTGGTCGCGCCGGGGCCGCGCGTCACGAAGGCGATGCCGGGGCGGCGCGTCAGCGTGCCGTCTGCGCAGGCCATGAACGCCACGCCGCCCTCCTGCCGGCAGACGACGAGGTCGATCGCGGGCGTATCGTGCAGTGCATCGAGCACGGCGAGGAAGCTCTCGCCGGGCACGGTGAAGATGCGGTCGCAGCCCTGGATGACAAGCTGATCGACGAGAATGCGACCGCCGGTGCGTGTGGTCATGAATGTCTCCCTAGCGTCCCTTTAGCCGTTCGTTTCGAGCGAAGTCGAGAAACGCCGTTGGGCTTCGCACCCGCTTCTCGACTAGGTTCGAATCGAACGGGAGTGAGTCGGGAGGGGCGAATGGACGATCTCACAATCATGGCTTCGGGCCTGCGTTTCCCCGAAGGGCCGGTGGCAATGCCCGACGGCAGCGTGATTCTGGTCGAGATCGCCGCGGGGCGGGTGACGCGGGTGAAGCCCGACGGCTCGACCGAGACGGTCGCGGAGACGGGAGGCGGGCCCAATGGGCTGGCGATGGGGCCGGACGGCAAACTCTATTGCTGCAACAACGGCGGGTTCGGCTGGGTCGAGACGCAGGGGTTGCTCGTCCCGCACGGCATTGCGGCCGACTATTCCACCGGCTCGATCCAGCGGATCGATATCGCGAGCGGCGCGGTCGAGACGCTCTATGCCGAGGCCTCGAACGCGCCGCTGCGGGGGCCCAACGACATCGTGTTCGATCCGCACGGCGGCTTCTGGTTCACCGATCATGGCAAGACGCGCGAACGCTCGCGCGACGTGACCGGGGTGTTCTATGCCAAGGCCGACGGCAGCGACTGCCGCGAAGTGATCTTCCCGCTGGAAAACCCCAACGGCATCGGCCTGTCGCCCGACGGCGCGCGGCTCTATGTCACCGAGACCTATACCTGCAAGCTGTGGGCGTTCGACGTCGTCGCGCCGTGCGAGATCGGCGGCGGCACATTCCTCTATTCGTCGGGCGGCTACACTTATTTCGATTCGCTCGGCGTAGAGGAGGACGGCAACGTCTGCGTAGCGACGATCGGCGCGAGCGGGATCAGCATCGTCTCGCCCGAGGGCGCGCTGGTCGAGTTCGTGCCCACGCCCGACCCGTTCACCACCAACATCTGCTGGGGCGGCGCGGACCGGCGCACCGCGTTCATCACGCTGTCGGGCACCGGGCAGCTCGCGACGATGCGCTGGCCGCGGCCCGGCCTCAGGCTGGCGCACTGACGTGCGGCGGCATCGCGAAACCCATTTGATCGAGCGGATCGGCTGGCTGCGCGCCGCGGTGCTCGGCGCCAACGACGGGATCGTCTCGACCGCCAGCCTGGTGATCGGTGTTGCCGCCGCCGGCCAGCCGCGCGCGACGATCGTGCTGACCGGGCTCGCCGGGCTGGTCGCCGGGGCGATGTCGATGGCCGCCGGCGAGTTCGTATCGGTGAGCTCGCAGGCCGACACCGAACAGGCCGACCGCGCCAAGGAGGAACGCGAGCTCGCCACCGACTGGGACGCCGAGCATCGCGAGCTCGCGCACATCTACCGGATGCGCGGTCTGAGCGCCGGGCTGGCGGACCAGGTCGCGACCGAATTGATGGCGCACGACGCGCTCGGGGCGCATCTGCGCGACGAACTAGGCATCACCGAAGAGCTCGCCGCGCGCCCGGTCCAGGCGGCAGGCGCCTCTGCGGCGAGCTTCGCATCCGGGGCGGTCGTGCCGCTGCTGCTCGCGTTGGTCCTGCCGCGCGGGGCGATCGCCTGGGGCGTCGCCGCAGGGTCGCTGGCGTGCCTTGCCGCGCTGGGCGCACTCGGCGCGCGGACCGGCGGGGCGGGAGTGTGGAAGCCGGCGCTCCGCGTCACCTTCTGGGGCGCGCTGGCGATGGCGATCACCGCGGGCGTGGGGCTGGCGTTCGGCGCGGCGGGCTGATTGACCCGGCGCCCCCCGGCTCGCTATGCGCGAAGCCGAGCCGGCCAAGCGAGGAGCGTTGCGCGATGAAGAAGCTGTACCCCAATGCCGAGGCGGCGCTCGACGGGCTGCTGTTCGACGGGATGACGCTGTGCGCGGGCGGTTTCGGCCTGTGCGGTATTCCCGAGCGGCTGATCGACGCGATCCAGGCGTCGGGGGTAAAGGGGCTGACGATCGCGTCGAACAACGCAGGGATCGACGGCGAGGGTCTCGGCAAGCTGCTGCGCTCGCGGCAAGTGAAGAAGATGATTTCGTCCTATGTCGGCGAGAACAAGGAGTTCGAGCGGCAGTTCCTCGCGGGTGAACTGGAGGTCGAATTCTGCCCGCAAGGGACGCTCGCCGAGCGGTGCCGCGCGGGCGGGGCGGGGATTCCGGGCTTCTATACCCGGACCGGTGTCGGGACGAAGGTCGCCGAGGGCAAGGAAGTCAAGACTTTCGACGGCGAGGACTATATCCTCGAGCGCGGCATCCGCGCCGACGTGTCGATCATCAAGGGCTGGAAGGCCGACGAAGCGGGCAACCTCCTGTTCCGCAAGACGACGCGCAACTTTAACCTGCCGATGGCGACCGCAGGCAAGGTCTGCGTGGCGGAGGTCGAGGAAGTGGTGCCGGTGGGGAGCTTCGATCCCGACCAGATCCATCTCCCCGGAATCTACGTCAACCGGCTGATCCTTGGCGCGCCCTACGACAAGAGGATAGAGTTCCGCACCGTGCGCGAGCGGGCGGCGGCGTGATCCGCTGGGGCGCCCTGATCGGCGCCGGCGCGGCGGCGGTGATGCTGTCGGGCTGCGTCGCGGCGGCGGCGGTCCCGGTCGCGGCGGCGGGCGTGTTCGGCAAGCGCGAGCTCGACAAGCGGCACAGGAACGATGCGCCCGCGCCGCCCGCCCAGGCCGCGCCGCAACCGGTGCGCGGGCCGGGCGTGCCGCCGCCGGGCGGGCTGATGGCGACCCCGGTGCCGCCGGGAATGCAATATCTCTACGGCTCGGCCGAGGCGGCGGCGCAGCAGCGGCAGACCTATCTCGAACTCGCCGATTTCCTGATCGCCAAGGCGTCGGACCGCGCGGTTGGGCATGACGTCAAATCGGTCGTGCTCGCGCCCGGCGCGACGCTCGACCGGCCGGTGTTCGAAACCTGCGGGGCGAAGCCGCTCGCGGTGGTGCTCGACATCGACGAGACCGCGCTGCTCAACTACGGCTTCGAAGGCGACCAGGTGCTCCACGGCAGCTATGACCAGCAGCGGTGGAACGACTGGGAAAAGACCGGCCGCGGCAAGGTCAAGCCAGTGCCGGGCGTGGTCGACGCGCTCGATGTCGCGCGGCAGGCGGGGATCACGGTGGTGTTCAATTCGAACCGGCTGGCCGCCAATGCCGACGCCACCGCCGCGACGCTTGCCGACGCGGGGCTGGGCAAGGTCAGCCATCTCGACACCTTGTGGCTGCAGGGCGACGCCGGCGGTGGCTCGGGCAAGGACGCGCGGCGCTGGGCGATCTCCGCCAAATATTGCGTCATCGCCGAGGTCGGCGACCAGCTCGGCGATTTCAGCGACTTGTTCAACGCGCCGGGCCTGTCGCTCGAGCAGCGCCGCGACGCGATCGGCACGCGCGATTTCGAGATCCTGTGGGGACAGGGCTGGTTCATTCTGCCCAACCCCGTGTACGGCACCGCGCTCAAGGGCGATTACGGCGCCGTCTTCCCGCTCGGGATGCGCTGGAGCGCTCCCGCCGATACCCCGACACCCGCTCAACCTGGGAGTTCGAACTGATGCCCTGGACCCGTGACGAGATGGCCGCGCGCGCCGCCAAGGAACTGCGCGACGGTTTCTACGTGAACCTCGGCATCGGCATCCCGACGCTGGTCGCCAACCATATCCCCGAAGGCGTCGAGGTGACGCTGCAGTCGGAGAACGGGATGCTCGGCATCGGGCCGTTCCCTTATGCCGGCGACGAGGATCCGGACCTCATCAACGCCGGCAAGCAGACCGTGAGCGAACTGCCGCAGACGGTCTATTTCGACAGCGCGACCAGCTTCGCGATGATCCGCGGCGGGCATATCGACCTCGCCGTGCTCGGCGCGATGGAGGTGGCCGAGACCGGCGACATCGCCAACTGGATGATCCCCGGCAAGATGATCAAGGGCATGGGCGGGGCGATGGACCTGGTGCACGGCGCCCGCCGGGTGATCGTGCTGATGGAACACGTCGCCAAGGACGGCTCGTACAAGATCGTCCGCGAGTGCAGCCTGCCCTACACCGGCCGCGGCGTGGTGGACCGGATCATCACCGACCTGGGCGTGATCGACGTCACCGCCGACGGTCTGGTCGCGGTCGAACTCGCGCCCGGCGTGACCGGCGCCGACCTGATCGCCAGGACTGAGCCGGAGCTTCTGGACCCGCACCGGATCCTGCACTGATCGGCCGGTCCGAGTACCGTTCGCCCCAGGGCTTCGGCGGCAGG
>DASTWI010000027.1:0-6134 GCA_035776635.1 Sphingomonas sp. | reverse complement strand
GATTACGAGCCGCAGACCGACATCCTTGACGTGTGGTTCGATTCAGGAAGCACGCATGCCTTCGTGGCCGAGGCGCGCTACGGCGAGGGCACGCGCGCGGACCTGTATCTCGAAGGCTCGGACCAGCATCGCGGCTGGTTCCAGTCGTCGCTGCTCGAAAGCTGCGGCACGCGCGGCCGCGCGCCCTATGATGCGGTGCTCACCCACGGCTTCGCGCTCGACGGGCAGGGGCGCAAGATGTCGAAGAGCCTGGGCAACGTCGTCGATCCGCTCAAGGTAATTCAGGAATCGGGCGCCGACATCCTGCGCATGTGGGTCGCGCAGACCGACTATTTCGAGGACGTGCGCATCGGCAAGGAGGTGCTCGGCACCACCTCGGACGCCTATCGCAAGCTGCGCAACACCTTTCGCTACCTCTTGGGCGCGCTCGACGGCTTCACCGACGCCGAGAAGATCGACGTCCACGAGATGCCCGAGCTGGAGCTCTACATCCTCCACCTGCTCGGCCGCCTCGACGTCGAGCTGCGCGCCGCGGCGGACGGCTACGAGTTCAACCGCTATCTCCGCCTGCTCACCGATTTCGCCCAGGACGATCTGTCGGCCTTCTATTTCGACATCCGCAAGGACTCGCTCTATTGCGACGCGGCCGACAGCACCCGCCGTCGCGCCGCGCGCACCGTGTTCGACCTCTTGTTCCATGCGCTGGTCCGCTACGCCGCGCCGATCCTCTGCTTCACCGCCGAGGAAGTGTGGCAGGCGCGCTTCCCGAGCGAGGACGGCTCGGTCCACTTCCTCGAATGGCCCAAGCTGCCCGCGCTCCCCGGCGACGACGCGATCAGCACCAATTGGGAGGACGTGCGGCGGCTGCGCGAGCAGGTCACCGAGGCGATCGAGCCGCTGCGGCGCGAGAAGGTGATCCGATCGAGCCTCGAGGCCGAGGTGACGGTGCCCGACCTGCCGCTCGACGCCGATGCGCTCGCCGAGGTATTCATCGTCGCGACAGTGCGCGAGGGGCATGGCCTATCCGTGAAGCGAACCGATTACCACAAATGCGGCCGCTGCTGGCGGCTGCTGCCCGAGGTCGTCGAGGACGGCGCGCTGTGCCATCGCTGCGCCGAGGTGGTGGCATGAGCCGCGCGGTGCGCCTGTGGGGCTTCGTCACCGCGCTGATCGTGCTGCTGCTCGATCAGGGTATCAAATGGGCGGTCACCGGGCCGTTGCAGCTCGATTATGACGGCGCGATCCGCCACATCCTGCCGATCTTCAACCTGCGCTTCGTCGCCAATATCGGCGTGTCGCTGGGGCTGCTGCAAGCGAATAGCGACCTGAGCCGTTGGGCGCTGGTCGGCCTGACCGCCGCAATCGCGATCGGCGTCACAATCTGGCTGCTGCGTGAGAAGAACCGCGCCGACGTCATCGCGCTCGGCATGGTGCTGGGCGGCGCGCTCGGCAATATCCTCGACCGCGCGCGGCTCGGCTATGTGGTCGATTATGCCGACCTGCATTTCGGTGACTGGCGGCCGTTTTTGGTCTTCAATCTCGGCGATGCGGCGATTACGATAGGTGTCCTGATCCTTCTGATCCGTGCCTTGGTGGTGCGCGACAAGCCGAAGGCGCCGCGAGCCTCTGTGGAGAAATCGAATGCGTAAGATGGTGGCGATCGCCCTGGGGCTGGGCCTGGCGGCGTCTCTCGCCGGGTGCGGCGGCCGCAAGGGCTTGGGCGGCGGGCCCAACGAGTTCGAGGTGGCGCGCGAGGCGCCGCTGGTCATCCCGCCCGACTTCTCGTTGAAGCCGCCGCAGCCCGGCGCCGCGCGCCCGCAGGACACCGATCCCAGCACGCTCGCGCTGCAGGCGATGTTCGGCGGCCCCGCGCAGCGTAGCGCCAGCGAGAATGCGACGCTCAATGCCGCCGGCCGCGACACTGCCGATTCGGGCATCCGCTCGGAGGTCGGCGATCCGGGGACCAATGTGGTCGACATGGGTTCGACCACGCGCGACGTCGTCGCCGCGCCCGCCGGCGACGGGCAGGAAGCCAGCACGTCGGTTCCGTAAGGCCGGCCTGATCCAAACCCACCGTTCGCCCCGAGCGAAGTCGAAGGGCGCTGCCGAGCGAAGCCGAGGTTTCTCGCTTCGCTCGAAGGCGTGTCTCGACTTAGCTCGACACGAACGGAATTGGGGACGCGGCCCGAATTTATCCGTTCGTGCTGAGCGAAGTCGAAGCACATTTCCGCTCTTCGACTTCGCTCAAGGCAAACGGAATTGAGAGCTTATAGGAGGGGAGCGGCGCGAACCGCTCCCCATGTCGCATTCAGGTCAACCGGCGCTCAGAACGCGAATCCGACATAGCCGAGCACGGTCGAGCCGCGGCCGAGCCTCTGGCCGAACCGGCCGCCCAGCGCGGGCACATAGGCGTCGGTCACATCGGTATCGAGATAGATGACGCCGACCTTGAGCGGGCCGCCGACCGCCTCGGCGTTGAGCGACCAGTCCCAGTAGTTGCGGTCGTGCGCGTCGAGGTTGACGAGGCCGAGCGCGCCGCTGGTGTAGCCGACATGGCCGGTCAGCGTCACCGGCGTGCCGGGAACGCCGATACCCGCCTGGCCGTAGACGTAGGTGTTGTCGTCCTTGCCGGCGAGGCCCTTCTGCCCGCTCCAGGCGTAGTTGACGCCGACCTTGGTCGCCACCGGACCAATCGTGTAGCCGATCGACGCATAGGGCTCGAAAAAGTCGGTGTTCACGCTCTTGTCGGCATCGGGATAGTAATAATAGAGCAGCCCGCCGTCGAAGCTGAGCCCGTTGCTGAGCGCCTTGGTATAGCCGCCGTACAGGTCGACCTCCGCCCCGCCATAGCCCGGCAGCGAGACCTTGTCGTCGATCGTCGAGACGAACGTGCCGACATAGAAGCCGGTCCGCGAATTGACGTTGAGCGTCGCCTGCGCGGCGGCGTCGCCGTCGCTCTGGGTAATGCCGCGGAAGCGATAGTCGGACGTCAGCGTGACGTTGCCGGTCACGGTGATCGGCTTGGGCGGCGCGGTGTCCTGCGCGAGGGCAGGGGTGGCCGTAGCGGCGAGCAGCAGCGCGCCGAGCGTGATCGTGGAGATGCGCATCTTGTCCCTTTCAATGGGTGGTTTCGTGCGACGTCCCCGCCTGCTGCCGTCCGGCCAGCGCGTCTGTTTGCCGGGAAATCCCGATGCGCGCGTGGTGCCGGTCGGCGGTCGGGAAGATGCCGCCGATTGCTGCAACGCACAACCGGAAAAGCGGTGCATCGCCCTCGCAAGCGGCCCGGCTGTTGCGCGGCGGCAACAGCTCGGGCCGAGCGCTCAGCCGACGCGGTTGGCGATCAAGTCCTCGACCACCGCCGGGTCGGCAAGCGTCGAGATGTCGCCGAGGTTCGAGGTGTCGCCCTCCGCGATCTTCCTCAGGATGCGGCGCATGATCTTGCCCGACCGCGTCTTGGGCAGGCCCGGCGCGAACTGGATCGCGTCGGGGGTGGCGATCGGGCCGATTTCCTTGCGCACCCATTGCGACAGCTCGCCGCGCAGCGCCTCGTCGGAGGCGATGCCGGCGTTGAGCGTCACATAGGCATAGATGCCCTGACCCTTGATATCGTGCGGGAAGCCGACCACCGCGGCCTCGGCGACCTTGGGGTGCAGCACCAGCGCGCTCTCGACCTCGGCGGTGCCCATGCGGTGGCCCGAGACGTTGATCACGTCGTCGACCCGGCCGGTGATCCAGTAATAGCCGTCCGCGTCGCGGCGGCAGCCGTCGCCGGTGAAATACTTGCCCGGATAAGTCGCGAAATAGGTCTGGAAGAAACGCTCGTGGTCGCCCCATACGGTGCGCATCTGCCCCGGCCAGCTCTTGGCGATGCAGAGGTTGCCCTCCGCGGGATTGCCGGTCTGGACCATGCCATCGGCATCGACGATCTGCGGATCGACGCCGAAGAACGGCTTGGCGGCGCTGCCGGGCTTGAGGGCGTGCGCTCCGGGCAGCGGAGTGATCATATGCCCGCCGGTTTCGGTCTGCCACCAGGTATCGACCACCGGACAGCGGCCCTCGCCGACGACGTCGTAATACCAGCGCCACGCCTCGGGATTGATCGGCTCGCCGACCGTGCCGAGCAGGCGGAGCGACGTGCGCGAGGTCGCCTTCACGAACTCGTCGCCCTCGCGCATCAACGCACGGAGCGCGGTGGGGGCGGTGTAGAGGATTTCGACCTGGTGCCGGTCGCAGACCTGCCAGATCCGGCTCGCGTCGGGCCAGTTGGGCAGGCCCTCGTACATCACGGTGGTCGCGCCGTTGGCGAGCGGGCCGTAGACGATATAGCTGTGCCCCGTGACCCAGCCGATGTCGGCGGCGCACCAATAGACCTGCCCCGGCCGGTAATCGAACACCACTTCGTGCGTCAGCGCACACCACAGCAGATAGCCGCCCGAAGTGTGCAGCACGCCTTTGGGCTTCCCCGTCGAGCCTGAGGTGTAGAGGATGAACAGCGGGTCCTCCGCCTTCATCGGTTCGGGAGGGCAATCGGCCGAGACGCCCGCGGCGGCCTCATGATACCAGACGTCGCGGCCGGGCTGCATCGGCACCTCGCCGCCGGTCGCCTTGACCACGATCATCTTCTGCAGCGCCGGCGCGCGCTCCGCCGCGGCATCGGCATTGGCCTTGAGCGGGACCTTCTTGCCGCCGCGGCAGCCTTCGTCGGCGGTGATCAGCAGCGTCGAATCGCAATCGGTGATCCGCCCCGCCAGCGCGTCGGGCGAGAAGCCGCCGAACACCACCGAATGGATCGCCCCGATCCGGGCGCAGGCGAGGATCGCGAGCGCCGCCTCCGGGATCATCGGCATGTAGATGGTGACGCGGTCGCCCTTGCGGACCCCTTGGGCCTTGAGCACGTTGGCGAAGCGGCACACCTCGGCATGAAGCTCGCGATAGGTGAAGCGCCGCGGCGCGGCGTCGGGGCTGTCCGGCTCCCAGATCAGCGCGACCGTGTCGCCGCGTGTCGCGAGGTGCCGGTCGAGGCAGTTCGCCGCGACGTTGAGCACGCCGTCGGGAAACCAGCTGATGTGGAAGTCCTTCTCGGCGAACGACCAGTCGCCGGCGATCTCGGGCCGCTTGATCCAGTCGAGCCGCCTCGCCTGTTCGAGCCAGAAGCTGCCAGGATCGGAAATCGAGCGGCCGTACATCTGGTCGTAGGCTGCGGCGTCGATGCGCGCGCGCTTCGCCCAGTCGGCGGGGACGGGATACACGCTGGCGTCTGACATCGGCCTCTCCTTGGTCTCGCGGGTGCGCTGCTCTTTGCCTAATCGGGCAAACGGTGCCAAGGGCTGGCAACGCGAGAGACGCAAAGAATAACATTCGGAGAGCCCATGTCGTCGACCATGCAGGAACTCGAGCGCCGCCGTGCCGATGCGCGCGCGGGCGGCGGCCAGCGCCGCATCGACGCGCAGCACGCCAAGGGCAAGCTCACCGCGCGCGAGCGGCTCGACGTGCTCCTGGACGAGGGCAGCTTCGAAGAAGTCGATATGTTCGTCGAGCACAATTGCGTCGATTTCGGGATGCCCGAGCAGGTGGTGCCGGGCGACGGCGTGGTCACCGGCAGCGGCACGATCAACGGCCGGCTGGTGTTCGTGTTCAGCCAGGACTTCACCGTGTTCGGCGGCTCGCTGTCCGAACGTCACGCGCAGAAGATCTGCAAGATCATGGACATGGCGATGAAGGTCGGCGCGCCGGTGATCGGGCTGAACGATTCGGGCGGCGCGCGAATCCAGGAGGGCGTCGCCAGCCTCGGCGGCTATGCCGAGGTGTTCCAGAGGAATGTGCTGGCGTCGGGCGTGGTGCCGCAATTGAGCCTCATCATGGGGCCGTGCGCGGGCGGCGCGGTCTATTCGCCGGCGATGACCGACTTCATCTTCATGGTGAAGGATTCCTCCTACATGTTCGTGACCGGCCCGGACGTGGTGAAGACCGTCACCAACGAGGTCGTCACCCAGGAGGAGCTCGGCGGCGCGGTCACCCACACGACCAAGTCGGGCGTCGCGGATGTGGCCTTCGACAACGACATCGACGCGCTGCTCGCGACGCGCGACTACGTCGACTTCCAGCCGCTCTCCAACCGCCACGATCTGCCGCAC
>DASTWI010000026.1:0-67870 GCA_035776635.1 Sphingomonas sp. | reverse complement strand
CGAGCGCCTGATCGACGCGCTGGTCGAAAGCGGGGTCTAGGACCTGACCGTTGCTTCGAACTATTGCGGCATCGACAATGTTGCGCTCGGGAAGCTCCTGCGCACCCGCCAGATCAAGAAGATGATCAGCTCCTATGTCGGTGAGAACAAGGAGTTCGAACGGCAATTCCTCGCCGGCGAAGTGGAGGTCGAGTTCACGCCGCAGGGTACGCTCGCCGAGCGGATGCGGGCGGGGGGCGCGGGCATTCCCGGTTTCTACACCAAGACCGGCGTCGGGACCCAAGTCGCCGAGGGCAAGGAAACCAAGGAGTTCGACGGCCAGACCTACGTCCTCGAACGCGGCATCCGTGCCGACATCTCGATTATCAAGGGCTACAAGGCGGACGAGACCGGCAACCTCGTCTTCCGGAAAACGGCGCGCAACTTCAACCTTCCCGCCGCGACCTGCGGCAAAGTCTGCATAGCCGAGGTCGAGGAAATCGTTCCGGTGGGCTCCCTCGACCCCGACTGCATCCATTTGCCGTCCATCTTCGTGAACCGGCTGATCGACGGGAGCCCGTACGAGAAGCAGATCGAGTTCCGAACCGTCCGCGAGCGGGAGGCGGCATAATGGGCTGGGACCGCAACCAGATGGCGACGCGCGCGGCGAAGGAGCTTCGCGACGGTTTCTACGTGAACCTCGGCATCGGGATTCCGACGCTGGTCGCCAACCACGTCCCGCAGGGGATGACCGTGACGCTTCAAAGCGAGAACGGGATGCTCGGTATCGGGCCGTTCCCGTACGACGACGAAGTCGATCCCGACCTCATCAACGCGGGGAAGCAGACGGTCAGCGAGCTTCCGCAGACCAGCTTCTTCGACAGCGCCACCAGCTTCGCGATGATCCGCGGCGGGCACATCGATCTCGCCGTGCTCGGCGGGATGGAGGTCAGCGAGAAAGGCGACCTCGCCAACTGGATGGTGCCCGGCAAGATGATCAAGGGCATGGGCGGCGCGATGGACCTCGTCGCGGGCGTCAAGAAGATCATCGTCGTGATGGAGCATACCTCCAAGCACGGCGAGCCCAAGTTCATTCCCGAATGCACGCTGCCGCTGACCGGCCGGAACGTGGTCGGCATGATCGTCACCGACTTGTGCGTGTTCCAGCGACCCGATCATCACAGCCCGTTCCGGCTGATCGAGCTGGCGCCGGGCGTCACCGCCGACGAGGTCGCGGCGAAGACCACCGCCAGCTACGAAGCGATGGCGACCGCCTGACCGTTCTGCCGGCGCGGCGCTTACCGTTCGCGCTCGCGGGCGCGCGCGGCTTGTGCAAGCCGGCGCAAAAGATCCTGGAATTGGCGGTCGGTCATGCGGTCGGCGAGCGGGAAGCCTTTGCGCAGGCTACCGCCGATCGCCTGGAGGCGGTCACGATGGGAGGACATTGGCGGGCGACGACTTCGATAATTGGTTTGCCCGTACAACCGCCGACGGCGACGAAGGTTCATCGGCTCGTCGCAAATCCGCGGGCTCGCTTCAGGAGGCTGCGACGGCGGCCAACTCCTTCAATGGCACCGACGTATCGGAAAGCTGCTCGGCAGCGATAACCGCTCGATCGGTGACCAGCCGCCGCCCCTGCACGTAATCGCGCGTGGCGTTGACGCAGTCGACCGCGACCACTCCGCCCTCCTTCAGGTACACGACCGAAAAGCTTCGCCCGTCCGGATCGCCGCGGATCACTGCCTGATCGTGACCGAGTGACAGCCCGACGGTCTGGAGTTTGAGATCGTACTGGTTCGACCAGAACCACGGGACCGCCTCATAGACCGCATCCTGACCGGCGATCGTCTTTGCGGCGACGGTCGCCTGGTCGGTGGCATTCTGCACCGATTCGAGCCGGATCAGTGCGCCGCCGGCAAAGCGGTTGGCATGGAGCGCGCAGTCGCCCACCGCGAACACGTCCGCCAGGCTGGTCCTGCACTGCGCGTCCACCTTGACGCCGTTGCCGCCTTCCGCGCCCGCGGCGAGCAGAGGGGCGACGGCAGGGACGATGCCGATGCCGACGACGACCATATCGCACGCGACGGCCGATCCGTCGGCGAGGCGGACGCCCGCCACCCGGCCGTCTTGCCCTTCGATGCGGTCGACGGCGGTTCCGAAACGGAGATCGACGCCATGCGCGCGGTGCTCGGCAGCGTAGAAGCGCGACAGCGCTTCGCCGGTGACGCGGGCGAGCAGGCGGTCGAGCGCCTCGACCAGCGTGACCTGCTTGTCCAGCTTGCGCAGCACCGCCGCCGCCTCGAGGCCGATATAGCCGCCGCCGATCACCACCGCGTGGCTGGAGCGTGGCAGCTCGGCGCGCATCCGGTCGACATCCTGGCGAGTCCGCACGGTATGCACGCCGGCGAGATCGTGGCCGGCGCATTCCAGCCGCCTCGGCGATCCGCCGGCTGCCCAGACGAGCTGGCCATAGCCGATCGTATCGCCGTCGGCGCAGCGCACCAGGTGCGCGCCCGCATCGACCTCGACCACGCGCCGCCCCGGCAGCATCGCGATGTCGCGATTCGTCCAGAAATCGGCCGGGCGGATCAGCAGCCGGGCGAACTCCTTTTCGCCGGAGAGATAGTCCTTCGACAGCGGCGGGCGCTCATAGGGCAGCTCGGGTTCGTCGCCGAGCAGCGCGATGCTGCCCGGATAGCCGGCCTGCCGCAGCGCGATCGCGGCCTGCGCACCGGCATGACCGGCGCCGACGATCAGAACATCGTATCGCTGCTCGCGACTCATGCGTTTCCCCTCCCGGCCGGAAGCGACCATTCGTCCGGCCGGACGGCGGGCGTCAAGCCGGCGGACCTGTGCCCGGCGCCTGACGGCGCATCACGCCTCGCCCCGGCCGCCCGCGACGATCTCGCGATACGGCCCCGTCGCGACGATCCGCCCGGCATCGAGCCGGACGATCAGGTCGCACGCCCTGAGAGTCGAGACGCGGTGCGCGATCGAAATGATCGTCAGGGTGCGCGACAGCTGGTCGATCGCGGTCATCACCGAGGCTTCGGTCTCAGTGTCCAGCGCGCTGGTCGCCTCGTCGAGGACGAGCACCGAGGCGCCCTTGTAGAGCGCGCGCGCGATGCCGATCCGCTGGCGCTGTCCGCCCGACAAGCGGATGCCGCGTTCGCCGACCGCGGTGGCGAAGCCGTCGGGCAGGCTTTCGACGAAGTCGCGCAGGCCGGCCCCTTGCGCGGAGGAGTGGATGCGGTCGATGTCGATTGCGCCTGCGTCGCGCCCGAAGGCGATGTTGGCTGCGATCGAGCTGTCGGCGAGGAAGATCGCTTGCGGAACGTGCGCGATCTGCGCTTGCCATCCGGGCTTGGCGGCTTGGTCGAGCGGGTCCCCGTCGATGCGAAGCGTTCCCTCGCTCGGATCGAGCAGACCCATGATGAGATCGGCGAGCGTGCTCTTGCCGCTGCCCGACTTGCCGACGAACCCGATCCGCATTCCGCGCGGGATCGTCAGCGAGATGTCGCTCAGCGCCGGCGCGGCGCCGGTCGGGTAGCGGTAAGTGACGCGATCGAGCTCGATCCGGTCGGCGAAGGCGCGGGCCGGCGCGGTGCGCGGGGCGGGCGGCCGCGGCAGATCGAGCAGGTACGCGACGTCGTCGAGCGCCTTGCGGTTGCCGTAGATCTGCGACCAGCTGAAATAGACCTGCTGGACCAGCGGCAGCAGACGCTGCGCGCCCAGGGCGAGCGCGCCGAGCATCGGCAGCGCGGCGGTCAGCCCGCCAGGCCGGCCGCTGACGTAGAGTGCGAGCAGCGCGATCAGCACCACCCCGCCCGCCTCCACGATATGGCGCGGCGCGGCGGCGATGAACTGGTTGGCGGCCTGGGCATTACGGAACCGGCGGTCGAGCCGGTCGAACTTGGCGAGGAACAGGGGCTGCGAATGGTCGAGCAGCACGTCGCGAATGCCGCCGAGCCCCTCCTGAAGCGTCTGGAGACGGGCTTGCAGCGTCTCTGCGATTGTTTCCGAGTTGCGGTAGAGGCGGCGGCGCGTCGCCACGCTCACCGCGGCGTAGAGCAGTATGAAGCAGAGGCAGACCAGCATCGAGGTGGCCGGGTCGATCGCGATCAGGCCCGCCAGGATGAAAAGCGCGACGACCGCAGCGCTAGTTCCGAGCATCGCCGGCAGCAGGACGTTGCTCAGCACGAACTGCACCTTGTCGATTCCGGCAATCGTCCGGCTGCTGTTTTGCGCGACATGATAGGTGTAGGGCTGATGCAGCGTGCGATCGTAGATCTCGGCCGCCAGATCGTGCGCGACGGTGAAGACGAAGCTCTGGCTGGTCCGGATCAGCGTCAGCCGCACGACGGCCGAGGTCGCCGCGATCGCGATCAACAGCGCCGCCGAGACCGCGACCAGCCCCAGCCCGACGGCGTCGCCCAGCCGGGCGATCACCGCGACCGCATCGGCGTAGCGGCCCTTCGCGCCGCCGGTGATGACCGCGAGGAAGGGGAGCACCGCGCCGATCGTCGCCAGTTCGGCGGCTGCGCCGGCCACCATCAGCACCACGGTCCGGAACAGCTGGCGGCGGCGCGCGGGCGGCAGATGGGCGTAAATGTCGCGCGCCGCCCGCCAGGGGCTGCGCCGCGGATCGGCGGCATGATCGCGGGCGCCGCTCATGGCACGGGGCCGATCCGCGTGCGCAATGTCGGGCGTGCGGCAATCCGCCCCGTGTCGATCGGCGCTGCACTCCTGCCCGGCATTGTTTCCCCCGCTCACGGGCTACCAGGCGCATCCTCCACAATCGCTCGACCGACGGCAAGCACCGTCGTCTCGCGCGGCCGAATGACAGGGACTGAGGTGGTGCCGGTTGCAGGATTCGAACCCGCGACCTTCGGTTTACAAAACCGCTGCTCTACCAACTGAGCTAAACCGGCGCTTTGTTCGATACGGCACCTCTCCATGCGTCAGACGACACCGAAGGTCCAGCCCTCGGTTTCGGCGATGCGGCGCGTGAGGGGTTCGGGGCGCCACACGCAGGCGTCGCCGGCGCGCGTGCGGAGCCAGGCGGCAGCGAGGATGGCGTCGGTGGCGTGATCGGTGTAGCGGGCGAGCGGCGCGTGCGGGCGGCTGCCGAACGCGTCGAGCGCGGCGTCGAGCGCGGCAGCGTCGCGCAACTTGCTGAGGCCCTTGCGCAATCCCGCGGCGCGCGCGGCGATCGCGGTGTAGATTTCGACGACCAGCGCGCCCGTTTGCGGCACCGGATCGAACGGCCAGACGGGAATGGCGCCGCCGAGATGGTGGAGCAGGCGCATCCCCGCGAAGCTCGCCTTGGCGACTTGCGCCGCGCCGATCGCGTCATAGACGGTCGAGGCCTTGCCGCCGCCATGCGCGTTGAACCACGCCTCGCAGCGGCGGAAATGGAGGAATCGCGCCTTTTCACCGTCGGCGGCGCCGAGATAGAAATGGCGGCCGCGGCGGGTTTCGAGGAAGCTCGCCGCGCCGAGATCGGCGTCGTCGCTCTCCGCATCGACATAGGCCCAGAAGGCGCGCGCGGTGGCGGGCGTCGGCTCACCGGGGAGGTAGGCGCCGCGCTCGATGAGCGGCGGGGCGAAGCTGAAGTCGAAGCCGATCAGGATCGGTTCGTCGGACAAGTCACGGATCCAGTGGAGGATTTCGGTGCGGGACCAGGCGCCGTGGGGCGGCTCGACCAGCGCTGGCGCGGCGTCGCCGGCCCCGCAGACGGCGACCGCGATGCCGGGGTGGCGGTAACCCCTGGCGCCCGACCAGTCGATCGCAGCGAAGCGGGTGAAGTGGTTCACTTCTTTCGGGATTTTGGCGGCTTCTTCGCCGCGGCATAGTCGCGGGCGCGAGCGATGGTATCGCGCACGCGGTCGGGATCGGGGCTGTCGTAGCGGACGAGGACGGCGTCCCAGCCGACGTAATGCGGGGTCTGGTAGAAGGTCTCCGGCCCGGTTTCCGTGAGCAATTCTATAAGGTTACGGTCGGTCGCCAAGCAGAAGGAATCGTGCGGCTCGTGACCCGCCGACAGGAACGCGCGGCCGTTGCTGGCGACCTTGACCGCCGGGCCGCCGTAATGGGTGGAGCGCTCGGTGTCGGGGAGCGTCAGCGCGTAGGCGATGGCGTCGTCGAAGGTCATTCGAGCGGAGCTTTCGGAATCGCGTCCGCTTTTCGATCGGACGTTCGAGGGGACGCCGGAAGGCTCATATCTTCCGCTCCTTGAGGTCGCGCCACCACGCCATGCGTTCGGCGACGCGTTTTTCGAAGCCGCGATCGGTCGGGGTGTAGAAGGCTTGCGGCGCCATCCCCTCCGGCCAATAGTCGGCGCCGGAGAAGCCGTGCTCGGTATCGTGATCGTAGGCATAGCCCTTGCCGTAGCCGATCTCCTTCATCAGCCGGGTCGGCGCGTTGAGGATGGTGGCGGGGGGCATCAGCGATCCGGTTTCCTTCGCGGCGCGCCAGGCGGCGCCGGCGGCCCGGTAGGCGGCGTTCGACTTGGGCGCCGTGGCGCAATAGAGGCAGGCCTGGACGATCGCCAGCTCGCCCTCGGGAGAACCGAGGAAGTCGTAGGCGTCCTTGGCGGCGAGGCACTGGACCAGCGCTTGCGGATCGGCGAGGCCGATGTCCTCGCTGGCGAAGCGGGTGATGCGGCGCAGCACATAGAGCGGCTCCTCGCCCGCGGTCAGCATCCGCGCGAGATAATAGAGCGCCGCCTGCGGATCGGAGCCGCGCATCGATTTGTGCAGCGCCGAGATGAGGTTGTAATGCCCCTCGCGGTCCTTGTCGTAGACCGCGACGCGGCGCTGGAGGAAGGCGGAGAGGCCGGCGGGGTCGAGCGGCCCGTCGAGGCTGACCGAGAACAGGGTCTCGGCCTGGTTGAGCAGGAAACGGCCGTCGCCGTCGGCGCTGGCGATCAGCGCGTCGCGCGCTTCGGGGGTGAGGGGCAGGGGGCGTTCTTCGGCCGCCTCGGCGCGGTCGAGCAGCTGGCCGAGCGCGGCGGCGTCGAGGCGGTGGAGGATCAGCACCTGGGCGCGGCTGAGCAGCGCCGCGTTGAGTTCGAACGAGGGATTCTCGGTGGTCGCGCCGACCAGGGTGACGGTGCCGTCCTCGACATACGGCAGGAAGCCGTCCTGCTGCGCGCGATTGAAGCGGTGGATCTCGTCGACGAACAGCAGGGTGCGCTTGCCGATCCGCGCGTGCTCGCGCGCCTCGGCGAACGCCTTCTTCAAATCGGCGACGCCCGAGAACACCGCCGAGATCGCGACGAAGCGCAAGTCGACGGCGTCGGCGAGCAGCCGCGCGATCGTCGTCTTGCCGGTGCCGGGCGGTCCCCACAGGATCATCGAGGAAAGCCGGCCCGCGGCGACCATCCGGCCGATCGCGCCCTCGGGGCCGGTGAGGTGATCCTGGCCGACCACCTCCTCCAGCCGCCGCGGCCGCAGCCGGTCGGCGAGCGGCGCGTTCTCGTGCGGCGTCTCGTCGGACGGCGGGGGATCGAGCGGGGCGAAGAGATCGGCCATGCACCGTCGATCTAATACGTATGCGGGGCGGAGCAAGGCTCAGCGCGGCGGCGCGCCGACATACCATTGCGCCTGCGCGACGAGCACAGCGGGGTCGCTGGCGAGGCGGTGGAGATAGGCCCGCCGCCCGGCCGAACCGATCGCCAGCTTGCCGAGCGCATGGCGCTGTTCCTCCGACAGATGGAACCGGCGATAGCCGTGCGCGACGAGGCAGGTGTCGACCGTCTTCTGCTGGAGCAGCGCGATCGCGTGCATCTGGCGGTCGGGCTGGACGCTCATCTTGATCCGCTCGAGCTGACTGGCATAATCATAGGGGTCGCCCGAAAAGCCGCTCTGCGTCGCGTCGTCGAGCTCGCGCGAGCCGCGGACGAACGCCTTGGCGGCAACGGTCCCGGAGATGTCGCGGAAATAGCCGTCCGCAGTGCAGCGTGCCGCGTCGAGACGATATTGGTCGAACGACACCCCCGGCTTGCCCCAGCTGTAGCGCGGCACCCGCGTCGCCGCGAGCGCCGGAGCGGCGGCGAGGCAGGCCAGCAGGACGATCGGCCGAACGCGCATCTCGAAAATATCTCCCGCCGTCGATCAATGTCTTAGCCGAAAACGCACCGCAGCGCCAGATCGGCCGCTTGACGAAATACAGTTAAGATATATCTTGACGCAATCAAAGACAGGAGCTGAACATGATGTTTGCGATGCGAGGTGAATGCGGCGGCCACGGCCATCACGGCGACCATGGTCATCACGGCCGGCACGCCGGCCCGGGCCGCGGCTTCGGCGGCGGATGGGGCTGGGACAGCTTCGGCGGCGCGATGGGCGGCCGCCACGGCGGGCGCGGGCGGCGGATGTTCGACGGCAGCGAGCTTCGGCTGGTGCTGCTGAAGCTGATCGCCGACACGCCGCGCCACGGCTATGACCTGATCCGCGAGATCGAGGCGATGACCGGCGGCGCCTACAGCCCCAGCCCGGGGATGATCTACCCGACGCTGACCCTGCTCGACGATACCGGGCTGATCGAGGAGCAGCAGGCGGAGGGCGCCAAGAAGCTCTATGCCGCGACCGACCAGGGACGTGCGCATCTCGACGAGAATGCCGAGGAGGTCGAGGCGCTGATCGCGCGGCTGACCCGGCTCGGCGAGAAGAGCAAGAGCAGCGAGAGCCACGGCGTCAAGCGCGCGATGATGAATCTCGGCATGGCGCTGCGCAACCGGTTCATGGCGGGCGATTTCGACGACGAGACGCTGCAGAAGCTGGTCGACCTGATCGACGAGACGGCGAAGAAGGTCGAGCGGTTGTAGGGAAGGGGCTGAGTGGGGTGCCTTGATGTTGCTCGGCAGCGCCCTTCGACAAGCTCAGGGCGAACGGGGATGGGCTTGGCGTTGTTCGGGACGCCCTTCGACTTCGCTCAGGGCGAACGGAGGGTTGTGGATCACTCCGGCCGAAAATCTTCCGTTCGCCCTGAGCGAAGTCGAAGGGCGATTTCGCGGGGCGGGACTAGCGGCGTATCGAGGCGTTACCTGTCCCTCGATACGCTGTCTCGGTACGCCCCTGCGGGGCTACTCGACCGCTACTCGGGACGAACGGGAAGGGGCGGCTGCCTCTCGACAACGAGGAATTGGAATGAGCACAGCCACAGCCCGCGTGCCGACCGCGCACGCCAGCAAATATCTGCAGCAGCTCTGCAAGCATTGGCAGCACAATCTTGAAGTCAGCTTCACGGCCGAGCGGGGGACGATCGTGTTTCCGCGCGATGCGCGTGGGGCGGACTGGCCCGGGGACGGGCTGGTGACGATGGAGGCGGAGGCCGAGGCGCTCGTCGTGACGGTGGAGGCGAGCAACGACGAGCATCTTGCGGCGCTGGAGGGGGCGGTGGCGCGGCACCTCGACCGGTTTGCGTTTCGGGAAGCGCCGTTGGTGTTCGAGTGGGGGTGAGCGGGGCCTTTGGTGCTCGGATGGCGAGGGGGCTTGGCTCGGAACGCCCTTCGACAAGCTCAGGGCGAACGGGGATAATAGGCACTGGCCCAAATCTGAGCCCTTCGCGCGGTGCTCCTGCGGAAGCAGGAGCCCAGGGATTTGAGCGCGGCGCTCGACATTCCCGGGCTCCTGCTTTCGCGAAACCTTTGCAAAACCGGGACTCTATCGCGTTAATCGTCATGCCGGGCCCTTCGACTTCGCTCAGGAGAGCCTCGTTCCGGCATTCACCCTTGCGCACGATCAAGGACTTGCAGCGTTCGTACCCCGGTGGACCCCGGAACAAGTCCGGGGCGACGGGGCGTTTTGCGCCCTGCTGCACGGTGCGCATTCAGCCGACGGTGATCGTTCCCTTGGCATGGTCGCTGCTGTTGGGCCGTAGTTCGAGGCGGAACGGCTTGTCTTCGTTCGTTTTGCCGGCAAGGGCATCGCCGTCGGCGTGGAGGGTGAAGCCCGCGCCGGTCAGCTTGCCCTGGAACCAGGTGCGGACCGCATCGGGCGTGGCGGGGCTGTCGAACGCGATGCGGACGACGCCGTCCTCGTGGTCGGCGTCGATGTTCATCGCCGTCACTGTCGAGCCGGGGTAGAGGTGGACGCCGTTGAACTCGACATCATTGGCGTCGAGATGGAGCTTGGGCAGCTTCAGCTTGCCCGAGAAGCCCGGCAGGTTGACCGCGACCTCGCCGGTCTGGCCGTTTCCCGCCATGCGCACGGCGCCGTCCTCGTCGGCGGCATTGAGCGTGATCGACGCGCCGGGCTTGTCGTTGCAGCCGGCGAGCGGCAGCGCGACCAGGGCGAGGACGAGCAGGGGGCGGAGCATGGCGGCAATCCTGTGTATTATTCGCGCAACACGGTAAGGCTGGAACTTTCGCCGGTCAAGCGGTGACAGCGCAGCGCGATTGCGGCATGGCGCGTCGGTGATGACCGAGCCCGCCGCCAATCGACCCACCGACACGCCGCCGCTTCGCTTCGGCGAGTTCGTGACGCTGATCGCCGCGCTGATGGCGCTGGGCTCGCTGGGCATCGATTCGATGCTGCCCGCGCTGCCGGCGATCGGGGCCAGCCTGGGCGTGGTCAGCGAGAACGAACGGCAGCTGATCGTCACCGCGTTCCTGATCGGAATGGGGCTTGGGCAGCTGATCCACGGGCCGCTCGCCGACCGGTTCGGACGGCGGCCGGTGATGATCGTGGCGCTGGTCGTCTATTTCGCGAGCAACGTCGCGGCGTCGCTCGCCGGCAGCTTCGCGCTGATGCTCGCCGCGCGCGCGGTCGGCGGGGTTGCGATCGCGGCGACGCGCGTGGTGACGATCGCGCTGGTCCGCGACTGCTTCACCGGCCGCGCGATGGCGCGGGTGATGAGCCTGGCGTTCATCGTCTTCATGATCATGCCGGTGCTCGCGCCGACGTTCGGCCAGACCATCCTGCTGTTCGGCGAATGGGAGTGGATCTTTGCGATGACGGCGCTGGGCACCGCGATCGTCGTCCTGTGGTTCGCGATCCGGATGCCCGAGACGCTGCACCCCGAGGACCGCCGTCCGCTGGCGCCCGCACGGCTGGCGCGCGGCTGGTGGCGGACGCTGACCGACCGCTGGTCGCTGGGCTATACGCTCGCGTCGGCGGCGCTGCTGGGCGCGCTCTACGGCTATATCAACTCGGTCCAGCAGATCATGTTCGACACCTTTCACCGGCCGAAGCTGCTGGTCGTGGTGTTCGCGATCACCGCCTCGACCATGGCGCTGGCCAACTTCCTCAATTCGCGGCTGGTGATGCGGCTCGGCACGCGAGTCATCTCGCACGTCGCGCTGCTGACGCAGATCGCGCTGTCGGCGATCCATCTGGCGATCGCGCTGGCGGGATACGAGACGCTGGCGACGTTCATCGTGCTGCAGGCGCTGACGATGGGCTGTTTCGGCCTCGCGACCTCCAATTTCTCGGCGATGGCGATGGAGAACATGGGCCATATCGCGGGCTCGGCGTCGAGCGTTCAGGGGTTCATCGGCGTCACCGGCGGCGCGCTGATCGGCGCGATGGTCGGGCAGGCGTTCCACGGCACGACCGTGCCGCTCTACGTCGGGTTCTTCGGCGCCGGCGTGGTCGCGCTGGCGGTGATCCTGGTCACCGAACGCGGGCGGCTGTTCCGGCCGCATATGCTGGCTTAGCCTGGGCCGGCGCCGTTCCGGCGATTTCTCGCGCCGCCATTTATCGCATCGCGCGGGAACCGCCATTGCCCTATCGCCGTTCGCGCTCATGATGGCTTACGCCGAAGCGGCGAGGAGGCAACGTGATGACGACGGGCGGGTATCAGGTGCCGGGTCACGGGTCGGGCGACGACGGCTATGACGAGGACGGCTATGACGAAAGCCAGCGCGCCGAGATCCTCGAAGTGACGCAATCGGGCCCGAGCGACGGGACGATCCAGACCGACCTCGACCCCGATATCGAGGACGAGGACGCGCTCGAGGACCTCGAAATGACCGACGACGAGCTCGGCGAAGAGGATGACAACCGCCGCGAGAGCGACGAGGATATGGACGAGGACACGGTCCAGGACGAGTTCGACGACGACAGCTTCGCCGACGACGACCTCGACGACGAAGACGACGACGCGCTCAATCCATGATGCGGACCCTCCGGACCCCGCTTGCCGCGATGCTGCCGCTCGCGCTCGTCCTCGCCGGTTGCGGCCGCGCGCCGTCCAGTGCGGCGAATACCGGGACGGTCGACATCAACGGCACCGCTGCCGAGGCGCAGGGCGACATCGACACTTATGCCTCCAACGCGCTGCAGACGCCGGGCGAAGCGGCGACCAGCGCGCCGCTGCCGCCGCCCGAGCCGGCGGCTTCCGCTCCGCTCAACCCGCCGGGTCCGGGCGAGCCCGGCGGGCTGCCCGACGACCGCACGCCGGTGTCGGAGGCGCCGTTCACGCCCGACAGCGCGCAGGGCGCGGCGAACGTGGTCCAGACCTATTTCGCGCTGATCGAGGCGGGCAAGTACCGCCAGGCGTGGAGGCTGTGGCGCGACGGCGGCAAGGCCTCCGGCATGAGCGCCGCGGCATTCGCGGCGAGCTTCGCGAAATATAGCGACTACCACGCCAACATCGGCGCGCCGGGGCGGATCGACGCCGGCGCGGGGCAGCGCTACGTCACCGTGCCGGTGCAGGTCTATGGCCGGCTGAAGCAGGGCGGGGCGGCGTTCAACGAGCGCGGCGAGGTGACGCTGCACCGCACCGCCGACATCGAGGGGGCGACCGCCGAGGACAAGACGTGGCACATCACCGCGATCGACCTCAAGGCGAAGCCCGGCGAGACCGAGGCGCCGCCGCTGGAATCGAGCGGCGACGTGCCGGCGACCGCGGCGGCGGACTACCGGTGCGCGGACGGCTCGGCGTTCCACATCGACTTCGACAATCGCGCGAATACCGGCACGGTCAGCGTTCATGGCGACACGGTCGCGGTGCTCGACGCGCAACGGGCCGGATCGGGCATTTGGTACGAGGGCGGCGGCTATACCCTGCGCGGCAAGGGCAGGCAGGCCGATTTCACGCGCCCCGGCAAGCCCGCGGTGAGCTGCACGGCGGGTTGAGGGAGAGGGCCGCCGCCGCTTCCACCCAAGCGCTCATCCGTCGATGAAATTGGCGAGGCCCTGCATGTCCTGCGCGCTGGCCGCATTGGCGCTCGCATCGGCGGATTTCGCGGCCGCGGACTGGTTCGCGGGCGGCGGGGAATTGGCTTCGGCGACGTCATAGGCGGTCCAGATCACGCCGGCCGCCCAGAGCAGCGCCGCCCAGCGGCTGCGGAAGATGCGGTTCGACACCATGCGTGCAAGGGTGGCGGCGAAAGCTTAGCGCGGGCTTCGCCGTCATGGTTAGCGCGGCGTCAATCCGCGTCCGCGCGAGCCGGGTGCATAGGAAATGCATCAAAATGGGCGGAACCTCCACTTGTCGTGCCGGCCGGTCCGGCGCTAGGTTCGTGCATGTTCAGGGGGGAGCTTTCGACATGATCCGTCGCGCCATTCTCGTCGCGCTGCTGGCATCGGCCAGCGCCGCTCATGCCAGCGACAAGCCGATCACGGCGCCCGCGCCCGGCTGGGTGAAGCCGGCGCCTGCGCTCGATCCGGCGAAGCTGGGCGACGACGCGCCGGTGTTCCTGATCCTCGACCGCCAGCAGCGGCTGCAGGACGGGCAGGTCTGGTCCTACACCGACACCGCGACGCGCGCGGCGAGCCCGCAGGTGCTGACCCAGATCGGCACGATCTCGCTGACCTGGTCGCCCGACAAGGGCGACCTCATCGTCCACCGCGCCGAGATCATCCGCGGCAGCGAGCATATCGACCTGCTCAAGGGCGGCGACCCGTTCACCGTGCTCCATCGCGAGCAGCAGCTCGAGCAGCTGCAGCTCGACGGGATGCTGACCGCGACGATGCCGGTCAGCGGCCTGCGCGTCGGCGACGTGCTGCGGCTGACCTATTCGGTGACCGAGAAGGACCCGACGCTGAAGGGCAACGTCCAGGCGTTCGCGCCGATCGTCGCCGATCCGTTCCGGGTCCAGTTCGCGCGCGAGCGGATGCTGTGGCCCGACGGCAGCACGCTCCATTATAAGGTTCGCGGCGACAAGATCACCCCGACGCTGACCGATGCCGGCGGCTATCACGAGCTGGTCATCACCGAGCCGGTGGCGAAGCAGCCCGACATGCCCGACGACGCGCCGCCGCGCTACAAGATGGGCACCTCGATCGAGGCGACCAGCTTCGCCGACTGGGCGTCGGTGTCGAAGGCGATGGCGCCGCTCTATGCCACCGAGGGGACGATTCAGCCCGGCAGCCCGCTCGCCGCCGAGGTCGCGACGATCGAGAAGGCGAGCCCCGACCCGCGCCGCCGCGCATTGCTCGCGCTGCAGCTGGTGCAGGACAAGATCCGCTATCTCTTCAAGGGCATGGACAACGGCAATTACGTGCCGCAGAAGCCCGCCGACACCTGGCAGCTGCGCTACGGCGACTGCAAGGCGAAGACGCTGCTGCTGCTCGCCTTGCTCCACGCGATGAAGATCGAGGCAGAGCCGGTGCTCGCCTCCAGCCAGCTGGGCGACGCGGTGCCGACGCGGCTGCCGATGCCCGGCGCGTTCGACCATGTCTTCGTCCACGCGACGATCGGCGCCAAGGCGCTGTGGCTCGACGGGACGAGCAGCGGCGCGCAGTTCGCCGACCTCGACGACGTGCCGGCGTTCGGCAACGTGCTGCCGGTGCGGACGGCCGGAGCCGATATCGTCACGCTCCCGCTCCGCGCCAGCGCGCGGCCCGACGTGACGGTCGAGGTGACCTACGACAAGCGCGCCGGCCTGTTCTTCCCGGCGCCGTTCACGATGGACTTCACGATGCGCGGCCCGCTCGCGCAGGTGATCAAGGCCGGCGCGGCGCAGGCGAGCAAGGACATGATCGAAAAGATCGCCGCCAAGGCCGCCAACGACATGGTCGCGTCCGACATCACGGTGACGAGCGGCACGGTGTCGTTCGACGCCGATGCGGGCACCGCGACGATCCACGCGGCCGGCGTCGCCTACCCGAGCTGGGAACGCGAGGGCGAGCGCTATCGCATCGCGCTCGACAAGACGGTGTCGAGCCTGTCGTTCGATCCCGATCGCGCCCGCGCCGCGTGGCAGACGATCCCGGTTTCGACCGGCGGCGCCGGGCACGTCCAGATGACGACTCGAGTCCGCTTGCCCGACGGCGGCAAGGGCTTCGCGCTCGACGGCGCGCGGACGCTCGACGCGACGCTGGGGGGCCAGGCGATCCACCGCACGACGGCGCTGGCCGACGGGGTCGCGGTGATCCGCGACGACATCGCTTCGACCGGCGCGGAAATCGCCCCGGCCGACATCGCCGCCGAGCGTCAGCGCGTTGCGATCGCGCAGACGCATCTGCTGCGCCTGGAAGCGCCGGTGGGCTATCCCGAAGCCTGGGCGACGCTCGCCGCGGTGCGCAAGGCGCATGGGTTCGACGCCGCGCTCGCCGATTATCAGGCGAACATCGCCGCGCATTCCGACGAGGCCGACCCGTATCTCGCCCGCGCGCGCTTCTACGCGATGACATATGACCGTGCGAACGCGGTCGCGGACCTCACCAAGGCGATCGCGCTGGCGCCGACCGCGGACACCTATGTCTGGCGCGCGAGCCTCTATCGCGACCTCGGCGACAAGGACAAGGCGCTCGCCGACTACAAGGCGGCGCAGGCGCTCGACCCCGGCTCGGCCAACGTGATCAGCGGCCTTGCCTCGCTCGAGGCCGATCGCGGCGACCGGCAGGCGGCGCTCGCGCTGGTGCAGGACCGGATCGATTCGGGCGGCAAGGACAAGCCCGATTTCCTCGCGCTGAAGGCCGATATCCTGAGCAAGGCCGGCGACAAGGACGGCGCGCTGACGACGATCGACAGCGCGATCGCGGCGAGCCCCGGCAATCCGACGCTGCTCAACAACCGCTGCTGGATCAAGGGCACGATGAACGTCGCGCTCGACACCGCGCTCAAGGATTGCACCAAGTCGATGGAGCTGTCCGATTCGCCGGTTTCGGCGCTCGACAGCCGCGCGATGGTCTATTTCCGGATGAACCGGATGGACGACGCGCTTGCCGACCTCAATGCCGCGCTGGAGGTGGCGCCCAACCTCGCGGCGAGCCTCTACATGCGTGGCGTGATCCGCAAGCGCACCGGCGACGGTGCGCAGGCGCAGGCCGATCTCGCCGCCGCGCGCCTGCTCTCGCCGCAAATCGACGAGGACTACGCGCGCTGGGGGATCAAGCCCTGACCGGCTCCGTGCCGCTGCGCAAACGAGACCTTTGCGAACCCTCCGTCACCCCGGACTTGTTCCGGGGTCCACCGGAGTGCGCACGCCGCAAGTCGATTGTGCGCAACCGTGGATGCCGAAACAAGTCCGGCATGACGAAGAGGGGGACAGGTTCCTCAAATTTTGCAAAGGTCTCGCTAAAGCAGGAGCCCAGAGTCACGGGCGACACCGCTTGCTACCCTGGGCTCCTGCTTTCGCAGGAGCACGGATGGGGCAAGCGTCTGACCCTTGGCGTCATTGGGGAAATGTTCACCTCCGCCCGATAGGCGGGTGGCCATGTCGACCCGTGCCTTCCTCACCGTCGATACCGAACTCGCGTGGCGTCACCATGCGCAGGGTCTCGATCCCGACACGATCGTCGAGCGCTCGCTCGAGCCGGCGGGGGTGGGTATTTCCTATCAGCTCGAGATGCTCGCGCGGCATGGCCTCAAGGCCTGTTTCTTCGTCGATCCGATGCCTGCGCTGACCTTCGGCCTCGATCCGCTCAAGCGGGTGGTCGGGGCGATCCTGGCGGCAGGGCAGGGGGTGCAGCTCCATCTGCATCCCAACTGGACGGGCGCCGTGGCAGGCGACGGCGGGGCGGCGTTCAGCCGGTTCGAACTCGCCGAATATGATCGCGGCGAACAGCACGACCTGATCGCCGGCGCGGCCGGGCTGCTGCAGGCCGCCGGCGCGCCACAGCCCATCGCGTTCCGCGCGGGCAGCTACGCCGCCAACGACGACACGCTGGCGGTGCTCGCGGGGCTGGGGTTCGCCTATGACAGCAGCCATAACGGCGCCGAGCACCCCTGGCCGAGCGCGATCGACCTTGCCGCCGACCAGATTGCGCCGATCGGTCGCGGCGGCCTTGTCGAGGTGCCGGTGACGGTGATCGAGGAGGGGCCGGGGCGGCTGCGCACCTGCCAGATCTGCGCGTTGTCGGTGGGCGAGATGCGCGCCGCGATCGATCACGCGATCGCCGCGGATCATGCCGCCGTGACGATCGTCAGCCACAGTTTCGAGCTCGCCAATCGCGCCGGGACGCGGGCCAATGCGGTCCATGTCGCGCGGTTCGAGGCGCTCTGCCGCCTGCTCGCCGAGCGTGCCGACGCGCTGCCGACCAGCCACTTCGCCGACCGCCCGGCGCTGGCGCTGGGCCGCGCCGACCGCCCGCTGGGGCCCAGCATCCTGCGCACCAGCTGGCGCAAGGCCGAGCAATTGTGGTCGAACATGGTCGAGGAACGCGCGGCATGACCGCGGCCGTCCTGCCGATCAAGTTCCAGGTCGGCGCGCGGACGCTCTGGACGGTCCGGCGGCGGCTGGTGCGCGTGCCCCTGTCGCTCACCGATGCGTTCGCCGGCGCCGCGCCCGCGCTGCCGCCGCTGCCGGAGCGCGCGCACGGCTATCTGGTGACGTCGCTGCCGGAGGCGCTGGCGGCCAGCTTGGGGGAACGCGGCCTGTTCGCCTTCGTCCGTCAGCGCTACACGCGCTCCTATGTCGATCTCGCTGGCGGGTTCGACGCCTACTGGGCGGCGCTGTCGGGCAACACGCGATCGAGCCTCAAGCGCAAGACCAGGCGCGTCGCGGCGGCATCGGGCGGGGCACTCGCCGTCCGCCGATTTCGCGGGCCCGACGAGCTGACCGATTTCCACCGCATCGCCCGCGCGATCTCGGCGCGAACCTATCAGGAGCGGCTGCTGGATGCCGGGTTGCCGGCCGACGACCGGTTCGTCGCCACGATGCTGCGGCTCGCCGCCCAGGATCGCGTGCGCGCCTGGGTGCTCGACATCGGCGGAGCGCCGGCCGCGTATCTCTATTGCCCGGCCGATGGCGATAGCTTGCTCTATCAGTATCTCGGCTACGATCCGGCTTACGCCGACCTGTCGCCGGGGTCGGTGCTGCAGCTGGAGGCGCTGCGCGACCTGTTCGCCGACGGCCGGTTCGCGCGGTTCGATTTCACCGAAGGCGAGGGGCGGCACAAGCGCAGCTTCGCGACCGGCGGCGTTCCCTGCATCGACCTGCTGCTGCTGCGCCGGACGCTCGCCAACCGCGCTGCGGTGACCGCGCTCGGCGCGTTCGACGGCGTGGTCGCGCTGGGCAAGCGCGCGGCCGGCCGGCTGGCGCTGCACGACCTTTCGCGCGCGCTCCGCCGCTGATCGCACCTCTTGCACTCGTCGGCGGCAGCGCCGATGTAGGGACCTCACAAGGGCACGAGGACCTGAGACCTTCCATGCACAATCCGTTCGAGACCGGTGACTTCATCCAGCCGCTGACCACGCTGACCAACGGCCTGGTGCCGATCGTCATCGAGCAGTCGAACCGCGGCGAGCGCAGCTTCGACATCTTCTCCCGCCTGCTGCGCGAACGGATCGTGTTCGTGACCGGGCAGGTCGAGGACCAGATGGCCTCACTGATCACCGCGCAATTGCTCTTCCTGGAGTCGGAAAACCCCAAGAAGGACATCTACATGTATATCAACTCGCCGGGCGGGGTCGTCACGGCGGGCATGGCGATCCACGACACGATGCAATACATCCGTCCGCGCGTCGGCACGGTGTGCATCGGGCAGGCGGCGTCGATGGGCAGCTTCCTGCTCGCGGCGGGCGAGCCGGGGATGCGCGTCGCGCTGACCAACGCGCGGATCATGATCCACCAGCCGTCGGGCGGCGCGCAGGGCATGGCCAGCGACATCGAGATCCAGGCGCGCGAGATCCTGCGCATCCGCCAGCGGATGAACGAGCTGTACGCCAAATATACCGGCAAGCCGCTCGAGGAGATCGAGAAGGCGATGGATCGCGACAAGTTCCTGTCTGCGGAGGAATCGAAGGAATTCGGGCTGATCGACGAGGTGTTCGACAAGCGCCCCGCGCCGACCGACGAGGCGTCCGACGTGGCGAGGCTGCCGAGCGACAAGGCGTAACGGCGCATTTAGGTGATTGTGGTAGGGAGCGTTGCCGGTCTAGAATACCGGCCGCTTTAACGCGCCAGAGTATGTGTGGGCGCAAGGATGGACGTGAATGACGAAACTCTCCGGCGGTGACTCGAAGAGCACGCTCTATTGCTCGTTCTGCGGCAAGTCGCAGCATGAGGTGCGCAAGCTGATCGCCGGGCCGACGGTGTTCATCTGCGACGAATGCGTCGAGCTGTGCAACGACATCATCCGCGAAGAGACCAAGTCCGCGCTGGTGTCGAAGAAGGACGGCGGCGTTCCGACCCCGCAGGAAATCTGCGACGTGCTCGACGATTACGTGATCGGGCAGAAGCAGGCCAAGCGCGTGCTGTCGGTCGCGGTCCACAACCATTACAAGCGGCTGGCACACGGGCAGAAGGGCGCCGACGTCGAGCTCGCCAAGTCGAACATCCTGCTGGTCGGGCCTACGGGCTGCGGCAAGACGCTGCTCGCGCAGACGCTGGCGCGAATCCTCGACGTGCCGTTCACCATGGCGGATGCGACGACGCTGACCGAGGCCGGCTATGTCGGCGAGGATGTCGAGAACATCATCCTGAAGCTGCTCCAGGCCTCCGACTACAATGTCGAGCGGGCGCAGCGCGGCATCGTCTATATCGACGAGATCGACAAGATCAGCCGCAAGGCCGAGAACCCCTCGATCACCCGCGACGTGTCGGGCGAGGGCGTGCAGCAGGCGCTGCTCAAGATGATGGAAGGCACCGTCGCCAGCGTGCCGCCGCAGGGCGGGCGCAAGCATCCGCAGCAGGAATTCCTCCAGGTCGATACGACCAACATCCTGTTCATCTGCGGCGGCGCGTTCTCCGGCCTCGAAAAGATCATCGGCGACCGGTTGCAGGGCAAGTCGATCGGGTTCGGCGCCTATGTCGCGGCGCCCGAGGAGAAGCGCACCGGCGAGGTGCTGCGCCAGGTCGAGCCCGAGGATCTGCTCAAGTTCGGCCTGATTCCTGAGTTCGTCGGCCGCCTGCCGGTGATCGCGACGCTCGAGGACCTCGATATCGATGCCTTGGTCAAGATTTTGACCGAGCCGAAGAACGCTTTGGTCAAGCAGTATCAGAAGCTGTTCGATCTGGAGAGCGTCGGCCTGGGCTTCACCGACGACGCGCTGGTCGCGGTGTCGCGCAAGGCGATCGACCGCAAGACCGGCGCGCGCGGGCTGCGCTCGATCCTCGAAGGCATCCTGCTCGATACGATGTTCGACTTGCCCGGCATGGACGGCGTCGACGAAGTGATGATCGACAAGGACGTGGTCGAAGGCCGCAAGGACCCGATCCGCGTCTACGCCAAGAAGGAAAAGACCGGCGACGCGGCGTAGCGACGCCGATCGGCGGGGTTTTCGCACAGTCTGTCTCCGTTCGCCCTGAGCCTGTCGAAGGGCGCCTTGCTCCTCGCCCTTCGACAGGCTCAGGGCGAACGGTTTGGATGGCGTTATCGCCACGCTGGCCCCCGCGCTTCGCTCGTGTCATCATCGCGTCATGGCCGACCGCGAACTGCCCGACGTCCGCATCGCCTTGCCGCAGGATCGGCCGGCGATCGCGGCGATGCTCGCCCGCGCCTTTGCCGACGATCCGGCGATGCGCTTCATCTTTCCCGACCCCGCCGCCCGCGCGAAGCGGCTGCCGCGGCTGTTCGCGCTGCTGTTCGAGGATGACGGGCCCGTCGGAATGCGGCTGGTGACGGCGGGCGGCGAAGCTGCGACCCTGTGGCGCGCGCCGGGCAGGGCGGAAACCGGCATTTGGGACATGATCCGCCACGCCCCTGCGATGCTTCACGCGCTCGGCGGCGCGATCGGGCGAGCGCTGCGCATCGCCAACGCGATCGATGCGCATCATCCCGGACACGCCTTCTGGTATCTCCACATCGCCGGCTGCGACCCGGCGTTCCAGGGCCGCGGGATCGGCGGCGCGGTGGTCCGCGACGGCCTTGCGCGCGCGGCGGGGGAGGGGCTGCCTTGCTATCTCGAGACCCCGCTGGAAAAGAATGTCGGCTTCTACCGCAGCCTCGGCTTCGAGCTCGTCGAGACGTGGGACGTGCCCGGCGGCGGCCCGCGATTTTGGTCTATGGAGCGTGCCGCAAGCCCGTGATATGACGGCCAAAGGGGCGCAAGGGAGGGGGGCTGTGCGGACCATCGTCGGAACAAGTGTCGCGGTCATGCTGCTGATGGCGGGAAGCGCCGCGCGCGCCGCCGACAAGCATTGCACGGTCGGCAAGATGCTGGAACTGCCGGTCACCATGATCGATCGCCAGCCGACCGTTCAGGTCGAGCTCGACGGACACACGATGCGGCTCGTCGCGGACAGCGGCGCGTTCTTCAGCTCGCTGTCGCCGGGGGCAGCCGCCGAATTCGGGTTCAAGCAACACGGCGCGCCCTTCGGCCTGCGGCTCAGCGGGGTCGGCGGAGACGTCTATCCCACGATCACCAAGATCGACGCCTTCAAGCTGGGCGGGATCACGCTGCACGATGTCGAATTCCTGGTCGGCGGCAGCGAAGTCGGACCGGCGGGGCTGCTGGGACAGAACATCCTCGGTGTCGCCGATGTCGAATACGACCTCGCCAACGGCGTCGTCCGGCTGATGAAGCCCGACAATTGCCGCCACGCCAACCTCGCCTATTGGGCGAAGGACAAGCCGGTCTCGATCGAGGAGATCAAGCCCGCCGATACCGTCGGCATGCACACGCAGGGCGTCGTCGTGCTCAACGGCGTCAGGCTCAACGCGATGTTCGACACCGGCGCGGCGACCTCGATCCTGTCAAGGCGCGCGGCGGCCCGCGTCGGCATCAAGCCCGGCGATCCCGGCGTGGTCGAGGCGGGGATCACCGGCGGCATCGGACAGGGCGCGGTGCAGACCTGGATCGCGTCGTTCGACAGCCTCCAGATCGGCGACAACGAGACGATCAGGAAAATCCGGCTGCGCTTCGGCGACCTCAACGAGTCGGATAATTTCGACATGCTGATCGGCGCCGACTTCTTCCTGTCGCACCGCGTCTATGTCTCGAACGCGTTGCGCAAGATGTTCTTCACCTACAACGGCGGACCGGTGTTCGATCTTTCGATCCACCACGATGGAAAGGGAGGGGAAGGGCCCGAGTTGACCAGCGCGGCGGCCTACAGCAACCGCGGCATGGCGTCGGCCGCGCGCCACGATTATGCGCGGGCGCTGGGCGACCTGACGCACGCCGTCACGCTCGCACCCGACGAGGCGCGCTATTACTACCAGCGCGCGAAGATCGAGTTTTCGATGAAGGACGACAAGGCCGCCGCGGCCGACCTCGACGCGGCGATCACGCGCGCGCCGCAGGACGCCGAGCCACGGCTCGCGCGCGCCTGGCTGCGGCTCGGCGACGACAAGGCCGGGGCGCGGGCGGATGCCGACGCGGCGGATCGCGCGCTCGCAGGACCGAGCGACCGGCGGCTTGAGCTCGGGGGGCTTTACGGCGCACTCGACCAGCCGCAGCAGGCGCTCAGGCAATATGGCCTGTGGATCGACGCACATCCCCACGACAGCAAGCTGGCGAGCGCGTTCAACGATCGCTGCTGGCTGCGCGCGACGCGAGGCGAGGAGCTCGACGCCGCGATCGACGACTGCAACCATGCGCTCCGGCTTCGCCCGCACGATCCGGATTATCTCGACAGCCGCGCGCTCGCGTACCTGCGCCGCGGAGACTTCAAGAAGGCGATCGACGATTATGACGATGCGTTGAAGGCCGAACCGAAGCTGGTCTCCTCGCTCTACGGACGCGGAGTCGCGCGACGCCGGCTCGGACAGACCGCTGCGGGCGATGCCGACATTGCGGCCGCGAAAGCGATCGACGCGGACAGGGTCGAGGAGCTGCAGAAGGACGGCGTCAAGCCCTGAGCGCGCCTTACAGCAGCCCCGGCACGAACCGCTTCACGCGCGCGGCATAGGCGGCATAACGATCGCCGAACGCCTCGCGCAGCAGCCGTTCCTCCTCGACGATGCGCAGCCAGGTGCCGAGCGCGTAGATCGGCAGCGCGAGGATCAGCCGCGGCTCGTTCCCGAGGCCGATCGCCAGGGCGAGCAGGAAGAGGCCAAGCGCGGTATAGATCGGATGGCGGACATGGGCGAACGGGCCGGTGGTGACCAGTTCGTGATCGGATCGCGTGCGCGCGACGACGCTCCAGTTGCGGCCCATCGTGCGTGACGCCCAGACGAACAGCGCGACCGCCGCAATCATCAGCAGCGCGATCACCACGGCTTCGACCAACGCCGGCGTCGAGAGCGGGTCGAGCCTCGCGGTCCGCACGCCGAAGCTGGCGACGAAGAAGGCGACGCACTGGATCGCGATGCCGACCAGCGAGCGCGCGGAGCGGCGCTCGCCGGCATCTTTTGGGCCACGCCGCTGACGCGCGGCGATCAGCGCGACGAGGAACGCGACGAAGCCGAGCATCAGCGCGGCGAGGCCGGGGAGGCCGATGGGCTGGCTGTGGAGCATAGGGGCGGTTCTCCTGCCTTTCTTGCGATAAGGCCAAGACTAACGCGGACTGTGATTGGAGCGATTCACTTGCCTCCGTTCGTGTCGAGCGAAGTCGAGACACATCTTCGAGCGGAGCGAGAATAGAGCCTCGGCTTCGCTCGGCAGCGGTTCTCGACTTCGCTCGAACCGAACGGAAATGTGATCACGATTCGCTTTGACTCGCGTCAGCCTGGCTCGCCTGCCGTTGCGCTTTCTGCCATGCCTGATAGGCGTCGATCGCCGGCTCGTCCTTGAGCACGCCGTCGTAGGGGTCGACCACGACGTGCGCCCCGGCCGGAATCGTCAGCGATCCGGTCCCGTCGGCCATCGCCAGCTTCTCGATCCGGCCGCCGACCTCGACCTCGACCGGCATCGGGAAGGGCAGGCCGGCCGGCGCCTGCCAGGTCAGCGTCAGCCGGTCGCCGTCGCGCGTCTCGACCAGCTTCGGCAGCGCCGCCTGGCGCAGATAGACGTCGAAGAACCAGGTATAGTCCTTCCCCGTCACCTTGTTGACGTCGGCGATGAACTCGTCGGTCGAGCCGTAGCGCGGGGCGAAATTGCCCGGCTTCGGATCGGGACGGCCATAGACCTCCAGCCGCGTCGCGTCGAAAAAGGCCTTGTCGCCGATCAGGTTGCGCAGCGTGTGGAGCATCCACGCGCCCTTGTAGTAGATATCCTGCCCGGGGCCGCCTTTGGTCGGCTCGTACACCTCTTCCTCGGTGACGACGCGGCCGCGCACCAGCGGCACCTTGTTGGCGATTTTCGTGCGCTGATCGAGCATCATCGCGGCATAGCGTGCCTCGCCCTGCAGCCAGCGGCCGTAGAGCGGCTGCATATATTCCTCGAAGCCCTCGTGGAGCCAGTAATCGTCCCAATTGGCGGCGGTCAGCTGGTTGCCGAACCATTCGTGGCCGAATTCGTGCTGGAACAGCCAGTCGAACCCCTCGGGCGCCTTGGCATAATGGTTGCCGTAGCCGTTGATCGTCTGGTGCTCCATGCCCTCGTAGGGCGTCTCGACCACGCCCATCTTCTCGTTGCCGAACGGGTAGGGGCCGATCAGCGTCTCGTAGAAATCGAGCGTCGGGGCGAATTCCGCGAACAGCGCCTTCGCTTGCTCCTCCTCGCCCGGTAAATACCAGTAGAACATCGGAAACTCGTTGCCGTACTGGCTGTGGTAGGTCCCCTTGATCACCTCATAGGGCGCGACGTTGAGGGCGATCGCATAGGTGTTGGGGTGGAGTATCGACCAGTTCCAGGTCGTGCGCCCATCGGGCAGCGTATCGACGCCTTTCAGCACGCCGTTGGACGGCGCCTTCAGCCCCTTGGGCACGGTGATGTGGAGGTCCACACGGCCCGGCTCTCCGGTCGGGAAGTCGAGGCACGGCCAGAAGATGTCGCAGCCATAGCCTTCCGACGTGGTTGCGAACCAGGTCCGGCCGTCGGGCGTCTTTGCCCACACCATGCCGTCGTCCCACGGCGCGTTGACCGCGACGTGCGGCTGGCCGCCATAGGTGATCGTCGCTGTGACATGGCCGCCGGCCGGCACCTGCCGAGGCAAGGTGATCGTCAACCGCCCGTCGGGATCGGCCCAGGCGCCCTTGGCGAGCGGCTTGCCGTCGATCGCGACGGCGTGCGGGCCGAGGTTGCGATCGAGGTCGATCACCAGCCGGTCGAGCGGCGCCTTGGCGGTGAAGCTCAGCGTCGCGACGCCGTTCAGCGTCTCGGTTTTGGGCAGCACCTCGAATTTCAGGTCGGCGACGTCGAATCGCAGCTTCGCTTGATCGGGATCGACCGGCCCGCCCGACCGCATGGTCGGCGCGGTGAGCGGCGGATCGCCTTTTTCCGGCAGCTTCTGCGGCGCCGCGGCGGTCGTCAGGGCGAGTGCCGACGCAGCGAACAGCAGGCGGTGCGGCATGGTCTCTATCTCCATCGGGTTTGGGATAAGCTGCGCGAGAGCGGTCATTTAGCTGGCACCGGTGCTCCTGCGAAAGCAGGAGCCCAGGGGATCAAGCGTCGCCGCCAGTAGCTCTGGGCTCCTGCTTTCGCAGGAGCACGGGTTCGTCCGGAAGAACGAAATCGATACCGATCCGATCTATCACCTGCAGGAGTCGCGCGATTGATGCAGGCGGCGGGACCACCATATAAGGACGAAGGGCGTCCTTGCCGGACGCGAGCGGAGTGTTCATGACCCAACGTTACCCAGTTCTCCCCCTGCGCGACATCGTCGTTTTCCCCAACATGATCGTGCCGCTGTTCGTCGGCCGCGACAAGTCGGTCGCGGCGCTGGAGGCGGCAATGGCCGCCGACAAGGAAATCTTCCTGATCGCGCAGCTCGACCCGGCCGAGGACGATCCCGGCCGCGACGATGTGTACGATATCGGCGTCAGCGCGACGGTGCTGCAGCTGTTGAAGCTGCCCGACGGCACCGTGCGCGTGCTCGTCGAGGGGAAGGACCGCGCGAGCCTTGAGGATCTCGAGGAAACCGGAGACTATCTGACCGCGACCGTGGCGCCGGTCGAGGAGCTCGTGGCCGAGGGCAAGGAAGTCTCCGCGCTGATGCGCTCGGTGGTCGAGCAGTTCGAGAATTATGCCAAATTGAACCGCAAGCTGCCCGCCGAAACCGCGGTGCAACTCGCCGAGATCGACGAAGCCGCGCGGCTTGCCGATGCGGTCGCCGGCAATATCTCGATCAAGGTTTCGGACAAGCAGGCGCTGCTCGTCGAGCGCGATCCGGCCAAGCGGCTGGAAATGGCGTTCGCCTTCATGGAGGGCGAGCTCGGCGTTCTTCAGGTCGAAAAGAAGATCAAGAGCCGCGTCAAGCGCCAGATGGAGAAGACCCAGCGCGAATATTACCTCAACGAGCAGCTGAAGGCGATCCAGCGCGAGCTCGGCAACGAGGGCGAGGAAGGCGAGGGCGACGAGATCGCCGAGCTGACGCAGAAGATCGCCAAGTTGAAGCTCTCCAAGGAAGCGCGCGCCAAGGCGACCGGTGAACTCAAGAAGCTCAAGACGATGGCGCCGATGTCCGCCGAGGCGACCGTCGTGCGCAACTATCTCGACGTGCTGCTGGGGCTGCCCTGGGGGAAAAAGTCGAAGCTGAAGAAGGACATCGAGGCCGCGCAGGCGGTGCTCGACGAGGACCATTACGCGCTCGAGAAGGTCAAGGACCGGATCGTCGAATATCTCGGCGTCCAGGCGCGCACCAACAAGCTCAAGGGCCCGATCCTCTGCCTCGTCGGCCCGCCCGGCGTCGGCAAGACCAGCCTCGGCAAGTCGATCGCGAAGGCCACGGGGCGCGAATTTGTCCGCCAATCCCTGGGCGGTGTGCGTGATGAAGCTGAAATTCGGGGCCACCGCCGCACCTATATCGGCTCGCTGCCGGGCAAGATCGTCACGAATCTGCGCAAGGCGGGGACCAGCAATCCGCTGTTCCTGCTCGACGAGATCGACAAGCTCGGCCAGGATTTCCGCGGCGATCCGGCGTCGGCGCTGCTCGAGGTGCTCGACCCAGAACAGAACAACAAGTTCAACGACCATTATCTCGAGATCGACGTCGACTTGAGCGACGTGATGTTCGTCACCACCGCGAATACGTTGAACTTGCCGCAGCCGCTGCTCGACCGGATGGAGCTGATCCGGCTCGAAGGCTATACCGAGGACGAGAAGGTCGAGATCGCCGAGCGCCATTTGCTGGCGAAACAGGTCGAGGCGCATGGGCTGAAGCCGGGCGAGTTCACGCTGACCAACGAGGGGCTGCGCGACCTGATCCGCTATTACACGCGCGAGGCGGGCGTCCGCACGCTGGAGCGCGAGATCGCCAAGCTGGCGCGCAAGGCGCTGCGCCGCATCCTCGAAGGCAAGGCGGAGAGCGTGACGATCACGCCCGACAATCTCGCCGAGTTCGCCGGGGTGCGGAAATACCGCTTCGGCCTTTCCGAAGAGGAGCATCAGATCGGCGCGGTGACCGGGCTCGCCTGGACCGAGGTCGGCGGCGAATTGCTGACGATCGAGAGCGTCACGGTGCCGGGCAAGGGCGCGATCAAGACGACCGGCAAGCTGGGCGACGTAATGAAGGAATCGGTCGAGGCGGCGATGAGCTTCGTCAAGGCGCGGTCCCCAAGCTACGGCATCAAGCCGAGCCTGTTCGCGCGCAAGGACATCCACGTCCATTTGCCCGAGGGCGCGGTGCCCAAGGACGGGCCGTCGGCCGGCATCGGCCTCGTCACCTCGATCGTCTCGACGCTGACCGGGGTGGCCGTGCGCAAGGACATCGCGATGACCGGCGAGGTGACGCTGCGCGGCCGCGTGCTGCCGATCGGCGGCCTCAAGGAAAAGCTGCTCGCGGCGCTGCGCGGCGGCATCAAGACGGTGCTGATCCCGACCGAGAACGAGAAGGACCTGGCCGAAATTCCCGCCAACGTGCGCGAGGGACTGGAGATCATTCCCGTCGCGCATGTCGACGAGGTGCTGCGGCTGGCGCTGACCGCACCGCTCGAGCCGATCGACTGGACCGAGGCCGACGAACTCGCCGCGACACCGCCGGTGGGGGTAGCGTCGATCGGCGGGGAAATGCATCATTAAGAGACGATTACCCGCGATTTCCGGGCCATCGGGCGCGGAAATCGCGGTTTTGCTTTGACTCAGGCTCGACGAGTCGCCTTAACTGCGCGCCCGACTTCGGTCGCGAATCTTTTCGAGTCACAGGTTATCAGGGGGTCCCCAGGGCATGAACAAACAAGAGCTGATCGGCGACGTCGCCGACAAGTCCGGTCTGAGCAAGGGCGACGCCAGCAAGGCGGTGGAAGCGGTTTTCGAGGCGATTACCACCTCGTTGAAGAAGGGCGACGAAGTCCGCCTAGTCGGTTTCGGCACCTTCTCGGTTTCGAAGCGCAAGGCCTCGACCGGCCGCAACCCGCGCACCGGGGAGCCGATGACGATCAAGGCGTCGAGCCAGCCCAAGTTCAAGGCCGGCAAGGGTCTGAAGGACTCGGTCAACTGACGACTGCGCCGGGGCTGGACAAGCCCCGGCGGCCTGCCTAAGGGCAGCGACGACGCGGGCGTCGGGCAACCGGCGCCGCGACTGTTTCGGGCGCGTAGCTCAGTGGTAGAGCACTGTGTTCACACCGCAGGGGTCGCTGGTTCAATCCCAGCCGCGCCCACCATCTTCAAGACCCCGGAAATCCGCGGATTTCCGGGGTCTTTGAGTCTCACCGGCACCGCGACTGAAGGCGGCCGGCCTGCCCCGCCGCAGGACAGTTAACCGGATCACAACGGCTGGCCCGCTAGGCACCCCTGGTCGTCAATCGTCGTGCGGGGACAATGCGCGGGCGTATCGCCTTGGGGCTTGCCACATTGGTCGGGGCCACGTCGTGCGTGGGGTCGGCGGTCGAGCATGTCGAGCGCGCGCGGGGCGTCGCCGCGCCCGCGCGGACCGCTGCCGCTCGCGCCGCGCCCATGGCGATTCCCGCAGGGCCGTCGCCGGCGCTGCTCGCGCATGGCGCCGCCGCGACGGCGGTCGAGGCGATCGCGCCTGCATCGGCGCCCCCGTTTCTGGGCGCGCCGGCGGGGTCGAACGCCGCGGCGCGCGCGCTCGATTGCCTGACCGCCGCCGTCTATTACGAAGCGCGCTCGGAACCGCTCGAAGGGCAGGAAGCGGTCGCGCAGGTAGTGCTGAACCGAGTCCGCAACCCCGCCTTTCCCGATAGCGTGTGCGGGACGGTCTACGAGGGCTCGTCGCGCGAGACCGGATGCCAGTTCACCTTCACCTGCGACGGATCGATGACGGCACGGCGCGAGCCGGCCGCCTGGGAGCGCGCGCGCCGGGTCGCCGCGGCGGCGCTCGACGGTTTCGTCTATGCGCCGGTCGGATCGGCCACCTATTACCATAGCGTCGCCGTCCATCCCTGGTGGGCGTCGAAAGTGACTCCGGTCGCGGCGATCGGCGCGCATGTCTTCTATCGGCTGCCCGGGATCTGGGGCGGTTCGCTGGCGTTTCGGCAGCGCTATGGCGGCGTCGAGCCGGCGTCGGCGGCCGCGCAACGGCTGCCCGAAAAGGCCAACGACGGCTTCATCGAAGCGATCGAGGCGGGCGTCACGGTCCATCGCGGCGACGATGCCGCCCAATCCCCGCGCGAGGAGGCGCAGGATCGGCCGGCAGTCCTTCACCGCTTCGGGGTCACCATCCATCGCGGCGGCGATGCGGGAACGATTGCGGCGGAGGCGGGGCGGGTGCTCGTCCACCGCGGCGAAGACGCCTGAACGCTTCCGCTCGCAGGCTTTTCCCGGCATGACGGCGCGATGAAGACGCTTGTAGATCCCGACCGCGCGCTGGCCGCGGGGCTCAGCGCGATTCGTGACGAATTTCAGGTGCCGGCCGGCTTTCCGCCCGAAGTGCTTGCGGCGGCCGAGGCTGCGATCCGGCGGCCGCTGTCGGCGCATGTCGATCGCACCGCGATGCGGTTCGTGACGCTCGATCCCGCGTCGTCGACCGACCTCGACCAGGCGTTCGCGATCGAGCGCGCGGGCGCGGATCTGCTGCTCCGTTACGCCATCGCGGACGTCGCATGGTTCGTCACGGATGGCGATGCGCTCGATATCGAGGCGTGGCAGCGGGCCGAGACGATCTACCTGCCCGATGGCAAGGCGAGCCTCTATCCCCCGCTGCTGAGCGAAGGCGCGGCGAGCCTGCTCCCCGGCGTCGCGCGGGCGGCGGTGATCTTCACCGTGCGGATCGCGCCCGATGGCGGGGCGAGCCTCGACGGCGCCGAGCGTGCGATGATCCGGTCGGCCGCCAAGCTCGCCTACGAGACGGTGCGGCCCGAGGATCTGCCGGCCGATTTCGACGAGCTGTCGCGCCGGATCGCCGCGGCGGAAGCGGCGCGGGGCGCCTCGCGGGTCGATCCGCCCGAACAGGAGATCGAGCGCGGCGCCGACGGCAAGCTGCACCTCGCGTTCCGTCCGCGGCGCATCGCCGAGGATCGCAACGCGGCGATGTCGCTGGCGACCAACCTCGCGGTCGCCGCGGCGCTCCAGGCGCATCATACCGGGCTGTTCAGGGTGATGCCCCCGCCCGATGCCGCGGCGGTCAAGCGGCTACGGCATACGGTCCACGGATTGGGGGTGATGTGGCCGCGCGAGGAGTCGCTCGAGCATTTCTCGCGCCGGCTCCGCGCCGACGATCCGAAGCAGGCCGCCGCGATGCTGGCGATCCGGCGTGCCGGGCACGGAGCGTCGTACGCGCCCTATCAGGCGGGGGTGAAGCCGTGGCACGCGGCGGTGGCGGCGACCTATGCGCAGGCGACCGCGCCGCTGAGGCGGCTCGCCGACCGCTATGTGGTGCGCGCGGCGCTGGCGGTTGCGAACGGCGAGGCGGTGCCCGGGGCGGTAGCGGCGGCGTTCGAGAAGCTGCCGCCAGTGATGGCGCGCGCCGACGCGCGCGGCGGACGGATTGATCGTGCGGTGATCGACCTTGCCGAGGCGGTGCTGCTCGCCGGGCGCGAGGGCGAGGTGTTCGCCGCCACGGTGATCGACATCGACGATCGCGGTGCGCAGGTGCAGTTCACCGATTATCCGGTGATGATGCGCGTGGCGGCCGATGGAGTCGTGCCCGGCGAGTCGATCGACGTCGAGCTGACCGCGGTCGATGTGGCGAAACGGACGACGCATTTCGTGCCGGTCGCGCAGATCGGCGCGCGGGTCGGCACCTGACCCCGAATCAGGCCGCGAAGCAATTGCCGGGATCGTTGGCGATCAGCATGGCATCGGCGCGCGCCAATGCGACCAGCGTCAGCCCGTGAGCGCGCGCGTGGTCGATCGCCAGCGTGGTCGGCGCCGAAATGCCGACGAGCAGCGGCGCGCGGGCGATCAGCGCCTTGTCGGCCATCTCGAAGCTGATTCGCGAGGTGACCAGCAGGAAGCCGTCGGCGATGGATCGCTGCTGACGCGCGATCGCGCCGATCAGCTTGTCGAGCGCGTTGTGACGGCCGACGTCCTCGAACGCGGCGGCGATCGCGCCTTTGGCGTCGCACAAGGCAGCGGCGTGGACCGCGCCGGTTGCGGCGTTGAGCGGTTGGTGCGCGCGGATCGCGTCGAGCGCGGCGAATAGCGGCGCGCGGCCGACCGCCGGCAGCGGCGGGCGTGCGGGAACCGGACGCACGACTTGCTCGAGCCCGGCGATCCCGCATAGGCCACATGCCGTTTCGCTGCTGCGGTGGCGGACGCGATCGTGGATGCGGCCGGCGCAGCCTTCGGCGAGTGTCACGCGGATCATCCAGCCGCGCTCTGCCTCGAACGCATCGATGTCGAGAATATCGCCGGGCGTATCGGCGAGGCGCTCAGTGAGCATGAAGCCGGTCGCGAACTCGGGAAGCGCGGCGGGGGTCATCATCATCACCGCATAGCCGAGGCCGTTGATCTCCACCGCGACCGGCGCCTCGACCGCGATGGTGCGCGCGGTGGAGTGCGCGCTGTCGGGTGAGAGGACGGTGAGGGGCCGGTATTCGGAGGTCATCACGCTTCACTTGCGCGGTTCGTGCTGAGCGTGTCGAAGCACCAGGTCGGGATCGCGCCCTTCGACAAGCTCGGGGCGAACGGAGGGGTGCAGTCAGCAGGGGATGAAAATGGTACGGGGTTCGAAGTCATGCGCTCAACCTACTCCGTTCGTGTTGAGCTTGTCGAAGCACCGTTCGCACGTTCGACGAAGAAGAACAGCCCTTCGACAGGCTCAGGGCGAACCGGGAGGGAGCGACGCGAAGCGCGCGAGGTCGGCAGGGGTGTTGACGTTAGCGATCGGCGTCGGCGCGGCGATCGGCTGCGCAGCGATGCTCGACGCCCAGCGGCGGATCGACAGGCGCGGGTCCTTTGCACCGTGCTCGTGCTGCCGCGACGGCGGGAGCCCGATGCTGCCGTCGAATTGGGATCCCGCCTCCGCGAGAGCACTCAGATGCCTGTCGAGGCTCTTGATCGTGCTTGCCGGCCAGCAGCCAAGGATCGGTGCGTCGCAACAATAAGCGGAGGTTCGCGCGATCAGCGCCCCGATCAGCTCCGCCGGAATGTGCGGCATGTCGCAGCCGATCGTCAGCACGCGGTCATGGCCGTGCGTCTTCCCGTAAAGCAGCGCTGCGGCGATGCCGCCGAGCGGGCCGAGACCCGGGCGAGGGCGGTCGGGGAGGCTGGTCCAGCCGTCCCGCTCGCGGCCGACGAGGACGATCTCCGAAACGTGCGGGCGGATCGCCGCGGCGGCGTGCTCGACCAGCGGCTTGCCGTCGAGCAGGGCCTCGGCCTTGTCGCTGCCGAACCGGCTCGACCGGCCGCCGGCGATGACCGCGCCGAGGATCAGCGCATCACCTCCAGCCGGACCGGGACCGATTTGCCTGCGGGGACATGGCTTTCGAGCGCGTGGTGGGCAACCGGGATGAGGTCGTTGCACTCCGGGTAATAAGCGCCGAGGCAACCTTGGGGCACCTCGTAGCGGACGACGCGCAGGCCGCCGACGCGGCGTTCGATATTGTCGCCCGAATCGCCGACCAGCGCGACCGTGTCGCCCTCGGCGAGCCCGGCCTTCGCCATGTCGCTTTCGTTCATCAGCACGACGTCGCGGGTGCCTTTGATGCCGCGGAACCGGTCGTGATAGCCGTAGATCGTCGTGTTGAACTGGTCGTTCGAGCGCAGCGTCATCAGCCGGTACCGGCCCGGCGCGTCGGCGAAGCCGGTGGCGCTGAGCCCGGCGGGGCAGTTGAACTCGGCCTTGCCGCTCTTGGTCAGCCATTGGCGGTGCGCGGCGGCGTTGCCTTTCCAGAAGCCGCCGGGGGTCCATAGCCGCGCGTTGAAATCCTTGAACTTGTCGGGATAGCTCGCCTCGATCGCGTCGCGGACCTTGCCATAGTTGCCGACCCATGCGTCCCAATCGACCTTCGGGTTGGGCGGCAGCGTCGCCTTGGCGATCTCCGCGACAATGGCCGGTTCGGAGAGGAGGTGCGGACTCGCCGGCTTGGCCTTGCCGCGCGAGCCGTAGATGTTGCTGAACGAATCCTCGATCGTCACCGCCTGGGGGCCCGTCGCCTGCACGTCGGTTTCGATCCGGCCGAGGCAGGGGAGGAGATAGCAGGTCCTGCCGGGCAGCAGGTGCGAGCGGTTGAGCTTGGTCGCGATATGGACGGTGAGGTCGAGCTGACGCCACACCGGCTCGATCCGCGCCTGGTCGGGGATCGCGCGGGTGAAGTTGCCGCCGAGGCCGACGAACGCCTGCGCGCGGCCGTCGAGCACCGCCTCGCACGATTCGACCGTATCCCAGCCCTTTTCGCGCGGCGGTTCGAAATCGTAGAGTTTGGCGAGCAGGTCGAGCGGGGCGAGTTCGGGCTTTTCGGTGATGCCGACGGTGCGCTGGCCCTGCACGTTCGAATGGCCGCGCACAGGCCCCATGCCAGCGCCGGGCTTGCCGATATTGCCCCTCAGCAGCATCAGATTGACCAGCATGTGGACGTTGTCGATGCCGTGGCGGTGCTGCGTCAGGCCCATGCCATAGACCGCGATCACGCGGTGCGAGCGGCAATAGACCTTGGCCGCGTGCTCGATCGCTTTGCGGGTGAGGCCGCTTTCGCGTTCGATATCATCCCATGAGGCGCCGCGCGCGCGCTCGGCAAACTCCTCGAACCCCTTGGTGTGCTCGGCGATGAAGTCGTGGTCGAGCACCGGCGGTTCGCCCTTGGCGCGCGCCGCGTCGTCGGCTTCGATCGTATATTTGCACATGCCCATCAGCGCCGCGATGTCGCCGCCGGCCTTGACCTGATGGTATTGCGTCGAGATCTGCGTCGCCTTGCCGGTCAGCATCTGCGCGGGGTTCTGCGGATCGATGAAACGCTCGAGTCCGCGTTCCTTTAAGGGATTGAAGGTGACGATCTCGACTCCGCGATCGGCGCACGACTTGAGGTTGTGGAGGAAGCGCGGGCTGTTCGATCCTGTGTTCTGACCGAAAAAGAAGATCGCGTCGCAACTCTCGTAATCTTCGAGGTGAATCGTTCCGACCGGCGAGCCGATCGCCGACTTCAAACCGACCGACGTGGTCTCGTGGCACATGTTCGAGCTGTCGGGCAGGTTCTGACTGCCATAGAGCCGCGCGAACAGGGAATACATGTAGGACGTTTCGAGACTCGCGCGGCCCGAGGTGTAGAAGATCACCTTCGTCGGATCGTAGGTCTTGAGGTGCGCGCCGATGTCGGCGAACGCCTCGGCCCAGCTCACCGCGACATAATGGTCGGACGCCGCGTCGTATTTGAGGGGGTGGGTGAGGCGGCCGGCCTGTTCGAGGTCGTGGTCGCGCCAGCCGCGCAATTCGGTGACGCTGTGCCGGGTGAAGAAGTCGGGGGTGACGCGCAAGGATGTCAGCTCCCACGCGGTGGCCTTCGCGCCGTTTTCGCAGAATTCGGCGATGTGCGGCTTGGCAGGCTTGCCCCAGGCGCAGCTGACGCACATGAAGCCTTCGGGCTTGTTCTGGCGAGAGAGCTGGGTGAGGATTTCGGCGGGCGCGTCCTTTTCGCGCGCGATGATCTTGGTCAGCGACTTCATCGACCCCCAGCCGCCCGCCGGGCCCGCATAAGGTTCGACGCCGATATCGCGTTCGTCGGCCATGGCCATTCCTCGTTGCCGCTACAACGATGGTGCAAGCCAAACGATGCGGGGGCAAACCATTTCTCGCGATTGGCCGGTGCCGGCGCACCTCCCATGTTGCAACCGATGCGGCTTGGCCCCTAGATGCCGCCCATCGTCACGCAGGATTTGTTCATGACCACCCACTCGACTCGTATGCTCATCCTCGGTTCCGGCCCAGCCGGGCTCAGCGCCGCGATCTACGGCGCGCGCGCCGGGATGAAGCCGATCCTCGTCCAGGGTATCCAGCCGGGCGGGCAGTTGATGACCACCACCGATGTCGAGAATTATCCGGGTTTCGCCGACGTCATCCAGGGCCCCTGGCTCATGGAGCAAATGCAGAAACAGGCGGAACATGTTGGGACGACGTTGATTTACGATACGATCGTCAGCGTCGACCTGACCCGACGGCCGTTCCGGCTGACCGGCGACGGCGGCGCCATCTACGAGGGCGAGGTGCTGGTGATCGCCACCGGCGCGCAGGCGAAGTGGCTGGGCCTCGACAGTGAGGACGCGATGAAGGGCAAGGGCGTCAGCGCCTGCGCGACGTGCGACGGCTTCTTCTATCGCGGCAAGAAGGTGGCGGTGATCGGCGGCGGCAACACCGCGGTCGAGGAGGCGCTGTACCTCACCAACCACTCGCCGGATGTGACGCTGATCCACCGCCGCGAGTCGTTGCGCGCGGAGAAAATCCTGCAGCAGCGGCTGTTCGCGCATCCCAATGTGACGGTGCTGTGGAACAAGACGGTCGAGCGCTTTGTCGGCGGCGGGTCGCCCGAGGGGCTGGTCGCGCTCGAACTCAGGGACACGGTGACGGGCGAGGTGTCGAGCCTCGATGTCGAGGGCGGGTTCGTCGCGATCGGGCATCACCCGGCGACCGAGCTGTTCCGCGGCCATCTCGCGCTCGACGCCGACGGCTATGTCGAGGTCGAGACAGGGAGCACGCGCACCTCGGTGCCCGGCGTGTTCGCGTGCGGCGACGTGATGGACAAGGTCTATCGGCAGGCGGTGACGGCGGCGGGCACGGGCTGCATGGCGGCGCTCGATGCCGAGCGGTTCCTGGCGGAAGCGGATTTCGAGAAGGTGGCCGAGGCGGCGGAGTAGGGCTATTCTCCCCGTTCTGGGCGAATGGGGGCGAGGACGCCGAAAATCGCCTCCAACAGCGTCTCGCCATCGCCCACTCGCGCGAAGCTGTGCGAGGCGGTGTCGATGCGGCGGATCGTGCCCGGCCAGCTGCGGCGATGTGCCTCGGCATCGAAAGCCTGTGCAGTGGCGTCGCGTTCCGCGAGGATCACCGTCGTCGCGCGCGGGAGCGCGGCGAAGAAGCGGTCGGCCAGCGTGTCGGGATGTTTCACCTTGCTCCGGGCAATGCTCCTCAACCCGCGGAACAGCTTGCGGAAACTGACGCCGCCCCGAAACAGCCTCAGCCATTCGCGCGGGTCGCGGAGGCGCTCCTTGTAGCGCGCCTCGATGGCGGCGGCGGGGGGAAGGCCGTCGGTGGGCTCGACCACCCACGGGTTGGCGAGGATCAGCGCGTCGAAGCCGGCACCGAACAGCGCCAGCGCGGTGGCGGCGTCGCAATTGCCGAAAGCGATCAAGCGCGAGACATGGGGCGCGTGGTGGCGGAACGCCGCGGCGGCGGCGGCGATGTCGGGGCCGCTCGAGGCATAGCCGCCATTCTCGCCGGTCGAGTCGCCGATGCCGCGGCGGTCGAAGCGAAGGACGGGCACGCCGCGCTCGGCGAGCTGCCGGGCGAGCCACGCCATGCCGCGATGCGCGCCGGTCCGCACTTCGTTGCCGCCGGAGACGATCAGCAAGCCGGTATTGCCCCCGGCGCGGTCGAGCGTGCCGAACAGCGTCTCGCCGGCGCAGTCGAAGGCGATCAACTCGCGCATCGGCGTATCCAGACGGCGAGGTCCTCCGCGAGCAGCGCCGCGAGTTCGGCATCGTTGTCGGGCTCGCTGCGGCGCCAAAGGGGGGGGCCGGGGACGTGGCGGTCGGCGGCGCGCGGGTCGCCGTCGAGCCGGACGATCCGGCAGGGCGGCATTTCGTCGGGCTCGGCCTCGCGCAGCGCGCGGAGCAGCGGGCGCGGGACGCGGTTGCCGGCGAGCTCGATCGGCGGGCCGTCGCGATCGGGCTCCGCCGCCTCGAATTGACGGCCTTCCTCGCGATCGGAAACCTGACGCGCACGGATCAAGTCGCGCACCACCGCCGCTCCCGTTGTCGGCGCGAAATACCAGCGCGATAGCGCCGGCACGTTCCCGGCGATCAGGCAGCCGCCGCGCAGCGCGGCGACGTGGCAAGGACGGCCTCCTGATGCCGATGAAAAGGCTTCTACCCAATCGGTTGCTGTTATTTCCCCAAGTTCTGTGAGGCTTTCACCGGCCCCGGGAAGGTCGGGGAGCAGGCTGGCGATGCCCTGGTCTGCAAGCGCGCGCAGCATCGTTACCGTAAAGGCGCGGGTGCGGTTGGCTTCTTCGAACAGCGGCATCGCGAGCAGCACGAGCGGGCCGTCGGCGGGGCCGAAGCGAAGCAGTGCTTCGCGGCCTCCGGCCCAGTCGTACTGCTCGATCACACGAGCGCCTTGTGCGCGGCGAAGCGCGCCAGTGCGCCGAAGGTTTCGAGCAGGTCGCCATCGACCTCGTCGTCCTCGATCGTGATGCCGAGGCGGTCCTCGAGCTCGGTGAGCACGCCGGCGACCGCCATCGAGTCGAGCTCGGGTAGCGCGCCGAACAGCGGCGTGGCGGCGTCGAATGCCGCGGCGCGCCCCTCGTCCAGCCCCAGAACGTCGCGCAACACCGCGCGGACCGTCGCTTCGACCTCAGCCTGTCCTTCGGGAACCAAGTCAGCGCCCCTGTCTCAATTCGTCTCGCGGGCGCAGCGGTAAAGGCTGGCGCGCGCGGCGGCAAGACTTGTGGCGGCGCGCGAGGCCACTATCAAGGCAGGCGATGATCCCGCTCGATCCCGTGCCGTCGCCGATCGACCACCTGGCGCAGCGCGGGCGACCGGGCGAGGTGGCACTGGAGGACAAGGCGGGGACGCTCGACTTCGCCGCGCTCGATATGGCCGTCGGCGCCGTGGCGGCATGGCTCGTCGGGCAGGGGCTCGCGCCTGGAGATCGCGTCGCGAGCTGGCTTAACAAGACGCGGCTTGCCTGTCTGATGCCGCTCGCGGCCGCGCGAGCCGGGCTGATCCACGTGCCGGTCAATCCGGTGCTCAAGCGCGCGCAGGTCGCGCATATCCTTGCCGACAGCGGCGCGCGCCTGCTGCTGACTCAGCCCGGCCGCGCCGCGACGCTGGAGGCGGGCGATGTGCCCGTCGCGTGCCGGATTGCGATGGAGGAGGAGGCGCCGTGCGCGGGGGACAGCCTGCCGCCGTCCTCGGCTGATCCGGGCGATCTGGCGGCGATCCTCTATACCTCGGGTTCGACAGGACGGCCCAAGGGGGTGATGCTGAGCCACGCCAATCTGTGGCTCGGCGCGATCAGCGTCGCGCATTACCTGGAGCTCGCGCCTGCGGACCGCACGCTCGCCGTGCTGCCGCTGAGCTTCGACTATGGCCAGAACCAGCTCCTTTCGAGCTGGGCGGCGGGCGCGCGGGTCGTGCCGCTCGACTATCTGACGGCGCGTGACGTAGTAAAGGCGGTCGAGCGGTTCGGCATCACCACGCTCGCGGGCGTGCCGCCGTTGTGGGTGCAGCTTCTTGAGGCGGAGTGGCCGGAATCCGCGGTAAGATCATTGAAACGTCTGACGAACTCGGGAGGCGCGTTGACGCGCGCCGTGGTGCGCGGGCTGCGCGAGCGGTTCCCTGCGGCGGACCTCTACCCGATGTACGGGTTGACCGAGGCGTTCCGCTCGACCTTTCTCGATCCGGCGCTGGTCGAGGCGTATCCGGACTCGATCGGGCGCGCGATTCCGTTCGCCGAGGTGCTGATCGTTCGTCCCGACGGCAGCGCCGCCGCACCGGACGAGCCAGGTGAGCTGGTCCATGCCGGGCCGCTGGTCGCGCAGGGCTATTGGTACGATGACGAGCGCACCGCGCGGCGGTTTCGGCCGGCGCCGGGTTTCTCGCGCTACGGCGGCATGGCGGTGTGGTCGGGGGATACTGTCGTCGCCGACGAAGAGGGGCTGCTGCGCTTTGTCGGGCGTGACGACGAGATGATCAAGAGCGCGGGCAACCGGATCAGCCCGACCGAGATCGAGGAGGCGGTGCTCGCGCGCGGGGAGGCGGTGGAGGCGGCGGCGTTCGGGGTCGCCGACGACCGGCTGGGACAGGCGATCGTTGTCGTCGCGCGCGCGGCAGGCGACCCGGCTGAGGCAGAAGCGGCCTTGCGTGCGCGGCTCAGGCGTGATCTGCCGAGCTTCATGCAACCCGCTCGCTACGACTGGCGCGAAACGCTGCCGCGCAACGCCAACGGTAAGCTCGATCGCGCGGCGCTCAAGGCGGAGCTGGCGTCATGAAGCCCACCGGGCCGATTCCGCCGGAGTTCCAGGGGCAAAGCGTGCTACGGATTAGCGGGCGCACTGCCAAGGAGTGGATCGAGGCGGCGGGCGATACGCCGCTGTTCGTCTATGACTTCGGGATCGTAGCGGCACGGGTTGCGCGACTGCGGGCGGCGCTGCCGGCGGGCGTCGATGTGCATTATGCCATCAAGGCCAATCCGTTCGCGCCGCTGCTGCGTCGAATCGCGCCGCTGGTCGACGGGCTCGACGTCGCCTCGTCGGGCGAGCTGCGCGCGGCGCTCGACGTCAAGCCGGCGAGGGCGATCAGCTTTGCCGGGCCGGGGAAACGCGACGACGAGCTCGAGGACGCGATCCTTGCCGGCGCGACGCTCAACGTCGAATCGGAGGGCGAGGCGGCGCGCGCGCTGGCGATTGGCGACCGCACGGGGGTGTCGCCGCGGCTCGCCGTCAGGGTCAATCCCGATTTCGAGCTGCGCGGATCGGGGATGCGGATGGGCGGGCGCGCCTCGCCCTTCGGGATCGATGCGACCCGCGCCGCCGCGCTGGTCCACACGATCCGCGACGCGGGCGCGGACTGGCGGGGCTGGCATATCTTCGCCGGGTCGCAGGCGCTCGACACGCAAGCGATCATGGAGATGCAGGCGGCGACGCTGGCGCTTGCAGGGCGGCTCTCCGATGAGGCGGGAGCGACGCCGCCGCTGGTCAATCTGGGCGGCGGGTTCGGGATTCCCTATTTCGCGGGCGACGAGCCGGTCGATATCGAGCGGGTCGGGGCGGCGCTGGGCGAGGCTTTGGCGTCACGCGCCGACGCGCTGGCGGACAGCCGGTTCGCGCTCGAACTGGGACGCTGGCTGGTCGGCGAGGCGGGGGTCTATCTGACGCGCGTGGTCGATCGCAAGGAGAGCCGGGGCGAGACGTTCCTCGTTGTTGACGGCGGTCTGCACCATCAGCTTGCCGCATCGGGGAATTTCGGGACGGTGGTGCGGCGGAACTATCCGATCGCGGTCGCGAGCCGGCTCCATGCGCCTGCGGACGAGACGGTGACGGTAGTGGGCTGCCTCTGCACCCCGCTCGACCGGCTCGCCGACAAGGTCGCGCTGCCCCATGCCGGGCCGGGTGACGTCATCGTGGTGTTTCTTGCCGGCGCTTACGGTGCGACCGCGAGTCCGAGCGCCTTTCTGGGCCATCCGCCGGCGCGGGAGGTGCTGGCGAAATAGCCCCTCATCCCGTTCGCCCTGAGCTTGTCGAAGGCGATTGGTGTCCCCAAACGGGCTTCGACAGGCTCAGCTCGAACGGAGGAGGGGATTCGTTCTTGCGAAGCCCTGTCTCAAATCGGTGCGCTTCCCGATGGTTGGGCGCGATAATCCTAACGCTATCTTCACCTCTTCATCGCATAGGCGAGACTGAAGCGGCGTGCCTCGGGGACTGACGTCACCCCTCGGGCCGCGCCGGCGGGAGGGTGAGTCGATGCGATTGCAGCACGTGTCCAGGGTTCTTGCGGCGCCGGTGCTCGCCGCGATGGTGCTGTCCGCTTGCGCGGGCGGGAACCGTCCGCAGCTGCCGCCGGCCTCGTTCGTCGGAGCCAACCAGGCGCCGAGCGAGCAGTATATCATCGGTCCGCTCGACACGCTCAACATCTTCGTGTGGCGCAATCCAGAGCTGTCGGCGAAGGTGCAGGTGCGCCCCGACGGCCGCATCACCACACCTTTGGTCAGCGACATGCCCGCGGTCGGCAAGACCCCGGCGATGCTCGCCGACGACATGAAGATCGCGCTGTCGCAATATATCAAGGACCCGATCGTCTCGGTCATCGTCGATCAGTTCTCGGGCACCTTCAGCCAGCAGATCCGCATCGTCGGCGCGACCGAGAAGCCCGCGTCGATCCCGTATCGGGCCAACATGACCGTGCTCGACGCGATGATTGCGGTGGGCGGACTGTCGCAATATGCGGCGGGCAATCGCGCCAAGCTGATCCGCTACGACAAGAACACCGGCAAGCAGACCGAATATGCGCTGAAGCTGTCGAGCCTGCTGAAGGACGGCGATCCCAAGGCGAACGTCATGCTGCAGCCGGGCGACGTCATCATCATCCCCGAGAGCATGTTCTGAGGGGGCGCGGCAGGTGAACGGTCTTTACGACGAAATGCGCGTCGCGCTCCACGGCATCTGGCGTCGCCGCTGGGTGGCGCTCGCCGCCGCTTGGGCGATCGCGATCCTCGGCTGGCTGGCGGTGGCGCAGATCCCCAACAGCTACACCTCGCACGCGCGGGTGTTCGTCGATCTGCAGTCGGTGCTGCCGGGCAAGATCGGCATCACCAGCGCCGAGCAGCAGCAGAGTATCGACACGATCCGGCAGACGCTGACCTCCGCCGTCAATTTGCAGAAGGTGGTGCGCGGCACTTCGCTCGCGAGCACCGTCGCCACCGACCAGGACATGGCGGCGCGGGTCGGCGGGTTGCAGCAAGCGATCAAGATCACCGCGCAGCAGAACAACCTGTTCGCGATCGACGCCACCGCGTCGAACCCCAAGCTGGCGCACGACATCGTCGAGAAGCTGATCGACATCTTCGTCGACCAGAACATGGCCGACGACCGCGACGAGAACAGCGCCACGCTCAAATTCCTCGACGCGCAGCTCGCCGACCGGCAGGAGCAGCTCCAGGAAGCCGACCAGAAGCGGCAGGATTTCCAGAACCGCTATCTGGCGGCGCTCCCAGGCACCGGCGCGCTCGACGACCGCATCAGCGCGGCGCACAGCCAGCTCGCGCAGGTCGATTCGCAACTCGCCGCGGCGCAGAGCGCGCTCGGCACGGTCAACGCGCAGCTTGCCGGGACGACGCCGACCGTGGCGGGGCCGGGCGGAGTGGTCGGCGGCCCGGCCGCCGCGCGGGTTGCCGCAATCCAGGGGCAGCTCGCCGACGCGCGCGCGCGGGGCTGGACCGACAATTATCCCGACGTGATCGCGCTCAAGAGCCAGCTCGCCGCTGCTCAGGCCGCGGCCAAGCACGAGCCGGCGGGAGTCGCGACGGTGGGCGGAACGCCCAATCCGATGTATCTGTCGCTTCGCTCGATGCAGGCGGACAAGCAGGCGACCGTCGCGTCGCTAAGCCAGCAGAAGACGCAGCTCCAGCACGATCTCGACGCGCTCAACGCCAAGCTTGCCAGCGATCCCGGCGTTGCGGCGCAGCAAGCGCAGATCGAGCGCGACTATCAGGTGCTGAAGGACCAGTACGACAAGATGCTCGCCGCGCGCGAAGACGTGCGGCTGCGCGGACAGGTCCAGACGCAGACCGACGCGGTCAAGTTCTCGGTGATCGACCCGCCGACCAGCCCGACCGTGCCGACTTCGCCCAACCGGCCGCTGCTGCTGACCGGGGTGCTGATCGTTGCGCTGGGCGGCGGGATCGGCGTCGCCTTCGCGCTCGGCCAGCTCAAGACCACCTATCCGACCGCGGCGCGGCTCGAGGCGGCCTCGGGCCTCCCGGTGATCGGCTCGATCGGCGAGGTGGTGACCGCCGGGCAGGCCGCGCTCCGGCGCCAGCGGCTCAGGTATTTCGCGGGCGCGCTGGGCGGGCTCGGCGTCGCCTATGTCGCGTTGCTCGGGGTTGAATTCCTGCAAAGGGGGCTGGCGGCATGAACGACGTGACGCCGCGCAAGATCACCGGTTCGCTGCTCGAGCGGGCGGCCGAGGTGTATGATTTTCGCGAGCATTTCCGGGCGCGCGAGGCTGTGGTCGAAAGAGATGAGGAGGCGGAGAAGCGCTCGCCTTCCCGCGACTTCGTCGCTCCCGTGCTCTCTCCCATAAAGGAGAGGGAAGGGGCCAGCTCGGCGCAGTCGAGTGGGAAAGATGAGGGTTTATGCGGCCCGCGAGTCGCGATCGACCGCGATCACCTTGCCCAACACGGCTTCCTCGTGCCCGGCGCGCCGGTCGGGGTGCTTGCGGAGGAGTTCCGGCTGGTCAAGCGCCAGCTGCTGCTGACCGCCAAGGCCATCGCCGAAACGGGCGGGCGGCGGTCGCGCGCGGTGCTGGTCTGCTCGGCCAAGCCGGCTGAGGGCAAGACCTTCTGCTCGCTTAACCTCGCGCTGTCGCTCGCCGCCGAGCGCGATGTCGAGGTGCTGCTGGTCGACGGCGACTTCGCCAAGCCCGACGTGATGGCCTCGCTCGGGCTCGAAGAAGGGCCCGGCCTGCTCGACGCGCTCGCCGATCCGACGATCGATGTCGAGTCGTACGTGGTGCGCACCGATATCCCCAAGCTGAGCCTGCTGCCTGCCGGCACCAAGACGATCAACGACACCGAGCTGCTCGCCAGCGCGCGGACGGAGGCGGTGCTCGACGGGCTCGCCGCCGCCGATCCGCGCCGCATCCTGATCTTCGATTCGCCGCCCGCGCTCGCCGCGTCGCCGGCCTCGGTCCTGGCGAGCCAGGTCGGGCAAGTGATGATGGTGGTCCGCGCCGACAAGACCGGGGACAGCGATTTGCGCGAGGCGGTGCAGCTGCTCGACGGGTGCGAGCATATCCAGCTCGTGCTCAACGCGGTGACCTTCACGCCGGGCGGCGCGCGGTTCGGCAGCTATTACGGTTATCAGGGGCAGGAGAACGCGCGATGAAGCGCTGGGCGATCCTCGCCGCGCTCGCGCTCGCGGCGCCTGCACTCGCGCAGGAGGCACCTCAGGGCGATGCTGCGCCATCGGTGCCGCGCGCGGAGAAATATGTCTCGCCGTATATCGAACTTGGTCAGGTGATCGATGCCGATCTCACCAACGACGACGTGCTTACCTACACCGAGGTCGCCGCCGGGATCGACGCGGGGATCGCCACGCGCTCGGCCCAAGCGCAGCTCAGCTATCGGTATGAGCGCAATATCGGCTGGGGCAAGCATCTCGGCGACGACGACATGCATGAGGGTCTGGCGCGCGCCGCAATCGGTGTCGCGCCGGGACTGAGCGTCGAGGGCGGCGCGCTGGCCACGCGCGCGCGCACCGATATCCGCTCGGCGGCGCCCAACGGGTTCGACGTCAACGGCGACAATCTGACGCAGGTCTATGCCGCCTACGCCGGCCCGACGCTCGGCACTCATGTCGGCGTAGTCGGCGTGTCGGCGAGCTACCGCTACGGGTATACCAAGGTCGAGGCGCCCGACTTCGTGCCGCTGGCGCCCGGCCAGCCGCGGCTCGATACTTTCGACAGCGCGCAGAGCCACGTTCTGCAGGGTAGCCTCAACCTCAAGTCGGGTGATGTGCTGCCGGTCGGGGTGACGGTGTCGGGCGGGTGGGACCGCGAGGAGGCGCACCAGCTCGACCAGCGCTACGACGGCAAGTTCGGGCGCGCCGACGTGGTCGCGCCGGTCAGCCGCACGCTCGCGCTCGAAGGCGGGGTCGGCTACGAGAAGATCACGATCAGCCAGCGCGACCCGAAGCGTAACCCCGACGGCTCGCCGGTGATCGATGCCAACGGCCGCTTCGTCACCGACAAGAGCGCGCCGCGCCGGCTCGCCTATCGCACCGACGGCCTCATCTGGGACGCCGGCGTGCTGTGGCGGCCGAGCCCGCGCACGCAGCTGGAAGCGCATGTCGGACATCGTTACGGATCAACAAGCTACGCAGGCAGTTTCACGTGGCAGGCGAGCTCCAGCCTCGGCGCGCAGGTCGTCGTCTATGACGAGGTCGACACGTTCGCGCGGCAGCTGCGGAACGGTATCGATGGCCTGCCAACCAGCTTCGTCGCCGGCGGCAACGTATTCGGCAGCGTGTTCAGCGGCTGCACGTTCGGCACCTCGGGCGCGACGCCGGGCGGATGCCTCAACGACGTGTTCCAGTCGATCGCCAGTTCGGCCTATCGCGCGCGCGGGGTCGATGCGGTGATCGTCGCCAATCGCGGACCGGTGCAGACCGGGTTCGGCGTCGGCTATGCGCGCCGCCATTTCTACGCGCCAGAGACCGACGGCAGCTTCACCATCGCCGGGATCGACGACCAAAGCTATTTCGCGCAATATTTCTACCGCCGCGCGCTCGATTCCCGGTCGAGCATCGAGGGCGACCTCTACGCCAATTACTACGACAGCGGCATTCCGGGCGCGGCGGGGGTGTATTCGACCGGCGCGACGGGGAGCTACAACCGCACCTTCGGCCGGATCGACGCGATCGCCTCGCTTGGGGTCTTTGCCTATGATTCGGACGACATCGGCAAGGATGTTTCCGCTCAGGCGCTGGTCAGCGCCCGCTATCATTTCTGAGACTTGTGAACGATCGTTCAGACAGGAAGCGATGATGTACGAAGACCATTACGGATTGACCGGCCGGCCGTTCGCGCTGACGCCCGATCCGCGCTTCTGGTTCGAGACCGCAACGCACCGCAAGGCAATGGCCTATCTCGGCTTCGGCCTCACCCAGGGCGAGGGCTTCATCGTCATCACCGGCGAGATCGGATCGGGCAAGACGACGCTGGCCGGGCATCTGATGGCGACGATCGACCGTGAGCGTCAGCACCTCATCCAGATCGTCTCGACTCAGGTCGAGGGCGACGATCTGTTGCGGCTGGTGGCGAACGGGCTCGGCATCGCAACGCCGGGGCTAGAGAAGGCGCAGCTGCTCGAACGGATCGAGGCCGGGTTGCGCGCGGCCGCGCAATCGGGACGGCGCACGCTGCTGATCGTCGACGAGGCGCAGGCGCTGCCCGTCTCCGCGCTCGAAGAACTCAGGATGCTGTCCAACTTCCAGGCCGGCGGGCAGGCGCTGGTGCAGACCTTCCTGCTCGGCCAGCCCGAATTCCGCGAGCGGCTGCACGGGTCCGACGCGCTGGAACAGCTGCGCCAGCGGGTGATCGCGGTCCACCATCTCGAACCGATGGAGCCCGAGGAGATCGAGCCGTACATGATCCATCGCCTGTCGCTGGTCGGCTGGCAGGGACGGCCCGACTTCACCGGCGATGCGCTCGATGCGCTGTACGACGGGTCGGGCGGAGTGCCGCGCATCCTCAACCAGCTCGCCGCGCGCGTGCTGCTCTACGGCGCGATCGAGGGACTCGAGCTGATCGACGGCGACATCGTCCGCGCGGTGATCGACGACATGAAGGGCGACGTCCCCGACAAGGACTCGGCGCTGGAGCCGATCGCGTCGGGCGATGCCGACGAGGTGATCCGCCGCATCGCCATGCTCGAAGCGCGTGTCGAGGATCAGAACACCGCGCTCCGTCGCGTGCTGACCTTGCTGGTCGACTGGGTCGAGGCCGATACCGCGCGGCATGACGGGGCGCGCGACAGCTCGGCGGCGTGAGGCCGCGATGGCAGTCGAGAACGGCCTGTCGGTCGATGTCGAGGAGTGGTTCCAGGTCGGCGCGTTCGAGCGCGTGATCCACCGTGGCGACTGGCCGAGGCTCGAATCGCGGGTGGAAGCGAATACCGACGCCGTGCTCGAATTATTTGCCGAATCAGGCGTCAAGGCGACGTTCTTCACATTGGGTTGGGTCGCCGAGCGCGCGCCCCGACTGATGCAGCGCATCGCGGCCGCCGGCCACGAAATCGCGAGTCACGGCGTCGACCATCAACGCGTGTTCACCATGACCGCCGATGCGTTCCGCGCCGATCTCGATCGGGCGCGCAAGGCGCTGGAGGATGCGAGCGGCACCGCCGTCACAGGCTATCGCGCGCCGAGCTTCTCGATCGACAAGCGCACGCCCTGGGCGCATCAGGTGCTGGCGGAGGAAGGCTATGCCTATTCGTCGAGCGTCGCGCCGGTCGTTCACGACCATTACGGCTGGCCCGAGGCGCCGCGCTTCGCCTTCCGTCCGGTGGCGGGCGCGCCGCTGGTTGAGCTGCCCGTGACGACGGCGCGGATCGCGGGCCGCAATTGGGCAACGGGAGGCGGGTTCTTCCGACTGCTGCCGTCGGCCTTCACCAACTGGGCGGTGCGGCAGGTCAATGGCGAGGAGCGGCCGGCGATCTTCTATTTCCACCCCTGGGAAATCGACCCCGGCCAGCCGCGCGTCGCCGGCGCGCCGCTGCGGTCTAAGATGCGTCATTACAGCTGTTTGGACGCGATGGCTGACAAGCTGCGCGAGTTCACCCGCCGTCACCGCTGGGGCCGGATCGACGCCATCGCCGCGCGAGAGGCGGCGCGGCTCGGATGACGGTGCGCGCCGCCGATCTGGGCGATGCCGCCGAGCGCGCGCGGATCGACGGCTTCGTCCGCGAGCACCGCGATGCGACGCCGTTCCACCTCACCGGCTGGAGCCTCGGCGTGGCGCGCGGCTGCGGGCAGCGGCCGCATTACTTGCTCGCGGAGCAATCGGGCGCGCTCGCCGGCGTGCTGCCGCTGACCGAGCTTCGCTCGCCGTTGTTCGGCAGCGCGCTGGTGTCGAGCGGCTTCGCGGTCGATGGCGGTGTGCTGGCGCACGACGAGGCGGCGACCGCGGCGCTGATCGCCGCGGCATGGGAGCTGGCGCAGCGGCTCGGCTGCCCGACCCTCGAACTGCGCGGCGGGCCGGCGCCGGGCACTGGCTGGCAGCTCGACGAGGAGACCTATTGCGGTTTCGCCCGCCCGCTGGCGGCCGACGACGAGGCCGAGCTGAAGGCAATCCCGCGCAAGCAGCGCGCCGAGGTGCGCAAGGCGCTGGGCAACGATCTGACGGTCGAGACCGGTAGGGGCGAGCGCGATCTCGCGGCGCATTATGCGGTTTATGCCGAGTCGGTGCGCAATCTCGGTACGCCCGTTTTTCCGCGCGCGCTGTTCCGCGAGGTCGTCGCGGCGCTTGGCGGCGAAGTCGACGTGCTGACCGTGCGCCACGCCGGTGCGCCAGTCGCGAGCGTACTCAGTATCTACTTCAACAAAACCGTGTATCCTTATTGGGGAGGCGGGTCTTTTCCAGCACGCGCGCTCCGCGCCAACGATCTCATGTATTTCGCATTGATGCGCCACGCGCGCGCGCGGGGGTGCGCGCGGTTCGATTTCGGCCGGTCGAAGGCGGGAACCGGCCCTGCCGCGTTCAAGAAGAATTGGGGATTCGAGCCGCATCCGCTCGCTTACGCCGTGCGCACCGCCGAGGGTGCCGCGCCGCGCCAGGTCAACCCGGCGAGCCCACGCTACCGTCTCCAGGTTGCGGCGTGGAAGAAGCTGCCGCTGTGGCTCGCCAACCGGCTCGGCCCGCCGATCGCGCGGGGACTCGGCTGATGGGCGACGTGCTGTTCCTCGCGCACCGCGTCCCCTATCCGCCCGACCGCGGCGACAAGATCCGCAGCTATCACCTGTTGCGCCATATCGCCGCATATCGGCGCGTTCACCTCGTGGCGTTTGCCGATGACGACGCGAGCTATGAAGCGCCGCTTGCCGGGCTGACGGCAAGCTGCACGATCGTTCGCCGCCGCAAGGGGCAGGTGCTCGCGGCGGGCGAAGCGCTGCTCACCCGTCGGCCGGTTTCGCTGACGGCCTTTGCCAAGCAGAAAGTTCATCAGGTCGTGAAGGAGATTCTCACAACTCACGACATTGAAACAGTTTTCGTCTTTTCCGGGCAGATGGCACAATATCTTCCGGCGGCGCTGAACGCGCGCGTGGTGATGGACTTCGTCGACATGGATTCGGCCAAGTTCGTTGCTTATGCAGAGGAAGCCCGCGGTCCGATGCGCTGGATGTTGGCGCGCGAGGCGCGGCTGCTCGGCGCGTTCGAGCGCGCAATTGCCGCGCGCGCCGACACCAGCATGTTCGTCAGCGACGCCGAGGCGGCGGTGTTTCGCGCGCAAGGCGGCGAGGGACATGTCGTCGCAGTGGAGAACGGGATCGACACCGGCTGTTTCGATCCCGCGGCCGATTTCGAGCGCGTTTCGGGCAAGGGACCGCTGATCGTCTTCACCGGGCAGATGGATTACCGGCCCAATGTCGATGCGGTCGTCTGGTTCGCCGAAGAGGTGCTGCCGCGCGTCCGCCAGGCCGTGCCCGGGGCGCGGTTCGCGATCGTCGGACGCAAGCCAGATCGTCGCGTCGCCGGGCTCGCGCGGCTATCCGGCGTGACCGTGACCGGTGCGGTCGCCGACGTGCGCGGGTGGCTGGCGGCGGCATCGGTGGTGGTCGCGCCGCTGAAGCTCGCGCGCGGGGTGCAGAACAAGGTGCTCGAGGCGATGGCGATGGCGCGACCCGTCGTCGCCTCGCCGGCCGCCGCTGAGGGGATCGACCATGACGGGACGATCTCTGTCGCTGGAAATGCGACAGAGTTCGGATTGACAATCAAGTCGTTACTCGAAAATCGTGACAAGGCAGATGAAATGGGTCGCCGCGCCCGATCCCGAGTTGTGGAACGCTACGGCTGGGATGCTCGGCTGGCAGCGCTCGATCCGGTGATGGGCTTCTCTGCCGTATCGGCGGAGCGGAGCGCCGCATGACGATTGCCATTCCCGCCAGCGAGTTCGTGCCGGAGCGTAGCCGGGCCTGGCGGCGCCATCTGGTGGCGCTTGCTTTTGTCGCTGCCGCGATTCTCCTGATTTTCCAAACAGATGTCGCAAGGCTTGGTGAGCTGTGGTGGACGAGCACGACGTTCGGCCACTGCCTGTTCATCGGGCCGGTGATCGCCTGGCTGGTGTGGCAGCGGCGGGACGATGTCGCGCAGGTGACGCCGGTCGCCTGGTGGCCCGGGCTCGCGCTCGTCGCGGGCGGCGGCGCGTGCTGGCTGGTCGGGGCTGCGGCGAGCGTCGATCTGTTTCGGCAGCTCGGGCTGGTGGTGATGCTGCAGGGGTCCGTGGTGGCGGTGCTGGGGCCGACGGTGGCGCGGGCTCTGCTATTTCCAATGTGTTACGCACTGTTTCTCGTTCCATTTGGCGAGAGTATGGAGGAACCGCTTCAATCCATTACCGTTGCGATGGTGATGCCGATGCTCCACGCGGTCGGTGTTCCGGCCTCGGTCGATGGGGTTTTAATAACAATACCAAATGGTTACTTCGAGGTTGCCGAGGCGTGCTCGGGGGCGAAGTTCGAGATTGCGATGATCGCGTTCGGGACGTTGGTCGCCAATGTCTGCTACGTGTCGTGGCGGCGGCGCCTGGCGTTCCTGGCGATGGCCCTGGTGGTGCCGATTGTCGCCAACGCGCTGCGGGCGTTCGGGACGATCTATGCCGCGCATTTGACCTCGGTCGAGACCGCAACCGGCTACGATCATATTGTTTATGGGTGGATTTTCTTCGGATTGGTGATGGCCGCGGTGCTCGCGATCGGATGGCGGTGGTTCGATCGCGATCCGCTCGCGCCATGGGTCGATGTGGCGCGGTTGCAGGCGTTGCCCAAGGGGCGGACCGGGCTGATCGCGGCGGCCGCGCTGGTGGTCGCTTCGAGCGGAATTTTTGCGGTTTGGGCAAACGCCTTCGCTTTTCGTGCGGACGTTCTTCCGGAAGAGATCGCGCTGCCCGACGTCCCCGGATGGCACCGCGAACCGCTCAGCATTCGGGCGCCGTGGGTGCCTTATTATCCGGGGGCGGACCGGTTCCTGTTCGGGCGCTATGGCGACGGGCGGGGCGACCTGGTCGATCTGGGGATCGCAGTGTTCGGCGGGCAGCATGAGGGCAAGGAGCTGGTGACGTTCGGGACCGGCGTGCTGCGCGAGAACGACGTGTGGGTGCGCGTCGAGGATGTGGCGCCGATCGCCGGCGGCAGCGCGATGCGGATCACCGCGCCGGGAAATGTCGAACGGATCGTGGCGACATGGTATCGGGTCGGCGATGTGCTCACCGCGAGTCCGGGGATCGTGAAGATCGAGACGTTGAAGGCGAAGCTGCTCGGCGGACCGCAGCGGGCAGTGGCGATCCATTTGTCGGCCGAGGTGCGGCCGGGGACGGATGCGCGGGGTGCGATCGAGCGGTTTCTGGGGGCGGTGGGGCCGCTTGATCGGGTGGTGGATGGGGTTGTGAGGACCGAGGTGGAGAAGATCGGCCCTTCGACAAGCTCGGGGCGAACGGTGGGGTCGCCACACGCCCTTCGACAGGCTCAGGGCGAACGGAGTGGGGGGCGCGCTGCCTGGGCTGAAGCAGAGAAGGGCGGTGCTTCGACAAGCTCGGCACGAACCGGGAGCGCCACACGCCCTTCGACAAGCTCAGGGCGAACGGGGGGTGGGCAGGCGCGTGTGCCGCCGACGCGCTCGACCATTGCTGCGTTGGTTGGCAGCTGATGTGCGGGATTGCCGGGTTGTTCTACCCGGCCATGGCCAAACCGGTCGATCCGGCACGGGTGCGGGCGATGACCGACGTGCTGGCGCATCGCGGGCCCGACGGCAGCGGCGTGTGGACCGCGCCGGGCGTGGGGCTCGGCCATCGGCGGCTGTCGATCATCGACCTTGGCGGCGGGGCGCAGCCGATGGGCTCGGCCGACGAGAGCGTCGTCGTCAGCTATAACGGCGAAATCTATAATTTCCGGGAGGTTCGGGCGGAGCTGGAGGCGCGGGGCGCGGTGTTCCGGACCGAGAGCGATACCGAGGTGCTGCTCCACGGCTGGCAAGCGTGGGGCGCGGGGATGCTCCAGCGGCTGAACGGGATGTTCGCCTTCGCGCTTTACGATGCGCGGGCGCAAAGCCTGTTCCTCGCGCGCGACCGGCTGGGGGTGAAGCCGCTCCATTATGTCGAGCTGTCCGACGGGGCGCTGGCGTTCGCGTCCGAGCTGAAGGGGCTGCTCGCGCATCCGCTGCTGCGGCGCGTGCCCGATCTCCGCGCGGTCGAGGATTTCATGGGGTTGGGCTATGTGCCCGACGATGCCTGTCTCGTCGCGGGGGTGAAGAAGCTGCCCGCCGGCCATTGCCTGCTGGTCGAGCGCGGCAAGCCGGCGCCGCGGCCGTCGCAATGGTGGGACATCGACTTTTCGAGCCGCGCGCGCGGGTCGGCGCGGGCGCTGGAGGAGGAACTGCTCGAGACGATGCGCACGGCGGTGCGCTCGCGGCTGGTGGCGGACGTGCCGCTGGGTGCGTTCCTGTCGGGCGGGGTGGACAGCTCGGCGGTCGTCGCGCTGATGGCGGAGGCGTCGAAGCGCGCGGTCAAGACCTGCACGATCGGGTTCGATGCCGCCGATCACGACGAGCGCGCTTATGCCGACGCCGTGGCGAAACGCTTCGCCACCGAGCATCGCGAGCGGGTGGTCGCGGCGGAGGACTTCGCGCTGATCGACCGGCTGGTGGAGGCGTTCGACGAGCCGTTCGCCGACGCCTCGGCGCTCGCGACGTACCGGGTGTGCGAGCTGGCGCGCGAGAACGTGACGGTGGCGCTGTCGGGCGACGGCGCGGACGAGGCGCTGGCGGGGTATCGGCGCTACAAATTCCAGGCGGCGGAGGAGCGGGTGCGGGGGCTGCTTCCCGCCGGGTTCAGGCGGTCGGTGTTCGGAGCGTTGGGGGCCTGGTATCCCAAGGCCGACTGGGCGCCGCGGCCGCTGCGCGCGAAGACGACGCTGCTCGCGCTCGCGGCCGACGGAGCGGAAGCCTATGCCGGGGCGGTGGGGGTGACGACGCCGGCGACACGCGCGGCGCTCTACAGCGACGCGGCGAAGCGGATGCTCGGCGAGCATCGGGCGGAGGCGCGCATGATCGAGACGATGCGCGATGCGCCGGCGCGCGACGCGCTCGACCGCGCGCAATATGCCGATATCAAGCTCTGGCTGCCCGGCGACATCCTGACCAAGACCGACCGCACCAGCATGGCGGTGAGCCTGGAGGCGCGCGAGCCCTTGCTCGACCATCGCCTGCTCGAATTCGCGGCGACCCTGCCCGTGTCGATGCGGCTGAGGGGCGGCGAGGGCAAGTGGCTGATGAAGAAGGCGCTGGAGCGCTATCTGCCGCGCGAGGTGCTGTACCGGCCCAAGATGGGGTTCGTGACGCCGATCAGCGCGTGGTTCCGGGGGCCGCTGGCGGGCGAGGCGACGGCGCTGGCCCGGTCGCGGACGCTGGCGGGAACCGGGTGGTTCGACATGGGGCGAATCGAGGCGCTGGCCGACGCGCACCGCTTCGGCCGGGCGGAGCATGGGCGGACGCTGTGGCAGCTGATGATGCTGGAGCGGGCGATGGCGCGGGTGTTCGGGTGAGGTTGGCGGTTCGCGGTTGATCGGCGCTCCTCCTTCGTCGCCCCGGCCTTGAGCCGGGGTTCCGCTTCTTCTTACGGCGGACCGAGTGCTATCGGCCGAGAAAGACAGCGGGACCCCAGATCAAGCCGGGGCGACGACAAGGCTCAGGTCTGCAACCGTGGCGGGTAGGATCGGCGATAGCCAGAGCCGCCCTTCGACAAGCTCAGGGCGAACGGGAGTTTTTGCCGGGGAATGCGCGGACTGCATGAGCGCGTCGTGTTGGTGGCCGGTCCGGTTGCGCTTCTCCGCGGGGGCGGTAGGGTCCGGGGGTTGGGTCGAGGCGAAGCGTAGCGATGGCGATTTTTTCCATCTTGGCCGCCGCGCTGGCGGTGATGGCGCAGACTTCGGGCGAGCCGGCGGCGACCGACGCGCCGAGGCCGGGGACGGTTACGGTCGCGCTGGCCGACGGCCGCGCCGTGCCGCCGGACATCGGGCGGGTCTTCGCCGATGCGGTGGAGCGGGCGCTGCTCGACGCCGACTTCACCGCGCTGCCGGCGCCGAGCCAAAGCCGCTATGTCGCCGAGGTGACGGTGACGCAGGACGCGCGCGGATTGGTGGCGGCGGAGGACGGCGGGTCGTCGGCCAGCCCCGAAGTCAGCGGCGGACGGCTTCGCCTGCCGCTGCCGTCGAACAAGAGCCAGCTTCAGGGGCTGGTCGTGACGAAGTTGACGGTCCGCATCCTGCTGCGCGCCACCGGGCAGGCGGTATGGAGCGGCAGCGCCGTCACGGCGGCGGTCCAGGGCGCCGCGGATGCTGCGCCGGCGGCCATCGCGGCGAAGCTCGCCAACGTGCTGATCCGGCGCTTTCCGGCGAAGCTCGACGGGCCGATCACCGTTCCGTGAGTGCCGCCGCCGCTTGCGCCTCGCTCGCGAGCCATGCCTTGAACGCGCGCATCGCCGGGGTTTCCGGGCGCGACATGAGGCGAGTGAGCCAATAGCCGCCGGTATCGATTTCGATGGCGAAGGGCTGGACGAGGCGCTCGGCGATCAGCGCGTCGGCGAACATCGTCGGGGGCGCAAGCGCGACGCCGAGCCCTGCCTCGGCGGCGGCGGCCATGGGCAGCGAGCTGTCGAATACCGGGCCGCGCAGCGACGGCGGCGCCAGGCCGGCCTTGTCGAACCAGCGCGGCCATTCGTCGGCGCGGTAGGAACGCAGCAGCGTTTCGCCGGCGAGCGCCTGCGGACTGCGCAGCCGCGCCGCCAGCGCGGGCGTGCAGAGCGGGGCGAGCGGCGCGGGCGTGATCGGATCGGCGTGGACGCCGTGCCACGCGCCGTCGCCGAAGCGGATGGCGAGGTCGAGCCCCTCGCCCGCGAGATCGACCCGGTTGTTGTTGGTCATCAGCCTCAAGTCGATTTGCGGATGCGCGCGCGCGAAACCGGCCAGCCGCCGCAGCAGCCAGCCGGCGGCGAACGTGCCGACGACGCCGATCGTCAGCACCTCGCGCAGGCGGCCGTCGGCATAGCGGTCGAGCGTCGCGCCGATACGGTCGAACGAATCGGCGACGATCGGGACCAAAGCATGGCCTTCGTCGGTGAGCGCGAGACCGCGCGGCAAGCGGCGGAACAGCGGCACGCCCAGCCGCCGCTCGAGCAGCGCGACCTGATGGCTGACCGCGCCCTGGCTGACGCAGAGCTCGATCGCCGCGCGCGTGAAGTTGAGGTGGCGCGCGGCGGCCTCGAAGGCGCGGAGGGCGTTGAGCGGGAGTTGGGCGCGGTCCATGACATCAGGTATGAGCTGAGTTCATGGCTCTGTCGAGAATTGATGCTTTGTCGTGATGCGGATGGAGCGACAGGATGCTGGGCGTCAGCAAAGGGGAGGATCATGAGAACGAGCTGGTTTGCGGCGGCGGGCGTGCTGCTTGCCTGTGTTGCGGCGTCTCCGGCGGCGGCAGCGACGGCGGCCGAGCATCAGCGCGCCTGCGCGGGGCACGACGGCTGGGCCGATCCGGCGCCGCCGGTCCGCGTGTTCGGCCAGGTCTATGACGTCGGCACGTGCGGCATCACCGTGCTGCTGCTGCGCGGCGACGCAGGCGACATCCTGATCGACACGGGCCCGGCCGACGCCGCGCCGATCGTCGCGCGGAACCTGCGCCGGCTTGGCGTCAGGATGCGCGACATCAAGCTGATGCTTGCGACGCACGAGCATTTCGACCATGTCGGCGGGATGGCCGCGCTCCAGCGCGCAACCGGGGCGACGATCCGGCTGACTCCGGCGGCGAGCGCGGTCCTGAGGCACGGGAGGGTCGCGCCGGGCGATGCGCAGGCGGGCTCGATCGATCCGCCGGCGGCCGCGCCGGTTGGCAAGCCGCTCGCCGATGGCGAGGTGGTCCGGCTCGGCCGGCTCGCGCTGACGGTGCATTTCACGCCGGGTCATTCGCCCGGCGGGTCGAGCTGGAGCTGGCGGGCGTGCGAGGGCGCGGTGTGCCGCTCGATCGTCTATGCCGACAGCCTTTCGAGCGTTTCGCGCAAGGGCTATCGCTTCTCGGACCATCCCGATCGCGTCACGGCGCTGCGGCGCAGCTTCGCCACCATCGGCGCGCTGCCGTGCGATATCCTGATCACGCCGCATCCCGGCGCCAGCGATCTGTTTCCGCGGCTCTATGGGGAAAAGCCCTTGGTCGATCCGGGCGGTTGTCGCGCCTATGCCGAGGGTGCGCGCCGGAGCCTCGACGCGCGGCTGGCGGCCGAGCGCCGGTCGCGGTGAGCGGGCCATGAGTTCAAGTCATGGATGCAGGCCCGCGGCCGAGATGTGGGTTCGGCAAAAGGGGAATGTCATGAGAATGGGCAGCTTTGTGGCGGCGGGGTTGGCGCTCGCGCTTGCCTCCGCCTGTGATCCGGCGCCGGCCGAAACCGCCCCAGCCCCGGCCCGGCAAGAGCAATGGCTGGCGGGGTCCGGCGAGCAGGTGGCGCTGTGGCCGAGCGGGCTTGCGATTGCCCGGCCCGAGCTGAAGGGTCCGGAAACCGCGAGCGCGAACGTCGCGCGGCCGACGATGACGATCTACCGCGCCAGGGGCCGCAACACCGGCGCGGCGGTCATGGTCTATCCGGGCGGCGGCTATCAGGGGCTGGCGGTCGGCCTCGAGGGCACCGAGATCTGCGACTGGGCGACGCGGATCGGGATGACCTGCGCGGTGCTGAGGTATCGCGTGCCGCAGACGTGGTGGCACAAGGACTGCCATTGCCAGCGCGAGCCGCAGCCGTTCCTGCCGCTGGAGGATGCGCAGCGCGCGATGGGGCTGCTCCGCCAGCGTGCGGCGAGCCTGGGCATCGATCCGCACAAGGTCGGCGTGATCGGCTTTTCGGCGGGCGGGCATCTCGTCACCGCGATCAGCAATGCGAGCGGGCGCAGCTACAAGGCGGTCGATGCCGCCGACCGGCTCAGCGCGCGGCCCGATTTCGCGATGCCGATCTATCCGGGGCATCTGTGGAGCGGCCACGGCATCGACCTGTTCGCGTTCGATCCGGTCCGCGCCGATGCGCCGCCGACGTTCATCGTCCAGGCCGAAGACGATCCGGTCGACGACGTGCGCAATTCGATCAGCTATTTCCTCGCGCTCAAGGCGGCGAAGGTGCCGGTCGAGATGCATATCTACGCGCACGGCGGCCACGCCTTCGGACTGCGGCCGACCGGCCAGCCGATCACGCGCTGGCCGGAATTGGCCGAGACATGGCTTCACACGATCGGGATGGTGTGAGCGCGGTTTCTCGATTTCGCTCGAACGACGGAGATTTCGCCCGCGTCAGCCCACGTGCATCCGCATCCAGGCGGAGAACAGCTCGGGCCACAGCTTTGCGGTGAGCGCGTCGGGGGCGGCGCGTTTGGGGCCGAAGCCGTGGCCGCCCTTTTCGAACAAATGCGCCTCGACCGGGACCTTGGCGGCGCGCGCGGCCTCCAGCATGGCGAGGCTGTTGCGCGGATCGACCGTGCCGTCGTCGAGCGCCTGCGCGAGGAACAGCGGCGGGGTTTCGGGGGTGACTCGCTTGTCGGTCTCGTAGCGGGCGCGGATCGCCGGGTCGGGATCGGGGCCGAGCAGGTTCGCATAGGTGCCGCCGCTCGAGCCGAGGACGCTGTTGATCACGGGATAGATCAGGCCGGCGAAGCGGGGCTTTGCCGAAAGCGTGTCGGCGGCATCGACCGGATCGTAGACCTTGTCGTCGTAGCTCGTCGCCAGCGAGGCGGCGAGGTGGCCGCCGGCGGAGAAGCCGACGATGCCGAGCGTGTCGGGGTCGATGCGGTATTTGGCGGCATTGGCGCGGATCAGGCGCATCGCGCGCTCGGCGTCCTGCAGCGGCACGTTCCAGCGGTTCGCCCAGCCCTCGCCGGGGAGGCGATAGGCGAGGACGAATACCGTGATCCCTTCGGGGACGAAGGTCTCGGCGACCTCGATCCCCTCGTTCTGGACGGAGACGAAGTGATAGCCGCCGCCGGGGATCGTCATCAGCGCGCGGCCGTCGGGGTTCTTCGGGCGATAGACGGCGACGATCGGCTCGGGGATGCCGGTGAGCCACAGCTGACGGTGGCCGGCGGGGCCGTTCATCGTGTTGTGCTTCTGCGGCAGGTCGGCGGGAGCGCCGGGCGGGCGGCCGGGCCACAGCGGGAAATGCTCGGGAGGCCAGGCGGGCTTGTCGGGCGCGGTGGAGGCTGAGCTCGGCTGCGGCCAGTCCTGCGCGTGCGCCGCCGAGGCGAGGGTGAGGCCGAGGCCGGCGCCGATCACGGTGCGGCGGTCGATGGTCATGTGCGTATTCTCCCCGTTTTGGGTCGATTCTGACGACCCCTCATAACCCGTTCGTGCCGAGCTTGTCGAAGCACGATCCTGGCCGGCGGGCAGAGCGCCCTTCGACAGGCTCAGGGCGAACGGAGGTGGATGCGTCAGGTGGCGAACAGGGCGGGCGGCGGTGAGGCGTCAGAACAGGACGATCGCGGCGTGGAGGGTGAGGGCGATCAGCGCGAGGCTGGAGAGCAGGAACAGGAGGAAACGCACCGCGACTCGGTTCCACGTCGCCTGGACGAGGCTGTGGAGGATGCGCAGGCCGACATAGGCCCAGGCGATGCCGGCGTTGATCCCGCCGCCCTGACCAAGCAGCGCGAGGGTAATCGCGATCGCGTAGAACAGCGTCGGCTGTTCCATCAGATGGTTGTAATTATGCGCTTTCCATTGCGCCTTGGCCGGGAGCACGCCGTCGGCGTCTGTGCCCTTGCCGCCGATCAGCCGAGCGAGATCGACTCCCGCGGCCTTCATCGCGGGAATCCGCGCGGCGATCAGCCAGAAAAGCATCGCGATGGTCCAGGCGACCAGCACGACCACCGGCCGCAGGATGGCGAGATTCGGGTCGATCGTCATGGCTCCCCCCTTTCGATGACGGAGGGGATGCTCCGATTTCTGGTTCGGATTTGCAACTGTTTTTGTGTGGCCTCCCTCCGTTCGTGCTGAGCCTGTCGAAGCACGATGGCGCGCGAGCAACCGCCCTTTGACAGGCTCAGGGCGAACGGGAGATGGGGGATTGGGCGAATGGAGGGTGGGGCGTTGGGCGAGCGGAGGCGGGTGCTCCGCTTGCCGATCAGCCGAAGATGGCGCCCCAGCGGCGCTTGGGGCGGTCCTTCCAATAGCCGCGGTGATAGGCGTCGGAGGCGAGCAGCGGCATGACGCTGCCGGCCTCGGCGAACACCATCTGCTCGAGCGCGGTATCGACCTTGCCCCAGCTCGCCGCCTCCTTGAGCGTCGAGGACGAGCAAGCCCCGTCGCGCACGTCGGCGACCGTGATCTGGACGGCGTATTTGTGCATCTCGACATCGTCGTGGCCGAGGATCTCGGCGCAGACCACGGTGTCCTGGATGAAGTTCTTCGGCACGCCGCCGCCGATCATCAGGAGGCCGGTGGTGCCCGCCTTGATCTTGATGTCGGTGAGCTCGCGGAAGTCGGCGACCGCGTCGATCGTGAGGTAGGGCTTGCCCTCCTTCATCCGCTCGACCTGGTGCTTGACGAGGCCGAAGCCGGCCGAGCTGTCCACGAACGCCGGGCAGAAGATTGGCACGTCATGCTCATAGGCGAGCTTGACCAGGCTGTTCTCCTTCTTGCCGTGCTCGGCGAGGTAGCGGCCCATCTCGCGGATGAAGGCGCGCGAGGAATAGGCCTTGGGCTCCAGGCTGTCCGCGATCTGACCGATCGTGTGGTCGCAGTCCTGGAGCTGCTCCTCGTCGATATAGGTGTCGTAGATGCGGTCGATGTAGAGCGAGCGCAGCGTGTTGTCGTCGGGGATCTCAAGCGCCTGATAGTGTTTGTGGCCGAGCCCTTCGAAGAAATCCATGTCGACGATCGACGCGCCGGTGGCGACCACGCCGTCGATCATGTTCGAGCGCAGCAGCTCGGCATAAAGGTCCATGCAGCCGCCCGCCGAGGTCGACCCGGCGATGACGAGGAAGATCGAGCAGTCCTTGTCGGCGAGCATCTGATTGTAGATGCCCGTCGCGCGCGCGAGGTCGCGGCTGGTGAAGCTCATCTTGCCCATCGACTCGATGATCGGGCGCGCGTCGAAGGTGGTGATGTCGACATGCTCGACCGTGGTCGAGAGCAGCTCGGCCTTGCGGGTGTCGTTGACGGTCGAGGCGTCGGGATGAGTGACGGTCATGGTCTCAATAACTCCATCTGCCCAGACCCGTTCGGGCTGAGCCTGTCGAAGCCCGCCCTTCGACAAGCTCAGGGCGAACGGATTATCAGGTGGCCGCTGGTTACAGCGTTACGACGTTCGATGCGACCTTGGCGGCGTCGTCCGTATAGAGGCTCGCCATCGGGTCGTCGGTGACGATCACCGTCTCGTCCGATCCGAAGCCGTTGAACGCGGTGCGCATCGCCGCGCCGTACGCGCCGAGCATCCCGATCTCGATATAGTCGCCCGCCTGCACGTCCGCGGGAAGCTCGAACGGGCCGGCCATGTGGTCGAGGTCGTCGCAGGTCGGGCCGTAGAAGCTGAACGGCATGGTGCGCGTAGTGCTTTCCGGCTCGCGCAACAGGCGGACGGGGAAGCGCCAGCCGATGTGCGCGGCGTCGAACAAAGCGCCATAGGCGCCGTCGTTGATGTAGAGCTCGTCGCCGCGGCGCTTTTCGACGCGGACGACCAGCGACGAATATTCGGCGCACAGCGCGCGGCCGGGCTCGGCCCACAGCTCAGCAGAATAGCTGATCGGCAGGCTCTCGAAGGCGCGATGGATCGTCTCGAAATAGGCTTCGAGGACGGGCGGCTCCATGCCCGGATAGACGCTGGGGAAGCCGCCGCCGACGTCGATGACATCAACCGTCACCGCCGCCTCGACGATCGCGGCGCGGACGCGCTCCATCGCTTGCGCATAAGCGTCCGGGGTCATCGCCTGGCTGCCGACGTGGAAGCAGATGCCGAGCGCATCGGCGGCCTGGCGCGCGGCGAACAGCAAATCCTTCGCCTCGTGCGGGGCCGCGCCGAATTTCGACGCCAGGCTCAGCTTGGCGTGTTCCGACGACACGCTCAGGCGGACGCACAGCGTCAGGTCGCCGGCGTCGTCGGTCGCGCGGCGAATCTTCTCCAGCTCCTCGAGCGAGTCGAGGCTGAAGGTGCGCACCCGATGGACGAAATAGGCCTCGCGGATCGCCTCCTCGGCCTTGACCGGGTGCATGAAGCACAAGGTCGCCTCAGGCAGCGTGGCCGCGACGAGCCGCACCTCGGCGATCGAGGCGACGTCGTAATGCGTCACGCCGCATTCCCACAGGATGCGGATCAGATCGGGCGACGGATTCGCCTTGACGGCATAGAGCGTCCTGCCCGGAAACTTCGCGTTGAAGAACCGGGCGGCGCGAGCCGCAGCGTGGGGGCGAACAAGCGTGACCGGTTGGACGGGACGCAGGTTTGCAATATCGATGCCGGTGATGACATCGACGGGGGCGGTTGCTAGCCCCAGCGCGCTATGGTGCTTGGCCAATTCAAGGGACCTCCAACGGGTAGTTCACGACAAAGCTGCCTTGCGGTTGGAAGTCCCATGGGGCAGCGGAGGCGCGACATAAGAGCACCGGACCGCGATGTAAAGCGTTGAAGAACGATGAGGGCCGAACCGTGATGATCGTGCGACAACCGACCCGCGCCGGAGTGCGCGATGCCGCTGCAAAGATTGCACAAATCCTGCCGCCCTCGCCGCTGCTCGTGCGCGAGATCGCGGGCGTCCCGGTCGCTTTCAAGGCCGAATCGCTGCAGCCGATGGGCGCGTTCAAGCTGCGCGGGGCATGGCACCGGCTGACGGCGCTCGACCTTGCGTCGCGAAAGCGCGGGGTGGTCGCCTTTTCGTCGGGCAATCACGCGCAGGGCATCGCCTGGGCGGCGAAGCGACTCGGGCTGCCGGCGGTGATCGTGATGCCCGCCGACGCGCCGCGGGTGAAGCGCGAGGCGACGCTGGCGCTGGGCGCGGAGGTGGTCGCTTACGACCGCGCGACCGAAAGCCGCGAGCGAATCGCCGCCGAGCTTGCCGAAGCGCGCGGCGCGGTGCTGGTGCCGAGCTTCGACGACCCCTGGGTGATCGAGGGGCAGGGGAGCGCCGCGGTCGAGGCGGCGGCGCAGATGATCGAGGCGGGCTTGCCCGAACCGTCACATGCGGTGGTGCCGTGCGGCGGCGGCGGGCTGGCGGCGGGGACTGCGCTGGCGCTGCCCGAGGCGCGGATCACGGTGGTCGAGCCCGAGGGCTGGGACGATATGCGCCGCAGCCTGGAGGCCGGGTGGATCGAGCCGGTCGGCGACAGCCCGCCGCCGACCGCGTGCGACGCGTTGCAAACGATGCGGGTGTCGCCGCTGACCTTCGAAGTGCTCGCCAACCGCGATGCGCACGGCGTCGCGGTGAGCGAGGATGAGGTGCGCGCGGCGCAGCGCTGGGCGGCCGAGGTGCTGCACCTCGTCGTCGAGCCGGGCGGCGCGGTGGGGCTGGCGGCGCTGCTCGCGCGGAAGATCGCGCCCGAAGCGGGGATGCTGGTGATCCTGTCGGGAGGCAATGTCGATCCCGAGTCGTTCGGGCGCGTGCTTGCCGGAGAAGCGGCGCGAGTGGAGGAGCCGGCATGACCGATGCCGCTCCCGCGATCGCGATGCTCGCGGCGTTCGCGCTGGTGCTCGGCGGGGTGGCGCTGCTGCGCCGGCCCGATGCGCGGACCAAGGGCGCGCTGATGCTGGTCGCTGCGGCGGTGCTGGTCGGCAATGTGGTGATCTGGACGATCTAAATCCTTGTGCTCCTGCTTTCGCAGGAGCACGGTTCGCGCTGAGGCGTCGGTCGGCGCTTGAGCGCCGCCGGCCGGACACGCCGCGATGAGCGCGATTTAGCTGCGCTCAATCGACGCGCGGCGCGTCATTTGATCGGCGAATTCGGATCGAGCCGCATGTCGAGGTAAGTGTCGACCGACTCCATCAACTCGGGCATTTCGTGCTCGAAGAAGTGGTTGGCGCGCGGGATCACGTCGTGGTGGATCGTGATGTGCTTTTGCGTGCGCAGCTTGTCGACCAGCTTCTGGACGGCGGGCGGCTGGACGACCTCGTCGCCTTCGCCCTGGATGATGATGCCCGAGGACGGGCACGGCGCCAGGAAGGTGAAGTCGTACATGTTGGCCGGCGGCGCGATCGAGATGAAGCCGCGGATTTCCGGGCGGCGCATCAGGAGCTGCATCCCGATCCACGCGCCGAAGCTGACCCCGGCGATCCAGGTGGTCTGCGCCTCGGCATGGAAGCTCTGCACCCAGTCCAGCGCGCTCGCCGCGTCCGACAGCTCGCCGATGCCGTTGTCGAACGTGCCCTGGCTCTTGCCGACGCCGCGAAAGTTGAAGCGCAGCGTCGCGAAGCCGCGCCGCTGGAAGGTCTTGTAAAGCTCGAGCACGATGCGGTTGTTCATCGTCCCCATCGCCTGCGGATGGGGGTGAAGGATCATCGCAACGGGCGCGCGCGGCTTGGGCGCGGGGCTGAAACGGCCTTCAAGGCGGCCCTCGGGGCCGGGAAAGATGACTTCGGGCATGGGTCCTGCGAATGTGAAACGCGCGCGGTGGCGCGGAGAAACCTGGCGGCTATATAGGCGGGAGGCCCCGTTTCGCAATCAATTCGGATGTTCCCGTGCCCGACCGCCTCTATCTGGATCATGCCGCGACCACGCCGATGACCGATGCGGCGAAGGCGGCGATGGCCGATGGGCTGGCGCATTGGGCCAATCCGTCGTCGCCGCACGCCGAGGGCCGCGCGGCGCGGGCCGCGCTGGAGGCCGCGCGAGGGCGGATCGCGGCGGCATATGGCTGGCGCCACGAGACGATCCTGACCAGCGGGACGAGCGAGGCGCTGGCGATTGCGCTCAATCGTTCGGCGGCGGCGCGGCGGTTCATCTCGGCGGTCGAGCATGATGCGGTGATCCGCGCTGCGCCCGATGCCGCGATGCTGCCGGTGACGGCGGGCGGCGTGTTGCTGCCGGAACGTGTCTCGACTGCGCTCGACACGGACGGAGAGGGAGGGGAAGCCCCATCCCAGTTTGCTTCGAACGAAGTCGGGAAGCGGTCCCGCGCGCTGGTGTGCGTGCAATGGGCGAACAGCGAGACGGGCGTAATCCAGCCGATCGCCGCGATCGCCGAGGCGGTTCATGCCGCCGGGGCGCTGCTGCTGGTCGATGCCGCGCAGATGCCGCCGGGGGCCGATCCGGCGGTGGCCGAGCACGCCGATTTCGTCGCCTTGTCCTCGCACAAGCGCGGGGGACCGCCGGGGATCGGCGCGCTGCTGGTGCGCGATCTCGGCACGCTGAGCCCGACCGGCGGGCAGGAGCGCGGCTATCGGCCGGGGACCGAGAATCTTCCGGGCGCGCTCGGCTATGCCGCCGCGCTCGGCGAGCCCGAGGACATCGCGGCGATGGCCGAATTGCGCGCCACGCTGGACGATGCGATCGCGCGGTCGGGGGGCGAGGTGGCGGCGGGCGGCGAGGCGCGCCATCCGGCGATCGGATCGTACCGGATGGTCGGGACGGGCTCGGCCGCGCAGCTGATCCGCTTCGACCTTGCCGGCATCTCGGTGTCGGCGGGGAGCGCCTGCGCGTCCGGGAGCATGAAGCCGAGCCATGTCCTCGCCGCGATGGGCTGGAGAGAAGCTGCGTCGCGCGAGGTGGTGCGGGTGAGTTTCGGGCGGACCACGAGTGCGGCGGACGTGCAGCGCTTCATCCAGGCCTGGCGGCAGACCGCGCGCGAGACGCGGAGCTTCGCGGCGTGACCTATCTCGATTTCCAGGCGACGACTCCGCTCGCGCCCGAGGCGCTGGCGGCGATGCTGCCGTGGCTCGAGACGCAGCACGCCAATCCCCACTCGCCGCACCGCGAAGGGCGCGCGGCCAAGGCGGCGGTCGAGGTCGCGCGCGGACAGATCGCACGGCTGCTGCCGGAGGGCGGCCGGGTGGCCTTCACTGGCGGCGCGACCGAGGCGCTCAACTGGGCGATCAAGGGGACCGCCGGTCCGATCGTGACGCTGGCGACCGAACATGCCGCGGTGCTCGATACCGTCGAGGCGGAGCGGGCGAAGGGCCGGGCGGTGACGGTGCTCCCGGTGGGGCGCGACGGACTGGTCGACCTCGATGCGGCGCGCGCGGCGATCGTGCCCGGAACAGGGCTGGTCGCGGCGATGCTGGTCAACAACGAGATCGGGGTGATCCAGCCGATCGCCGCGCTCGCCGAGCTGGCGCACGGCGCGGGCGCGCTGATGCTGTGCGATGCGGTGCAGGGCTATGGCCGGGTGCCGGTGCCCGAGACGTGCGACCTTGTCGCGGTGTCGGCGCACAAGATCTACGGGCCGAAGGGGATCGGTGCGCTGTGGGTGCGCGACGGGGTGGAGCTTGCGCCGCTGCTCCACGGCGGCGGGCAGGAGGCGCCGGGACGGTCGGGGACGCTGTCGCCCGCGCTGTGCGCCGGGTTCGGCGCGGCGGCGGCGCTGATGGAGGAGCGGCGGGACGTGGATGCGGCGCATGTCGAGCGATTGTGGGGGGCGGCGCTGGAGCATTTCTCTTGCGCACCGCCCATTGCAAATGAGGGTCGGGGGTGGGTGCTGAACGGCGCCGCCGCGCCGCGCTATCACGGCAATCTCAACATTCGCCGCGCCGGGCTGGACGTCGCCCGGCTGATGAGCGACGTGCGCGACATCGCCTTTTCGGCCGGATCGGCCTGTGCGAGCGGGTCGGGTCGGCCGAGCCATGTGCTTCGCGCGATCGGGCTGTCCGACGCCGAGGCGCGGACGAGCATCCGGATCGGCTTCGGCCGCACCACCACGGAGGAAGAGCTGACCATCGCGTTCGACCGCATCGCCTCTGCCGCCGACATGCAGCGACACGCGGCATGATCGTCCGCTTCGTCAACGCCGACGGCGCCACCGTCGAGGAAGCGAAGGGCTCGCCCGGCGACCGGCTACTCGACCTCGCGCAGGCTTACGGGCAGCCGCTCGAGGGGACGTGCGAGGGGCAGATGGCGTGCTCGACCTGCCACGTCATCGTCGCCGCCGAGGATTTCGACCGGCTGCCGCCCGCGAGCGAGGAGGAGGAGGACATGCTCGACCTCGCACTGGGCGCGACGCGGACCAGCCGGCTCGCGTGCCAGATCGTGCTGAGCGACGACCTCGACGGGTTGACGGTCAAGATGCCGCCCGGCGCGCGCGACATGCGGTGGCGGTGACTCTCAGGCGAGATGGCGAAGGTCGGCGCCGGTGATCTCGACCCAGGGATGCTGCCGCTCCTCGTACACCGAGACGCCCGGCGCCGGGAAGTTCGGATCGGCGAACGCACCGACCGGGATGGTGATAAAACCCGGGTTCTCATCGGTCGTATAGAAGACGATCGCGCCGCATGTCGGGCAGAAGCGAAAGCGGCCGTGACTGCCCTCATCGCCGACGCGCACCCATTCGCTCGATTCGCCGGTGATCGAGACTTGCCCGGCGGGAAAGCGCGCCTGCACGCCGAACGCGCTTCCCGTCCGCCGCTGGCAGGCGAGGCAATGACATACCGAGACGCGAACCGGATCGCCCTCGCAGGCAGCGGTCAGCGCGCCGCACGAACAGGATGCGAAGTGAACGGCCATGCGGCGAAGACTAGCCGTTCCCGCCGGGCCTTGCCAGCGGATAGCCGATTGCCTATCTGCCCGCGCGGGAGTCGGGCGGACGCGGCCGTCGCCAACCCGGTCAGGTCCGGAAGGAAGCAGCCGCAACGATTTCGTCGCGGGTCGTTCCGGCTCCCACCGCGCGCTGTTGAGATTTGGCGTAGCCCAATCGACAGGCGCAGCGCGCGCCTCGGTGCGAACCGTCTTCGTTGCACCCTTCGACATCCGCGTCCGCCATGCCTAGATAGCAGGCGATGACCGATTCCCTCGATCTCGGCGAGCCGCCGCAGCCGGCCAAGACCGAAGCCTATCGCGTGCTCGCGCGCAAATACCGGCCGCAGACGTTCAATGAACTCATCGGCCAGGACGCGATGGTGCAGACGCTGGCCAATGCGATTCGGCGCGGCCGGCTGGCGCACGCCTTCCTGCTCACCGGGGTGCGCGGGGTGGGCAAGACTTCGACCGCGCGGCTGATCGCCAAGGCGCTCAACTGCATCGGGCCGGACGGCGCGGGCGGGCCGACGATCGATCCGTGCGGGGTGTGCGAGCCGTGCCGCGCGATCGCCGAAGGGCGGCACATCGATGTGATCGAGATGGACGCCGCCAGCCACACCGGGGTCGACGACGTGCGCGAGATCATCGACGCCTCGCGCTACGCCGCGGTCTCGGCGCGCTACAAGATCTACATTATCGACGAAGTTCACATGCTTTCGAAGAACGCTTTCAATGCGTTGCTCAAGACTCTTGAGGAACCGCCTGAGCATGTGAAGTTTCTCTTCGCGACGACCGAGGTGAACAAGGTTCCGGTCACCGTCCTGTCGCGCTGCCAGCGCTTCGATCTGCGGCGCATCCCGGCAGAA
>DASTWI010000025.1:0-15636 GCA_035776635.1 Sphingomonas sp. | reverse complement strand
GACGCTGCGGAAGCGGATGTCCCCAGAAGCGCCAGGCCAGACAGCGCGAAACCAACGACGCGGTTCATGCAGATCTCCTCAGGCGGGGCGAAATCGGAGCGCCAGCCCGTTCATGCAATAACGCAGCCCCGTCGGCTTGGGCCCGTCGTCGAACACGTGCCCCAGATGCCCGCCGCAGCGGCGGCAAAGAACTTCCGTGCGGTCCATCAGCAGGCTGTGGTCGGCGCGGGTGACGATCGCGTTCTTGAGCGGCGCCCAGAAGCTCGGCCAGCCGGTGCCGCTGTCGAACTTGGTCTTCGACGAATAGAGCGGATTGTCGCATCCCTTGCACGCGAACAGGCCGGCGCGGTGCTCGTCGTCGAGCGGACTGGAGAACGGCCGCTCGGTCGCCGCCTCGCGCAATACCGCGAATGCCGAGGGGCCCAGCTTTCTGCGCCATTCGGCCTCGCTCATCCGCACCGGAAAGCGCTCTGCCGCCTCGGCGTCGCTCCCGCCGCACGAGCCCAGCAGCGCGGCGCCGAGTACGCTCAGGCCGGCAAAGGACAAAAAGCGACGGCGGTCGGGGATCATATCCATACCCTGGCTGTTGGTACGCTCCATATAGGCATACGTCCGACGTTTCGCAGGTGGCTGCCGCACATGACGACCATCGATCGAGCGCTATTGAGCCTTCGTCCGGTTCCAATTTTGCGGAAGTTTGGCTATCAGGCTCCTCGTCACCCTAATCAGCACAAGAGGTCAACGATCAGCGCGCCACTCGTTCGAAAGCCGCGAAGCACGACTCTCGAGGACAAGCGGCGGGCCGCGGCGGGCCGCCTTCTCCTGCCCGTCCTGTTCTCGCTATTCTGGATTCTGTCGCTTCCCCATCTCGCCATCGGCCTCAGTCCGCGCTTGCTGCGCTTCGTCTGGCTGGGCCAATTGGCGCCGAATTTCGGCAGCCTGCTGATCCTGTGGCTGGCGCGCCGATCGAGCCGGGAGCGCACGCGCACCGCGGCCGGCCGGCCGACCCGCGCCGCCGCATCGGGGCCCAAGTAACCGATGCCCGCGACCGGAGCCCGCCCGCTCGCCCTGTTCGGCGCCGGCCCGCCGAAGAGCGGCACCCACTCGATCGAGGGCATCTTCAAGCGGCATTACCGCGCCGCGCATGAGCCGCGGCGGCCGCGCTTCATCGAGCTGATCCTCGCCCACGAATACGGCTGGATCGGCCGCGACACGCGGCGGGCGATGTTCCTCGATCTCGTGCGACGGATGGATCTGGAGGTCGTCGCCTCGCATCACATGGTGCATTTCGTCGACCTGATCCGCGACCATTTGCGCCATGCCAAGGTCGTGCTGACGATCCGCAACTGCTACGCTTGGCTCGATTCGATCTGCAACCACGAGCTCAACCGGGTCACCGGCCTGCGGCTGTCGAGCCTGCGCGACCTGCGGTATGGCCGCGGCCGCTTCACCCATGCGCCGGAGGAGCGGCTGCTGCGCGACCACGGACTCTACACGCTCGACGGCTATCTTTCCTACTGGCGGTGGCACATCGAGCACGTCATCGCCGAGATGCCGCGCGACCGCCTGCTCGTCGTGCGGACGCGCGATCTTCAAGCGCGGCTGGACGAGATCGCCGCCTTCTCCGGCGTGTCCCCCGCGACGCTGAGCGAGGACCGGTCCCACGAATACAAGGCCCGGCGCAAGCATCATGTCCTCGAGCGGATCGACAGGAAATTTCTCGAGGCGAAGGTCGCCCGCCACGCCGGAGAGGTGATGGCGCGGTTCTTCCCCGATGTCGCCTCGCTCGAGGACGCCGGCCTCGGCCGCTCCCTGCGCCGCGCGTCGTAGACTTTATCCTTGCCCTTCCCCGCGCTCCTGCGAAGGCGGGAGCCCAGAGTCACGGGCGACATCGCTTGTTATCCTGGGCTCCTGCTTTCGCAGGAGCACTGTTCTATCACAGGCGGACTGGCCTGACGCGCCAACCGGGTCAGTTCCGGCGAAGGCAGCCGGCTTCGATCAATAGCGGCTGATCTCGACCGGCAGCGAACGATAGCCGTGGACGAAGCATGCCGACACGCGCGTCGGCGCGCCGGTCACGTTGACGCGCATCCGCCGCTTCGCCATCTCCTCCATCAGCACGGAGATTTGCAATTCGGCGAGCCGTGCGCCGACGCAGCGGTGGATGCCGTGGCCGAACGCGAGGTGCCGCCGCGCGTTGGGGCGATCGACGACGATCCGGTCGGCGTCGTCGCCGAACACGCTCTCGTCGCGATTGGCCGAAAGATACCAGAGAGCGAGCTTGTCGCCCGCGCGGATCGTCTGCCCCTCCAGCTCGTAATCCTGCGTCGCCGTCCGCCGCATGTGCGCGAGCGGGGTCTGCCAGCGAACGATCTCCTGCGTCGCGTTGGGGATCAGCTCGGGGTTCGCCTCCAGCTTGGCGCGCGCGTCGGGAAACAGGTCGAGGCCATAGGCCATCGCCGACATCGAGTTGCGCGTGGTGTCGTTGCCGCCGACGATCAGCAGGATCAGATTGCCGATGAACTCGTACTGATCCATCTGCGCCATCGCGTCCGAATGGATCATCATCGAGATGAGGTCGGGGGTCGGTTCCTTGCCGATCTTCTGGTTCCACAAATTCTGGAAATAGGCGCCGCATTCGAACATATGTTCGAGCCGCTGCTTCCGCAGCTCCTCGGTCTTGACCAGCTCGATGTCGCCCGCCCAGTCGGACCAGAAGGTCAGCTTGCGCCGGTCTTCCCAGGGGAAATCGAACAGGATCGCCAGCATCTGCGTGGTCAGCTCGATCGACACCTTGTCGACCCAGTCGAATTCCTCGCCCCACGGCAGCGAATCGAGCACCTCGGCGGTGCGGCGGCGGATGTCGTCCGACATGCGCGCCATCTCGCTCGGCGTGAAGGCGGGCGCAACGGTCCGGCGCTGCGCGGTATGCACCGGGCGGTCGCGCGCGATGAACATCGGCATCTTCACGTCCGATTCGGGCAGGAAATCGGCGAGCGTGATGCCCCCCGCCTCGGACGAGAAGATCTCCGGCAGCGATTCGACATGGACGATCGGCTTGTAGGTCGAGATCGACCAATAGGGGCCGTACCCCGATTGCTCGGTATAATGGACGGGCGCCGTTGCGCGCAGCTGCCGGAACGGCTCCTGCCACGTGTCGTCGCGATAGAGCTCCGGCCGCGAGACGTCGAGCGGGTCCACGCCGGGGTCGCGCATCTCGGTCGCAAGCGTCGCCATCAGGCCTCTCCTTGATGGCGCGACACTCTCACGCTGCTTACATTGATGTCAATACTACAAGTGGCTCACTGCCTCTGCGGTCGTCGCAGCGGCATCGCGGACTCTCGATTTCCGCCGCGGCGCGCCCGACTTGAGCACGCCGCGCCGGAACCATCGCGCGCCGAGCGAGATCATGATCGACACCCACAGCGCTTGCCAGACCAGCGCCGCGACATGCGGCCACAGCCCGCCCGTATTCGCGGCGCGTGCTGCCATCGCATAAGGCGAGCTCAGCGGGAACACTTCGGCGATGATCGCGACCCAGCCGCCCGGATGCGCCGCGCCGGCCGACGCCAGCGCGAACATGCCGATCTGGGTGAAGGTGATCGGCAGCGACAGCATCTGGATCTCGCGGATCGTCGAGGCCTGGGCGCCGATCGTCAGGAACACCGAACCGAGCAGCAGATAGGCCATGGTGAAATAGCAGCAGAACAGGGCGATGAACCCCGGCCAGCCGATCGCCGGCTGCAATTCGCGCATCGCCTGCTCCGCCTCGGGCGGCAGGACATGCCCGATCTGCGCCGCGATTGTCCCCCAGAACAGGATGAACAGCACCGCCGAGCCGAACATGCCGACCAGCTTGCCGAAGAACACCGATTCGAGCGGCACCGCGGCGGCGAGCACCTCGATCACCTTGTTCGACCGCTCCTCGGCCATCGTCCCGACCGCTTGCCCCGCGAGCAGCAGCGTCAGGAAGAAGATCCCGAACACCGCCATGAACCCCGCGGCGTGCTGCCCCGTGACGCTCGCCCCGCGGCGCTTCACCTCGACCTCGATCGGCGTGCTGACCGGGGTCGTTCCGCTCGCCCGCGCGCGCACCACCGCTTCGGCGAGCGCGGCGAGATAGTCGGCGCTGCGCGGCGAACCGGCGCGGTAGAAGATGTGCGGCGCGCCGATCGGCCCCGCCAGCGCCGCGTCGACATCATGGTCGCGCGCGTCGAGCGCGGCGCGCGCCTGCGCAACCGGGTCGGCCTGTGGCGCCGCGATGGTGAGTTCGGGCGGCGCCGAACCCGGCGAAAACAGCTTCCTCAGCCGCGTATCGGCGTGCTCGACCAACGCCGCGTCGGCGGCGTCGGCGACCACCACCAGCCGCTCACGATCGGCCGCGCCTTCGGCCACCGACGACGCGCCGAGCCCGCCGATCAGGCTGAACGACGCCATGATCAGCGGCGCCAGCAGGAAGAACAGGAACATCGGCGTGAACACCGTCGCGATGAAATCGCGCCGCGCGATGGTCAGCGTCTGGCGGATCGCCTTGCGCGACGGGCTCATGCCGGTTCCTCCTGCAGCGCTTCGGGCCCGACGATGCGGACGAACGCCTCGTGCAGGCTCGGCCGCTCGATCGACAGCCCGGCGATGCCGTAGCCCGCGTCGATCAGCCGCACCAGCAGCGCCTCGATGCCCTCCTCGGGCAAGGTGAAGCGCCAGCCGTCGCCCTCGCGCTCGGCGTCGGCCGGGAGCAGCGCCCCGATCCCGCCGTCGTCGTGGTGCGGCACGTAATGCGCCTTGAACGGCAGCGTGCCGCGCGCGTCGGCGACCGTCCCCTCGAACCGCCGCTTGCCTCCGGCGATGATCGCCAGCCGGTCGCACAATCGCTCGGCATGCGCCATGACATGAGTCGAGAAGATCACCGTCGCGCCGCGGTCGCGCTCGCCGCGGATCAGCTTTTCCAGTTTCTCCTGGTTGACCGGATCGAGTCCCGAGAACGGCTCGTCGAGCACCAGGAGCTCGGGCCGATGCACGATCGAGCCGAGCAATTGCACGAGCTGCGCCATCCCCTTCGAGAGCTTGCGGATCTTCTCGTCCGCCGCATAGCCGAGCCCGGCATCCTCGAGCATCGCCGCCGCGCGCTCGCGCCCGGTCTTCCAGTCGAGCCCGCGCAGCGCGCCCATGAACGCGATCGCCTCCTTGGCCTTCATCGCCGGATAGAGCCCGCGCTCCTCGGGCAGGTAGCCGACCCGGTCGCTCGCATCGCGCGGGTGGTCGTAGCCCAGCAGCATCCGCTCGCCGTCGTCGGGCTCGATGATGCCGAGCAACATCCTCAGCGTCGTCGTCTTGCCCGCGCCGTTCGGCCCGAGCACGCCGTAGATCATGCCCTTCGGCACGACGAGATCGACTCCATCGACCACCCGCCGCTCGCCGAACCGCTTGACCAGCCCCGTGGCGCTGGCTGCTGCTTCGGTACTCAAATCAACCATCCCCCGTTCGGTTCGACACCCCCCCTTCGGTTCGAGCGAAGTCGAGAACCGCTGCCGAACGGGAAAAGAAGGCGCTCACCTTTCGCCAGGCATCGTGGTAGCGGGCGGGCGTGCCCGAACACAAGCCTCTCGCCGACCGAGTCAAGGCCATGGCCGCCGAGCTCGGCTTCGCCGCCTGCGGCATCGCGCGCGCGGACGCCGCGCCCGCCGCCGCCGGGCGGCTGCGCCAGTGGCTCGCCGAGGGCGCGCACGGCGACATGATCTGGATGGAATCGCGCGCCGAGCAGCGCGGCTCGCCCGCGGGGCTGTGGCCCGAGGCGCACTCGGTGATCGCGCTCGGCATGAGCTATGCGCCCGCCACCGACCCGCTGGCGCTGGCGGATCACGGCGGTATCGGCCGCATCTCGGTCTATGCGCAGGGCGCCGATTATCACGACCTCGTCAAGCGTCAATTGAAGGCGTTCGCCCGCTGGCTGGTCGCCGAGGCGGGCGGCGACCTCAAGGTGTTCGTCGATACCGCCCCGGTGATGGAAAAGCCGCTCGCCGAGGCCGCCGGGCTCGGCTGGCAGGGCAAGCACACCAATCTCGTCAGCCGCACGCACGGCAACTGGCTGTTCCTCGGCGCGATCTACACCACACTCGACCTCGCGCCCGATGCGCCGGGCCGCGACACTTGCGGCTCGTGCGACGCCTGCCAGCGCGCGTGCCCGACCGCGGCCTTCCCCGCACCCTATCGTGTCGATGCGCGCCGCTGCATCTCGTACCTGACGATCGAGCATTCGGGGCCGATTCCGCACGAATTCCGCGCCGCGATCGGCAACCGCATCTACGGCTGCGACGATTGCCTCGCGGTCTGCCCGTGGAACAAGTTCGCCGCCGCCGCGCACGCCAACCGCGCCTTCCGCCCGCGCGCCGAGCTCGCCGCGCCCGCGCTTGCCGACCTGCTCGCGCTCGACGATGGCGGCTTCCGCCAGGTGTTTGCCGGCTCGCCGATCAAGCGCATCGGCCGCAACCGAATGGTCCGCAACGCCGCGATCGCCGCCGGCAACAGCGGCGAGCCGGCGCTGGTCGAACCGATCGGCCGCCTGCTCGACGACGAAGCCCCGGTCGTCCGCGGCGCCGCGATCTGGGCCCTCGCCCGCCTCGCTCCCGAGCGCTTCGCCGCAGAACGCGCCCAACGCGCGCCGGCCGAATCCGACGAAACGGTGCGAGCTGAATGGGCCGCCGTTTGAGCCGATACCCGACTCCTTAAAAGCCCACCGCCTCCAGCGCCGCCGCGGCCGACCCGGCATAGCCGCCACCGAACAGCCGCACATGCACCAGCAGCGGCCAAAGCCGATAGACCGGCAACCGTTCGCGCCACCCCGGCGCGAGCTCGAGCGCGTCGAAGAACCGCTCGAGCGGCGCGTCGAACAGTGTCAGCATTGCGACGTCGACCTCACGGTCGCCATAAGAGCACGCCGGATCGATCAGCCCGCTGACGCGCGCGCCATCGGCCAGCACGTTGCCGCCCCAAAGATCGCCGTGCAACAGCGCCGCCGCCGGCCGTGTAGGCAGCAGTTCGCCGATCCGCCCCGCCAGCGCCTCGACCCGCCCGGCGAGCGCGGCGGGGAGATGCGGCAGATGGCACCGCAGCCGCCGCTCCGCCCAGAAGCTCGGCCAGTCGTTGCTCCAGCCGTTGAGAATCGCGACCGGACCGAAAGCATACTCCTCGTCCCAGCCATAGCGCCCGCCATCGCCGCGATGCAGCGGGCCGAGCACCCGCGCAAGATCGTCCCACGCCGACCCGATCCCGCCGCTCCCGGGAAGCCGTTCGAGCAGCATCACCTCGCCCGCGACGCCGAGCACCGCGGGCGCCGGCACGCCGCGCTCCCGGATCGCGCCGAGCATCCGCGCCTCTGCGGCGACGCGCGCGCCCTGCTTGGCGACGATCGTCCGCCCGTCCGCCAGCGTCACGCGCTGCACCGCCGACAAATCGCCGCCTGCCAGCGGTCGCACTCCCGCGACGCCGACCCCGAGCACCGCCTCGACCGCGGCGGCGAGGTCGCTCACGCCGCGAGCCGCGCGACCAGCGCCTCCGCCGCCGTGCGCACGTCGGCCCAGGTCGTCTCGAACCCGGCCGCCTCGCCATAATAGGGATCGGCGACGTCGGTGCCTTCGCGCCCCGGCACCGCGTCCATCAGCATCGCGAGCTCGGCGGTCGCGTCGGCCGGCGCCATCCGCGCCAGCACCCGGAAATTGTCGCGATCGAGCGCCAGGACATGCGTGAAGCGCCGGAAATCCTCGGGCACGACCTGCCGCGCGCGAGTGCCCGAAATGTCGATCCCGTGCCGCCGCGCCACCGCCTGCGCGCGCGCATCGGGCGGGTCACCGACATGCCAGGCCCCCGTCCCCGCCGAATCGACCACGAGGTCGAGCGCGGCCCGCGCCGCCTCCGCCCGAAGCGCCGCTTCGGCCAGCGGCGACCGGCAGATGTTGCCGAGGCACACGCACAGGATCGCCGGCCGGGGCAGGTCAGTCATCGGATCACCACTTGCGCTCCTGCGAAAGCAGGAGCCCAGGGCCATCAGCGCATTGCCCGAAACCCTGGATTCCTGCCTTCGCAGGAATATGGCCCCTCAACCCGCGCGCGTTCCCGACATCGGGAAGCTGCCGAACGCGCCCGCGCCGACCGTGCCGGTCAGCGTGTCGCCGTCGATCGTCGCCTCGCACTCCAGCGTCATCGGCATCGGCACGCTGATGTTCATCGTCCAGCCGAGCGTGTTGCCGTTGACCGTGCCGTCGGTGATCTCGACCGAGCCCATCGCGCCGACATTGCTGCCGGTGAAGCTGCCGCCGTCGCTCTTCACCGTCAGCGTCGATTTCTGGTCGCCGAGCGGAGACTTGGTGACGCAGTCCCAAACGCCATCGACTTCGGCCATTGCTGTTCTCCTCGGCTATTGCTTGACGCTCGCGGAAGGCGTCGCGCCCACCACCTCGACCGGTATCTTCAGGCTGTCAAGCTGCGGCTTCACCTTGGCGGCGTCGCCGATCACCACCCAGGTCAGCTTGGCCGGATCGATCGCCGCCCTGGCCGCCGCGTCGAGCTCGGGCCCGGTCAGCGCGCGATAGCGCGTCGCCAGCGTTTCGTAATAATCGTCGGGCCGGTGGTAGAGGACGTTCGCCTCCATCCCGCCCATCACCGCCTCGGCAGTCTCGAACTCGCCGGGCAGCTCGCGGATCGAGCCGTCGATCGTGCGGGTCAGCTCGGCCGGCGTGACGCCCTTGCCGCCGAGGAACGACGCCATGTCGGCCTGCATCGCCGCGATCGACGGGCCGGTCTGGTCGGTCTGCACCGGCGCGTAGATCAGATAGGGCACGGTATGCTGCACCCGGCTGATGAAGCCCTGCACGCCGTACGACCAATGCCGCGTCTCGCGCAGGTCCATGTTGAGCCGCGACAGGAACGAGCCGCCGAGCACCTCGTTCGCCTGAGTCAGCGCGACGAGGTCGTCGGTGCCCTTCACCGGCATCAGCTCGCCGCCGAAGATCAGCGACTGCGGCGTGTTGGGCCGGTCGAGCAGCAGGATCCGTCCGGTCTGCGGCGCGGTCGGCGCGGCGAAGTCCTTGACCGGCTTCGCTCCCGATGCGCGCCAGTCGCCGAAGCTCTTCTCGAGCAGCGGCATCACCTTGGCCAGCGTGGTGTCGCCGACGACGAAGATCGTCGCGTCGTCGGGCCGCAGCCAGTCGTCGTGGAACCGCGTCAGCTCGGCCGGAGTCAGCTTCGCGACCACCGCCGGATCGCCGCGCCCGCTGAACGGCACGCCGTAGGGATGGTCCTTGCCGTAAAGGAGCGGCGGCAGCGTGCGCAGCGCGAGGCCGACCGGCTGCTTGGTCTCCTCGGCGATCGCGGCGAGCTGCTGACCGCGCACGCGATTGACCTCGGCCGGCGCGAACGCCGGATGCCGGACGATGTCCGCCATCAGGCTGAGCGACGGCGCCAGGTTGGGCGCCAGCGCCGACAGATAGACGCTCGAGCGGTCCATGCTCGGCGACGCGGAAATGTCCGCCCCCAGATTCTCCTTCGCCTCGGCGATCTGGATCGAGCCATATGTGTCGGTGCCCTCGTCGAGCATCGCCAGCATGAACGCCTGCGTGCCGAGTGCGGTCTTGGGATCGGAGGAGTTGCCCGCGTCGAAATCGATCGCGACGCGCACCACCGGCACGCCGCCGCGATGCGCGAACAGCACCGGAATGCCGTTCGACAGCTTCGCGTGCTCGACCGTCGGGAAATCGAGATCGGCGATCGTGCCGACCGGCGGCAGCTGCGAGCGATCGACCCCCGCGGCGGTCGCGGCCGCCGATGCCGGCGCCGCCGTCACCTTCGCTCCCTGCCCCGCGCCGGCGCTGTCGCCGTTCAGCGTCGATTCCTCATACGCGCTGCGCTGGCCGGGCTCGAGCGAGAAGGCGAACACCGGCCGCGCCAGCCATTTCTTCGCCGCCGCCTGCACCTCGGCCGGGGTCAGCGCCGCCTCGGCCGCCAGCTCCTTCTTGTAGAAGCCGGGATCGTTCGCATAGACCGCGCCTTGCGCCAGCGTCACCGCCTTGCCGCTGAACCCGCCGACCGATTCGAGCCCCTTGATCGTCGAGGCGACGTCGTCGGTCTTGGCGCGCCGCAATTCGTCCGCGGTCGGGCCGTTCTTGATCAGGTCGGCGATGATCGCATCGACCTGCTGCCCGACCAGTGCCGGATCGACCCCCGGCTTGACCGTCGCCTCGACCGTGAACTCGCCGACCCGCTCATAGGGCTGGACATAGGCCGAGACATGGACCGCGGTTTTCTTGTCGCGCACCAGCGCATTGTCGAGCCGCGAGCTGGCGAGCCCGCCGAGCACGCTCGCCGCCATCTGCAGCGCGGGCGTGTCCTTATCGGTGATCCCCGGCACCGCCCACATGCGGTAGATCGTCGTGTTGGCGACCTGGTCGTGGAACGTCTTCGTCACCGGCTGGGGCAGCGTCGGCACCTCGGCCGCGGCCGGGGTCGATTGCGGCCCGCGCGGAATGTCGCCGAAATATTTCTCGACCAGCGGCTTCGCCTCGGCAGTGGTGATGTCGCCGGCGAGCACCAGCACCGCGTTGTTCGGCCCGTAATGCGTGCGGAACCAGTCCTTGACGACGTCGAGGCTGGCGTGGTCGAGGTCGCTCATCGATCCGATCACCGTGTGGTGATAGGGGTTGCCCGCCGGGAACAGCGTCTGCTGGATCGAATATTGCAGCAGCCCGCCCGGCTGATTGTCGTCGCCGCGCTTCTCGTTCTGGACGACGCCGCGCTGGATATCGAGCTTGGCTTGCGTCACCGCCGGCAGCAGGTGCCCCATGCGGTCGCTTTCGAGGAACAGCGCACGCTCGAGCGCGGCCTTGGGCACCGTCTCGAAATAATTGGTGCGGTCGTAATTGGTCGTGCCGTTCATGTCGGTCGCGCCCATCGCCTGCATCGGCTGAAACCAGCTCGTGTCGCTATGCTCGGAGCCGCCGAACATCAGATGCTCGAACAGATGCGCGAAGCCGGTGCGCCCGGCGGGCTCGTCCTTCGACCCGACGTGATACCAGACCGACACCGCCACCACCGGCGCCTTGGTGTCGGTATGGACGACGACCTTCAGCCCGTTGGCCAGCGTGAATTCGGTGAACGGAATATCGACATCCTGCACCAGCTGCGCCACCGGCACGCCCTGCGGCAGCGGCGTGTCCGCCGGTGCGGCGAGAGCTGGAACCGAAAGCGCGCAGATCGCTACGCCCGTGAGCGCCAAAAGCCTGAGTTTCATGTGAGTCCCCTCGCAATCGATATACCGCAGCATAACAACGCTCCGGCGCCGGGCAAGCGCGTCGGGTTCAAGCGATTTGCGCGATATCCCTGCGCGTTCGGCAGCGATGATCAGCGGAGGAGCGCCCACCACAGCTCGCGCCTCGGAGGTCTGCTGGCGCCAACTTGCGGTCACACGCTGTAGCGGTTGGCTTGCCTGAAAGCCGTCGTCGGTTCATCGTCCCGGAAATGCGTGACGTCGACTATCGCGAGCTCCCGATCCTGCTGTTCGAGGACCAAGCCGCCTTTGAACGCTGGATCTCGACGGAGGGGCGGTCGGGCAAGGGAGTATGGCTGAGGCTCTCGAAGAAGGGCTCTGGCCTCACAAGCCTTTCCAAAGCCGAGGCGATTGATGTCGCCTTGTGCCACGGCTGGATCGACGGGCGACTCGATAAGTATGACGACGCGAGCTGGGTCGTCCGCTTCACGCCCCGTAGGCGAGGGAGCAACTGGTCCGAGGTAAACCGCGCCCGTGCGCTGGAGTTGATCGAGGCGGGCCGTATGAGGGCGGGCGGGCTTGCCGAGGTCGAGGCGGCAAGAGCGGACGGCCGCTGGGCGGCTGCCTACGCACCGGCCAGCCGGGCCGAGGTGCCGGCGGACCTGCAAGCCGAGCTCGACCGCTCGCCCGCAGCCAATGCTTTCTTCGCTACGCTCACCGGCGCGAACCGCTACGCGATCCTGTACCGCATCGGCTCGGCAAAGAAGCCGGAAACGCGGGCACGCCGCATTGCGCAATTCGTTTCCATGCTGGAGCGGGGCGAGACCGTTCATGGCTCCAGGTCGGCGTAGCCGTCACGTCCGCCGACACCCCTTTGCGGACATTCGCCGAGCCTGACTTCCCCCTCCCTGGGAGGGAGGGGGCAGGGGGTGGGTTGGCGAGCGCAGCGAGCCATTCTACGCTCGAAACATGCGCCACCGCATTGACCCGGAGCTGACGCGACGCGCGCGCGAACTGCGCAACAACCCCACGCCGACCGAGCTGGCGGTGTGGCATCGCATCGCGCGATATCGGCCGGGCTTCACAAGACAGCTCGTCGTGCCGCCGTTCATCATCGATCTAGCGTGCCGCAAGGCGAGGCTCGGTGTCGAGTTTGACGGCAGCCAGCATGTTGAGCAGGTCGAAGCCGATGCTGGCAGGACGGCGTTCCTGCAAGGCAAGAGGTGGCGGATCATCCGGTTGTGGAACTCGGACGTGCTGGCCAATCCGGATGGCGCAGTCCTGCACATTCTGGCGCAAGCCGCCGAGTGCCTCGGCGGCACCACCCCCAGCCCCTCCCTTTCAGGGAGGGGAGATCGAGAGCTTCACGGCGGCGCTAGACGACCGCAATCCACCAGAAGCCGCCATCCCCGCTCGGAATGCGGCTCCTCCATCGTGAAACTTGGCGCAGCTGCCCCAAGGAAATGCCGCCGCCGATCCCGCCCGGCAAGTTTTCGCTTTCCTACACGACCCCGCTTCGCATAGCCTGTCCGCGATGGCGCGACGCACCGCCTTTCGCCGACTCCCCCATTTCCCGATGCAGGCGATTTCGGCGGCTTGGCGAAACACGCGCGACACTCTCCACTTTCTCCACTTCACCTCAAAAGCGCCCGCGGCCTTGTGTTGCAAAAGAGCAACATTACATCCCCTTCACCATCACAAGGGGCCAGCATGAACCTCGAGAAATTCACCGACCGCGCCAAGGGCTTTCTGCAATCGGCGCAGACTGTCGCGATCCGCCAGAACAACCAGCAGATCACCCCCGAGCACCTCCTCAAGGCCTTGCTCGAGGACGAGCAGGGCATGGCCGCCGGGCTGATCCAGGCGGCGGGCGGCGATCCGCGCAAGGCCAATAGCGAGACCGACCTTGCGCTCTCCAAGCTCCCCGCGGTGTCGGGCTCGGGCGCGCAGCAGCCGCCCGGGCTCAACAACGATGCGGTGCGCGTGCTCGACCAGGCCGAGCAGGTCGCGGCAAAGGCCGGCGACAGCTACGTCACCGTCGAGCGCCTGCTGCTCGCCCTCGCCCTGTCGCTCAACACCGCCGCGGGCAAGGCGCTCAAGGCCGCCGGCGTTACCGCGGAAGGCCTCAACGCCGCGATCAACCAGCTGCGCGGCGGTCGAACCGCCGACACGGCCAGCGCCGAAGATCGCTACGACGCGCTCAAGAAATTCGCCCGCGATCTGACGGAAGCGGCGCGCTCGGGCAAGCTCGACCCCGTCATCGGCCGTGATGAGGAAATCCGCCGCACCGTCCAGATCCTCGCGCGCCGCACCAAGAACAATCCGGTGCTGATCGGCGACCCCGGCGTCGGCAAGACCGCGATCGCCGAAGGGTTGGCGTTGCGCATCGCCAATGGCGACGTGCCCGACACGCTCAAGGACCGCCAGTTGATGGCGCTCGACATGGGCAGCCTGATCGCCGGCGCCAAATATCGCGGCGAGTTCGAGGAGCGCCTCAAGGGCGTGCTCGACGAGGTCAAAGCCGGCGAAGGCCGCATCATCCTGTTCATCGACGAGATGCACACGCTGATCGGCGCGGGCAAATCCGAAGGCGCGATGGACGCCGGCAACCTGCTCAAGCCCGCTTTGGCGCGCGGTGAACTGCATTGCATCGGCGCCACCACGCTCGACGAATACCGCAAGTACGTCGAGAAGGACGCCGCGCTCCAGCGCCGTTTCCAGCCCGTCTTCGTCGGCGAGCCGACGGTCGAGGACACCATCTCGATCCTGCGCGGGCTCAAGGAGAAATACGAGCTGCACCACGGCGTGCGCATCACCGACGCGGCGATCGTGGCGGCGGCGACGCTCTCCAACCGCTACATCACCGACCGCTTCCTCCCCGACAAGGCGATCGACCTGATGGACGAGGCCGCGAGCCGCATCCGGATGGAGGTCGAGTCCAAACCCGAGGAGATCGAGACGCTCGACCGCCGAATCATCCAGCTCAAGATCGAGCGCGAGGCGCTGCGCAAGGAAACCGATGAGGCCTCGCGCGACCGCCTGACTCGGCTCGAGGACGAACTCGCCGATCTGGAGGACCAATCGGCGGCGCTGACCGAGCGATGGCAAGCCGAAAAGGTCAAGATCCAGTCGGAGAGCAAGCTCAAGGAGCAGCTCGACCAGGCGCGGATCGAGCTCGATCAGGCGCAGCGATCGGGCGATCTCGCACGCGCCGGCGAGCTCAGCTACGGCACCATTCCCGGACTCGAAAAGCAGCTCGCCGAGGCGCATGGCGCCAGCGAAGGCGCGATGCTGCGCGAGGAAGTCACCGACAACGACATCGCCGCGGTTGTCAGCCGCTGGACCGGCATCCCGGTCGATCGCATGATGGAAGGCGAACGCGAAAAGCTGCTTCAGATGGAGGCGCAGCTTGGGCGTCGCGTGATCGGCCAGGAGGACGCGGTCAAGGCCGTCTCCACCGCCGTCCGCCGCGCCCGCGCCGGCCTGCAGGACCCCAACCGGCCGCTTGGCTCGTTCCTGTTCCTCGGCCCCACGGGCGTGGGCAAGACCGAGCTGACCAAGGCGCTCGCCGAGTTCCTGTTCGACGACCCCAATGCGATGGTCCGCATCGACATGAGCGAGTTCATGGAGAAGCACGCCGTCGCCCGGCTGATCGGCGCGCCTCCGGGTTATGTCGGTTATGAGGAAGGCGGCGTGCTAACCGAATCGGTTCGCCGCCGCCCCTATCAGGTCGTCCTGTTCGACGAGGTCGAGAAGGCGCATGGCGACGTGTTCAACGTGCTGCTCCAGGTGCTCGACGACGGCCGGCTGACCGACGGCCAGGGCCGGACGGTGGACTTCCGGAACACGGTCATCATCATGACCTCGAACCTCGGCAGCCAGGCGATCGCCGAGCTGGCCGGCGCCGACCGCGAGGCCGAGATGCAGGCCGCCGTCCGCGAGGTGCTTCGCCGCGAGTTCCTGCCCGAGTTCCTCAACCGGATCGACGAGACGGTCATCTTCCGACCGCTCGGCATGACCGAGCTGACGAAGATCGTCGACATCCAGCTCGGCCGGCTGGAACGCCTGCTGGGCGAGGCCGGGCTATCGCTCCAGGTGACGCCCAAGGCGAGGTGGCAGCTCGCCGAGGAGGGGTTCGACCCCACCTTCGGCGCCCGGCCGCTGAAGCGGGTGATCCAGAAGCGGCTGGCCAACCCCCTCGCCACCGGGTTGCTCGACGGCACGATCCCGCGCGGCTCGGCCGTGCAGATCGACTGGGACGAGGCCGGTGAGCGGTTCACCTTCACGCCGGTCGAGGCGACCGCCTCGGCCGGGGCGTGATGGACATAATTTGTGTTCGATTGTTGATGAATGGGGCGGGCCGATCGCCGTTGATGATCGGC
>DASTWI010000024.1:0-32943 GCA_035776635.1 Sphingomonas sp. | reverse complement strand
CCGCGAGAGAGGCGCCGGTCCCACGAGGAATCGAGAGTCGTTCCGGGCTTCGCGGGCTCCGCTCTCGCAATCCTCCCGCTAAGGCGCGAATCCAAAGGCGCGGGCGGTGTCGCTTGCGCCTCCGGGTTCCCGCCTTCGCGGGAATAGGGGGCGGGGCCTGGCGCTTTCCTGCCGGGAAGCGGGCGCACGGTGGCGAGGACGCGCGCCCAGAGCGCGGCTTCGTCGGGGCCGAGCGGGCGGCCGGGCATCGTCAGCCGCCGGACTGGAGCCGGGCGAGCGTGCCCTTGGGCAGCAGCACGAAGGCGGTGCCGCGCGCGGCCATGCCGCCGGCGATCGTCGCCGCCTCGTCGCCCGCGCCCCAGAAGGTGTCGAAGCGGTTGGCGCCCTTGATCGCGCCGCCGGTATCCTGCGCGATCCAGATGCCGGTCGCGTCGGTGCGGTCCATCGACAGGAACACCGGCGCGCCGAGCGGCACGAATTTCGGATCGACCGCAGCCGAGACGCCGCCGGTCACGGGAAGGCCGAGCGCACCGACCGCCGAGCCTTCGAGCGGGCGGAAGAAGACGAAGCTCCTGTTCTCGCGCATGATTGCGCGCCCCTCATCGGGATTCGCGCGCAGCCACGCGACGATCCCCTGCATCGAGGCCTCGCCGCGCCCGATCAGACCGCGGTCGAGCATCAGCTTGCCGATCCCGGTATAGTCTCGGCCGTTCTGGTCGTCATAGCCGACGCGCATGATCGAGCCGTCACGCAGCCGAAGCTCGCCCGAACCCTGAATCTGGAGGAAGAACACCTCGGCCGGATCGGCGCCCCAGGCGAGCACCGGCGCGGTCTTTTCGATCGCGCCCTGCTCGATCGCGGTGCGGTCGTAATAGGGGACGAGCGAGGTGCCCGACACGCGGCCGCGGATTTTCTTGCCCTTCAGCGAGTCGGCGAACTGGCCGAGGTCGACGTCGATCAGGTCCGCCGGGCGGCCATAGATCGGCACGTCGTAACCGTGGCGCCGCGTGCGCGAGGCACGCACCTCCGGAATGAAATAGCCGGTGGCATAAGCGCGGCCGTCGCCGACCTGCGCCGCCTCGAACCAGCGGGCGAAGAAGGCGCGCGCGTCGCCATCCGAGGCGGATTGCGCGGCGGCGCAGGCGGGCTGCCAGTCGGACCCGCGAGTCAGGCCCGAACTGTCGGTGCGGCGGACCAGCGACGGGCAGGAAAGGCGGAACGCGGTGAGCGCGCGCGCGGCTTCGTCGCCGTCGATCGGCAGGCTGGCGACGGCGGGGCCGGCGACGAGGCCGGAAAGCGCGGCGGTGGTGCCTTCGCCGCCGCCCGAGGGCATCGGCGCGATCGGGGTGGGGGTGGGCTGGCGCGGCGGCGGGAGGCGATTGGGCTCGGTCGGGCGGGTCGGGTGCGTCGGGCGCGTGGCGGCGGGGTGGCGCTCCACCGCCGGCGGCACGACCGAGCACGCCCCCAGCAGCAGCAGCGACAGCGCGATAGCCCCCCGAATGCGCATCTGGGTCAGAATCCGTTCGTCGTAGCGGCAAGGGTCGCTTCGATGCCGCAGCGCTCCTGGGGAAGCAGGAGCGCAGAGAAAGAAGCGGAGCCGCCGATGTCCCTGGACTCCTGCTTTCGCAGGAGCGCTGTCGGGGGAATGCGGAAGCCGAGTGCCGGATCATGTCCGGCAGGACGAGCGGACGGGACGGCCAAGGATCAGGCCTCGTCGGTTTCGGCGAGTTTCCAGTTGGGATCGTCGCTCCGCAGCATCCGCGTGAAGGTCCAGAGATCGTGGGTCTGGACCGCGTCGCTGAGCGAGCCGGCGACGACATTGCCGTCGGCATCGCGCGTCACCGCGGCGATGTCGGCGTCGAAGCGGATGGTGATGCGGCCGTTGCGCCCCTCGACCGCGGCGTCCTGGATCTGGGCGTGCTCGATCGAGACCAGCCGGTTGTCGAGGACGTGGCCGGCGGTGTTGCGCGCGGCGATCGCGTCGGCGAAGGCGCGCTGCACGTCGGGCTCGGCGAGGTGGCTCAGCGCCTCCTCGTCACCCTTCCAGAACGCCTCCAGCACCATGCGATAGGCGGATTGCGCGCCTTCGAGAAACTGCGTCACGTCGAACGCGGGATCGGCGGCGATGATCGCGCGCAGCCCCTTTTCGGCGGGCGGGGCAATGTTGCGGTTGACGACCTCGCGCGTTTCCGGCGTCACGTCGATCGTGCGCGCGGACGGGACCGCGGCGACGCGCTCCTCGGCCGGTTTCAGCGGCTGCTCGTGCCCGGTGCGCTTGCCGAGCACCGAATACAGGCGTAGCGCCAGAAACGCGGCGACCATCGCGAGAAGAATGACGTAAAACACTTCGCCTCCACTGTGCCGGAAGCTGTTACATAGGCTTTCGGCGGCGCTTGTTCAAATCGCGATCGCGCGCCGTTGAACTCGTTCGTGGCGCCTGCTACGCGCCGCACCCTGGTTCAACGCGGCAAGCGCCGCCGATATCCGCTAGAGACGAGGACTTTTTTGACGATGGACGAACAGGACAACGGCGCGACGACCGCGAACGAGCCCGCCGACACCGCCGAGACGCCGCAGCCCAACGGCGCGGACACGATGCCGGCCGCCGGCATGATCTCGCAATATGTGAAGGACCTGTCGTTCGAGAACCCGAACGCGCCGGCGGTCTATCAGAAGACCGCTGCGCCGCAGATCGACGTGCAGTTCAACATCGGCGCCGCCCAGGTCGGCGAGGAAGTCCACGAGGTGGTGCTGAAGATCGAGGTGCGCGCCGAGATCGAGGGCACCGTGGCGTTCGTCGTCGACCTTTCCTACGGCGGGCTGTTCGGCCTGCGCAACGTGCCGGCCGAGGCGGTGCAGCCGTTCCTGCTGGGCGAGGCGCCGCGCCTGTTGTTCCCGTTCGCGCGTCGCGTCGTCGCCGATGCGATTCGCGACGGCGGCTTCCCGCCGCTGCTGCTCGAGCCGATCGATTTCAACGGGCTTTACGTCCAGCAGGCGGCGCAGCGCGCCGAAGGCGGGGAAGCGGTGAGCATCGAGGGCGCCGGCAACGCCTGAGCCGGCGCTCGGGGCGGGGAAAGCGAAAATGAAGCTGGCGCGGGCGCTGGGATCGATCGGCGGACTGACGCTGGCGAGCCGAGTGCTCGGCCTGATCCGCGACATGCTGTTCGCGCAATATGTCGGCGCGAACTTCGCGTCGGACGCGTTCACCATCGCCTGGCGGCTGCCCAACATGTTCCGGGCGCTGTTCGCGGAGGGCGCGTTCTCCGCGGCATTCATCCCGATGTTCAACCGCAAGGTCGCCGACAAGGACGGCCCCGGCCTTCCGGCGGGAATCGCCTTTGCCGAGGATTCGCTGTCGGTGCTGCTGCCGGCGCTGCTCGGCATGACGTTGCTGCTCGAGCTGCTCGCGTGGCCGGCGACCTACGTCATCTCGCTGGGGTTCCACGGCGCGAGCCCCGAGCAGTTCGCGTTCGCGGTGATGCTGACGCGGATCACCTTTCCCTATCTGATGCTGATCTCGCTGGCCTCGCTGCTCGGCGGGATCCTCAATTCGCTGCACAAATTCTGGGTGGCGGCCGCCGCGCCGATCCTGCTCAACATCGCACAGATCGTCGCGCTGCTGTTCTTCCACACGCACGAGCCGCTGTTCACCACGCAGAACCAGGCGATCGCGGTGACGATCGGCGGCGCGCTGCAGCTCGCCTGGCTGGCGCAATCGTGCTGGGCGAACCATGTCCGGCTGCGCATCCGCCGGCCGCGGATCAATGCCGATGTGAAGCGGCTGTTCAAGCTGATCGGCCCGGCGGCGGCCGGCGCGGGAGCGGTGCAGTTCAACCTGCTGGTGTCGAGCGCACTGGCGACCGGGCTGCTGCCGCACGGGTCGGTGTCGTACATTTATTATGCCGACCGGCTGAACCAGCTTCCTCTTGGACTGATCGGCATCGGGCTCGGCACCGTGCTGCTGCCGACGATCTCGCACCAGCTCGGCCGCGGCGCGCACGGCGAAGCGATGGAGACGCAGAACCGCGGCATGGAGCTGGCGCTGTTCTTCACGCTTCCCGCGACGATCGCGCTGATGCTGTGCGGCGGGCCGATCATCGCCACGCTGTTCGAGCACGGACAGTTCGGCGCCGACGATACGGTCAAGACCGCGCAGGCGCTCGCCGCGTTCTCGCTCGGGCTGCCGGCCTATATCCTGGTCAAGGTGCTGACGCCGGGATTCTATGCGCGGTCGGACACGCGCACGCCGATGCGCTTCGCGCTGATCGCGATCGCGGTCAACCTGGTGCTCAACGTCGCGCTGATCCTGCCGCTGAAGCATGTCGGGCCGCCGCTGGCGACCGCGATCGCCTCCACGATCAACGTCGTGCTGCTTTATCGCGAGCTTTCGGCGCGCGGGCATTTCACTGCGGACGCGCAGCTCAAGCGGCGGGTGTGGCGGCTGGCGCTGGCGGCGCTGGCGATGGGCGTGGTGCTGTGGCTGGTCGCGGGACCGGTCGCGCCGCTGTTCGCCGGGCCGCGAGTCGAGCGCTGGGCGGCGCTGATCGGGCTGGTCGCGTTCGGCGTGGTGGTTTACGGCGTCGCGTGCTTTGTGCTGGGGGCGTTCCGCCTTGCCGAAATCCGCCGCCTCCTGCGGCGCGGCGCGCGCGAGCAGCAGGCCTGACGGAGTTAGAAGATGCGTGTCGTTTCCGGAATCCAGCCCACCGGCAATCTCCACCTCGGCAACTATCTGGGGGCGATCAAGCAGTGGGTGGCGATGCAGGACGACGTCGCGGCCGAGGGCGGCGAGTGCCTGTTCTTTCTCGCCGACCTCCATGCGCTGACGCAGCCGGTGGTGCCGGCGGAGCTTGCCGCTAATACGATCGAGATGGCGGCGGCGCTGATCGCGTGCGGGATCGATCCGGCCAAGGCGATCCTGTTCAACCAGGCGCGCGTTCCGGCGCATAGCGAGCTCGCCTGGCTGCTCGGCGGGACGGCGCGGGTCGGCTGGCTCAACCGCATGACGCAGTGGAAGGACAAGGCCGGCAAGGACCGCGAGGGCCAGTCGGTCGGGCTGTTCACCTATCCGGTGCTGATGGCCGCCGACGTGCTGGTCTACAAGGCGAGCCATGTGCCGGTGGGGCATGACCAGAAGCAGCATCTGGAGCTGGCGCGCGACCTTGCGACCAAGTTCAACCAGGACTTCGGCGTCGAGCTGTTCCCGCTGCCTGAGCCGCTGGTGTCGGTCGCGGCGCCGCGGATCATGAGCTTGCGCGACGGCAGCGCGAAGATGTCGAAATCCGACCCGTCGGAGATGAGCCGCATTCACCTCACCGACAGCGACGATGCGATCGCGCAGAAGTTCAGGAAGGCGCGCACCGATCCCGAACCGCTGCCCGACGCGATGGCGGCGCTGGAGGGACGCGCCGAGGCGAAGAACCTGGTGACGATCTATGCCGCGCTGGCGGGGAAGAGCCCCGATGCGGTGCTCGCCGAGTTCGCGGGGCAAGGGTTCGGCGCGTTCAAGCCGGCGCTCGCCGACCTCGCGATCGCGGTGATCGGGCCGATCCGCGAGCGCTTCACCCGCCTGCTCGACGATCGCGCGGCGGTGGGGCGAGTCCTCGCCGAGGGCGCGGCGTGCGCGAGCGAACGCGCCGCGCCGACACTGCTCGAGGCGCAGCGCGCGATCGGGCTGCAGGTGTGAGGAGCTTGTGATGGTGCCGCACCGGCCCGCTCCCCCACCCGGCCACCCAGCGGCAGTATTCTATGGGTGGCCGGGTGGGGGAGCGGGCCGGCACCGCCTCAACAATACTAACGACGAACCGTTGCTTCCCAGCGTTCAACTGCTATTCATATCGATTGGTACAAAGTAGCAACCTGCTGGAATACCGTAATTTGCCTATCCGAAAGGTCGCGACGCCGATGAAGAAGTCCCTGATCCTCGCCACTGCCGCCGCTGCGCTCGCGCTGTCGGGCTGCGCGACCGGGCTCAACACGCGGGTCTCGCGCTTCCAGGAGATGAGCGCGCCGGCCGGGCAGAGCTTCGTCGTCCAGTCGAAGGACCCGCGGCTCGACGGCAGCCTCGAGTTCCAGCATTACGCCGACGTCGTCGCGGCACATATGGTCCAGCAGGGCTATACGCGCGCGAGCGACCCGTCGCACGCCGACCTCGTCATCGATATGCACTATTCGGTCGACCACGGCCGCGAGAAGATCGTCAGCTACCCCGATCCGTGGGGCCCGCCGTGGGGGCCGTGGGGCGGCTATTGGGGCCGGCGCGGCTGGGGCTGGGGCTGGTACGACCCGTTCCTGTTCGGGCCCGGCTTCGGCTATGATTCCGACGTGCGCAGCTACACCGTCTATACCAGCGAGCTCGATCTCGACATCGACCGCACGGCGGACGGCAAGCAAGTGTTCCAGGGCCGCGCCGAAGCGCATTCGAGCACCGATTCGCTCCCCAAGCTGGTCCCGCAGCTGATCGAGGCGATGTTCACCGGCTTCCCCGGCAATTCGGGCGAGACAGTCAAGATCACGATCCAGCCCGAGCGGCGATAACCTGATGTGTTCTCCCGCGAATGCGGGAGAACAGGCCCTCCCTGGCTCAGCCTTCGAGCTGGCGCATCAGGAGGCGGACGGCGCTGTCGACTTCGCGGTCCGAGTCGCGGAGCTCCTCGATGCGGCGGACGGCGTGGATCACGGTCGAATGGTCGCGGCCGCCGAACTTGCGGCCGATCTCGGGCAGCGAGCGCGTGGTCAGCCGCTTGGCGAGATACATTGCGATCTGGCGCGGACGCGCAACGACGCGGGCGCGCCGCGCCGAAACGAGGTCGAGCGGCTTCAATTCGAAATGCGCCGACACCGCGCGCTGGATCTCGTCGATCGTGATGCGGCGCTGGCTGCCGCGCAGGACGTCGCCGAGCGTCGAGACGGTGAAGTCGAGGTCGATCGGCTCGCCGGTCAGCTGGGCGTAAGCGACGATTCGGTTGAACGCGCCCTCGAGCTCGCGGATGTTGGCGGTGATCCGCGACGCGAGCAGCTCGATCACGTCGTCGGGAACCGCGGTGTCGGTGAGCTCCGCGCGGCGGCGCTCCAGGATCGCGCGGCGCAAGTCGGGTTCGGGCGGCTTGATGTCGGCGACCAGCCCGCCCGACAACCGCGAGACGATCCTGGGCTCGACGCCGTCGAGCGCCTGCGGGCAGCGATCAGCGGTGATCACCAGCCGCTTGCCCGACACCATGATCTCGTTGACGGTGTGGAAGAATTCTTCCTGCGTCGAATCCTTGCCGGCGATGAACTGCAGGTCGTCGATGAGCAGGAGGTCGGCAGCGCGCAGCCGCTGCTTGAAGGAGAGCGTGTCGCGCGCGCGCAATGCGGTCACGAATTCGAACATGAACCGCTCCGCCGACATCGCGATCACCGTCGCACCGGGATTGGCGGCGAGAAAGGCGTGGCCGATCGCGTGCATCAGGTGGGTCTTGCCCTGCCCGGTGCCGCTGTGGAGGTAGAGCGGGCTGAACCGCGGCGCGCCGGGCTCCGCGAGCGCCCTCGCGGCGTTGAATGCGACCCGGTTTGACGCCGCGACGACGAATCGGTCGAAGGTGAAGCGCGAATCGAGAATCGGCGGAGGCGCAGCCTCGACCGGTTCGGCGGCGCGAATCGGGGTGACGTTGGTCGCGGGCGCGGGCGCGGCGGTAAGCACCGCGGGCGCCGGCGCGTCGCGACGAGTCTCGATCGTCACCGAGCGGACCTGCGGCAGCTGCGCGCGAAATTCCTGGAGCAGCCGCTCGGCGTAATGGCTCTTGACCCAGTTGGTCATGAACGCGCTGGGCAAGGCGAGGCGAATCGATTCCGAATCGCCGGTCTCGACCAGCACCATCGGCTTCAGCCACTGGTCGAACAGGCGAATGCCGGCCGAGTCGCGCAGGTTCTGCCGAACCCGCGCCCACGCCGCCGCGACGTCGCCCGATCGTTCCGCCAGTGCCTCGCGTGCCGTCACCGGTTTCCCCTCTCCTCGCACGGAGCGCCGCCCCGGCCATCCCCCGTTCAAGACGCAAGCATCCCCCAGCCGGAATCGCTCCGTCTGACCGATATCGCTGTCCAATGAGCCGCAAACGATGAGCACCCCGCGGCGAGAGGCATGATTATGAAGACTCGATCGAGTCGATCAAGACCAACTTGCGTAAAGAATCTGAAATATTCCGATTGACTCGCCGCGGGCCGCAGAAACGCGTCGAAAATTTCACAACGTCTTGATAAAAATGCTTTATTTCAGCCTGTGCGAGATCGTTCCGGCCGCGAATCGCGGAGAATCCGTGCTTTTCGAATCCCGCGCCGGATCGGGTGCAGCGCACAATGAAAAGGCCCGCCGAAAACGGTTCGGCGAGCCCCAAAATCCCGTCGGGGAATTGCGTCAGGCGAGCGCGGCGAGCCGCTTGGTCAGCCGTGAGAACTTCCGCGCGGCGGTGTTCCGGTGCAGCACGCCGCGGGCTACGCCACGTGCGAGCTCGGGCTGGACCTCGGCCAGTGCGGCGGTCGCGGCCTGCTTGTCGCCGGCCTCCAACGCCGACTCGACCTTCTTGACGAAGGTGCGGATCCGCGAGACGCGGGTGGAATTGATCGTCGCGCGGCGGGCATTCCGCCGAATACGCTTCTTCGCCTGTGGCGTGTTCGCCATGCCGTCCTCGAATTGCCGTCAATGAAAAAGGGCGGCGGAATCACACCCGCGCCCCGTGAAGTGCGGCCCTTAGCGGGATAGGGGGCTTGGGTCAACCGACGTTGGGGCTGCGATACAGGCGTGCTCCGCGAATGCAGGACACAGGTTGCGAGCTTCGCCCTTGCGACCCTGGGCTCCTGCTTCCGCAGGAGCACGGCATGTCAGCGCTGGCATCTCGGGCACCAGAAGGTCGAGCGGCCGCCTTCGACGTAGCGGGCGACGGCGCCGCCGCAGCCGCAGCGCTCGCCCTCGCGGCCATAGACCTGGAATTGTTTCGAGAAATAGCCGAGCTCGCCGTCGGGCTGCGCATAGTCGCGCAAGGTCGAGCCGCCCGCCTCGATCGCCGCCTGAAGGACAAGGCGGATCGCCTCGACGAGGCGCGCCAGGCGCGGCTTCGTGACGGTTCCGGCGGCGCGCCTTGGCGAAATGCGCGATTCGTACAGCGCCTCGCAGACATAGATGTTGCCGAGCCCGGCGACGATGCGCTGATCGAGCAGCATCTGCTTGATCGAGGCGCTGCGCCCGGCGAGCGCGCGAGCGAGATGGCCAGCGGTGAGGCCGGGCCCGAGCGGCTCCGGACCGAGTGCGGCGAAGGACGGGAAGCTCGCGAGGTCGGCGGTCGGCCACAAGTCGACCGAGCCGAATCGCCGCGGGTCGTTGAGCGCGACACGGCGCCCCTCCCCCGTCTCGATCACCAGATGGTCGTGCGGCAGCAATTCGGCCGGATCGATGCGCCAGCGGCCCGACATGCCGAGGTGGAAGATCATCGTATCGCCGCGATCGGTGTCGACGAGCCCGTATTTGGCGCGGCGGCCGAGCGCGGCGACCGTGGCGCCGATGAGGCGCTGGCCGAGGTCGTCGGGGAAGGGCCGGCGCAAGTCGGGGCGGCGGAGCTGGACGCGGACGATCGTCCGCCCGTCCAGCACGGGACGCAGGCCGCGGACGGTGGTTTCGACTTCAGGCAGCTCTGGCATGAAACGATCGCCGACATGAAACCGTTCGTGCTGAGCCTGTCAAACCACCGTCCCATTCTGACGATTGCAAGGAAGGACGGCCCTTCGACAAGCTCAGGGCGAACGGAGGAGATTATCAGCAGGCCCTAGGTTGCGTTTGCTCCCCTAACAAGCCTTGGCTAGAGGCCGTGCCATGACCGAGACCGTTTCCTTCGGCTACGAAGACGTCGCCCCCACCGAGAAGACCGCGCGGGTGCGCGGCGTCTTTTCCAGCGTCGCCAGCCGCTACGACATCATGAACGACGCGATGTCGGGAGGGATGCACCGGCTGTGGAAAGACCGCTTCGTCCGCCGCGTGAAGCCGCGCGCAGGCGAGCAGATCCTCGACATGGCGGGCGGCACCGGAGACATCGCCTTCCGACTGGCGAAGTCGGACGCGGCAGTGACGGTCGCCGATATCAACCCGGAGATGCTCGCCGTCGGGATCGAGCGCGCGCAGGCACGCGGGATCGACGGGCTGGTCTGGACCGAGGCCAATGCCGAGACGCTGCAATTCCCCGACCGCTTCTTCGACGCCTATACGATCGCGTTCGGCATCCGCAACGTGACCGACATCCCGGCCGCCCTGCGCGAGGCTCGCCGCGTATTGAAGCGCGGCGGGCGGTTCTTCTGCCTCGAATTCTCGACCACCCTTTGGCCGGGGTTCGCGGACGTTTACGATTTCTATTCGCACCGGTTGGTCCCCAAGGTCGGCAAGCTGCTCGCGCACGACGAGGACAGCTATCGCTACCTGATCGAATCGATCCGCCGCTTCCCCGACATGCCGACCTTCGAAGGAATGATCCGCGAGGCGGGGTTCGTGCAGACCAAGGTCGAACCGATGCTCGGCGGACTGGTCGCGATCCATTCGGGGTGGCGGATTTGATGTGCGCCGTACCAAAGCCCCTCCCCTTCAGGGGAGGGGTTGGGGTGGGGCCTGTCATAGTCCACGCCATGCAGCTTTCCCCCACCCCCGGCCCCTCCCCTGAAGGGGAGGGGAGACCCATATGACTTCCCCCCTCGTCCACACGTGGCGGCTGCTGAAGTGGGGCCGCATCCTCGCGCAGCACGGGGCGTTGCGGGGGATCGAGCGCGATCCCAATACGCCGGCGCCGGTGCGGCGCCTCGCGCGGATCGCCCGCTTCGGCGCGCGCGTGCCCAAGGTGCCGCGTTATGCCGACGCCTTCCAGGCGATCGGGCCCGCGGCGATCAAGCTCGGGCAGACGCTGGCGACTCGGCCCGATTTGATCGGCGAGGAAGCAGCGCACGATTTGATGCGCCTGCAGGACGCGCTGCCGCCGGTGCCGTTCGAGACGATCTGCGACCAGCTTCGCGCGAGCTTCGGCCGGCCCATCGACGCGCTGTTCACGCGAATCGAGGAGGAACCGATCGGCGCCGCTTCGATCGCCCAGGTGCATCGCGCCGAGACCACCGACGGGCGGCACGTCGCGGTCAAGGTGCTGCGGCCGGGAATCGAGAAGGAATTCGCGCGCGCGATCGACACCTATCAATGGGCGGCGGCGCAGCTCGAGGCGTTGGGCGGCGAGGCGGCGCGGCTGCGCCCGCGGCTGGTGATCGAGACGTTCAAGCGCTGGACCGCGCGCGAGCTCGACTTGCGCCGCGAGGCGGCGTCTGCCTCCGAACTCGCCGAGGCGATGGAGGCCGAGCCCGATTATGTCGTGCCGAAGATCGACTGGCAGCGCACCACGGGGCGCGTGCTGACGCTCGAATGGATCGACGGGATCAAGCTCGCCGACCGCGAGGCGCTGATCGCGGCGGGGTACGATCCCAAGGCGCTCGCCTCGACGCTGGTTCACGCCTTCCTGCGCCAGGCGATCTCGGAAGGATTCTTCCACGCCGACATGCACCAGGGGAACCTGTTCGCGATTCCGGGCAACCGCATCGCGGCAATCGACTTCGGCATCATGGGGCGGATCGACCGGCGCGCGCGCAACTGGCTGGCGGAGATTCTCTACGGGCTGATCACCGGCAACTATCGGCGCGTCGCCGAGATCCATTTCGAGGCGGGCTATGTGCCGCCGCACCACAATGTCGCCGAGTTCGCCACCGCCTTGCGTGCGGTCGGCGAGCCGATGCGCGGGCTGCCGGTCAAGGACATGTCGGTCGGCATGATGCTCGACGGCCTGTTCACCATCACCCGCGATTTCGACATGCAGACGCAGCCGCACCTGCTGCTGCTGCAGAAGACGATGGTGATGGTCGAGGGCGTCGCCAACGCGCTCGATCCCGAGATCAACATGTGGGATACCGCCGCGCCGTTCGTGCGCGAGTGGATCCGGACCGAGCTCGGCCCCGAGGCGGCGATCGCCGACCGGATCATCAAGGACGTGCGGACGCTCGCGCGGCTGCCCGACCTGATCCGCACCATCGAGGCCCGCTATCCGCCGCCGGGCGGCGCGCCCCCTGCCCCGCCGCTCAAGGATATCGAAGTGGTGCGGCTCGGCGGCGGGTGGCGCTATGCCGCGGTCGCGGTGCTGACGGCGGCGGTCAGCGTCGCCGCCAGCTGGGCGGTGCTGCACTGACATGCCGGCGCGGCGGCCCACGCTGTGGCTGGCGCGGCCGACGCGATGGGCTCGGCTGAACCGCGGCCAGGCGCGCGCCGCAATCGTATTGATCGCTGCGGTGCTCGCCGCTTGCCTGCTCGCGCTGCCGAGGACGGCGCCCGGGCCGGCCGATCGCGATTCCGGCGCGGCGGCGCGCGACCATGCCGATGTCGTCCTCTACGATTCAATCGTCGACGCGATGCGTCACGGCGGCGCCTATTATCCGGTGACCGCGAACGCGCTCAGGGCGGGCGAGTATCCGCTGCGGCCGTTCTTCACCTTTCGGCTGCCGACGCTGGCGGTGGTCGAGGCGGCGCTGCCCGAGGCAACGATGGTCGCGCTGCTTTATCTGCTGATGGCGGGAGTGGTGTTCGCGTGGCTGGCGCGGCTGAGGCCGGCGTTTTGCCGGCGGGCGCCACTGGTCGCGGCGCTGGTCCTGCTCGTCGCGGGGATGATCGTCTTCGTTCGGCGCGATTTCGTCGCATTCCACGAGGTCTGGGCGGGCCCGCTCGTCGCGCTCTCGCTCGCGCTGCGGCGGCCCGGACGGTGGACCGAGGCGGCGACGGTCGCGCTGATCGCGATGCTGATCCGCGAAACCGCCGCGCTGTTCGCGGTCGTGATGCTGCTGATCGCACTGGTCGAGGGCGAACGGCGCGAGGCGCTCGGCTGGGCGGGCGCCATCGCGGTGTTCGGGATCGCCCTCGCCGCCCATGCACAGGCGGTGACGGCGGTGGTCGGGCCGCTCGATCTGGCGACGCCGGGCTGGGGCGGGCTGCTCGGCTTCGGGTTTTTCGTCAAGGCGCTGACGATCGTCACGCCGCTGATGCTGCTGCCCGTGGCAGTGGGGGCGCTGCTCGTCGGAGCGGCGCTGTTCGGCTGGCTGAGCTGGGACGATCCGCTCGGCTTGCGCGCGGTGGCGGTGCTGATCGCCTATGCCGCGCTGATCGGGATCGGCGCGCGGCCGGACAATTTCTACTGGGCGATGCTGATCGCGCCGATCGCGCTGGTCGGGCTGGCGTTCGCGCCCGACGGGATCGGCGACCTCCTCCATCGCGCGCTCGACAGGCGGCGCGTCACCGTGACAAGGATCACCCGATGAAGCGCATCCTGCTGATCGTCGGCGGCGGCATCGCGGCGTACAAGGCCTGCGAGCTGATCCGCCTCGCCCGCAAGGCCGGGATCGCCGTTCGCTGCGTGCTGACCGAGGGCGGCGCGCAGTTCGTGACGCCGATGACGCTCGCGGCCTTGTCGGAAAACCAGGTCTTCACCAGCCTGTGGGACCTCAAGGACGAGGCCGAGATGGGACACATCCAGCTCAGCCGCGAGGCCGACCTCGTCGTCGTCGCGCCGGCGACCGCCGACTTGCTGGCGAAGATGGCGGCGGGACTCGCCGACGACCTTGCGACGACGCTGCTGCTCGCGACCGACACGCCGGTCCTGGCGGCGCCCGCGATGAACGTGCGCATGTGGCAGCACGCCGCGACACGCCGCAACGTCGCGACGCTGCGCGGCGACGGCGTGACGGTGCTCGAACCCGACGAAGGTGCGATGGCGTGCGGCGAATACGGGCCCGGCCGGCTGCCCGAGCCGGAGGCGATCCTGGCGGCAGTCGAGGCGGCGCTGTCCGGTTCCCTAAATCGCCCTTCGACAGGTTCAGGGCGAACGGAGGAGGAGAAGCGGAGGCTCGCAGGAAAGCACGTCATCGTCACCGCCGGGCCGACGCACGAGCCGATCGATCCGGTACGCTACATCGCCAACCGCTCGTCGGGGCGGCAGGGGTTCGCGGTCGCGGAGGCGCTCGCCCGGCTCGGCGCGCGGGTGACGCTTGTGGCGGGGCCGGTGACGCTGCCGACGCCTGCCGGAGTCGAGCGGATCGACGTCGAGACCGCGCGCCAGATGGCAGATGCCGCCGCGGGCGCGCTGCCGGCGGATGCGGCGGTGATGGTCGCGGCGGTCGGCGACTGGCGTGCCGATGCGGCTCCGCAGAAGATCAAGAAAGGCGACCGGCCGCCGTCGCTCGCGTTGCATGAGAATCCGGACATCCTTGCGGCGGTGGCAAACGGCCCCGGCCGGCCCAAACTGGTAGTCGGCTTCGCTGCCGAGACCGAGAAGGTGATCGACCATGCAACCGCCAAGCGCGCCAAGAAGGGCGCCGACTGGATCGTCGCCAACGACGTGTCGGGCGATGTGATGGGCGGCGCGGCGAACACCGTCCACCTGATCCGCGCCGACGGCGTCGAAAGCTGGGAGCGGCTGCCCAAGGCCGAGGTCGCGGCGCGGCTGGCCGAGCGGATCGCCGATGCGCTGGAGGCGAGCTGATCCCTGCGTCTTGCGCGATCCCGTCCGTTCGTGCCGAGCCCGTCGAAGCACGATTCGAGGATCGGCCGCGATCACCCTTCGACAAGCTCAGGGCGAACGGATAGGGACCTGTCCGCCGATTAGCTGAAGGAAGCTCAGATGCCGCCGATCACCATCGCGATCAAACGCTTGCCGCATGGCGACGGCCTTCCGCTGCCGGCCTATGCCAGCGAGGGCGCGGCGGGAATGGACGTGGTCGCGGCGGAGGAGGTGACGCTCGCGCCCGGAGGTCGTCATGCGGTCGCCACGGGAGTCTCGATCGCGATTCCCGAGGGTTTTGAGGTCCAGGTGCGGCCGCGTTCGGGGCTGGCTCTCAAGCACGGCGTCACTTGCCTCAACACGCCGGGCACGATCGACAGCGACTATCGCGGCGAAGTGAAGGTGATCCTCGCCAACCTGGGGCAAGAGCCGGTGCCGATCCGCCGCGGCGACCGCATCGCCCAGCTGGTCCCCGCCCCCGTGCTGCGTGCCGAGCTGGTCGAGACCGATGCGCTCGACGAAACGGTGCGCGGCGCCGGCGGGTTCGGCTCGACCGGGCGGTGACGTTACGCGACGACCAGCTTTCCCGCTACGCGCGGCACATCGTGCTGCGCGAGATCGGCGGCGCAGGACAAACCCGGCTGCTCAGGGCGACGGTGGCCGTGATCGGCGCGGGCGGGATCGGTTCGCCGGCGCTCCAGTACCTCGCGGCGGCTGGCGTGGGCCGGTTGATCGTGATCGACGACGATCGCGTCGAGCTTTCCAATCTCCAGCGCCAGACGCTGTTCGCGACCGAGACGGTCGGCGCGCCCAAGGCCGAGGCGGCGCGCGACGCGCTCGCCCGCCTCAATTCCGACGTGACGGTCGAGCCGCGCGTCGCCCGGCTCGACGCCGGCAACGCCGCCGCGCTGATCGGCGGCGCCGACGTGGTGCTGGACGGCTGCGATAATTTCACCACTCGGCTCGCCGTCGCCGACGCCGCGCTCGCCGAGCGCATTCCGCTGGTCTCGGCCGCGGTCGGCCAGTTCGAAGGACAGCTCGCGGTGTTCCGCGGCTGGGAAGCGGACAAGCCCTGCTATCGCTGCTTCGTCGGCGACGACCCCGACCGGCCGGAGGCGAGCTGCGCCGATCAGGGCGTGCTCGGCGCGATGACCGGCGTGATGGGCAGCCTCGCCGCGCTCGAGACGCTGCGGCAGATCGTGCCGTTCGGCGCCGACAGCGCGGGCCAGTTACTGCTGGTCGACGCGCTGGAGTTCCGATTCAGGACGCTTGCGCTGCCCAGGGACCCGGGCTGCGCCTGTTGCGGCTGACGCTCAGGCGGCGGTGATCCGGAAATTGAGGCGATCGGTGTCGAATCCGGAAGGACCGGGGATCGCCATCAATGCGCGATCGCGGATGCGCGGCCCGGGCGCCCGGCTGATCGTCGTGTTGCCAGATCCATCGAGCATCACGCGATCGTCGCCGACCTCGATGATCGCGCCGCGCAGCGACCCCGGAGCATAGTTGACCGTCACCGCGTAGCCGCCGGGCGCATTGCAATATTCCTTGAGCTCGCCGAGCGAATAGCCCTCACCCGCGGGAGTTGCCGCCGCCGCGTCGTGCGACAGCGTGCAGATCACCGGCACGGTCAGGCGAACGCGGTAGCTGCCGGACGCCTGCGACGTCGCATTCGCGGTGGCGGTCGGCATGAGCAGCGCCAGAAGGGGCAACCCGGCAAGTAAGTGCATCTTCATCGGACAGGAACCTGTCTGTTGGCGGATGCTCGCTCTTTGTCAGGACCGCGTGAAGTCACGGTAAGCAACGGTGGTTAATGACAATTCAGGATTTCGGCAGACCCGAATGAAGCGGGCGGGCCGCGATATATTCGTCAGCCCGGCGCCGAACCGCCGTCAGGAAATGCGTCCCAATTGACAGACATGTCGCCGCCACGACGGCACCGGCCCCGAGGGGACAATCCGATTCGCGGCGAATTATTTCCAGCGGCCGATTGGCGGGGCGTGGACGCAACCTGATCACGCCTTTCATTGTTCGATACTGTTCGCAGTCCCAGAACAAGACTCTGTTAACTATGCTTTCGATTCGACTCGTCCGCGGGAAATCGTTTACGCAGCCGTAACTATCCCACGGGGGGACATATGAGGGGTTTTGGGGGGCTGCGCGTCGCCTGCCGGGCGGCGTTTGCACTGATCGCTGGCGCATCCGCGACGTTCGCCGTCCAGCCGGCGGCGGCCGAGGTGCTGGCCAATGCCAAGTCGATCGAGCTCAACGTCCACGGCCGGATCGCGCAGCATTGCGCGATGGGGTCGATCGGCGACATGGATTTCGGCGACATCACGCGCCCGAACCTCAGCGCCAGCGCGCATGTCGCGCTCGACTGCAACGTGCCCTTCACGATCAAGATCGAAGCCGCCAACGGCGGGCTGACCAATGCCGAGCATCCGGGCGGGCAAGGGCCCTATGCCGGCATGTTGCCCTACACCGTCGACCTGTCGATCCCGGTGCGCAAGCCGGAGGCGGCGCATGTCGAGCGCAGCTTCGCCAGCCGCGAGCTCCTCGCCGGACGCACGCTGTCGAGCGACGGCGGAATCGCGCAGGACGGCATGGGACTGACGGTCGCGCTCGGCCGGCCCGGCAGCGATGCCGGGCTGCTCGCGGGCAATTACGGCGAAGCGATCGTCATCACCGTGACGCCGATCTGAGGAGCATCGTCACGCAACAGCCACACTGAAATTCTGAAGAGCTTTTCCGCCTATCGGGTCGCTGCCTTCAAAAAGAGGGCGGGCGGTAAAGATGATCTCTTCGAGAGCACTACAGGACACCTGGGTCTGTCGAAGGATCATTTGCAAGGTGATTGGATAAAGGGCGAATGGTTCGCCCCCGATCCGATCGACATAGGGGTGAATAGCATGAACAAGATGATTTTGAAGACCGCGATCGCCGCGATTGCCGTGATCGGCTTCGCGGGCGCCGCTCAGGCACAGACGCATTCGTCGTCGCAGACCGTTTATTCCGATAACACGCTGCAGTTCATCAACAGCATCGGCTTTCCGGATGTCGCCCAGTCGGTTTGGGATTTCGATCAGAGCCCGCTGGGGCAGCTTTTTGGCGTGCAGCAGCTCAGCGGAAGCCGCTATCATCAGCAATCCGATGCGCCCGATAACGAGGACGCGGCGACCACCAGCACCGGCGGCAAGTTCACGCTGACCGGCCATGTCACGCCCGACTGCTCGTTCTACAACGGCGGCGTCGCGCAGGACACCGCGCACACCATCGACCTGGGCACGATCGGCGTTCATACCGGCAACGGCGACAACGTCTCGATCGCGTTCAACCAGATGTCGACCGCGCACGCCAACGTGAACACCGCGACCGCGGGCTGCAACACCCGGAACAATGTGACGATCACCAAGAACGCGCTGATCAACGCCAATCCGGGCCTGTACGACAGCAACGAGTTCACCGCGACGATCCCGTACGAGATCCACGCGAACTGGACCAACGCTTCGGGCGATCACGCCATCAACCTCGGCCAGCAGCAGTCGAGCGACACCAAGACCGGTGGCGCATGGCGTTCGGCGTTCAACATGAACATCGACGTGCCGCCGCCCAGCAAGGGCCTGGTCGCCGGCGATTATCAGGACACGATCACGGTGACGATCTCCGTCGCCTGATCGCATCCGGCCACCCGGGCAGGAAGGGGGGAGGTCATGGCCTCCTCCCTTCCTCGCCCGCGGGGGCGTTCACCGTTTCCTAGCATGTAGCGTTTCATAATCGCTCAATCCCGCCGGGGGGGATCGTTCGATGTTCATCCAGCTGTTTTCGCCGCTGCGCCGGCTGCGCGCGCGGTCATTCATCATCCTGCTGCTCGCGATTTCGGGCATCGGCGGCGCCGCTTACGCGATGCGCGTTTCGCCGATGGTCGTCGAGATGACGACGAGCGGGGTCAATTCGACCGCGCGCGTGGAGGTGCAGAACCTCAATTCGGGCAATCTGCCGTTCGAAACGCGGATCACGCGGATCGACTATGATGCCGACGGCAACCAGCACGAGACGCCCGCCGACGGCGACTTCCTGGTGTTCCCGCCGCAAGGCCTGCTGCCGCAGAACGCACGGCAGGTGATCCGCGTGCAATGGGTCGGCGGCGCCGACCTGCCGGCGTCGCGCGCTTATTATCTGTCGGTGAACCAGATTCCGGTGAAGCTCGCGCCGCAGGAGGACGGCGGCAGCGCCGGGGCGCAGGTGCAGCTCGTCTATCACATCAAGGTGCTGATGACGGTCTCGCCGCCAAACGCCAAGCCAGCGGTCGCCTTCGTTTCGGCAAAGCCGGTGATGATCGCTCCCAAGGCCGCGCCGGGCGCGACCGAAGCGCCCGCCGGGCCGGCGACACCGGGCCTGGCGGTGACGGTCAAGAACACCGGCAACCGCTATGCGATGATGGCGGGATCGACCTGGACGATCGACGGCACCGGCGCGGACGGCAAGCCGCTGCACGTCGTGTTGAAGGAAGAGGATCTCAACCGCCTGATCGGCGCGGGCTATCTGGCGCCGCTGGGGGGCCAGCGCACCTTCCAGATCCCGACCGATGCGCCGTTCGGCAGCCAGCCGATCAAGGTCCGCTTCTCCTGATGCACCGCCGCCGCGCCTGGCTGTTCGCCGCGGTGTCGGCGATCGCGCTCGCCCGCCCGGCGAGCGCGCAGGTGAGCGTCGCGCTGCCGCATCCGGGCACGCCGACGCCCTCCCCCGCCGCTGCGCCCGCTGCCGCGACGCCGCCGCAGAGCGGAACGACGGTGCCGCTCCCCGGCGCGCCGGCGAAACCGCCCGAACCGGTGATCCCGCTCAATCCCGAGGGGCGTCCGGACATCAATCCGTACGACCGCGATCTCGAGATGACCGCGCCGCTCACCTATCGCGATCGCTCGCTCGGCGAGGTGCCGATCGTGCTGACGCGCGACGACCGGTTCCTCGTCTCGACCGCGCCGTTCCTGAAGCTGATCGACACGCTGCTGAGCGCGGACGCGCGCGTGCGGCTGGCCCAGGCGCTCGACGGCAAGGAGACCTTTTCGGCGGACGACCTCGCGCCGACGGGAGTCACGGTCGATTACGATCCGGGATCGCTGTCGGTCGTGGTGCTGCACATCGTCGCCGCCGACCGCGCGATCGAGGCGCTGTTCCCGACGCCGAGCGACGATGCGGGCGAGCCGGACATCGCGCCGGCGAATTTCTCCGCCTTCCTCAACCTCAATGTCATCGAAAGCCGGTTGTGGGACGGACCCAATGCCGGCTTCACCACGCCCGCCCTCTATTTCAACGGCGCCGCGCGGCTGGGCGGCGTGGTGTTCGAGGCCGACGGGCAGGTCGCCGACGAGAATCCCTTTTCCCCCGACGGCCATACGCGATTCGACCGCAACTATGCGCGGTTCGTCTATGACCAGCCGAAGGATTATCGCCGCTGGTATCTCGGCGACCTGACGCCCGAAATCCGGGGCTTGCAGAATTACGTTCAGATGGGCGGCATCGGCGTGTCGCGCCAGCGCGAGCGGTTCGACCAGTTCCGCACCGCGATCCTGCAGGGCAACCGCCAGATCGTGCTGCAGAAGGATTCGACGGTCGACGTCTATCGCAACGGCACGCTCTACAAGCAGTTCCACCTCGAGGCGGGATCGTACGACCTCAGTTCGCTGCCGCTGGCGACGGGCAGCAACGACATCCAGATCCAGGTCCGCGACACGTCCGGCATGGTCCAGACGCTCAACTACCAATCCTATTTCGACCCGATCGACCTCGCGCCGGGCGATTACGAATATGCCGCCTATTTCGGCAAGGTGAGCGACACGTTCCGGCAATCGCCGACCTATGACGGCGACCTCGCGTTCAGCGGCTATTTCCGCAAGGCGTTCCTCAACCGGCCGGCGATCGGCGCCGGGCTGCAGCTCAGCCGCAGCACGCAAGTCGTGACCGGGGAGACCCAGTTCATCCTGCCCAACGGCGGACGGCTGCAAGTCGAAGGCGGGCTGAGCAACGCGCGCCACGGCGGGACGGGCTATTCGGCCGGGCTGGTATACGATCAGGTGATCAGCCGGCTCGACTATGCCGATTCGATCACCTTCGACCTCACCTATCTTTCGCGGCGGTTCGGGGGGCTGGGCTACGACCGGCCGAACAATTCGAGCGCGCTCGACTTCACCGCGCAATATACCCGCGCGCTCAACCTCAAGACCGAGCTGCTGATCGGCGGCAGCTACGTCAAGACCCGCGGCAGCATCGGCGACACCTACCGTTTCTATGCCGACGCGCAGTATCGCATCAACCCGAAGTGGAGCGTGCGCGGCGGGGTCGATTATTCGCGGCTGGGTCCGGCATTCGGCCATCACGGCGGGCTCGGCTTCTCGATCTCGCTGATCTTCCAGCCCAATTATCGCGACCGCGCAGAGGTCAGCCACGACGACAGCCTGGATACGGACCAGGCGTCCTACGTCCATGCCTCAAGCAACCAGATCGGCAGCGTCGGCTATGGCGCGATCGTCAGCCGCACCGGCAACGACAGCGATGCGCAGGCGTTCGCCGAATATACCGGCAACCGCTTCGACGCCTCGGTCAGCCATTCGGGTTACGGCCCCAGCCTGGGGCATGTCGCGGACACGCAGATCACGTCGGTGCGGGTCGGGACCACGCTGGCGTTCGCGGGCGGCGCATTCGGCATCGGGCGGCGAGTCAACGACAGCTTCGCGATCCTCTATCCGCACAAGACGCTGAAGGGCCATGCGGTGGTCGCCGGCCAATCGCTCGCGCAGAACGATTTCATGAGCAAGAGCGGCACGCTGGGCGGCGCGGTCAACGGCTATCTCACCTCCTATGTCACCCAGTCGGTGCAGTATGATGTCGAGAATCCGCCGCCCGGCTACGACATCGGTCCCGGCGTCGTGCGGGTGCGGCCGCCCTATCACAGCGGCTATGCGGTGCGCGTCGGCACCGACGCCTTCGCCAGCGCGACGGGCACGCTCGAATTCGCCGACGGCAAGCCGGTGCCGCTGGTCGCGGGCAAGGTCATCGCGCTCGACGGCAAGGACAAGGCGCCGATGACGTTCTTCACCAATTCGGTCGGCCGCTTCGCGGTCCAGAACCTGCGGCCCGGGGCGGCCTACCGCGTCGAGCTCAATGAGACGGGGCGGCATTTCGAGTTCACCGTGCCGCATGATACCAGCGGGTTGGTCGACCTCAGAACCGTGAAGTTGCCGCCGCAATGACGAGGTGGATGATGAAAGCAGCGCTTGTTTGGGCCTTCGCGACGATCGCCGGAGCGACGCCGGCGGCCGCGCAACAGATACCGATGGGAGGGCCCGGCGCCGACGATTGCCAGCTCAGGATCGATGCGCCGAGCGGCAACTGGATCATCGACGGCTACGATCCGTTCGGAAACGATACGCCGACTGCTTCCTACGACCTCATGTTCCGTAACGAAGGCGGGCGCGAATGCCGCTTCTATCCGCTGTTCGAGACCGATGGCACGCCGCTCGGCCTCTCCGGCGAAGCCGGCGATCGGCGGATCGCCTATACGCTGGTCGATGTGTCCGACAATTACGACGCGACGCCGATTGCCGGACGCACAATCCGCAACCGGACTCACCGTCCGGTGATCGTAGCGCCGCATTCGCAGCAGCTCGTGCGCTACCTGTTCAGCGTCGATACCAACGCGATTCCCGGCGACGGGCTGTTCAGCCAGCGGTTGGTGGTCGATGCCGAGGGCCTCGACGGCCAGCCGCTCGGCAATCGCCAGCTGCTCCTCGGCATCCGGGTGCTGCCGTCGGCGGTGATGGGACTCGCCGGTGCGTTCCATCGCGACCACGGGCAGGCCGACGTCGATCTGGGCGAGCTTGCCGAGGGCGTGCCTGCGGTGCCGCTGCAGCTGCAAGTCCACAGCACGCGCCGCTACAAGCTGCAGCTTGCCTCGCTGAACAACGGAAAACTGCGGCTTTCGGGCACCGATTGGACCGTTCCGTACCAAATGATGGTCGATGGAAAGCAGGTTCCGTTCGGATCTGCGGCGGTTTTCGGGGTGGCTGGGCGTAGCGGAATGCGGCTGGATACGTTGCCGGTGGCGTTCCATGTCGGGAACGTCGACGGGCGGCGCGCGGGGACCTATTCGGATACCGTGACGATCACGATTTCCGTGGATTGACAATGCCCTAGCGTGATGGCCATTCGAGCAGAAAGGCCGCGCCGCGGGGGGTGTCGAGCAGCGCAGCGGTGCCGTGGTGCGCGTGTAGTATTTGTCTGACAAGAGCCAGGCCGACGCCATTGCCTTCGCTTTTCGTAGAGAAGAACGAGCGGAAGATCGCGTCCCGGTTTTCGGGCGGAACGCCGGGGCCGTCGTCGGCGATGGTGAGGGCCACGCCGGTCGGAGTTGCGGCTGCGTCGAGGGCGACTGCGCTCGCCCCGGCCTCGGCGGCGTTCTGGAGGAGCGCCCAGAGTGCGGCGTGGAGCTGGTCGGCGTCGGCCTCGACGGTCGCGGGCGCGCGAGCGAGATCGAGCGTCAGCGCGACGCCAGGCCAGCGCGCGGCGAACATGCGCGCGAGATCGGCCGTCAGCGGACGCAGCGGCACGCGCGCGAGGCGGGGCGGCGGCAAGCGGGCGAGGTCGCGATAGGCGGTAGTGAAGCGCTGCAACCCCTCGGCGCGGCGCGCAACGGTCTCGACCGCATCGCGCGCAGGCTCAAGCGCGGGGTCGGCGCGCTCGGCGAGCAGGTCGGCGGCGGTGCGGCCCAGCGAGGCAATCGGCGTCAGCGCGTTCATGATCTCATGGCTGAGGACCTGGAGGAGATCGCGCAACGCGCTCGCCTCTGCGGCGCGAAGCTCGGCGCCGATATCGACCAGCGCGGCGATCCGCTGCCCGATGCCGCCGCCGGCGAGATCGGCGGTGGCGAGCGCGAAGGTGCGCGGTTCGCCGTCGAGATCGATGCGGACGCTGGCCGAGCGGACCGGCGTGGCGGCGGCGATCGCGTCGGCAAGGCCAGCGGGCGGGTCGGGGACGCGGTCCTCGCAGCCGAGCAGCCGGCGCGCGGCGCGGTTGACGGCGTAGAGCCGGCCGTCGCCGTCGAGCGTGACGAGCGGCGCGGGCGAGAGGTTGAGATAGGCGGTGAGCCGGCGCTGCTCGCGGGCCTGCTCGGCGAGATGCGGGGGGAGCGCGGGGGCCGCCGGGACCTGCGCGTCGCGGCGAGCGCGGATCGCGGTGGCGGCGCAAAGCCAGAGCGCAAGCAGCAGCGCGAGGGTGACATTGGCCCACAACCGGCGCTCGGCTGCAAACAGCGCGGCGGCGCCGAGGAGGACGAGAATGAGGGGCGGCACGACGCGCATGAGGGTGCGGACGGTGCGCGCGCCCTTTGATACGTGCCTGGCCCTTCGACCGTGTTCAGGGGAGCCTTGTTGAAGCACCGTTCCTATTTTCCCGACAGCAAGAAGAACGGCCCTTCGACAAGCTCAGGGCGAACGGGAGTGGGGTTCGCGAAACGCCTTCGACAAGCTCAGGGCGAACGGCGGTGGGTTCGCGAAACGCCTTCGACAGGCTCAGGGCGAACGGGGGTGGGTTCGCGAACCGCCTTTCGACGGGCCCTGGGCGAATAGGTGTGGGGTTCACGAGTTGGTTCGACTGGCTCAGGGCAAACGGGGGTTGGAAAAATCGTGTTCGGTATTCCTGCGAAAGCAGGAATCCAGAGTTCGAGCGGGGGTGCGCGCGATTCTGGGCTCCTGCTTTCGCTGGAGCATTCGCGGTGTGCTCAAAGTCCATATCTGGCCATGCGGCGGTAGAGGGCGGTGCGGGTGAGGCCGAGGTCGGCGGCGGCGCGGCTGACGTTGAAGGCGTGGCGCTTGAGCGCGGCTTCGACCAGCGCGCGCTCGGTGCGTTCGAGGTTGAGATCGCCGGCCGGCGACGCGGCGACCGGGGCGTCCGCGCCGCCCAGCGCGAACGCGGTGACGTCATAGGCTTCGCCGTCGGCGAGCAGGACGGCGCGTTCCATCGCCTGGCGCAGGCCGCGCACGTCGTCGGGCCAGGGATGCGCGGCGATCCACGCCGTAGCCTCGTCGGTCAGCGGCAGCGCAGGGCGGCCGTGCCGCGCGGCGAAGCGATCGAGGAAATGACGCGCGAGCCGAAGCGCGTCGCCCTCGCGGCGAGCGAGCGGCGGCAGGACGAGCTCGACGGTGTTGATGCGGAACATGAGGTCGGCATCGATCGCGTCGCGCAACGCAGGCGGGGCAAGGCGGCTGGTGGCGATCGGCCGCACCTCGCCGAGGATGTGCGCAAGCACCGGCTGAAGCCGGGCGGACAGCGCCTCGACGTCATCGATGACCAGCGTCGCGCCGCGCGCCCGCGCGACGGTTTCGCGGAGCGCCGCCTCGCCGTCGATCGCCGATGCGGAGAGCGTGACGAACGGCTGGCCGGCGCGGCGCGAACCGTGATGGAGAACGCGCGCGACGAGGCTCTTGCCCGACCCGGCCGGACCGGTGACCAGCACCGGCGCATCGGTCGGGGCCACGCGAGCGATCATCGCGCGCAGCCGCTCGATTGCCGCATCCTCGCCAAGGATCAACCGGTCGTCGTCGGCCGCGGGCGTCCCCTGCCCCGCCGCGAGCTTCGCGCGCCGCAGCGCAACCGCACGGTCAAGCGCGGCGAGCAATTTGTCGTTGTTCCACGGCTTGATGACGAAATCGCTGGCGCCGGCGCGCATCGCCTCGACGGCGATCGTGATGCCGCTATGCCCGGTGACGACGATCACCACCGCGTCGCGGTCGGCGGCGAGCAGCCGCGCGAGCATCGCGAACCCTTCCTCGCCCGATGTGCGGCCGCGCGCGAAATTGAGGTCGAGCATCACCACGTCGAACGCGCGCTCGCCGATTTCGGCCCAGGCGGCGTCGGGATCGGGCGCGCCAACCATGGTCATGCCGTGCCGCTCGGCGAGCAGGCGCGCCGCCTTTTGCACGTCGGGATCGTCATCGACGAACAGGATCGCGGGCGGTGATTCGCGTGGTGATTCGGTTGACATGGTCCTGACCGGTGTACGGAAACGGACACTCGATACGAAACCGTCCTGCCCGTGTAAAACACGACCGGATAACCTATTGATTACAATGTATTTCAATATCCGATCGCGTCACCATACACTGTCCGCATGAACGACGCGGGGACAGCGCCCAATTCGGGGGCAACGATGGACAGGCGGGTCGAACGACCCAAGGGGCGCTTCGGCAAGCGCGAGCGGCGAATCGCGATCGGCGCGGCCGTGCTGGCGGCGCTCGCCGCCTTGTGGTTCGCGATTCCGTCGGCCAATTCGCTGACGGTCGACAGCGACGCGATCCAGACCGGCACGGTGGTCCGCGCGCCGTTTCAGGATTACGTGCCGCTGCGCGCCGAGGTGGTGCCGCTCCACACCACGTTCGTCGCCGCGGTTTCGGGCGGCCAGGTCGGCACGGTGATCGCCGCCGATGGCGCGATGGTGAAGCAGGGCCAGCCGCTTGCGACGCTCGCCAATTCCGCGCTCGAGCTGGAGGTCGCCTCGCGCTCCGCCGACATCGCCGGTCAGCTCGGCAATATCAGCGCGCAGCGGCTGACGATCCAACGCAACCGGCTCGACACCAGCCAGGAAGTCGCCGAGGCCAAGAACGACCTGCTGAAGGCGCAGACGGAGCTGCAGAAAAAGCAGACGCTCTATGCCAAGGGAATCGTCAATGACGCGGCGGTCAAGCCGCTGAAGGACGAAGTCGCCTATCAGCAGCAGCGGCTCGCCGCGCTGAGCGCCGGGCGCGCCGAGGAGAGCGCCACGCTGTCGGACCAGCAGGCGCGGATCAGCGACACCGCGGCCGAGCTTCGCGGCAGCCTGGCGATGGTGCGGCACAGCCTCGACGCGCTGACGATCCGCGCGCCGGCAAGCGGCCGGCTGACCGACTTCGACCTGCAGCCGGGGCAGACGCTGAAACCCGGCGATGCGGTGGGACAGGTCGATTCCGAAGGGGCCTGGAAGCTCTCCGCCGACGTCGATCAATTCTATCTGGGGCAAGCGAAGGTCGGGCAGCGCGCCACCGCGACGATCGACGACAGGACGATCGAACTGCACGTCATCAAGATCCTGCCGCAAGTGACCGACGGACGGTTCAAGGTCGAACTCGGGTTCGACGGCACGCCGCCGCAGGGACTGAACCGCGGCCAGACGCTCGACGTGCGTCTGGTGCTCGGGGCCGACCGGCCGGCGGTGGTGGCGCCGGCCGGCGGCTGGCTCGACGGCGGGGGCTCGGTCGCGTTCGTGCTCGACGCGGACGGCGGCGAGGCGACCAAGCGCGCGATTTCCACCGGGCGGCGCAATCCCGACCAAGTCGAGGTCACCGCGGGGCTGAAGCCCGGCGAGCGGATCGTCACCTCGCCCATCGCCGCCGACGCCAAATACGACACACTGAACATCCATTGAGGGAAGGCCAAGTCATGATCCAGCTCGAAGGCATCAGCCGCCTGTTCCGATCCGACGAAGTCGAGACCACCGCGCTCGCCGACATCGACCTTGCGGTGGACGCGGGCGAGTTCGTCGCGATCATGGGACCTTCGGGATGCGGCAAGTCGACCCTGCTCAACGTACTCGGCACGATCGACCGGCCGAGCGGCGGGCGGTATCTGTTCGAGGGCGCCGATGTGTCGCGCGAGGGCGAACCCGAGCTGGCGAAGCTGCGCCGCGACCGGTTGGGCTTCGTGTTCCAGTCGTTCAACCTGATCGACGAGCTGACGATCGGCGAGAATGTCGCGCTGGGCCTTGCGTACCGCGCCATGCCGGCGAAGGAAAAGCGCGCGCGGATCGATGCGGCGATGGACCGGGTGGGGATCGCGCACCGCCGCAACCACCATCCGCACCAGCTGTCGGGCGGACAGCAGCAGCGCGCAGCGATCGCGCGGGCGATCGTCGGCGAGCCCCGGCTGATCCTGGCGGATGAGCCGACCGGCAATCTCGACACCGAGAACGGCGCGCAGGTGATGGAGATCCTGTCGGAGCTCAACGCGGAAGGATCGACGATCGTGATGGTGACGCACTCGCCGGCGCACGCCGACATCGCCAAGCGGACGGTCCACATGCTCGACGGCCGCATCCTCACCTCGGCACGGCGGGCGGCATGAAAGCGCGCGACGCCCTGTTCACCCTGGTGCTGGTGATGATCGCGGTGCTGCTGTGGCGCCGCCTCACCGCCGACCGCGACGACCTCCGAGATCGAGCGGCGTGATGGAAACGCGCCCCCACCTCGTCTCCTGATGTCATAAGGATGATCTCCATGCCTTCCGCGCTGCTGACGCTGTATCGCTCGCTGACCCGCCACAAGCTCTATGCCGTGCTCAGCATCGGCGGGCTGGCGCTGGGAATCGCGGTGTTCCTGGTGCTGTTCCTCTACGTCCAGTTCGAGCGCAGCTACGACAAGGTGCTGCCGGGGCACGAGAAAATCTGGGCGGTGACCAATACCTGGCACATACCCGGCATTCCGGAGACGCCCTATGTCGAATCAATGGGCGGGCTGATCACGCAGCTTCAGGGCGATTTTCCGCAGGTCGTCGGCACGCGCTTCTGGGGCCGCGACGCCGCGGTGCTGCGCGGCGACACCGCGACCAAGGAGACGAGCGCGCTGGTCGATGCCAATTTCTTCGACTTCTTTCCCTTTCCCGTCGAGGCGGGCGATCCCAAGGCGGCGCTGAAGGACCCCAACGGCCTGGTCATCACCGACACGATCGCGAAGAAATATTTCGGGACGAGCTCGCCGATCGGGCAGCAGATCAGCCTCAACATCGGCGGGACGACGCGGCTCTACCATGTGCTCGCGGTGCTGAAGGACAGCCCCAGGAACATGACCTATACCGCCGACCTCTATGCGCCGCTGGTCGTTGCGCGGCTGAGCAAGGAGGATGCGCAGTTCTTCTCGCACTGGGGCAGCTCGCAGCTCCAGACCTTCCTCCGCTTCGACACTCCGGCGGAGGCGCACGCACTGTCGAAGCAAATGCCGGACTTCACCGACCGCCACGGCGCGACCGACCAGGGCCCCAATTTGCACAAGACGCTGACGGTCGATTTCGAGCCGCTGGGCGACGTCCATCTGTCCGATCCCGCCGATCGCGCGGTGATCACGACGCTCGGCATCGTCGGGGTGCTGACTCTGCTGATCGCGATCGTCAACTACATCAATCTCGCCACGGCGCGCGCCGGCCTGCGCGCCCGCGAAGTGGCGGTGCGCAAGGTGCTGGGCGGGACTCGGCGCGGCCTGATCCGCCAGTTCGTCGGCGAGGCGATCGCCACCGTCGCGCTTGCCGCGCTGATCGGGCTGGCGCTCGCCGAGGCCGCGCTGCCGTTCGTCAATTCGGTCGGCGGGCTCGACCTTGCGATCACCTATTGGGGGGCGCAGTCGATCCTGCCGGGGCTGGTCGTGCTGACCGTGGTGGTGGGCGTGCTCGCGGGCGCCTATCCGGCGTTCGTGCTGTCGCACTACCGGCCGGCGGCGGTGCTCGCCTCGGCGCGCGCACCGGGCGGCGGGCGGGCCGGCGCGCGGCTGAGGCAAGCGCTGGTCGTCTTCCAGTTCGCGATCGCGATCGCCTTCATCGTCGGGACGGGCGTGCTCGTCGCGCAGACGCAGCACCTGCGCTCCGCCGACCTGGGCTTCACGCGCACCGGGGTGATCACCGTGCGTTCGTTCCAGGATGACGCGCTCGACGAAGCGCAGCGCGCGGAGATCCTCGCCGCCTTCGCGAACCTGCCCGGCGTCGCCGGCGTCGCGCGCGGCGACGACGCGCCGGGCGACAGCGGCACGACCAACAGCAACACCGTGTCACTACCCGGGCAGACCGCCGGTCCCAAGCCGTCGCTGACTCTGGTCGATGTCGGCCTCGACTATTTCGACGTCTATGGCGCGCGGCTGCTCGCCGGGCGGCTGTTCGATACCGCGCACGCGCTCGACGACCGTACCGACAAGACGGACGCGGAGATCGCAGCGACGCCCCACAACGTCGTCGTCAACATGAGCGCGGTCAAGCAGCTCGGCTTCGCCAGTCCGCAGGCGGCGCTGGGCAAGCTGATGACCTTCGAGAGCAATATCGCGCCCAATCCGTCGAGCCGCATCGTCGGGGTGATCGACGATATGCGCTTCCGCTCGCCGCACGATCCGGTGCGGCCGACGATCTATTTCTATTTCCGCCACGACCAATGGCCGCCGATCGCCGCGGTCCGCTATCAGGGCGCCAACCCCAAGCTGCTGATGCGCCAGCTCGAAACCGCGTGGAAGCGGATCGCGCCGCAGGTGCCGTTCGCGGCGGATACGGTCGATCAGCGGCTCTACGACCAATATTACAAGCCCGACACGCAGCGCAGCCATCTGTTCACGATCGGCGCGGTGCTGGCGGTGGTGATCGGGTGCATCGGGCTCTACGGCCTCGCGGCGTTCGACACCGCGCGGCGCGTGAAGGAGATCGGCATCAGGAAGACGCTCGGCGCCTCGACGCGCGACGTGCTGAGGCTCCTGATCGGGCAGTTCCTGAGGCCGGTGCTGATCGCCAATATCATCGCCTGGCCGCTCGCCTTCTTCGCGATGCGCAAGTGGCTGTCGGGGTTCGACGACCGCATCGCGCTGTCGCCGCTGTTCTTTGTCGGCGCGACATTGCTGGCGCTGGCGATCGCGTGCCTGACGGTGTTCAGCCAGGCCTGGCGGGTAGCGCGCGCGGAGCCGGCGCGGGCGCTCAGGTATGAGTGAGAGACGGTGCCGGCCCGCTTCAGCGAAGCTGAATCAAAGACTCAACCGCGCGCGAACAGCGCTTCGCCGAACGCGCGGACCTTGGCCGAAATCTCGGGGTGCTCCAGCGCCAGCGCCATGTTGGCGTGGACATAGCCGGCCTTGTCGCCGCAATCGTAGCGCTTGCCGGCAAAGGTGAAGGCGTGGAACGGCTGCTGGCCGATCATCTGCGCCATAGCGTCGGTCAGCTGGATCTCGCCGCCCGCGCCCTTCTCCTGCGTCTCGAGGATGCGCATCACCTCGGGCTGGAGGATGTAGCGGCCGGGGATCATGATGTTGGAGGGCGCGGTGCCCTGTTTGGGCTTTTCGACCAGTCCCTTGACCTCGACCAGCGCGCCGCTCCGCGCGCCGGGATCGATGATGCCGTATTTGTCGGTCTCGCTGTCGGGCACCTCGAGCCCGCAGACGATGTTGCCGCCGACCTGGTTATAGGCCTCGACCATCGCCTTCATGCAGCCCGGCTTGCCGATCATCAGTTCGTCGGCAAGAAAGATCGCGAACGGCTCGTCGCCGACGATGTCGCGCGCGCACCACACCGCGTGGCCGAGCCCCAGCGGCTCCTGCTGGCGGACATAGGCGATCGCGCCGGGCTGGAGCCGAGTCTGGCTCAACACCTTGAGCGACTTGCCGCGCGCATTCATCGTCGTCTCGAGTTCGTAGGCGACGTCGAAATGGTCCTCGATCGCCGACTTGCCGCGGCCGGTGACGAAGATCATCTGCTCGATCCCCGCTTCGATCGCCTCGTCGACGGCGTATTGGATCAGCGGCCGATCGACGACGGGCAGCATCTCCTTCGGCGTCGCCTTGGTCGCCGGCAGGAAGCGCGTGCCGAGACCGGCGACGGGAAACACGGCCTTGCGCAGCGGCTTGATCGACATTCGAGTTCCTCTTCTGGTTCCACTCACAGGCACGACTGTGCTTCGCCACGCGACGACCCCCGTCAACGAAACACCCTATATACCGTCAACCCCCGGCTGCGGCCGCAGTCGAGGCGAGCGGCACGATCCGGATGTCGTCGATCCATCCCGTCCGGGTCTCTCCCGGGGCGCTCGCCGCCGTCTGCACTTCGACGACTTGAACGGCGCAGCCGCTCTCCGGCACCGTAAAGCTGCTGGCGGCGCGATTGGATTGGCCCTGCCCCGGTGGCGGTTCAGCCGACGTCAATTCGCCCAAGCCGTCGCATCGCACCAACGCCCTGAGGCTGCCGTCAGGCTTTCCGGTGTCGAGGGCGGTCGTCCACGAAAGACGATAGCGTCCGGGCGCAAGCGTCGCGAGTTGGCGCGCAGCCACGGTCCGCGCGGTCTGCGACGACGCGACCCGCAGCGCCTGACCGTGAAGCGGCGCCGGCGCCGGCGCGATGTTGACGTCAAGCCCGCCGCGCGACAGCAGCTGCCAATCGAACGGATTGGACGAAGGCGCGGAATCGCGCCCGAAGGACCCGTTGGACAGGTAAAGGTCGCCGGCACGATCGCAGGCACGGCGCCACAGATCGCGGCCGAGCCCCGCCTCGTCATTGTGGATCAGCCGGTTCGCCGCCGCGCCGACGGCATCGCAATCGAATGTCGCGCCCTTTTGCGCGGCCATCTCGATCGTTGCCAGGCGAGCGGCGAGGTCGGCGCCGCCGAGCCCGCCGGTGTTCAGGACGAACCGTCTCTTCCACGGCGGATCCTGCGCAAGAAGGGTCACGAGCGCGGTCTGGCCGAGCTGCGTCTTTTCAAGGAGGAGCAGCGAATTCGCGACCGATTCGTCGTCCACATCAAGTCTGAGGAGCGCATCGAGGCGCTGCGTGACGACGTCCCGATCGCCGATCGCCGAGCCCTGGGTGAGCCAGAACAGCTGGGTAGGAACGTCTCGCCAGCCCAGCGCGCCGGCCACGGTGAAGGCGGCATACGCCTGGTCGGTCCGGCCGAGCGCAAGCGCGGCGCTGGCAAGCGCCGACGTCGTCGACGGATCGACAGGCGCCCCGCTGACCGCGCGTTGCGCCTCGGCAAGAGCGTTTTGCGGATCGTTGCGCGCCAGCGCACCGAATGCGGTCCGGGCCGCGGTATCACCGCCGAAATACGCGGCATTGCGGACCGGCGAGGCCGCCGTCATTCGGTCCGCGGCGCTGAGCCAGGCCAGCACGGCAAGGGCGACGCCGGCAACCGTGACAACCAGAGCGCGCGTCACGGCGCGTGCGTTGGAATGGGCCCTGTCGCTCATGAAAAACACTTTTCCCGAAGTCGGTCGGCATCGAGGCGCCGGGAACCCGGCGCACCGGTTCGGCGGCACGTCCCGGTCCCGGCGGGCCGGTGATATCCTCGTCGTGACGGCGACGCAAATCGGCTCCTGCGCCCGGCACGAGCGGCGGACAAGTGAACGCGGCGCAAATGATCGTTTTGCGCGGCAAGTCGTTGCGCGGCACAGCCAGGTCGCCGGCGACCGCCGCCTTTATTCTTGCATTCGGTGGTTGATTATCCGATGCGGGCGCAATCGTTGGGGGTGGTGGCAGGGTTATTGGCTGGATTGCTTGGGCGATCTGGGAGAGTGGCGGCGGGATTGGGCCGTTTGGGTTGAGAGGGAGAGTGGGA
>DASTWI010000023.1:0-26380 GCA_035776635.1 Sphingomonas sp. | reverse complement strand
TAGAGCGGTTTCCGCGCGACGTGAATCGTTGGGGATTCACAGCGGCCTGATTTTCTGATTCACAATCCATGCTGGAAAGGAGGCCAGCATGGATGGGCCGAACGCTTTCACAGGATCTTCGGGATCGGGTGGTCGCCGCTGTTGAAGGCGGGATGTCATGCCGGCAGGCGGCGGCGCGGTTTGGTGTGAGCGCGGCGAGCGCGATCCGCTGGCGCCAGCTTCATCTGCGCCACGGGACCACGGCGGCGAAGCCGCAAGGAGGCGATACCCGGTCAGGCAGGATCGAGGCCCATGGCGTGTTCATCCGCGAGACGATCAAGGCGCAGCCGGATATTACCCTGGTCGAGTTGCAGGCGCTTCTCGTCGCACGCGACACGCCGGTGGGGATCGGCACGCTCTGGCGGTTCTTCGATCGTCATCGCATCACGCGTAAAAAAAGTCCGCGCACGCGAGCGAGCAGAACCGTCCCGACATCCTGAAGCGACGATGGGAATGGTTTGAGGGCCAGCTCGACCTCGATCCCGATCGGCTCGTCTTCATCGACGAAACGTGGGCCAGCACCAATATGGCGCGTCGCCACGGCCGCTGCCTGCGCGGCGAGCGGCTGCGCGCAAGCGTTCCACATGGCCACTGGAAAACCACGACCTTCGTCGCCGGACTGCGCCGCACCGGCATGATGGCGCCGATGGTGCTCGACGGCCCCATCAACCGCGATGCCTTCATCGCCTATGTCGACCAGGTGCTCGTGCCCGAGCTGAAGCCGGGCGACGTGGTCATCATGGACAATCTGTCGAGCCACAAAGCCCCTGCCGCGCGCGAACTGGTCGAGGCGGTCGGTGCCAAGCTGCTGTTCCTGCCGCCCTACAGCCCCGACTTCAACCCGATCGAGCAGGCCTTCTCCAAGCTCAAGGCGCACCTGCGCAAAGCCGCCGAGCGCACCATCCACGGCCTCTGGAACGCCATCGGCCGCATCCTCGATCTGTTCACGCCTCAAGAATGCGCCAACTACTTCGCCAATGCCGGTTATGACGCAGAATGATCGGAAACCGCTCTAGTGGGCCGTAAGTTGTCTGCCCGGTTTCTGTCGGAATGCCGGAGAAGCTGCCGTTGCAATCAGCTCACTCCATCCATTGAACGCCTTGGCAGCGGCACTTCAATATGTGCGCCCCTGCGCCTCCTCCTCTTCAGACGAAACGAGGCGGTCGACTGCTTTTGCGAGCGCGTCTCGCGTGACGGGCTTGCTGCAGCGGTCGATCGCCGCATAGCGCGGAGGAATTTCGCCGTTATCGTAGCCGGTCGTGAAGATCATCGGCACATCGCGCCCAAGCAGGACGTCGGCAACCGGATACACCTTTTCGCCGCTAAGATTGATGTCGAGCACCGCGCCGTCGACGCACGTCGTCTCGAGTGCCTTCAGGGTTGCAGCAACGGAGGGAAACGGGCCGATCACCTCCAGCCCGAAATTACGCAGCTCGTATGCCATGTCATCGGCGATCAGATACTCATCCTCGACAAGCAGGATTCGTTTAGGCGCCGGCGCTTTCGTCGTCATCGTCGTCCTCCTGTTCCGAGGACGCCGACTTTATCGGAACGCGCAATTCGCAATGGAGCCCGTCCTTAGCGAAATGAAAGTCGGTTTCCGAACCGAGGTCGTAAGGAAGCGCATGCTCGATCAGCTCGCGCCCGAAGCCGCGCTTCTGCAGCGCATCTTTGGCCAGGGTCACACCGCTTTCGGTCCATCTGATCGCCGCCAATCGTTTCCCGTCTGCTTCGGATATGCTCCAAAGAACCGATATTTTCCCATCGGGTTGCGCCAGCGCGCCATATTTCACGGCGTTGGTCGCAAGTTCGTGGAGCGCGAGGGTCAGCACCTGGACTTCGCGCGACGTGAGCGTGATCCTCGGCCCGTCGATCGTCACCTTCCCGTCGGCGAAGGTGCCGTGCGCCTCGAATTCGCCGCGGAGCAGATCCTCGAGCGTCACGCTGAAGCCGTCGCCTTTGGAGAGAAGGCCCTGCACGCGGCTCAACGCCGACAGCCGATCGGAGAATTCCTGCCCGAATTCCTCGAGCGTCGCGGCCGAGCGCAGCGTCTGCTGCCCGATCGAGCGCACGATCGCCAGCAGGTTGCGCGTGCGGTGCTGAAGCTCGCCGATCAGGATCTGCTGCGTCTCCTGCGCCGTGCGCTGCTCGGTCGTGTCCTCCATCACCCCGATCATCCGGACGGGCTGGTCGTCGGCGTCATAGAAGAATCGGCCCCGCGCCGAGACCCAGCGCGTCGCGCCGCCCCTCGCCTGGATGATACGAAACTGATGGGCATATTCCTGGCGGCTGTCCCGCGCGTGCGCGAGCGCGGCCTCGGCCGCTTCGCGATCGTCGGGATGGATGCGGCTCACCCAGGCGTCGTAGCTCGGCTCGACCTCGCCGACCTCGTAGCCCTCGATGCGGAAATGCTCGTCGTTCCAGGCGATCGTGCCGCTGGTGAGGTTCCAGTCCCACGTGGCGAGCTGGCCGACATCGATCGCGATCTGCAAGCGCGCCTCGCTCTCGCGCATCGCCCTTTCGGCCTGAACCGCCGTGGTGACGTCGAGGAAGGTCAGCACCGCGCCGGCGATGAAATTATCGATGCTGCGATACGGAAGCACGCGCACGACATAATTGCGGTCGCCGTCGATCCCGGCCACCTCGCGCTCGATCGGTGTCAGCGTCTTGAGCACGCGCCGCACGTCGCCTTGCAGATCGGGAAACGCGACCCGCGCCGCAACATGATCGATCGGCCGGCCGACATCGGTTTCGAGCAGGTGGAAGACGTCGGTCGCCGCGGGCGTGAAGTTGCGCACGCGCAGATCGTTGTCGAGGAAGACGGTCGCGATCTGCGTCGATTCGAGCAGGTTCTTGAGGTCCGAATTGGCGCGCGCCAGCTCGCCGACGCGATGCGCGAGCTCGCCATTGACCGTCTGCAGCTCCTCGTTGACCGACTGGAGCTCCTCCTTGGAGGTCTCGAGCTCCTCATTGGCGGATTGCAGCTCCTCGTTGATCGACTGATATTCCTCGTTCGAGGATTTGAGCTCCTCGTTGGTCGATTCGAGTTCCTCGATCGTGGCCTGGAGCCGCTCCTTGGTGAGGCGCAGCTCGCCTTCGAGGCGCTGGACGTGCTCGTCGCTCACCAGCCGCTCGCCGTCCTGCGCCAGGCTTTCGAGCAGCGGCCCGGCATCCTGGAACAGCACCACGATCGCCGCCGCATCGTCGCCCCCGACCGGCTCGACGACGAGGTTGACGGCGTGCGGCCTGCCGTCGAGGCTCAGCGGCACGTGCGGCGTCTCGATCCGGCCGCCCTCCGCCACCGCCTTGTGCAACGCCGAGCGCAGATCGAGCCGCAGGTCGCGATGGACGAGGCTGAGCAGGTTGAGGCTCGCCGCCCCGGTCGAAGGTTCGAGATAGCGCCCGGTGCGGCCTGAAAAGTGCAGCACCTCATATTGGTCATCGACTACGGCATAGGCAGGGGCGTAGCGCTCGGCGATCGCTTCGGCGCACCGGCTGACGGTGCCCGCGAGGCTGGCGGGGCGGATGCGAGGGACCGCATTGTGGGCTCCGTCGACATGCGGCACGCGCGGCGACAGCGGGAAATCGGGCAGCACGCGTGTCGCGGTGTCGAGGCGGCGGAACACCCGTTTCTTGCGGTCGATCGGGGCGAACAGTTTCTGGTGCCGGGTGACGTTCTCCGACGATCCCAAAAACAGCACCCCGCCCGAGCGCAGTGAGAAGTGGAAGATCGGAATGACGCGGTTCTGGAGATCCGAATTGAGGTAGATGAGGAGGTTGCGGCACGACAGCAGGTCGATCCGAGAGAAGGGCGCGTCCTTGATCAGGTTGTGCGGCGAGAAGATGCAGATCTCGCGCAGTTCCTTCACCACGCAATAGGTGTCGCCTTCCTTGACGAACCAGCGCGCGAGCCGCTCGGGCGAGACATGCTCGGCGATCGTATCGGCATAGCGCCCCGCGCGCGCGATCGCGAGCGCACGCGCATCGAGGTCGGTCGCGAAGATCTGGACGTGCGGCGGCGATTCGAGCGTCGCCATATGCTCGCGCAGCAGGATCGCGATCGAATAGGCCTCCTCGCCCGTCGCGCAGCCGAGCACCCAGACCCGAAGCTGATCGTCGGGGCCCTTGCCGTCGAACAGGCGCGGCAGCTCGCCCGCCAGCGCGTCGAATTCGGAAGGGTCGCGGAAGAATTGGGTGACGCCGATCAGCAGGTCCTGGAAGAGGTTGTGGACCTCCTCGCGATCGGCGCGCAGCCGGGCGACATAATCCTCGATCGCATCGACCTGCACCACCTGCATCCGCCGCTGGATGCGGCGGAAGAAGGTGTTGCGCTTGTAACCATGGAAATCGTTGCCCGTTACGTTGCGCAGGATCGTGGCGATCTGCCCGATCTCGGCGGCCGCCTGTTCGGCCGCTTCCTCCTGAACGCCGCCTTCGCCGACGATGTGGAGATTGCCGATATAGAGCGCGACCTGTTTGGCGATCTGGTCGATCGGCAGCAGCAGGTCGACGATGCCGTTGGGCGAGGTCGCGCCCTGCTCGGCGGGGTCGTCCTCGCCCTCGCGCGCCTCGGCGATCGAAAGGCCGCCGAACTTCTTGGTCGCGACGACGCCGGCGGTGCCGTCGCTGCCGAGGCCGGCTAGGATCACCGCGACCGAGCGATCGTGCGCGTCCTCCGCGAGCGAGATCAGCATCGAATCGACCGTGCCGCGATGGTGGATCGGGTCGTCGGTCTCACGCGTGCGGACATGCCCATCGACGATCGTGATCAGATCGTCGGGCCCGGCGACATAAATCTGCCCCACCTCAAGCACATCGCCGTCGGCGGCGATCTTGATCGGCAGCGCCGTCTGCTGCGACAGCGCCTCGACGACGCTGTTCACGTCGATGCCGTCCTCCTGGCCGACCGCGATCAGATATGCCGCCGGCAGATCGCCGTGGAGCTCGGCGAACAGCGCCTCCAGCGAACGCAGCGAGGCCGCGCAGACGCCGACGCCGACCACCGCCATCGGCGGCGGGCCGCCGCGTGCCTCCGGCTCGGTCCGTTCGTCGTTCTTCTCGTCCGTATCCGCCACGTCTGCCGCCTGACTGGTTCTCGCCATCCAGCCTACAGATGTGCGCGCCGGCCAGAAAGCGCTTTCGCTTCATCGTTCTCGCGATCGTCGGCGCGGGTGGCCATCCGAAGCGAGAGGATCGCGGCCTCGCGCAGGGTCTTGGCATAGCCGCGATATTCGAGCGCGCGCGATTCGTAGAGCTCGGCGACCGCGGTGCGGCCGGTGTCGCGCGCGTCCTGCGCCATGCGCTCGACCAGCGCCACGCGTTCCTCCATCACCCGCATCGCCACGCGCACCGCCTGATCGACCTCGTCGATGTTCGCGACGAGCGTCTCGGCGGTGTAGGCGTGCCCGATCTGGCAGCGGTAGCGCAGTGGCTCCCCGTCGCGCATTTCGGAGAGGACGCCGTGGCAATCCGGGCAGGTCAGCGGGCTCGGATCGGCAAGCCGGCGCAGGTTTTGGCTGCCGACGCGCTCGCCCGCGGCGATTTCGACCTCGAGCGCCAGTCCTTCCGAGGGTGCTTTGCCCGGCCCGGCCTCGCTCGTCGCGACCTCGGTGAGCACCCCCGCAAGATCGGCGGCGGCGGCGACGTAATCGACCTCGGTCGCCTCGAGCGCGGCGAGCGGCATCTGGTCGGCGGCGGCGTCGAGCGGATGCTGGACGATCGCGGTGCCGCCGACCGACGTGATCGCGTGCAGCCCCGCCGCACCGTCGTTGAGCAGGCCCGAAAGCACGACGCCGACCGCGCGCGACCCGTAGGCAAGCGCCGCCGATCGGAACAACGGGTCGATCGCGGGACGTGCCATGTTCTCGCGCGGCCCCTGGCCCAGCCTGATCGCGCCGTCGCCGAGCAGCAGGTGCCGATCCGGCGCGGCGACGTAGATGCGGCCGCGCTCGATCGGCTGCCCGTCAATCGCCTGCGACGCCGGCAGCGGCCCGGCATCGGCGAGCACCGCCGCCAGATGGCCGGTCGATTGCGTCGGAACATGCGTCGCGATGAAGATGCTGCCCGCAAAGTCTTCGGGCAGCGCGGCGGCGATCTGCCGAAGCACGGGGCCGCTCCCGGCGGAACCGCCGATCGCGATGATGTCTCTGTTCGGCATGATGCGGCCTTTTCGGTGCCCGGTATCCCTGAACAACGCGCACACGGGCAGGGTTCCGCCGCTTTATCCCGCCGTGCCGACCAGCCGCTCGAATTCGCCGCGGATGATGCCGTAGCATTCGCACGCCGCACCTTCGAGCCCGGAGCGGTCGAGCACCGTGATCTCGCCGCGCACATAGTGGATCAGCCCCGCTTTCTGGAGCATGCCCGCCGCGAGCGACACCGTCGGGCGCCGCACCCCGAGCATCTGCCCGAGAAACTCCTGGGTCAGCGGGAAGGTGGGCTGATACACCCGGTCCTGGGTCATCAGCAGCCACCGCGCGCAGCGTTCCTCCACGGTGTGGGTGCGGTTGCACGCGGCATTCTGGCCGATCTGGTTGATCAGCGCGAGCGTGTAGCGCCGCAGGAGCTGCTCGAAGGCGGGGCATTCGGGCAGCAGCGAACGGAAGGCCTCGGCGCCGATCCGCGCGCCCGTGCCCGGCACCTGGACGAAGGCGCGGCTGGCGATCTGATCGGAGCCGAGAAGCAGCGGCAGGCCCGCCATGCCTTCGCTTCCCACCGTCGCGATCTCCACCGGCTGACCCGCCTTGAATTCGGTGACGAGCGAGACGACCCCCGTATGCGGAAACCAGACGTGTTCGAGAATCTCGCCGGCCTCGTAGAGCGTCTCGCGCTGGATCAGCTCCACCTCTTCGCTGTGCGCGCGGACCGCGGCCAGTTCGCGCTCGGGCAGCGCGGCGAGGAGGCAGTTAAGGCGGGTCCGTTCGCCGCTATCGGCCATGATGCGACACTCCTGAAGGGCGCCGAGGGTTTCGATTGCAATCGGCGGGCGCCGGTCTATGTCATCTGGCGGACATATGAGTTCTGTCAGCCTCCTCGATAACGAGACCGAGCGACCTCTCGTTCCGTTGCAAACACGGTATCGCGCCGTCGTGCTCGGCGCCTCGGCCGGCGGGATCGCCGCGCTCAAGGAACTCCTGTCCGCTTTGCCGGCGGATTTTCCGCTTCCGATCCTGCTCGTCCTCCACATTTCGCGCACCGCCGAATCGCGGCTCGCCGAGGTGCTCGGCTATCGTACCGGCCTCACGGTCAAATGGGCGCAATGGGGCGAGCGCGCGCTCCCCGGAACCGTCTACGTCGCGCCGCGCGATCGCCATTTGCTGCTCCAGCGCAACGGCCGGATCGCGCTCAGCGACGCCGATCCGGTGGGCTGGTGGCGCCCGGCCGTCGACCGCCTGTTCGAAAGCGCGGCCGCGGCGCTCGGCGACGCCGCGATCGGCGCCGTGCTGAGCGGTGCGCTGTGGGACGGGACGCGCGGCATCACCGCCATCCGCGAGGCGGGCGGGATCACGATCGCGCAGGACGAGGCGACATCGGACCATTTCGACATGCCCGCCGGCGCGATCGACATCGGCCGCGCCGACATCGTCCTGCCGCCCGCCAAGATCGCGGAGGCGCTCATCGTCCTCGCGGGCCTGCCGTTTCGCGAGGCCGCAGCGTAGCGCTGCATTGCCGTCGCAGAGCGTCTTCCGCCGAAGTATCTAGGTCGGTTTGCTCCTGTAGCGCGTGCGAAATGCGTTCGGGCCGCTGAGGGAAACTGGGGTGCTTGATCTGCTGCAATGAGGATCAAATTGCGCCCGTTCCATGTTCCTTCTCCTCTGGCCATCGTGGGCGAAAGGAACGGCTCAAACATTCCTTCTTCAGCCGTCGGAGGGGGTGCACGAATGGCGGCTTTCGGACTTCTCAACCAATGAGCCGAACGGCCGAAAATGGGGCGCGAAGCTGACGTATCGCTTCATCGTACGGAATGACCGCTATCCGCAATTCGCGCCGTAAAATCTGCCGTTCCGGTTCGTCCAACATATCTGTCGGCCGAATCCTTCAACTTGACGTCCGCTTTTCGAGGGATCGGCGGCGAACCTTCAACGATCGAGATGGGGCGCGCAACAGACACGAAGAGCTAGTCGTTTCTAACCATCTAAGTTTTCATCACCGCCATACGGCGACCGATATCGCTCCTCAGGAGTCAGCCATTCACAAAAAGCATCCAGCGGACTCTGATTGCCGAGAAACTCCCGTGCAAGTGTAAGCCGCCTAAGAATAGGAAGACGCTCCGCCTCGGGTCGCTCTGCCATCCTCGCCTCCACTCCCTCCAGAAACCTTTCAACGTCCATGAGCTCGCCCCAGCGCTGAATGATCCCATTAAGTTGCTCGTGGCTTTCCTTAATCGACTGCGCGACGCATCTGCGATCTTCGGCCCTGCGACGCCGCTCCTCTTCAACCAGCCATTTCTGCCGCTCAATTTCGGCCTGACGATCGGCTTCTTCGAGCTTTTCGACGAGCTCAGGCGCAGCCTCCTCCAGCGCTTTGACGATCGTCTCGATCGTCGCCCGTGATGCTGACTTGCCGCTCTCCGACCATTCCGTAGACCATTCGACGCGGCCGTACGGGGAATAAGCAATGATCCTGATGCGACCGGACGGCAACTCGCTGGTCGTTGTCCAGCTGAAAGGTGCCAAGCCGCGTTTCGGAGGGATGTAGTCGGACTCACGGATATATTTTCCGTTTACGTAGCGAAGCGTCACCTGCTCGGACATCTCCACGATCGCGAGGCCGATTGCCACGGAACCGAGATATACGACCGTCGGCCGATAAGGTGACCAAGGCCCCGAATGATAGTAGGGGTCACGCTTGGATGTCGGCTTCTCTCGCTCGTCGATTGTGATTCGACGCAACTTGGAGTCTGCAGGCGCAATCGCCACGCGATATCCGACCGACTCCAGCGCATTGAAGAGGTCGTTGGCGAGGTCGAGCGCCTTATCGAGGCAGGCCGCCGACGATGTGACGTCGACCAGGAGCTTCTTATAGGGTTTGAGGTAAGCGCCCTCCTCCACCGCCCGCCCATTCTGGAAGTGAATCTTCGCTCCACGAATGAGGCCGTGCACGCTATTTCGGCTTATCTTGATCTTGGCCTCGGACTTCCGTCTCGGCGGAGCCTGCGGTTTCGGCCGTGGGCTAACTTTGCCATCCTGGTCCAATGCAGCTGATCGCCCGGGCGAGCGTCAGGCAGCGATGGTGGTGGCGGCGCCTTTCCGACCTGCAGCTTGGCCCAATATCCCAGCAGAGGCCGAGGAACATTCAGCAGGGTACAAACCCGCGCCATATAGCTGCCGGAGACGCCAAAGCGCTCACACACCTTGGTCATCGGCTCAACCCAAACGAGCTTATAGAGCTCTTCTCGCGAAACCACTGGAGCAGCCCTTTGCTTCAATCCGTCCGCGGACAGATGTAAGTGCGATCCCCGCGCTTCAACCGCTAAACTGATCCGGCCAGAGCTGCGCTCCGTGGAGGACGCGGAGCAACGTCACGCGATCTTCAAAGACGCGATAGGGAATGATGTAAGGCGTGCCGGCGACGATCAGCTCACGCGTCCCGGCAACGCGCCCGGGACGCCCGCTGTTCGGAAAGTCAGCAAGTCGCCTGACGCACTCGTCAAACCGAAGGTCGATCTCGACAGCGGCCCGAGGATTGTCGGCTTCGATATAGTTGTAGATGTGCTCGCGATCGGCGATCGCGAACGTGTCCCACTCGAGTTTCATGCGACGCTAGCCGAGCTTCGCCAACGTCGCTTTCCGACGTGCTGCAAAACGGGCCTCGACTTCCCCATGCGGAACAGCGGGAGCATCGTTATCGAGCGCTTCCTGCACCTTGCGCCCGAACCAAGCATCATAAGCCCTGGAATCGGCAAGCAACTCGAACGGGACCGCGCCTTCGCTAGCGGTCCGGGTCAGCATGATCCGCACCACGTCTGACACGGTGAGGCCCATTCTCTCCAGAACGGCAGCAGCCCGCTCCTTCACCTTTGGATCGATGCGAGTCTGTACGAGGGTTGTGGCCATCAGCAATCTCCTCGACCTATGTAATGCAATTGCATTACAATGTCCATGCACTGACGGAGCGGCGGCACACACCGCTCCCCTCTCACGCCTGCTCAAATTCGACCAGCGGTACCACGGCCCTGGCGGCAAGCTCTTCCAGTCCATCGACGATGTATCTGGCGTAGTGCCGCTCAATCATGGCAACGCTCGTATCGTGCATGGCAGCGACCAGCCTGATCGGCAGATTAGATCGTATGGCTCTCACAATCGATGAATGACGAAGGGCATAGGGCACCGCATTCTCGACCTTGAGACTGGCACATATCGCGTTCCACTGCCGGGTGATTTCCGAGGCCGAAGTCCAAGGCCCTCGTCTATCCTTTTCCCAGCGCCGTCCTTTCACTTGCACGTACCGCCAGCGGCACAGAAGAATCTCGTCTGACGGGCGCCCTTTTGATACCGGCCGAAGCGCGTCGATCACGTCTTGGCCGACCTGGACTGGATAGTGATCGGCAATCCGTCCCTGTCCCTTCCTGCTGCTCGGCACGAAAATGCGCTGCCGATCTGGCTGCACGTCGCCTACCGTAATACGCTGCACCTGGGAAAAGCGAGCGCCGGTGGCAGCCAGCACGAGGATCATGCGCCCAACGTCACCGTCTTCGTCGAACCGGGCAGCCGCGCTAATGATTTTGCGGACCACATCGTCAGACAAGATCTGATTCTCGCGTGCGCGCGAGCCAGCAGTCCCGACCGTCCCGTCGAACGACAGCCCGACCTTTACTGTTTCCCCAAAGTCGCTCGGAAGCTCCTTTCGGTAACTGCGGCGGGCCAGGTTCAAAGCGGCCTTAGTCGTTGATGGTGCGGGCGTTGGTTGTCGCTTTGGCCTTATTTGCCAGACCTCGCATCCACGACCCTAGAATCTCCTCGGTCAGCTTGTCGAGGTAGGTGCCCGCGATTTTATGATCCAGCACGAACCGCTTTAGCCGGCTTGCTGCGTCCGATCGCCTTCGACTTCCCGGAACCTGCGTGCGGATACGATCATCACGCATTTCGACATAAGCGGTGATTGCGGACCGCACCGTATGACGGGTCCTCGGCTTTTCGCGCAGCCCAGCGGCTCGAATGCCAGCGACGAAGTCCCGGCCCTTCTTGATGGCTTGTTCGAAGGAGAAATTACCCTCGGCGATGAGATCATCGGCAACACCGATCACCTCACGGCGATAAACACCATTCCCGAGATACCAACGCACTAGCCACTGGCCACCCTTGCTCCTTTTGCGGTATCAAGATGGATGTCCGCATCGAGATAGCGCCAGTGGAGTCCCGCCGGCAGGTTTGCTCGTGCGGCTCGCGTAGAAATCTTCGCTTCGTCCAACGATCGCGGCTACGCGGTCCATGCAAATTCCGTAAAATATTAGCCAGTGCGACAGACTGCATGAAACATAATTCAGTCAAGATCATGTTTATAAACGGACAAACTGAGACACATTGAGACGGCGTTTCAATTTTCAGAACGTCTCTCACGGCGAAAACACGGGTTCGAGTCCCGTAGGGGTCACCAAACAAAAGCAGCTACTTATGCGCTGGCTGATGCAGCGCGTTACTGTTTTCTCCAATTTCTCCCTAATCCCTGGCTGGCTCGTTTCGGACGACAAGGGACGAATAGGCGCGCAGCTTTGGTTGCGCTGACGAGCCCATGGGAGGCTCATTCGTCCCGCTGAAGCTGAAGGTCGCCGAATCGGGCCAGCCCGTTTGGGGCAGCAACTGGGCCGATTACATCCAGACCGCTTTTGAACACCGGACCGCGAAAGCGGACATGACGCTGACTCGGACCGAAGTTCGTGGAAAGCTTGTGTAATCAATATTCTCCCAAATCCGCGGGGCGCATACGATCCTGAGCAATCTCGGCAGGTCGGAAAAATGACGGTCGCAAGCAAAATGATGTGCTGCCGATCCTTCCCTCTCGATCGGACGGCGTCGCGAGCTCGATTAGCGCTGCGACCGAGAACTTTCGTCACGTCGTGACGTTCCGCTGGGGCCCGCATCAATTTCGCCGCCTTCGCGACGCACCCGGCGGGAGTTGGGCGAACAACGACATTGATCACGGGAGAAGCGCGATGCTGGAGCAAATCTTCTTTTCAGGCTGGGGGCCGGTCATCCGCACCGCGGTCAGCACCACTGTCTCCTATTTGTTCCTGGTATTCCTGCTGCGCATCGCCGGCCCGCGGGTGCTCGCCAAATGGTATGCGTTCGACCTGATCGTCACGGTCGCGCTCGGCTCCGCCTTCGCCAGCAATGTCGTGTCGAAGGACACGACGATCGCGCAGGCGGCGATCGGCTTCGTGCTGCTGATCGGCCTGCAATTCCTCGTCTCGCTCGGCGTCCTGCACTGGAGCCCGATGCGCTCGATCGTCAATTCGAACCCGACGCTGGTGCTGCTCCGCGGCGAATTCCAGGACGAGCCGATGCGCCGCCAGCGGGTCGCCGAAGCCGATATCCGCGCCGCGGTGCGGCAGCACGGATTCGCTGCGCTGGAGGATGTCGGCGCGGTAATCCTCGAGGCCGACGGCACGTTCAGCGTCATCCGCAAGATCGCGGACTGCCAATCGGCACTCGCCGACATTCCCGAACTCGGCGGCTCGAACAAGGCAAACAAGGCCAAGTAGGTCAACGCGCGACGAGCGGCACGTCGTAGCGGCGCAGCAGCGCCTGGATCTGCGGCTGGCGCGCGCGAAGCACCGCATCAACGCGGTGGAGCAGATCGGTATCGTTCTTGCGCACGCCGACCGAGACGTCGAACACCATCGGCAACTGCGGGCCGTCGAATGCGGGCGAGACAGGGCGGATCGCCACGACCTTCGGATGGCGCTCCGCATAATAGCCGGCGACCGGACCCCAGACATAGGCGACGTCGAGCTTGTTGCTCGTCAGCGCGTCGAGGATCGCATCCTGCGGGTATTCCTGCCGGTAATCGCCTTGAACCATGAAACCGCGGACGTTCTCGACAATCCCGCGGTGCATCAGCGCATGGGCGGGGGGCGTGTTGACGCCATCATCGCCGATCAGCTGGACGCCGATGCGGAGCTTTTTCAAGCGCGGATCGTCGAACGAGTTGAGCGACTCCAGGCCGCTTCCCGGCCGCGTCACGACCATGTAGCTCGACCGGTAATAGGGTGCGCTGGTGGCGATGCCCTCGATCGTGCTGCCGACGCCGGGGACGAGATCGCAGCGCCCGGCCTTCAGCGTCTCGCGCAAATTGCCGCGGCGCTGCGCCCACCAGACGTATTGCAGCTTGGCGCCGAGATCGTGCGCAACAAGCCGGGCGAGTTGGTTCTCGAACCCCTCACCCGCGCGGTTGGAGAAGGGCAGGTTGTTGGGATCGGCGCAGACGCGCAGCACCTTCTCCTGCGGCGGGTGTGGGCCGCACGCCGCGAGCATCAGCAGCAGGAGGAGAACGGCGCGCTTCACAGGACGACGATCCCCCACGGCCGGCCGTCGACATGGACGCGATCGATGACCCGATCGTGGTCGAGATCGATCGCGGTCACGTCGCTGCTGAGCCCGTTGGCGGTGTAGAGGTAGCGCTCGTCGGGCGAGAGCGCGATATGCCAGGCGCGCCAGCCTACCGGGAAGGTGCGGACCAGCTTCAATGTCGCGGGATCGATCTCGGCAACCAGCTTGCCGCGCCCGAGCGCTACGAATGCGCGCTTGCCGTCGCGGGTGAAGACGATGCCGACCGCCTGGAGGTTCTGCCCGTCGGGGCGATCGCCGGGGAGCAATTGCGTGAAGTCGATCGTCCCGATCCGCCGGCGCGTCGCCGTGTCGAACACGGTGACGGTCGCGCGCACCTCGGAAGAAACCCAGAAGCGGCTGCCATCGGGCGTGAAGGCGATGAAGCGCGGGCGCGTATCGACCATCAGGTTGTCGATCACCTTGCCGCTCGCAGCGTCGATGACATGCGCCATGCTCGCGGTTTCGGAGGCCTGGATCACTAGCTTGCCGTCGGGGCTCACCGCCGTCCCCTCGGGCTCGCCGCCGACCGGTACGCCGCGAGTCACGCGGCGCGAGGCAATGTCGACCATCGACAGCAAATTGTCGTTCTCATTGGCGGCATAGAGCGTGTGGCCGTCGGGCGAGATCGCGATCGTCTCGGGATCGGGCCCGCAGGGCAGCAGTCCTACGACCTTGCCCTGCGCCAAATCGACCGCCGCGATCCGGTTGTCGTTGCCGAGCGCGACGTAGAGCGTGCGGTGATCGGGCGACACCGCCATCCCGCGCGGCCGATGCCCGACCGCGATGCGCGCCTTTTCGGCCAAGCTGCCGGCGTTAATGACGTGGATGACGTTCGCGGTCTCATCGGACACGTAGATCGTTCCCGTCCGCGGCGCCGACGCCTGGCAGCCGGCTAGCAGCAGGAGGAGGAGAAGAAGCTGTTGCTTCACGATTGCGTGTAGAGGAATGCGGCGAGGTCGCGCGCCTGCGCGGGCGTGACTCCCAAATCGGGCATCGCCGTTCCAGGCGAGACGACTTGCGGGTCCTGGATCCACCTCTCCAGGTTGGCCGGCGAATTGGCCAGCCGGCCGCCGATCATCGCGCGCACCGCGATCGTGTCGAGCGGCGGGCCGACCATGCCTTGCGCCTGCGGCACGCCGTCGACGGTGTGGCACCCGCCGCAGCCATAAGCAGCGAACAGCGCCTTGCCGCGCGCGACATTGCCGCCGGTCAGCGATTCGGCGCGGCCGGTGAGGTCGTGCTGCTCGTAGGTGCGCTCGCCCAGTACCCCGCCGATCGCGAGCACGACCACCGCGAACGCGACGCCGAGGCCGATCCGCCTATTCCGCAGCGACGACATGGGGCGCCTCCTGCGGCGAGAGCCAGCGGAAGAGGATGACCAGCGCCGCGGCCATGTGGACGATCCCGCCGGGAATCCACATGATGAGCCCCGCCATCTGCTGATCCTGTTCGGGGGTGAGGCCGTAGGGCGTCATCCCCATCGCCGCATAGCCGGCATACCAGGGGCTCGACGACAGCGCCATTAGCGCGCCGAGCGCCGCGCCGACGCACGCGGTGACGAGCAGGCAGAACACCGCGACGCCGACCCGCCCGCGCGACTGCGTTTCGTGGATCGACCACCAGAAGATCAGCGCGGTGACGAGGAAGCTCAGATGCTGGACGGCATGCCAGCCCTCGCTGGCGAGCGCTCGATCGAACAGCGCCGGCGCGTGCCACACCCACAAGGCGACCGCCTGAAGCGCGGTGGCGATCCATGGCGACGACACGCCGTTCCAGCTCGCCTCAACCGCAGGCGCATGGAGCAGCCGCCCGATCCCGCGCCGCGCTCGTGCAGGCAAGCCCCAGAGCAGCACCGGTCCCGCCCCGGAAATCGCGAGCAGCAGTGCCGCGACGAGCATGATGAGCTCGTGCTCGATCATGTGCATCGTGAACGACCGCTCGCCCGCCTCGTGGAGCGGCGAGACCAACGCGGCGGCGAGCACCAGCCAGCCGGCGCCGAACAGCCGCGCCTCGCGCCGCAGCCGCGCATGGCCGTTGCGCGAACGCCGCCACAGCCGCGCGAGGCCGACGCCGTAGAGGATCAGCACGATCGCGAGCGGCAGCGTCACCGAAGCGTCGAACGTCCATCCCGGCGAGTCCTCATGCACATACCCGCCATGCGCCCACGCAGCGCCGGATAACGCAAGTAGCAGAACGGCGCCCGCCCATCTCACGACAGGCATCCCGGCACGAGCAGACCCGCGATCGTCTGCATCAGGATCGGAAAGGCGAGCAGCGCCGCGATCAGCAAGCCGAGCAGTCCGACGAAGCGATGCCCGCTCGCCTCCCGCTCTCCGGTGCGCCAACACCGGTAGGACAGCACTCCGCCGCCCACCGCCAGCGCAATCCCAAGCAGCCCAATCAGCGCCACGCCCCACCACTGGCCGTTCTCGCAATGCGCGAACACCATGTTCGACCCGGCCTGCTGGCTGACGAACCAGCCCGCCGCGCCGCCGATCACGCCCGACCAGGGGAGTACCGCTCGCGTCACGTCAGCCATCGCGGCACCCAATAGATCAGCAGATAGACGATCAGCCACGAGCCCCAGACGAAGCGCCAATAGGCGGCATTCTCGCTGGTATCGACGAAGCGGTTGGCCGACTTGCCGTGCTCGGTGAACATGAGGGCTGTCAGCACCACGGTGTCGCCCCAATCGGTGATGAGGTGGATCGTATGGGTGAGGAGCAGCGCCCACAGAATGGAGCCGTAAGCGTTGTCGGTCCACATCACGTTCAACGACGCGAACTCGAACCCCCGAAGCACGAACAGCGGCAGCGGCAGCAGGCTCATCACCACCAATCCCTTCCGCACCGTCTCCAGATCGAATGTTTCGGCCGCCTTCTTGACGATCGCGTTGGGAATCTCGGTGAGCACGATCAGCACGGTCAGGATCGTGCCTGCCGCCAGGCCAGGCGGCGCATAGGGTTGCGGCGGCCAGGTCTGTTCCTTGTCGAGGATGAAGAAATACGCGCCGAACAGCAGCGCGAAGAACATGCCCTCGACGACCATGAAGCCAATGATCCCCCACCAGGTCAGGCTGCGCGGGCCGAAGCCGTGGGTGGCGAGGTGGGCGAGATCGCCCTCGAAGCGGACCGGCGCACTCATTCGATCACCGGCTCTTCGCTGGGCGGGCTCTTGGGCCAGAACCAGGCGATGAACCCGACGCCGAGCGGGATCGTGCCGATGACGATCGCCCAGGGCGTGAAGATCGAGCCGATGAACAGCGCCGCCAGCGCGATCGCCGAAAGCAGCGGCCAGATCGTTGGCTCGGGCGAGGGGTAGCGGGTATCGGGCGCTGCCTCGGTCGGCGTGGTGAGGAGCTGCTCCCGATCATCGACGCGCAGCCCCGTCATCACCGGCAGCGCGCCGTCCATGTCCCACAAGGGCGTGTGGCCGGTGGCGATCGGCTGGTGCGCGAAATTGTACGGCGGCGGCGGCGACTCGGTCGCCCATTCGAGGCTCGATCCGCCCCACGGATTGGCGGGCGCGCTGCGCGGGCGGCGCAGCGCCAGGAACACGTTAGCGATGAAGATCAGCCCCCCGATCCAGATGACCAGCGCGCCGAGCGACGACAGCAGGTTGAGCCCGTCCCAGCCCATATGGTCGGGATAGGTATAAACCCGCCGCGGCATCCCCATCATGCCGGTGATGTGCATCGGGAAGAACGCGACGTTGAAGCCGACGGTCACCAGCCAGAACGCCGCCGTGCCCAAACCCTCGGACAGCAGCCGCCCGGTGAACTTGGGAAACCAATAGGTGATCGCGCCGAGCAGCGGGAACACCGCGCCGCCGATCAGCACGTAGTGGAAGTGCGCGACGACGAAATAGGTATCGTGGAGCTCGAGGTCCATCGGCACGCTCGCCACCATCACGCCCGAAAGCCCGCCGATCACGAAGGTGACGATGAAGGCGATGACGTAGAGGAACGGCACCCGGAAGCGCGGTCGCCCGAGCCAGATCGTCGCGATCCAGCAGAAGATCTGGATCGCTGCGGGGATCGCCACCGCCATGCTCGACGCGGTGTAGAAGTCATAGCCGAGCCGCGGCAGCCCGGTCGCGAACATATGGTGGACCCAGACGCCGAAGCTCAGGAACCCGGTCGCGACCAGCGCCAGCACCATCGCCGGATAGGCGAACACGCGGCGATGCGTGAAGGTCTCGACGATCTGGCTGACGAAGCCGGTCGCGGGCAGGAAAATGATATAGACCTCGGGATGCGCGAAGAACCAGAACAGGTGCTGCCAGAGCAGCGCGTCGCCGTGCTCGAACGAATTGAAGAACTGCGTCCCGATCAGCCGGTCCGACAGCAGCATCGCCGAGGCGAGCGCCACCGCGGGCAGCGACAGGATGATCATGATCGAGGTGACCAGGATCGCCCAGACGAACAGCGGCATCTTTGCGAGCGTCATCCCCGGCGCGCGCATCTTGAGGATCGTCGCGGTCAACTCGATCGCCACCGCGATGCCCGCAACCTCGGTGAAGGTAATCATCTGCGCCCAGATGTCTGTGCGCTTGCCGGGCGAATATTCGGGGCCTGACAGCGGCACGTAGCTGAACCAGCCCGCGTCCGGCCCGACATTGAGGATGAACCCGACCCACAGCAGCAGCGCGCCGAACAGATAGGTCCAGTAGCTGAAGGCGTTGAGCCGTGGGAAGGCGATGTTGCGCGTCCCCACCATCAAGGGAATGATGTAGATCGCGATCGCTTCCATCACCGGCACGGCGAACAGGAACATCATCGTCGTGCCGTGCATGGTGAAGATCTGGTTGTAGCGATCGGCGCTGATCAGCCCGCTCTCGGGCCGCGCCAGCTGCGTGCGCATGATGCCAGCGAGGATGCCGCCCAGCACCATGAAGGTCATCGCCGTCCAGATGTAGCGCCGCCCGATCTCCTTGTGATCGACCGTGGTCAGCCAGCCCCACAGCCCCGGGGCGCGCGACCAGGTGCGCGTCAGCCGCTCGTCGAGCTCGAAACCCTTGAGGCTCTCGCCGTCGCGCGCGATCTCGCTCATTTGAGCCCACCGAGATAGGCGACGACCGCGTGGAGCTGGTCGGCGTTGAGGCCGACGTACGGCATGTGGTTCCCTGGCTTGGCCCCCTGCGGATCGGCGACCCAGGCGAACAGGTGTCCCTTGGTCATCGGAAAGGTCCCCGCGCCGATCGAGCGGCGGCTCGCGACATGCGTCAGGTCCGGGCCGAACCGCCCCGAGGCTGGTGTGCCCGAGATGTTGTGACAGCTCGCGCATTGCTGCGTCATCACGAAGCGATAGCCGGCTTGCGCGAGCGGCGTCGCCGGCGGCGCGGCCGGCGCGAGCCCTGCGGTCCACCATTTTCGGAAGGCGCCGAGCGGCTCGATCGTCACGTCGAGCGCCATATGCGCGTGTTGCGCGCCGCAGAACTCGGCGCATTGCCCGCGGAATGTCCCGACCCGCGTCGGCAGCACCGTCAGCGTATTGGTGCGGCCGGGAATCAAGTCCTGCTTGCCGCCGAGCGCGGGCACCCAGAAGCTGTGAATGACATCGTTGGTCTTGAGCGTCAGCTTGACCGGCACACCGACCGGCAGGTGAAGCTCGTTCGCGGTGCGCAGCTCCTCACCCGGAACGCCATTCTTGTAGGTGACGTCCCACCACCATTGGTTGCCGGTGATCTGCACCTCGAGCGGCGGGTTCGCCGGGCTGGCGGCGGCGACGTTGCGGTCCATGACATAGCTTGCAATCGTGAGGCCGGTCAGTCCGACCAGAACCGCCCCGAGCCAGCTCACCAGCCCGATCCGCGCCGCTTTCTCGTCCGCCTCGCCGCGACGCCGTAGGATCAGCCCGCCGATCAGCCCCAAAATGACCAGAATGTAGAAGAACCCAGTCACTGCGAAGAAGACCGTGAACAGGTCGCTGAACTGCTCGCCCTGGAATCCTGCGCCCTCGGTCATCGATTGAATGCCGTCGCATCCGCCGAGCACGGCGGCGAAGCCGAGCCCGAGGCGCGCGCGTCTCATTGCGTCGTCCCCTCGACGCCCGCGCCCGAGGAGGGGATCACGCGCTCGCGGCTGCGCAGCGTCGGCGGCTCGGTCGCGCTTTCGGATTCGGCGCGGCCCGACAGCACGTCCTCGCGCGGCTGCGCCGACAGCGAGCGGACATAGGCGGCGAGCTGCCACATCTCCTGCGGCGTCAGCTTGCCGCGCCACGACGGCATGCCGTTGGGCCGCCCCTGGTCGATCGAGGCGACGATCTGGTCCATCCGCCCGCCGTAGATCCATGTGTCATCCATCAGCGGCGGCCCCATCCCGCCGCCGCCATGCGCGTGGCAGCCTACGCAGTTCATTTGCGTGAAGAGCTGCTGCCCCTGCGAGACGGCATAGGCGTTCTCTTCGAAATCGGCGGCGCGCGCATCGGGCGGCGGCGTCACCGCAACGCCGGGCTGGAGCGTAGATTCGCGCGGGCCGCCGAGCGCGGCTTCGCCCAGCGGATTGCCCCGGCTGCGCCGCTCCTCGCGGTCGCAGCCGGCGAGCAGCGCGAGCGCAGCGAGGACGAGCAGGCTAGTGCGGCAGCGCGAAGACATAGAGCATTCCTCCCGCCGTCGTCTTCTTGGGCAGGTCGGCCATCACCCCGCCCCAGCCGACCGCCGCGGTCGCGTCGCGCGTGTCGAGATTGCCGCTGACCACCGCGCCCGACCAGCCGCCGACCCCCGACAGGATCGCGATATATTGGTGCCCGTCGGGCCCGCGATAGCTGATCGGCTGGCCGATGATCCCCGAGCCCGTCTTGAACTTCCAGAGCAGCTTGCCGCTGCGCTGATCGACCGCCTTGAACCAGCCGTCCATCGTTCCGTAGAACATCAGGCCGCCGCCGGTGGTGAGCGCGCCGCTCCATACCGGCAGGTCCTCCTTGATCTCCCACACCGGCCGGGCATGGACCGGGTCCCACGCGGTGACGACGCCGCGATTGCCGCCCGGCCCGGCATAATATTTGACGTCGGCGCCGATATAGGGCGTGCCGGCGATATAGTTCGCCTCGAAGCTCCCCCAGTCCATGCACAGGTTGTTGTGCGGGATGTAGACGAGGCCGGTCAGCGGACTGAACGCGGAAGGATTCCAGTCCTTCATTCCCGGCGCCGCGGGGCAGATGCCGCGGATGACGCGCCCTTCCTTGGGCTCCAACGCAGCATTGGGGATCAACCGCCCGGTCTTGAGATCGACGCCCTTGTAGGCGGTGATATAGCCATAGGGCGTCGCCGACAGCACCTCGCCGGTGCCGCGATCGATGACGTAGAAATAGCCGTTGCGGTCGGGCCGCACCATCACCTGGCGCATCCGGCCGTTCACCGGCAAGTCGAGCAGGATTTCCTCGTTGATGTCGTCGTGATCCCACAGATCGTGCGGCGTGCTCTGGTAGAACCAGCGCGCCTGCCCCGTATCGATGTCGCGCGCGAACACGCCGCTGGTGTAGAGATTGTCGCCCGGCCGCTGCTCGGAATTCCACGGCCCCGGATTTCCGGTGCCGTAATAGACCAGCCGCCGCTCGGGATCGTAGCTGATCCAGCCCCAGCTATTGCCGCCGCCGATCTTCCACGCCTCGGGCGGCCAGCTCGACACGCCGAGGTCATGCCCACGCACCGAGGCGTAGAAGGGCTTGTAGTCCTTGCCGATCAGCACGTCCTTGTCGGGACCGGTGGCATAGGCTTTCCACGCAATTTTCCCGCTGCCTGCGTCGAGCGCGACCAGCCAGCCGCGCACCCCCATCTCGCCGCCCGAATTGCCGACCAGCACCTTGCCGTCGACCACCAGCGGCGCCATCGTCATCGTCGCGCCTTGCTCAATGCTGCCGAGCTGGGTGTCCCAAACCTCCTTGCCGGTCTGGGCATCGAGCGCGATCGTGCGATTGTCGAGCGTGTTGAAGAAGATGCGTCCGTCGGCATAGGCCGCGCCGCGATTGACGACGTCGCAGCACGCAACGCCCTGCGCCGCCGACAGCGGCTTGGGCTTGTAACTCCATTTCGCCGGCGCGCCCGGCTTGGTCAGGTCGAGCGCATAGACGATGTTGGGAAAGGGCGTGACGATATACATCGTGCCGCCGACCACCAGCGGCGCGGCCTCATGCCCCTTGGCGATTCCGGTCGAGAAGGTGAAGGCGACCTGCAGCTTGCCGACAGTGCCGGTGTTGATCTCGTTCGCGGCGGCGAAGCGCGTGCTGGCGTAGTTCTTCGCCGCCATCGTCCACTGCCCGTCGTCGGGAGGCGCCGCGGCGCGCGCCGCGACAGCCCCGGTGCTTCCGGCATAGGCGTGGACTGGCGGCTCGGTCGCAGGCGGCGGCTTGGGACCCCATAGGCTGGTGAACAAAAAGATCAGCGCAATGGCGACGATCGCCGCCCCGACCACGATGACCACGGTCCGCGACACGCGCCAGGATCGCGCGGCGCTCATCGACCGGTGAACTCAGCCCGGGCGACGCATGGCGCCGGTATCAGCCGATCCATGTCTCACCGAAGGCATAAGCGAGCGTCGCGAACGCGCCCAGCAGCACGAACGCAGCCGCAATCTTCTCGACCAGTGTGAGGTGTCGCGCGGATCCCTTCATTGGCTGTCCCTCGCCATCGCCTCGTCCCGCCCGATCTGTGTCGGGTCGACAGTTCATCCATTTCGGGTCCAGAACGCTCAAGCTTCATCTAAGTTCGATGACCAAAAGCTTTATTTCGCTCTACTCGACTGAAGCGGACCTTTCTCTGCGGCCGCTGGTCCTTGTCGGGCCATAATGACGCCGATGCCGCGTCCGGACCTCGACCATTTTCCGCCTGCATGAAACGCCTGCCCGCGCGAGGCGTTGGTCGATTTCCCTGAAGGAGAGGTCAGATGTCGACGACACAAGATGCGCCAGTCTTGGATCGCGTACGCGAGCTGTTCATAACCGGTCTAAAAAATGCGCATGGTCTCGAGAAGCAGGCGCTCTCGATCATGGAGCCTCAGGTCGCACGGATCGAGCACTATCCGGAGGTCGCGGAAAAGCTCCGCTCGCATATTGACGAGACTCATGGGCAGATCAGGCGCCTGGACGAAATCATGTCCGATCTCGACGAAAGCGGGTCGACCTTCAAGGACATGACGATGAGCATGGGCGGCAGCATGGCCGCGATCGCTCATAGCTTCGCCGGCGACGAGATCATCAAGAACAGCATCGCCAACTTCGCGTTCGAGAATTATGAAATCGCGAGCTATACGGCGCTGATCGCGCTCGCCGAGGAGGGCTTCAGCAGCGCCGTGTCGCTGCTCGAGCAGACGCTCGACGAAGAGCGGCGCATGGCCGAATGGATCGAGCAATCGCTTCCCAAGGTCACCCGCCGCTACGCCGGACTCTCGGCCGAGCAGGGTTCGTTCACCGCAAAAAGCTAACGTCAGCGGGCTCTCGGGCCGGGTGCCCAGGCGCATTTCCGAACGAGCGCTTCTGCGCCAGCGCAAGGGGCTTTCGCTTCCCTCGGCGGCGGGGCCGTTCGAGCTGATACATGATGACTATTTCCAGGCGATCCGGATCTTGTTCAACGCGCGCCTCTACGTTTCCTGCGCGAAATTGCTGATGTCGTGCATCCACACACTCGCTTTTGTCGAATTCGGCGACGTCTCCGGCAATTTCTCAAATGGCTCGACGCTTAGTCGATCTCGCCCCCCATGGCATCTCCTCGGATGAGCTATGGGAGTTCCCAACTCGCTGATGCACATGACCAATCTTGCCTCGCACAAGGCGTATCGGGCAAGGTCTCGCCGATCAGGCCCTATGCCAGCGGTCCGGCGACGCTTCCGCCAATAGCCGAGGGTAACCGGCTATCTCAGCGCCCGACAAAGCGGTGCTGCGCCTGGGTTGCATAGAGCTTCCATTCCAGCAGGCGGACGGCGCGATTTGCCCCAGGGGCGGAGACTTGCACGCGAAAATGGCGCGCTGTCACCGAAGGCCAGCGATCGGCGTTGGCACCATTGGCGATCGGCTCCGCAGCAGGCGCGCCGACATCGCGCCATCGGCCGGCATCGAGATACTGGATCGTATAGCTTCGCGGCGCGGCGAAATTTCTGCCGTCGTCGAGGAAAAACAACGTCGATGCGGCGATCGCCGTCGGCCTGCCAAAATCGAGCGCGTACCAATCTGTGGCATGGGGCGAGCGTTGCGTGGTCCAGCCCTGCTGGATTTCCGGGAAGAACCACAGGCGCCCGTCGATGCTTTGGATCAGGCTCTGGCCGTCACCATTATTGATGGACGCGGAGGGTTTGGGGAACGCCTGCCCCGTCAGATGCACGGCAAGGTCAGTGCTGCGCGGCGTGGACGGCACAGTCGCCCGACGGACCCGTGCCATAAGGCGAGTCAAGACTGGCGCTTTAGCGACGCGGCGGCCATCGACGAACAACTGCAGTCCGATGCCGCGGTGATAATGAGTGCCATCGCGATCAAAGACGACGTCGACCAGATGTCCGTGATAGGGCACGTGCTCCAGCGCGAACCAGGGCAGCGCATTGGGATCGCGAGGATCGCGCGGCACCAGCGGATTTACCTCCAGCACGTCATCGGCGTGCGGTCTGATGCCGATCAATCCGGAGATGATCAGGTCAACATAAGCGGAGTGGTAGTAGTGATGGCTGCGCGGCAGGCCGACAATCGGCTTGCCGGTCGCCGGATCATAATTCTCCTCGATGTCAGGCTTGCCATTGGTATAATGGAGATCGGTATATTGCCGGAGCAACGCCGCATAGTCCGATCGGGAGACAACGTCCTGCTTCGTCGTGTCTAGCAGGTTGGCAAGACCGATCAGCGCTTGCGTCGTCTGGAAGGGCCAGATCGGCCCGTTCCACTGGCATTCGGGCTGGCCGGTTGCCTGATCATAACGATATTGTCGCATGTAATATTGATAGCTCGGCTCGGCTGTGCGCAAGCCGAAGCCGCTGCGGAGCTGATCGGGTTTGAGCACATGCTGCCATGCGATCGCGTATTGCGGATCGCCGTCGAACAAGCCCATCGTCCACGGCGTGTACCCGACCAACTCGCGACCGCGGATCGGCTGCCAATAATGCACATACTGATTGTCGACCTGATAACGGTCGATGAAGTGATGAAGCGTCGGGGCCCATAGGTCGTGCTCGACATGTTCCTTGAGATCGGCGGCCTTGGCCGCATAGCGCAGCGCCGTCGCGCGGTCGCCGGCCAGCGCCGCCAGCCGGCTGATCGCCCGGGCATTGGCGAACATGTAGCTGTTAATCGAGGGACGGAACGCTTGCCCGCCGGTGAAGCCGTCCTTGCCGCCGCTCGCATCGATCGAGGCGATCGAATATTCCGTCGCATCGAGCAATGGCTCGATCCAATAGAGATGCTTGTCGAAATCGTAGTGATCGTCCCACAAGCTGTACATCTGCTCCATCGACGGCAGGAAGCGCGTGGCGAAACGCTCGTCGCCATCGACCAGGAACCGGCGCCAGGTCGCATCCGCCAGCGATTCCGAGAAATGCCGGTCGTCGCCGCCGCCCGTCCAGATATAGGTGATCCAATCATTGAGATAGCTGCGGTCGCGCAGCCAACGTCCGTCGTAGATCGGGAAAACCGCGGAATCGTTGAGCGTCGAATAAGGCGTGCGGTCCCAACTCACCTTGGGCAGGAATTCGGTGAAGACGACGCCTTGCGGACCGACGTCCCGAATGTGTGCGCGGAACACCTTCCAGCGGTAGTAATAGATCTGGTTGAGCTTCGCGTCCGGCGAATCGAAGAACGGAATGTTGTTCGCGTACCACGCCGCATCGTTCCCGAACCACCGGTGGGCAATGGCGGCTTCGGGGAGGATCGGCGCGCCGTTTGTAGCCGGCCGCCGAACGGCCGGTGGGCCGGCCAACGCGCCCGGAGGGTGAAGCGCCAGCATGGCCGCAAGTCCGATCGATGCTGCTTTGCGCTTCATCCTTCCTCCGATGAAGAAGTTGGCCGGCGTGGCCAATGCGATCAGTGATTATCGCGCGGAAGGCCCTTCGTCTGCGCGATGCGCTGGTACTTTTCCGCCCCTTCCAGAATCATGCCGGTGTTCATCTGCCCGACGATCTGGCGCTGGATTTCCTGCCACGGCGTCTGCGAGGCGGGATAGGGATAGCCGCCCCGCGCCTCCAGATCGGCGCGGCGCCGGGCGAGTTCCTCGTCGGGGATCAGCACGTCCACGCGACGCTTCCTGAGGTCCATGCGCACGCGATCGCCCGTCTGCAGCAGGGCGAGGCCGCTCATCGCCGCCGCCTCGGGCGAGGCGTTGAGGATCGAGGGGCTGCCCGACGTGCCCGACTGGCGCCCGTCGCCGATGCACGGCAGCGCCGAGACGCCTTCGGTGATGAGGTAAGCCGGCGGCCGCATGTTGACCACCTCGGCGGCGCCGGGATAGCCGATCGGCCCCGCCCCGCGCATGAACATCAGCGTTTCCTTGGTGATGTTCAGCGCCGGATCATCGACGCGGCGGTGATAATCCTCGGGCCCGTCGAACACCACCGCCGGGCCTTCGAACGCCTCGGGATCGTCGGGATTGGAGAGGTAGCGCGCGCGGAATTCGTCGGAGATCACGCTGGTCTTCATGATCGCGGCGTCGAACAGATTGCCCGAAAGCACGATGAAGCCGGCGTCCTGCTTCATCGGGTTGTCGAAGGTGCGGATGACCTTGTCGTCCTCGATCGTCGCATCGCGGCAATTGTCGCCGATCGTGCGGCCGTTGGCGGTGATCGCGTCCTCGCGGATCAGGCCCTGCTTCATCAGTTCGGCGACCAC
>DASTWI010000022.1:0-46548 GCA_035776635.1 Sphingomonas sp. | reverse complement strand
GGGCGAGGTGGTGAGCACCTTGTCGATCGGGAAGCTGATGTCGACTGCGTCGTTGGAGGCGTTCGCGGGATCGAGCGTCAGCGTGCCGGTCGGCCGCGTGAACATGCCGGTATATTCGCTGAAGCCGAGATGGCCGAGGGTGAACAGCACCTGGGTGTGATCGGGGTCGACCGTATACGTGCCCGCGACCGCGCGCGACGGATCGGGCGCGCCGGGGGCGTGCTTGGGCATGTCCTGCGCGAGGACGGGGACGGCGGCCAGGGCGAGAAGGGCGGCGAAGGCGAGACGCATAGGGACGACTCCGGCTTGTTGCGGAGCCGTTATAGCCAGACTCGTCATGCCAGCGAAAGCGGACGTTTCAGAAGCCGTCGTCCTCCCGGACTTGATCCGGAATCCAGAGTCGAGGGCGCTGCGCCTGGAACCCTGGATGTCGGATCAAGTCCGGCATGACGACAAAGGAGGTGGATTCCCGAGTTCTGACGCGGCGAAGCTAGTTCTTCTCCTTATCCACCAGCTTGTTCGCGCCGATCCACGGCATCATCGCGCGAAGCTCCGCGCCGACCTTTTCGATCGGGTGCGCGGCGGCGGCCTTGCGGCTGGCCTTGAGCTCGGGCTGGCCGGCGCGGTTGTCGAGGACGAAATTTTTCACGAAGCGGCCCGCCTGGATGTCGGCGAGGACGCGCTTCATCTCGGCCTTGGTCTGTTCGGTGATGATCCGCGGACCCGTCGTGATGTCGCCGTACTCGGCGGTATTCGAGATCGAATAGCGCATGTTGGCGATGCCGCCCTCATACATCAGATCGACGATCAGCTTCACCTCGTGGAGGCACTCGAAATAGGCCATTTCGGGCGCGTAGCCGGCCTCGACCAAAGTCTCGAACCCAGCGGTGATGAGGTGAGACAGGCCGCCGCACAGCACCGCCTGCTCGCCGAACAGATCGGTCTCGCATTCCTCGCGGAAGTTGGTCTCGATAATGCCCGAGCGGCCGCCGCCGACCCCGCTCGCATAGGCGAGCGCGATGTCGTGCGCATTGCCGCTCGCATCCTGATGGACCGCGATCAGGCAGGGCACGCCGCCGCCGCGAACATATTCGCTGCGGACGGTATGGCCCGGCCCCTTGGGCGCGATCATGATGACGTCGATGTCCGCGGGCGGTTCGATCAGGCCGAAATGGACGTTGAGGCCGTGGGCGAAGGCGATCGCGGCGCCGGGGCGGATGTTGCCCTTGAGGTCGGCGTCCCAGATCGCCGCCTGATGCTCGTCGGGAGCGAGGATCATGACGATGTCAGCCCATTTGGCGGCCTCGGCGTTGGTCATCACCTGGAAACCGGCGGCTTCGGCTTTCTTGCGCGTCGGCGAGCCTTCGCGCAGCGCGATCGCGACCTCCTTGACGCCAGAATCGCGCAGATTTTGCGCATGGGCATGGCCCTGGCTGCCATAGCCGACGATCGCGATCTTCTTGTTCGTGATCAGGTTCAGATCGGCGTCGCGATCGTAATAGACACGCATGATAGTTCCTTTCATTCAGCGTGCTCCTGCGAAAGCAGGAGCCCAGAGCCAAGCAACTCTGGGCTCCTGCTTTCGCAGGAGCACATGGATTGATTATGCCCCCTTCGCGCCTCGCGCGATGGCGACGATGCCGGTGCGGGCGACCTCGATGAGGCCGACCTCGCGCATCAGCGCGATGAAGGTGTCGATCTTGTCGCTGCCGCCGGTCACTTCGAACACGAAGCTTTCGATCGTCGCGTCGATCACGCGCGCGCGATAGACGTCGGCGAGGCGCAGCGCCTCGATTCGGTGGTCGCCGGTGCCGGCGACCTTGACGAGTGCGAGCTCGCGCTCGACGTGAGGCCCGAGGACGGTCAGGTCGGAGACCTTGTGGACCGGCACCAGCCGCTCGAGCTGGGCGATGATCTGCTCCATCACATAGGCCGAGGCCGAGGTGACGATGGTGATCCGGCTGACAAGATCGTCCTCCGAGATGTCGGTGACGGTCAGGCTCTCGATATTGTAGCCGCGCGCGGTGAACAGCCCCGCGATCCGCGCGAGGATGCCGGGTTCGTTATCGACGATGATCGAGAGCGTATGCCGCTCGCGGGTTTCTTCGCGGATGTGCATCACTCCCCCTCCCCTTCAGGGAAGGGGGGCGGGGGGTAGGGGGCGCCGACAGCGAAGCATTCCGACTGCCCCACCCCAACCCCTCCCCTCAAGGGGAGGGGCTTTTGATTTGATTTTCTCATCATCACACCAGCGCCTTCGCTTCGTCGTCCATCGTGCCCGACACCTCGTTGGCCTGGAGGATCATGTCGGTATGCGCCGCACCCGACGGGATCATCGGGAAGCAGTTGGCGAGCTGCGACACCGCGCAATCGACCAGCACCGGGCCGTCGTGCGCGAGCATCGCGGCGATGCCGTCGTCGAGCTGGTCGCGGTTCTCGATGCGGATGCCCTTCCAGCCATAGGCTTCGGCGAGCTTGACGAAATCCGGCAGGGAGTCGCTGTAACTCTCCGAATAGCGGCTGGAATAGGTCAGTTCCTGCCACTGCCGAACCATGCCCATATATTGATTGTTGAGGATGAACACCTTGACCGGCAAGCGGTATTGCGTCGCGGTCGCCAGCTCCTGGATGTTCATCTGGATCGAGGCCTCGCCGGCGATGTCGATGACGAGCGCCCCCGGATTGCCGAGCTGCGCGCCGATCGCGGCGGGGAGGCCATAGCCCATCGTGCCGAGTCCGCCGCTCGTCAGCCATTTGTTGGGCGCCTCGAAACCGAAATGCTGCGCCGCCCACATCTGATGCTGGCCGACCTCGGTGGTGATGATCGGCGCCTTGTCCTTCGTCGCCTCCCACAGCGCGCGGATCGCGCGCTGCGGCATGATCGCCCTTGGGTCGGTCTCGGGAAAGTCGAGGCTGCGCGTCGCGCGCCAGCCGTCGATCCGCCGCCACCATTCGCCGAGATCGGGGGCAGAAAGGCCTCGCGCTTTCCACACCCCGATCATCGCGTCGAGCGCGTGGCCGACGTCCGCGATGATCGGCAGATCGACGCGCACGTTCTTGTTGACGCTCGAGCGGTCGATATCGATATGGATCTTCTTCGAATGCGGCGCGAAGGCATCAAGCCGCCCAGTGACGCGGTCGTCGAACCGCGCGCCCAGCGCGATGATCAGGTCGGCCTTGTTCATCGCCAGATTGGCTTCGTAGGTGCCGTGCATCCCCAGCATCCCGAGCCATTGCGGCGAGGATGCGGGGAGCGCGCCCAGCCCCATCAGCGTCGAGGTGACGGGCGCGCCGGTCAGCGCGGCGAACTCGCGCAGCAACTCGGAGGCGCGGGGCCCCGAATTGATGATGCCGCCGCCGGTATAGAAGATCGGCCGCTCCGCCGCGGCGAGCAGCTCGACCGCGGTTTCGATCAGCGCGGGATCGGCCTCGACCTGCGGGCGATAGGTCTTGTGCGCGATCCCCGCCGGCTTGGCATAGCGTGCGGTGGCGACCTGGACGTCCTTGGGGATGTCGATCACCACCGGGCCGGGGCGGCCCGAGGTGGCGATATGGAACGCCTCATGGACAATCGCGCCGAGCCGCGCCGGGTCCTTGACCAGGTAATTGTGCTTCGAACAGTGGCGGGTGAGGCCGACCGTATCTGCCTCCTGAAAGGCGTCGGTGCCGATCAGGTGCGTCGCGACCTGGCCCGAGATCACCACCATCGGGATCGAATCCATCAGCGCGTCGGTGATGCCGGTGATCGCGTTGGTCGCGCCGGGGCCCGAGGTGACGAGCACCACGCCGGGCTTGCCCGTCGCGCGAGCATAGCCCTCCGCCGCGTGCGTCGCCGCCTGCTCGTGGCGGACGAGGATGTGGCGAATCCGCTTCTGCTGGAACAGCGCGTCGTAGATCGGCAGCACCGCGCCGCCCGGATAGCCGAACACGAGCTCGACACCGAGGTCGCACAAGGCCTCGATCAGGATGTCGGCGCCGCTCTTTTCGGCCATGATGATTCTCCGTGATTTGCCGCACTGCAATAACATGGCGGAGCCCGGCCTGCTAACGACAGGAAAAGTGCTCGTCAACCCTCACGAAAAGAATTTTGTTTCAAAACTACGAACGAGATCGCACGTTATTGTCTCGGCAGCTCGCGTCCAGCCGGCGGGCGGCTGGTTGCGGAACCAGGTATATTGGCGCTTGGCATATTGGCGGGTGGCGAGCCGGGCGCGCTCCAGCGCGGTCTCGCGATCGATCTCGCCGGCGATCAGGGCGGCGATCTCGGGTACGCCGATCGCGCGGCGCACCGGGGCGTCGGGCGGCACGTCGCGCCGCGCGATCAGGCGCTCGACCTCTTCGATCGCGCCCTGGTCGAACATCGCCGCCAGCCGCCGGTCGCATCGCTCGATAAGCCATTCGCGGTCGGGGAGCAGGATGAGCGGCAGCAGCGTGACAGCCTTGCCAATCCCGCCGACGCGCTCGGCCTGCCACGCCGAGAGCGGGCGGCCGGTCGCGCGGACCACTTCCAGCGCGCGCGCGATGCGGGTCGTGTCGCCCGGCGAGAGCTTCGCCGCGGCCGGCGGGTCGAGTTCGCGAAGTCGCGCATGAGCCGCGGCAACCGGCAGCGCGCGCACCTCTGCGCGGATCGCTGCGTCGATCGCGGGAACCGGCGCGATGCCGTCGATCAATGTGCGCAGGTAAAGGCCGGTGCCGCCGACCAGGATCGGCAGGCGCCCGGCGGCGTCAGCTTCGGCGATGGCGATCCGGGCATCCGCCGCCCAGCGCGCCGCCGAGCAGCTTTCCGCGCCGTCGATGAAGCCGAACAGCCGATGCGGCACGCGCGCCTCCTCCTCCACGCTAGGGCGCGCCGAGAGGATGCGCAGGTCACGATAGACCTGCGCCGAATCGGCGTTGATGACGGTGCCTTGGTGCTTTTCGGCAAGCGCCAGCGCCAGCGCGGACTTGCCGCTGGCGGTCGGGCCTGCAATGAGCGCCACGCGGGGGAGGGCCATTACGCCACCTCCGTTCGCCCTGACCCCGGACTTGATCCGGGGGAAGGGCGGGCTTCGACAGGCTCAGCCCGAACGGGGTTTGGGGCGCCCGCGCGCGTCAACAAGGAAGGTGCAATGTTCATCGCCACGCTGATAGCAGCCGATACGCTCGACGGCGAAATCATCGAGACGGCCGGCGGTCGCTTGCGCGATCGGGGCTGCGGCCCTGAGTCGCCGGCGTGGATCGACGAAGGCAAGGCGGCCGACATTTCGTTCCGATCGGCCCCCGAGGAAGCGCGCGCGGCGTTGGAGGACGCTTTCCCCGGCATCGATGTCGTGGTCCAGCCCGCCAGGGGGCGCGAGAAGAAGCTGCTCGTCGCTGACATGGACTCCACGATGATCACCGTCGAGTGCATCGACGAACTCGCCGATTATGCCGGGATCAAGGTCCAAATCGCCGCCGTCACCGAGGCGGCGATGCGCGGCGAGCTCGATTTCGGCGCGGCGCTCGACGCGCGCGTGGCGCTGCTCAAGGGCCTGGAAGAGGCGGTGATCGACCGCTGCCTTGCCGAGCGGGTGACGATCATGGCCGGCGCGAAGGCGCTGGTCCGCACGATGCGCGCGCGGGGCGCCACCACGATCCTGGTGTCGGGCGGCTTCACCCGCTTCGCCGAGCCGGTGGCGCGCGAGATCGGCTTCGACCGCGCCATCGCCAACGTGCTCGAACTGGCGGACGGCGCGCTAGCGGGAACCGTAACGAAGCCGATCGTCGATTCCACCACCAAGGAACGCACGCTGGTCGAGGCGCGCGTCGCGCTCGGGCTCGCCGAGCACGAGACGCTGGCGGTCGGCGACGGCGCCAACGATCTCGCGATGATCCGGCTCGCCGGGCTCGGGGTCGCCTATCATGCCAAGCCCGTTGTCGCTGCTGCTGCGGCGGCGCGGATCGATCACAACGACCTCACCGCTTTGCTCTACGCGCAAGGTATTCCGCGCGCCGAATGGGCTGAATAGTCCCGGCTATTTGGGCGTGTTGTGGCGCGAGACGGCAAGTGCGCGGGCTTCGCCGCGATAGCTGCGGCCGACCGGAATCTCCAAGCCGTCGCCGATCCGCACGACATAGCCGCCGGCGGGCCGACGCCGCACCGACACGACGCGATCGCGATCGACGATATAGGAACGGTGGATGCGCACATAGCGTGCCGGATCGAGCCGGTTGACCAGCGCGCTGATCGGCTCGCGATGCAGATAGCTCGCGGTCTCGAGGTGGAGGCGGACGTATTCGCCCTCAGCCTGGATCCACACGATTGCATCGAGATCGACGCGCACCGTCTCGCCGCGCTGTGCCACCCACAGATGCCGGTCGTGCTGCGTGTGCGCCTCGCGCTCGTGCCGAAGATGTTCGATCTGGCGAACGATCTCATCCAGCCTGGCTTGTGCGCTGCGATCGTCGATTGCACGGCGGACTCGGTCGAGCGCCGTCTCGAGTCGGCCGAGCCGTACGGGCTTGGTGAGGAAATCGATCGCGCCGCTGTCGAAGGCGTGTGCAGCGAATTCGGGATAGGCGGTCACGAATACAACGAGCGGCGTCGCCGCGCCCGAGCGGGCGAGTTGTTCGACGACATCGAATCCGTCCAGCCCCGGCATTTCGATGTCGAGAAAGGCGACGTCGGGGCGATGCTCCGAAATCGCGGCGAGCGCGGCATGGCCATTGGTAGCCGTGCCGACGACTTCGATTGCAGAGGTCCGGCCGACCATATCGGTTAGGCGATCCAGCGCGAGCGGCTCGTCGTCGCAGAGAACCCCGCGCAGCACGGCTAGGCTGCCACGACGTAAGGCACCGCCAGCTCAACGACGAAGCTGTCGTCGTGCTCACGCGACGCGGAAAATTGCGCGGCGTCGCCATAACGCGCGAACAGCCGGTTCCTGACATTGACGAGACCGACCCCCGTGCTGTGCGCAGGACGCGGCGTGCCGTCACCGGCGGTATTGCGGATGGAGAGCTTCAGCATGCCGTCTCCCACTCGTGCCGCAATGACGAGCAACACCGGAGTCGTGCTCGTCGAGACGGCGTACTTTATCACATTTTCGATAAGAGGCTGAAGGATCAAGCTCGGCACCAGTGCGCCTCCGGCATCGTCGGCCACATCGATCACGACGCGCAGGCGTTCGGCGAAGCGGACCGCCTCGATATCGAGATAGCGCGACTGCAACGCGATCTCCTCAGACAGCGCGATCTCGTCGCGCGGATCGAGCGACAGCGACGCGCGCAGGAAGTCGGCCAGGTTCTCGACCATTTCCTCCGCAGCAGCGCCGTCGCGCCGGCCGATCAGGGCGGCAAGCGAATTGAGCGTGTTGAACATGAAATGCGGATTGAGCTGGTAACGAAGCGCGCGCATCTGGGCGCTGTCCGCCTGATGCCTCAGCTGGGCGATCCGCCGCTCCCGCTCCGCCGCCTGGGCGCCGAACGACAGGACCAGCAGCAGCCCCGACAAAGCCGCATAGGACCAGAACCACTGCACGACCGCCATGAAATAGCTCGCCAGATCGGCGCTTTCGCGGTTCGCCACGGGCATGAAGAAGTCGAAGATCGCGAAATTGGCGGCGGCATGAAGCAGGCAGCAACTCAGCGCGGCTAGCCCAGCGATCACGATTTGCCAGCGCGGGCGCAGCTGTCGGATGCGCTGCAGCAGCGCGGCGATGCCGAACGACAGCGCGATACCCACTGCCGTGACACACGCGCGCGGAAGCAGGAACGACGAATCTTGGCCGGGCTCCATCATCATCATCTGTGCGGTCAACAACGTGAACTGCGCGATCCAGAACAGCAAGATCGTCCAGACCGTACCGGCGGACGGCGACAACGGGCGGGGGCGGATCACCACCATAACCATGGTGTCCAGAATGCGCCCGAACGGCCGGAGCGGCAATCGACGCCGAATGGGCGTGCGCCGGCTGCGGAGGGTGGCGCTACCCGCAAGGGCGGAATGCTCATGGTAACGAGATGGTCCGCCGTGACGGAGTGCGCAGCGGCAATGTTGCCGAATGCCATTGAATCCGTTCGGAATGCGCCGGGCGACGGCCAACTGCCTGCAATTGCCGCCGAACGGCATCACCGCTGTCGTATTCATGCAATACGCAAAGACGGTGCGGCGCGTGATCCCGCCGCGTGCCGTTCGGCACCCGAACACGACGGTTCGGTCCTGCGGCTGCCGCTCGCAGCGCGAATGGGATCATTGACTGCAGTTTCGTCGCGCTACCGATTCAACGGCTTAGGCTGGCGGCGAGATCGGTGCCCTGGGGCGTCGCTCTCGCGTCGGCACAATGCGGCGGCGCGGCGAACCGATCGCCCACCTCCGCTCGTCTTGCCGACCCGCGACAGGGAGACATGGAATGAACATCCGGTTGTATCTTGCGGCGGCCAGCGCGCTGTCGCTCCTTGCCCCGGCTTATGCCGCGCAGCAACAGGTGAAGAAGCCGATCGTCGTCACCGCGACGCCGCTTACGATCGACCAATGGGCGGCACGCACGACCAAGTCGCTCGAGGGCCATCTGCACTATCCGACTTATCTGCTGGGACGCGAGGCCAATGAAGGCATGGCTCGCATTCGCTTCCGGTGCAGCGAGGACGGGACGCCGTCGGCGGTGACGCTGGCCGGCACGTCGGGCCATCACGAGCTGGACAGCGAGGCACTTCGCGCCGTCAGCAGCATTCGCACGCTGCATCCGCTGCCCGATGGCATCACCCACGACCAGCAGTTCCAGGCGGTCGTCCTGTTCGCCAAGGATCGCCAAAGCTACGATCGCCAGGTCGCTTCGATCCACGATGAGGCGATGCGGCATAACGCCTTGGCTGCGCGTGGCGGCGCGCCAATGGCCGTGAGCATCGGGCTCGTGGCGGCGAACTGAGCGAAGGCGTCTCGTTCAGGCGACCTGATCGGCTTCGAGGGCCGAGGAGACCTTCCACAGGTCGATCCGGCCCTCGGACGCATAGCGGTCGATCTCGGCGAGTTCGTCGCTGCTGAAGCCCAGCTTTTTGACCGCGTCGAGCGAATTGTCGAGCTGCTGCACCGTACGCGCGCCGATCAGCGCCGAAGTGACCCGCGAATCGCGTAGGACCCAGGCGATTGCCATTTGCGCGAGGGTCTGGCCGCGCCGCTCGGCGATCGCATTGAGCGCACGGATGCGGGCGAGATTGTCGTCGCTCAGCAGCTCGGGAGAGAGCGATCCTTGCTTCGCTGCGCGGGCATCGGCGGGCACCCCATTCAGGTATTTGGCAGTGAGCATCCCTTGCGCCAGCGGTGAGAAGGCGATGCAACCTGTTCCCAATTCCTCGAGCGTGTCGAGAAGGCCATCCTCGATCCAGCGGTTGAGCATCGAATAGCTCGGCTGATGGATCAGCAGCGGCACCTTGTATTCGGCAAGAATTGTCGCGGCCTTGCGCGTCAGTTCGGGCGAATAGCTGGAGATGCCGACGTAGAGCGCCTTGCCCTGCCGATGCAGATGCGCGAGCGCGCCCATCGTCTCCTCAAGCGGCGTTTTCGGATCGACGCGGTGCGAATAGAAGATGTCGACATAGTCGAGCCCCATGCGCTTGAGGCTCTGGTCGCAGCTGGCGATCAGGTACTTGCGGCTGCCGCCGACGTCGCCATAGGGGCCGGGCCACATGTCCCAGCCGGCCTTGGTCGAGATGACCAGTTCGTCGCGGTGCCTTGCGAAATCGCTCGCCAGCACGCGGCCGAAATTCTCCTCTGCCGACCCGTAGGGCGGGCCGTAATTGTTGGCGAGGTCGAAATGGGTGACGCCGCGGTCGAACGCGCGGCGCAGCATCGCACGGCCCGTCTCGAACACGTCGGCGCCCCCGAAATTCTGCCACAGGCCCAGGCTGATTGCCGGCAGATCGAGTCCCGAGCGCCCGCAGCGGCGATACGGCATCCCACCGTCGTAACGATCGGCGTCGGCGACGTAGGAGGCGGAAAAGGGCATCGGCGGGTCCTTGTCTGACGAGCTCTGGTTGCGGCGGCACCTTGAAGCCGCGCCGCCGCGATGCAAGGCAAAAAAATGGGCGGCACGGCGGCCGCCCCAAGTCCGGACCCGCGAAGGGAGGATGGTCCGGTCAGAAGCTGTCGCGGATGCCGATCATGAACTGCGTTCCCGGCTTGTAGCTGGTGAATGTGGCGTTCTTGAACTCGAAATAGCTGCGCTGTTTGGCATTGGTCAGGTTGATCACGTCGAATGTCAGCTCCGGCGTGTGGCCGATGCCGAAGATCTTGCCGATATCGAAGCTCGAGGACAGGTCCCACTGCTGGTAATTGTCCGAATAGAGCGCCGCCGCAGGAATGCCGTTCTGGTTGAACCCGGACACCTGTGCGCCCTTGTTGAACACCGTCGACAGCCGGATCGTGACGCCGTCGTTCTCGTAATATCCCGTGATGTTGTACGACACGGGCGAGACGCCCAGCGCGACCGCGCTGTTCTGCGCCGAGCCCGAACTCTTCTGATCGATCAGCGTCAGGTTGGCGGTGAAGCCGAAGCCGTTGAGACCGAGATAGCGGCCGAGCAGGAAATCGAGCGGCTGCACCCAGTTGAGCTCGAGCCCGTTGACCTTGAGCGTGCCGGGCGCATTGACCTGCTGCTGCAGCACGACCGTCGCTGCGCCGGGGCCGCCGCGCGCGTTGATCGCCTGCTGCTGCGTCGGCGTCAGCGTGTCGTAAGTAACGCCGTAGGTGGCTAGCGCCGAGAACGGGACCGTTTCCGACCCGTTGATCGTGAAGCCGGTGATCGCCTTTCGGAACGCGGCGAATCCGACATAGCCTTCGCCGCCGGTATAATATTCGAACCCAAGATCGATATTGGTCGAAAGATAGGGCTTCAGCGACGAGTTGCCGACTGAGCCGACATCCGCCGACGGCGTGCTGAAATTGAGGCCGGGCAGTTCGGAATTCGGATCGGGCCGGGTCATCGTCCGCGATACTGCAGCACGCACCACCGCATTCTCGCCGATGTGGAAGGCGGCGCTGGCCGAGGGCAGCCAGTTATCATAGCCGTGATGCGTCTCGATAAAATTGACGATGTTGGGATAGCGGCTGCCGTCGGGAATCTGCTGCGTCTTGCCGTTGGCGTCGAGGATCGGATCGCCGTTGGCGTCGACCAGCACATTACGCGGATCGGCGATCGACACCTGTCCGCCGATCGTCTGGTTGGTGTGGACCCAGCGGACGCCGGCATTGAACTGCAGGTGGTTGTCGCCGACCGGCACGTCTCCGTTCACCTCTGCGAACAGGCCGGTCGTCTTCTCATCGACATAACCGCCGCTCGCACCGGTGTTCGTTCCGCCCGATTCGGGCGCGTTGGCATGGAAAGTGCCATAGTTGGACGCTGCCCGGAACGCCGGCCAGTCTACAGTGATGAACCCGTCCGGCCCGGGCCGGAGGTAATTGGCAAGCGAGGTGGCGGGGATCAGGGAGCCGCCATAGGTGACCGGCCCAGCCGCCCCCTGCGTATAGCCGGTGCCGTAGCCCGGATAGGTGGGATAGCCCGCTGGCGCCGCGCCGGGCGCGCTGAGGCCCTGACACGGCGGCTGGGTGTTGGGGGAGGGCAGGAATACGCTCGGATTGTCTCCGCACACGGCGTTCTGCCAGGCTTGGCTGTTGTCGAACCCGCGGATGCGACGCGCCACGTCGTCATAAGCACCCCCCACTTCGAGATTGAGGTGCTCGTCGCCCCAGGTGAGGTCGCCGCGCACCCCCTTCGTCTTGGTCGTGCGGCGCTCGTCCTGGATATTCACCCGCCCGCCGGCCCAGCCGAAATTGGCCGGGTCGTTGAGATCGACATTGGACGCGATCGTCGGCACGTCGCCTTTCGTATTGTCGAACGTGACCGTCAGCCCCGAATTGGCCGGCGTGATCACCAGCACCGACGGCGATTCGCGGTGGAAAGTGCTCTTGGTGTAGTTCGCCTGGAGGGCGAGCTTGAGGTTATCGGCGACCTTCCACTCCATCCCCGGATTGACGCCCCAGAATTTCGTGTGCTCGATGAATGGGCGGTATTCGAGGAAGAACTGCGCGTTGGCGTAAGTGCCGCCGGTCACGGTGCAGCCTGCGCTGCAATCGTCCTTGTCATAAGTCGTGTTGAGCGGAATCGACGCGCCGTTGCGGCCGACCCAGTTCATGTCGATACGCTGCAGGTTGTTCTTCTTTTCGCCATACATGCTGTCGACGTAGAAATGCAGGGCGTCGCTCGGCCGGTATTCGAGGCTGAGGATGCCGTTGACGCGGTCCTTGTGGCCGAATTCGTCCGACGGCCGGCCGAGCCGCGGAATCAGGCCGTTGTCAATCTGCTCGATCGTCGCGCCGGGGTTGTGGTCGAGCAGGAATTGCTCGTCGATCGTCGCGCCCGGCGTCAGGCCGTTGCCGGCGTTGGACGGCACCGTGCCGGGAATCGTCCAGTTGCCGCCGCCGGTGCCGTTGCATGTATTGCCGGCGCCGCATTGCGCGGCGCTGAGGTTGGGATTGGTGAGGCCGATCGTCTCGTAGCCGCGCGTGCGGACGTAATTGCGCACCGTCGCACCGCCGACCAGCACGCCGAAGTTGCCGAAGGTGGCGCTCGCGATCGCCGATCCGCGGAAGCCGATCTTGTCGGCGTTGGTGTTGTCGGTGCCCTGGACCGAATAGGTGAAGTGCTTGCCCGGATTGTCGAAAGGACGCGCCGAACGCATGTTGACCGTGCCGGCAGCGCCGCCTTCCAGCTGGTCGGCGCGCGAGCTTTTGTTGACGGTCAGCTGCGTGAACAACTCGATCGGGAACAGGTCGAGATCGACTTCGCGGTTGGTGCTTTGCGCATCGGTGCGTCCGGTCGAGGCGATTGCGACGGGGGCGCCGTTCAGCAGCACCTTGGTGAAGTTGGTGCCGAGCCCGCGGATCGCGACATTGAGGCCTTCGCCCGAGGTGTCGCGGGTGATGGTGATGCCGGGGATGCGGTTGAACGTCTCGGCGATGTTGGTGTCGGGGAACTTGCCGATGTCCTCGGCAAAGATGGTGTCGGTGAAGCCGGTCGAATTCTTCTTCGCGCGGGTCGAGCTTTCAAGGCTGGCGCGGTAGCCGGTGACGACGATGTCGGCCTGGGCGGGCGGAGCGGGTGTATCGGCTTGTGTGGACGGCGGCGGGCTCGCCGGACCGGCGGCGGTCTGCGCCAGCGCCGGTGTCGCGGCAACGGCAAGCATCGAGGCGCCCAGCAGCAAGGCGGTGCGGGCGGCAGACGGATTCGGTGTGTGGATGGCCATTCTTCTCTCTCCCATGACCGGCCTCTTCGGGCTGCGCGCGGTACGGCGCCTTATGTTAGCGGTCTCAAAGGAAAGAATTATGCAGAAACAGAGAGGCTGTCAATTCTCCTTGCTGCGTCGGCCGATGGAATGGTTCAACAAAATGAGACCGCTATCTACAAACGCGGCAGGGCGTGGCTTTTGGGCGTGGATTGGGCGGTCGCGAACGCGCACCTGCCGATTGCAAAGCCACGCAGGAGGCATCGAGGCGAGGTAGACGCACTCATCGGCACAAGCCGGAATTCGGAAGGTCATGGGGCAGCGGCAATCCTGCTGCCCGATCACGTCCGGCACAACGAGGGATCATTCTGCCGTCAGGCGGGCTTTTCGTCGTCCTTGAGATCCATGCGCCTGACCGGCTGCACCGCCGGATAAGGCATGATCAGCGTGCCGTCGGGCGCGGCGGTGTAGGTGGTCTGGGTCGGGTAGGGGATCGAGATGCCTTCCGCTGCGAAGCGCTTCATGATCGAGACCAGCAGACGATCGCGCAGGGGATGCGCAACGGCCCAGTCATGGCCCGGAACATCGACCAGTAGCGCGAAATCGAGCGAGCTCGCGCCGAACGCCTCGAATCCGGCGCGCGCCGCGGTGCCGCCTTCGGCCTCGACCAGATCCTTGAGGATGCCGGGAATGCGCGCGAGCGTTTCCGGCGGGGTTTCGTAGGCAACGCCGATGGTGAAGGGCAAGCGGATGTGATCTCGATCGGTGACGTTGAGGATTTCCTTATCGAGCAGGTTCTTGTTGGCGATCACGCGGAGTTCGCCAGTGTATGCACGGATGCGCGTCGACTTGAGCCCGATCGACTCGATCGTGCCCGAACTGTCGCCGTAGCTGACCTGGTCGCCTCTCGAGAAGGGCCGGTCGAAGATGATCGCCAATGCGGCAAACAGGTCGGCGAAGATGCCCTGCGCCGCAAGGCCGATCGCGATGCCGCCGACGCCGAGGCCGGCAACGAGGCCGGTCACGTTAACCCCGAGATTGTCGAGCAGCACGACCAGCGCGATCGCGAACACGACGACGTTGATCAGCAAGCGGATCAGCCCCATCGCGTTGAGGACGGCTTCGCCCTGATAGCCTTCGGCCGAGGTGCGGTGCTCGATGGTGCCGAGGATCAACTCGCGTGCCCAGATCGCGACCTGGAACACGACCGCGACCATGAACAGGATGTCGATGACGTGCTCGATCGGGGCGGGGGGCTGGGCGTACCCGGCGACCAGCCGGACCGCGACCATGATGATGAAGAAGTTGGTCGTCTTGCAGATCGCGCTGCCGATGATCGTCATCCAGTTTCCGGCGGGGCGGCCGGGACGGCACAGCCGCCCGCCGAACCCGCGCACCGCGTAGAGCGCCGACGCGATCGCCACGCCGATGATCGCGGCGATAATCACCTGCAGCCAGTGGGTGTGAAGCCACGCACCGGTTGCAGTAACGAATGAATCGAATTGCTGCTGGAAATCCTGAACGGGCCGGGGCGCAGGGGCTTTTGGCGCGGCGGCTGCGGTGGTGTTGACGGTCATCGTCTCTCTTCAGGCTGCGTCGGTGTCGGCGGCGGCTTCGAGGAATGCGATCAGACCGCGTTCCATGCGCGACAGGGTCTTGGTCTTGCGCGGCAGCTTCAATGCCTCGCGGAACCCAGTCTGGCCATTCTTGGCGAGTTCGACAAGGCTAGGGTGGACATAGGACTTGCGGGCAATTGCCGGCGTGTTGCCGAGTGCCTCGGTTACCGGCTCCAGCATCGTTTTCAGGCTGATGTCGTGTTCGGCGGTGGCCAGCGCCTCGAAGGCGAGCACGCTGGCGCCCCAGGTGCGGAAGTGCTTGGCGGTGAATGCGTCCCCCATCGCTTCGTGGATATAGGCATTGACGTCGGTCGACGAGACCGGATGCGCTTCGCCGTCTTCGTCGAGCCAGCGGAACAGGTGCTGACCCGGGAGGTCCTGGCACGTGCGCACGAAGCGGATCAGCGAGCCATCCGCGATGGTCAGCGTGCGGAGCTTGCCTGATTTGGCCTTGTATTGGAGCTTGAGCATGCGGCCGTCGAGATCGGCGTGACGCTTTCTCAAGGTCGTCGCGCCGAAGCTCTTGTTCTCCTTCACGTAATTCTCGTTGCCGATCCGGACGAAGCCGAGGTCGAGCAGGCGAACGACTGCGGCGACCGCGCGGTTCTTATCCATTCGACGATGCCTGAGGTCGGCTTCCACCCGGCGCCGGAGCCTGGGCAGGCGGCGGCCGAACTCAGCGCAGAGCTCGTATTTCTCCGCCTCGCGCGCTTCGCGGAAGTCGGTGTGATAGCGATATTGCTTGCGCCCCTTTTCGTCCCAGCCGACTGCCTGGATATGGCCGTTGGGATCGGGGCAGAACCAGGCGTCGACATAGGCCGGCGGCAATCCGATCGCATTGAGCCGGTCGATCGTGTCGCGGTCGGTGATGCGTTTGCCCCCTGCGTCCCAATAACCCCAGCCGTGGCGAACCTTGCGACGGGTGATGCCGGGCTCGCTGTCATCCCAATAGACGATTTTGGCCAAGGTGACCCTTTCTCCCGCGCGTCCGGTGCCAATGCGCGGAACATCGCTTCGTTCCGAGGCGTAGCGGGTGGAAAGGGTGAGGGCGTTTTCGATGGCGTTGATGTATGGTTGCAGAGGTGCATCACCGGAGGAGTGCAGCGCGATGGTGGACAAGGATCGGGAAGAGCAGCGTTCGGGTGATCGGCGTGCGGGCGATCGCCGGGCGGCCGACGGCCCCGACTATAGCGGGCCCGAACGTCGCACCGGCGAACGCCGCAAGGGCGAACGGCGGTCGGGCAAGTAAAGCTGGCCGCGCCGAACTCGACCGGATAGCATGAGCCGTTCGGACAGGAGACGGCGATGCGGTGGACGGGATGGATCGGCGCGGCGACGATGTTGGCCGCGCTGACGGGATGCAGTGACGCGCATCGGCATATCGGGCAGCCGCTGCCCTATGCCGGGCGATCGGCGACGGCGGTCCTCCACGACGCGCGCGGTGCTGAAGTCGGGCGTGCCGTCGCGCGCGAGGTCGAAGGCGGTCTGCGGATCACGCTGGAAGTTCATGGCCTGCCGCCCGGCGACCACGGCGCGCACGTCCACACGGTGGGACGCTGCGATCCGCCCGGCTTCGACAGTGCCGGCGGGCACTGGAACCCGCTCGGGGCGCACCACGGCACGCTCAATCCGGCCGGGCCGCATATGGGCGACCTGCCCAACCTCGTCGTCGCGCCGGACGGGCGAGGGGCGCTTGGCGTCAACGTTCCGGGGGCGACAATGGCAGGGCTGCTCGACGCCGACGGCTCGGCAATCGTCGTCCACGCCGGCCGCGACGACATGATGAGCGATCCCTCAGGCAACAGCGGCGGCCGAATTGCCTGCGGCGTCTTCGCGGCGGGGTGATGGGAGCCGCTCGTTGCCGTTCGCCAGATCGGCACGAACGGGGAGGCGCCTCAGACCAGCGGCCAGCGTTCGACCGGTTCGTAATGCGCGCCTTCGTGGCCGAGGCGACTTTCGAACAGGATCAAGTGGTCGAACGCGAACCGTTCACTGGTCAGGCCGGCATGATCGGCGAGGAAGCGGGCGACCTCGCCTTCGGCCTGCGCGCGACGGGGGATGCGCGCCAGCGTTATATGCGGCAGATAGGCGCGGCGCTCCGGTTCAAGGCCAAGCCGGACCAGTGCGCGATCGACTTTGTGGTGAAGCGTGGTCAGCGCGACGTGCGGTGCGACGCCGGCCCAGATCGCCTCGGTTCGGCCCTGGCGGTCGAACGCGCCGACGCCCGCCAGCGTGACCTCGGGTCGAGCTGCGCCGAGGCGGGACAGGACGAATGCGATGTCCTCGGCGACCGGACGCTCGACATCGCCGATGAAGCGCAGCGTCAAGTGAAGCTGCGCGTCGTCCTGCCAGCGGGCATTCCGAATGCCGCCCATAACATGGGCGAGCTCGGCGCGGATCGGCGCCGGCGGGCGGAGCGCGACGAACAGGCGGTGCATGGGCGGATGTTAGGTCGGGGCGCCGAGGCGGGCAATGGCGGCGAGGCGGCCGAAGGGCGGCTAGTGACTGCCTGATCCCCTTGCGGCCATAGCCGGAGGGTTTTTGTTCGGGGCCCCGGCTTTCGCCGGGGCGGACATCGGCGGGCGTCCGCCCGCCGATGTCCGGTTTTGCTTGAAAAACTGCGCCCGACCGACGATATTCCCAGCATCCGGCCAATCGCCGGGAAAAGGAGTTATTCGGTAATGGCAAACTGGTCTGACCCCCGGCAGAGCGCCGCGCCCTTTACCACGGGTGCCGCCGCGCGCAGCGATGCGTACGATGCGGGGCTGCGGTCCTACATGCTGTCGGTCTATAACTACATGACGTCGGGCGTGCTCTTGACCGGCATCGTCGCGATGCTGTTCGCCTGGGGCGGGGTCAACTCGCCCGCGGCGCACGTGCTGCTCGGCGGTGGGCCGCTCGCCTGGATCATCATGTTCGCGCCGCTCGGCTTCGTCTTCGCCATGAGCTTCGGCCAGGCGCGGATGCAGACCAGCACGCTGCAAATGATGTTCTGGGGCTTCGCGGTGGTGATGGGTCTGTCGCTGTCGACGATCTTCCTCGCCTATAGCTCGACCGCGATTGCGACATCGTTCTTCGGTACCGCGGCGGCGTTCGCTGGCCTCAGCCTCTACGGTTACGCCACGAAGCGCGATCTGTCGGCGATGGGCACCTTCTTCATGATGGGCCTGATCGGATTGATCGTCGCGATGCTGATCAACCTGTTCGTTCATTCGAGCGGGCTGTCGATGGTGATCTCGCTGGTCGGCGTGCTGCTGTTCGCGGGCCTCACCGCCTACGACACGCAGCGCACCAAGAGCCTTTATGCACATGTCGCCGGCACGCCCTACATGGGCCGCGTGGTGATCATGTCGGCGCTCAACCTCTACCTCGATTTCATCAACATGTTCCTGTTCATCCTGCGCCTGCAGGGCGGCGCCAGCCGCAGCTGACGCTCGCCGGCAGGACTGATCGAGACGAGCCCGGCGGGGAGACCCGCCGGGCTTTTTCGTGAGCGCCGCGCCCCACGGTCAGGAACGCGGGCGGCGGTACGGTCGTTCTCCATCGCGACAGCAGGAGAAATTGCGATGACCGACCGCCCCGATTCCGCCGCGAGTGCCGCCCCGCCGCGCAAGGGCGATGCCGGTCAGGATCAATCGATCAACAAGCGGCTCGCGCGCAATCCCGAAAGCGAGGACGCGCGGCTCGATACCGCGCTCGACGAATCGATGGACGCCTCCGACCCGCCGGCCTCGACTCAGCCGGTGCATAGCCGCGATCCGGCGCCGTCGTCCGGCTACGATGCCGAGGCCGAGCGCCGGCGTCGGGAGGGCCGCGACTGAGCCGTCCCGCCACGGCGCCGGACTCGATTGTTGCCCAAGTGCCGCACCTTGCGCATTTTCCGGCCCGTTCCCCCTCCGTTCGTCGCAGCCTTTGTTGCAACGCAGCAGCTTCCGTGATTCCCTGCTGAACGCGGGACGAACAGTGCGTTAAGGGCCGCGTTAACCATCCTGGCGCATGTTCGACACGGTCGGACGCAGGTCCGACTCGATTGGGCGGGGTGACGACATGGCTTCCAGGACCAAGCAGGCGCAGGGCGCGATGGCTCTCGCCGAAATGCGCGAGTTCGCCGGCTTCTCGGCGGCGACGCAGCGGTATGTGCGGCGTTCGCTCGACGTCGGGCTCGAGCGCGAGGACGCCATGGCGCTATGGTCGCGCGACGTCGTCGAGGCAGCAAGCATCCGCGCTCAGGCCCGGCTTTACGAACGGCTTCCCGAACTGCGCGCGATCGTTCCCGACGACAGCGGGCTCGACGCGGTCGAGCCGTTCATGATGCCGCTCATCACGCTCACCGCATTCGACCTGGGACAGGGACGGCTGACCACGTTTTCGGCCTATCGCTTCCTCTACGAACGGCTGATCGGGGCGGAAGTGCGGCCGTGGCTGCCCGCCGCGTTCTGCGCCGCCGCGGCGCTGCCGCATCTCCACCCCGAGCTGCGCCGCAAGCTGTTGCAGTCGATCAGCGAGGCTGCGGCGACAGCATCGGGCTGGTCGAGCCGTCAGCCGGTGTTCTATCCGGCCTGGGTCGAAAAGGTCGACACCGCAGCGCTGCCGAATTGACGAGCGTTCAGCTCCGCATCGCACTGTCGAGCGCTTCGGTGGTGACCGGATAGCCAAGGTCGTTGTCGATACAGAGATGGTCGGCACCGTCGCGCCGTTCGATCCAGGGCGTGATCGTCCGGACCGGATGACGGGCGGCGTCGGCGAGCGCGTCGGCAAAGGTCGCGAAGCGGGCGAGCCGTTCGAGATTGCGGCGCGTCGGGAAGATGATCCGCGCGCGGCCGGCCGCCGCCTCGGCGAGCACCGCCTCGGCGCTTGCCCAGAACAGCCGGACATTCTCGGTCGCATCGACGCGCGGCGTCGGCGCGTCCTTGGGCAGGCGGGCCAGATAGAACCGGGTGTCGAAGATCCGCGCGTGCGCGTGCGCCGGGCACCAGCGCGCGAACGGCGTCAGCGCGTCGAGCGCGAGGCGGAGCCCCGCATCGGCGAGCAGTTCCGCGAAGGGAACGCCGCCGTGGAGGCCTTCGCGGATGCGCGCGAGCGCGGCGTGATCCGGCGCGGTCGACAGCCCGATTGCGAGGCCGGTTTCCTCGATCGTTTCGCGGATCGCGGCAATCCTGGCGGCAGTGTCGTTCGGGGCGCCGGCCATCGTCGCGGCGAGCGCTTCGTCGCCCGGGTCGATCCGGCCGCCTGGAAAGACCAGCGCGCCCGCGGCGAACACCATCGCCTTGGCGCGCTCGAGCATCAGCACCTCGGGCGAGCCATTTTCGCGCTCGCGGAAGATGACCACGGTGGCGGCAGGGATTGCATCGGACATCGCCATGGAAGGTAGGCGCGGCTCCGCGCCGAGGCCAGAGCCGGCGCGTTCAGGCGGCAATGCGCAGGCGGTCGCGGCCTGCCGCCTTGGCGGTGTAAAGCGCGTGGTCGGCGGCGCGCATCAGCTCGACCCGGCTCGCCTCGTCGGTGAAATCGGCGATGCCCGCACTGACCGTGACGGCGACCGCCGTGCCGTTGCCGATGTCGGTGCGCAGCCTGGCGGTGGCGCGGCGCAGCCGGTTGCACAGATCGGCGGCGTGTTCGGCGGCGAGATGCGGAAGAACGACGCCGAATTCCTCGCCACCGATCCGCGCGACCAGTGCCTCGCGCGGCATGATCTTGAGCGCGGCGGCGGCGAAGGCGCGTAATACCGCGTCGCCGGCGGCGTGGCCGTGACGGTCGTTGACTTGCTTGAAATGGTCGAGATCGAAGATTGCGACGCAGCCGCCTGCGCCGGTTCGCATGGCGGCGGCGAGCTCGTTGTCGAGCCGCCGGTCGAACGCGCGGCGATTGGCGAGCCCGGTCAGCGGATCGGTGCTGGCGGCGTGCGAGAGCCGCGCCTCGATCCGCTTGCGTTCCGAAATATCGCGGATCGCGCAGACCACCGCGATCGGCCGCCCCGCCTCGTCGGCGATGCCGCGTGCCCTTGCCTCGAACCAGCGCGTGCCCATGCCGTTGGTCGGCCCGCGATAAACCGCGGTGCAGGTCGCGCCGAGCTCGGCAAGCGAGCGATGATGGGCGTCGATCACGATCTCAAGGTCGCGCGGATCGACGAAATCGCGGCCCGGCCGGCCGACCACTTGGTCGGGCGCAAAGCCCGAGAGCTCCGCGGTCGAAGGCGAAGCATAGCGAATGATGCCGTCGAGGTCGAACGTCGCCAGCATGTCGGTCGCCGAGTCGGTGATCAGCTTGTACCGCGCTTCGCTTTCCTGCAGCCGCTGGAACAGGACCTTGCGGTGCCTGAGCTCGGCGGCGATCGGCAGCACGGTCAGCGTCGTGGTCGCGAGATAGAGCTGGAAAAAGGCGCTGCGCTCGGCGACCGAGCCGTGGATCATGTTGATCGGCCCGAACCCGCGGGCGGTGAGGATGCCGCCGACCAGCGTCAGCATGACGAGTGCCCCCGCAGCGCCCGGCCGGCCGAGCCGGAAGGTGATCACCATCAGCGGCAGCATTGGCGCGAACAGCAGCGGAAGGCCCGTCTGCGCGAAGACCAGCCATGAGACGGCGATCATCGTCAAGATCAGCGCCGCCGCTTCCGCCTTCATCGCCCGGTTAGCGCCGCGCAGCCACTGGCCGACCTCGCCTCGAAGCAGCATGGTCGCGACCGGCGCGAACGTCAGCGTGCCGAGCCCATGGCCGATCACCCACCCGCTCCAGCTTTCCCAATAGCCGACCCCGCTCGCCCAGGCGGCGACGGCGGCGCCGGCGAAGCCCGACAGGGCCGGTCCGGCGGCACCGACCGCAAGCGCGAAGAAGGCGACGCTGGCGATCGATTCGAGATAGCCGTTGCCGCGCATCAGCCGCTGGAGCAGCGCCACGCAGAGCAGCGCTTCGCCGAGGTTGATCAGCACCAGCGGCAGCGCCGCGCCGAGGCCGAAGCCGAACAGCGTGGTCGCGATCAGGCTGGCGAGGCCGCACGCGACGAGCGTCGCTGTCCACCGCCGCTTGGGCGCGATGGTGAGTTCGGCGAGCAGCACCGCGGTCGCGACCCACAGATGCGCGACGCCGCCGTCGAATCGCGTCAGCAGGATCGTCGCGGTCGCGGCCACGCCGTAAAGCACGCCGATAACGACCGGACGGATCGGGAACGAGTGGGTGAAACGCGACATCGGCTCCTCTGCGAGGCCGTCTAGCCGCCGCCGGTTAACCGAGTGTTTTGGGAGGAGCCGATCGGCCGCGGGCCGATCGGTCTGGCGGGCTGGTGGAGCCGGGGGGAATCGAACCCCCGACCTCTGCAGTGCGATTGCAGCGCTCTCCCATCTGAGCTACGGCCCCGCGCCCGCGGCCCGGCAGTGCCGGGAGCGCCGCCTGTAGCGGCACTTTCGGGGCGATGCAACATGGCCCGCGCACGCCCCTGAAAGTTTCGCTGCGGCAAGGCGCGCCGGCGCAGCGGCATAATCGTCGGCCCTTCCGGAACATCGTCGGACCTGCCCGGTTGAAAGCAGTGCAGGCGCGGCGCGATGCGTGCCGCGCCCCTCACCGTTCGCGTAAGGAGGCGATGCAGATGGGCTATCAACGATGGGTGCGGAGGACCAATCCGCGAGACAGCGAATTCGGGCGCACGAGCGATTATTACGACCGCGGAACGCCGCTCGATTATGGCGAGGACTTCGGTCCGGATCTGTACGAGGGCCGTTCCAGCGCGCGCGATTATGAGGCGGCGGGCGAGATGGGGCGCAGCTATCGCCGGGGCGGATACGGCTATGGGGCCTACGACCAAGGCTATGGCGACCGCGAGTCGAGCGGACGACGCCAGAGCAGTGGCCGCGACCGGCCCTATTATGGCAGCTACGCCTCCGATGGGCATCGCTTCGCCGATTACGGGGACGAGCGGCACCAGCGCGCGCGGCGTGGCTATGGCCGGCAACCGCAGGGCTATGACTATGACGACCGCGGCTTCATGGCGCGCGCCGGCGACGAGGTCCGGTCATGGTTCGGCGACGACGAGGCCGAGCGCCGCCGCGAAATGGACCAGCGCTACGACGAACGCTACGGCGACCGGTGGGGCAGCCCCTATGATCGCGACGACGATTATCACAGCTGGCGACGCCAGCAGATCGATGCGCTCGACCGCGACTATGCCGAATATCGCGGCGAGAACCGGCAGAAGTTCCACAACGAGTTCGGCAGCTGGCGCCAGGAGCGGCAGGGGCAGCGCAGCGCACTTTCCCGTGTCGACGAGCATATGGAAGTGGTTGGTTCGGACGGCGGGCACGTCGGCACGGTCGACAAGGTGCGCGGCGACCGGATCGTCCTGACCAAGAGCGACCCCGACGCGGGCGGACATCACCACTCGATTCCGTCGCGCTGGATCAAGTCGGTCGACGACAAGGTGACGATCCGCAAGACCGCGGATGAGGCCCATGCGCACTGGAAGGACGAGGAGCGCAACCAGGCGATGTTCCGCGACAACGACACCGACCGCCGCGATTACGCGAGCGGCCACAATCTCGACCGGAGCTTCTCCGGCACCTATTGATCGCCGCAGCGATCGACGAAGGGGCTCGGCTGCGGATGCGGCCGGGCCTTCTTCGTGCCGCGTAGGTTGGTTGCATTCTGCAACGTATCGGGCATACTCCGCCTGCCCTCAGGAGGAGACTCGATCATGGCGCGCGCCTGGACGCTTACGACACGCCCGCAGGGGATGCCGACCGACCGGAATTTCGAGCTGAAGACGCTCGACCTGCCACCGCTTGGGAACGGGCAAGTGCGGGTGCGGAACCGCTGGCTGTCGGTCGATCCGTACATGCGCGGGCGGATGAACGACATGAAGAGCTACGTTCCGCCGTTCCAGCTCGGCGCGCCGATGGAGGGCGGCGCGGTCGGCGAGGTGGTCGAGAGCCGCGCCGACGGCCTCAAGCCCGGCGACAAGGTGCAGCACATGCTCGGCTGGCGCGACGAGGCGGTGGTCGATGCCGCACAGGTGCAGAAGCTGCCCGAACTCGGCCTTCCCGAGCAGGCGTTTCTGGGGCAACTCGGTATGCCGGGGATGACCGCCTATTTCGGGTTGCTCGCGGTGGCGGAGGCCAAGACGGGAGACGTCGTATTCGTGTCGGCCGCGGCCGGCGCGGTCGGATCGACCGTGGTGCAGATCGCCAAGGCCAAGGGCATGACGGTGATCGGCTCGGCGGGCGGGGCGGACAAATGCGCGTGGGTCAGCGCGCTCGGCGCCGATGCGACGATCGACTACAAGGCCGGCGATGCGCCGCTGGCGAAAAAGCTCGCCGACGCCGCACCGCAGGGCATCGACGTCTATTTCGACAATGTCGGCAGCGAGCATCTCGACGCCGCGTTGGCGGTGGCGCGCGACCATGCGCGGTTCGCGATCTGCGGGATGATCGACATCTACAACGACATGAAGCCGACCGCGCTGCGCTATCTGGCGCGGGTGATCCAGGCGCGGATCCGGCTGCAGGGCTTCATCGTCACCGATTTCCTGCCGCGCATGGGCGAGTTCTACCAGGACATGGGCGCGATGCTGCAGGTCGGGCAGCTGCAGCGGCAGGAGACCGTCCACGACGGGCTGGACGCCATGCCCGATGCGTTCCTCGGCCTGTTTTCGGGCGGCAATACCGGGAAGATGCTCGTCCGGCTCTGAGCTGTCGAACGAGTCCAAAGGTCACAAAAGTCCCACCTCTTAACGCGCGGGACGGCGCGAGGGGGTTCGATATGACGATGTCAAAGAGCAGTTTGGAACATTAGCAGAACATGACGCTGTAGGAAAGGGGGCGCTGCCGCTCAGGCGGGAGCGTTCATGCGGCGATGTCGATCGGGCCCGAGAAGGTGTCGCATGAGCCCGGATCGGCGGTCTGGATGCCGCGGCGCAGCCAGGCCATCCGCTCGGCCGAGGTGCCGTGGGTGAAGCTGTCGGGGACGACGCGGCCCTGCGCTTGCCTTTGCAGCGTATCGTCGCCGATCGCGTGCGCGGCGGTCAGCCCTTCCTCGAGATCGCCGGGGTCCATGCGGTCGCGATTGAGCCCGGCCCAGACGCCGGCGAAGCAATCGGCCTGAAGCTCGAGTCGGACCGACAGCGCATTGGCCGCCGCGGGGCTCGACTGCTGCATCTCGCGCTGCACCTGGTCGGAGGTGCCGAGCAGGTTCTGGATATGGTGGCCGAATTCGTGCGCGATGACATAGTCCTGTGCGAAATCGCCGTTGGCGCCATAGCGGTTGGCGAGCTCGTCGAAGAAGCTGGTGTCGAGATAGATGGCCTGATCGCTGGGGCAGTAGAACGGGCCCATCGCCGATTGCGCCGCGCCGCAGCCGGACTGGCCGTTCTGGCTGTAGAATTCGAGCGTCGGCTGCCGGAAGGTCTCGCCCGCCTGGCGGAATACCGCCGCCCAGGTGTTGTCGGCCGAGCTGAAGGCGTTGCACGCGGCGCGCTTGCTGGGGTCCGACGAGCAGATCTGCGTCGCGTTGCCGACCTGGGCGGGCTGGCCGGTCTGCGCGGTCGGCGACTGGCCGCCGCCGATGAGGCCGAGCGGATTGCCGCCGAGGAAGAAGGCGATCGCCAGCAGCACCACGACCCCGCCGCAGCCGAAGCGGCTGAACACGAACGGCAGCAGCCCCATGAGCATCCCGCCGCCGCCGAAGCCGCCGAACCCGCCGCCGCGGTTCCCCTGGTCGCCGACCTTGATATCGGGATCGAAATCGTCGAGCCGCATGGGCGAGGTCCTATCTATCCGTCCATCGTCAGGAATGCGTCGAGGCGCGGGTGGTTGCAAGCGGCGCGGGTGGCGCGTGGCCGCGTGGCGGAGTAGGGAAGGGCAATCCTCACGAATTGACGTTTCCGACCATGATCCTCAACGACCTTGCCGACTACGGCCTGTCCGGCGACCGCGGCTTCCTGTCGCAGCACGAGGCGGATGAGGTCGCGCTGCCCCCCGACTTCGCCGAAGTCGCCGCCGCCGCGGCCGAACTGCCCGACCTGTTCGCCACCGGGCGCGTGCGCTATTGGCTCGACCGGCTGCCGACGCCCGACATCCGGGGCTTCCTCGCCGCCGCCGGCCATGCCGAGCTGCTGGTGGCGATGGTGCGCTATTCGTTCCTGACGCAAGCCTATGTCTGGGGCGAGGCGGAGCCGTCGCCGCGGCTGCCGGCCAACCTCGCGGCGCCGTTCGTCGCGATCGCCGACGCGATCGGGATTCCGCCGGTGATGAACTATGCCGGCTATGTGCTCGACAACTGGCGGCGAATCGACAAGGCCGGGCCGATCACGTTCGAGAATATCGCGATGGACCAGCATTTCGCGGGCGGCTCGGACGAATCGGGCTTCGTCCTGACGCATGTGGCGATCGAGGCGGCGGCCGGGCCGGCGCTCGAACTGGCGGTCGATTTGGTGCGCGCGAGCGACAAGGGCGACGCCTTCGCGGTCGAGGCGATGCTGCGCGACCTCGCAACCGTCTGGCGGGCGATCTGCGGCATCTTCGACCGGATGACCGAGCGGTGCGATCCGCATTTCTATTTCAATCGCATCCGGCCGTATCTGAACGGCTGGCAGGACAATGCGGCGCTGCCCGAGGGGATGATCTACGAGGGGGTCGAGCGGTTCGGCGGGCGGCCGGTGGCGATGCGCGGGCAGACCGGATCGCAGAGCTCGATCGTGCCGGCGATGGACGCGCTGTTCGGCGTGACGCATGGCGAGGACGAGCTGCGCTCGTTCCTGAACGACCTCCACCGCTATCGCCCGCCGCAGCATCGGCGGTTCATCGAGGAGCTGGCGGCGGCGAGTTCGCTGCGCGCCTTCGCGACGCGCGAGGGCGGCACGGTGCGCGAGGCGTTCAACGCCGCGATCGCCGCGGTGGCCGAGTTCCGCACGATGCACTTGCGCTTCGCGGCGACCTATATCGCCAATCAGGCCTCGGCGAGCGCGGGGAACGATCCGGCGATCGGGACGGGCGGGACGCCGTTCATGAAATACCTGAAGAAGCACCGCAACGAGACGTCGGCGCAGATGATTTGAGGGGGCAAGCTCCGTAAACCGTTCGCTTCGAGCGGAGTCGAGAAGCATCGCCGAGGAGAGCCGAGGCATCCTTGCTTCGCTTGAAACCGTGTCTCGACTTCGCTCGACACGAACGGGGAGGGGGGTGTCGACAGCGGTGCGCGGTGTGCTCCTGCGAAAGCAGGAGCCCAGGGACCAACGCGAATCGCTCGTGACTCAGTGCTCCTGCTTTCGCACTGAGGGTCAGGCCTTGCGGCGTTCGAGCGGGGGCGTTTCGTCGATTTTCTGGCCCTGATATTCGGCGACCGTCTCGACTTGCTCCTCGGCCTCGTGGCGGCGGCGGTAGAAGTCCTTGACGACGTCCCAGCCTTCCTCGGCGGTCTCGACCATCGTGAAGATGTCGAGGTCGCGCGGGGAAATCACGCCCTCCTCGCATAGCGCCTCGAAATTGACGACGCGGTTCCAGAAATCCTTGCCGTAGAGCAGCACGGGGATCGGATCGATCTTGCGCGTCTGGATGAGGGTCAAGAGCTCGAACAGCTCGTCGAACGTGCCGAAGCCGCCGGGGAAAGCGGCGAGCGCGCGGGCGTGCAGCAGGAAGTGCATCTTCCTCAATGCGAAATAATGGAACTGCATGCTCAAGCTGGGCGTGACATAGGGGTTCGGCGCCTGCTCGTGCGGGAGCACGATGTTGAGGCCGATCGTCTCGGCGCCGACATCGGCCGCGCCGCGGTTCGCCGCTTCCATGATCGATGGACCGCCGCCCGAGCAGACCACGAACTGGCGCTTGCCGTTCTCGTCGGGCGGAAGCTGGCTGACGATGCGGGCGAGCTCGCGCGCGACCTCGTAATATTTGGACTTGGCGACCAGGCGTTCGGCGATGCGCTTGGCTTCCTCGCCCTCGGCGGCCTTGAGCAGCGCCTCGGCCTTGTCGGGCGCGGGGATTCGCGCCGAGCCGTAGAACACGAAGGTCGAGCCGATATTGGCTTCGTCGAGCAGGAGCTGCGGCTTCAAGAGCTCGAGCTGGAAACGGACCGGGCGCAAGTCCTCGCGGAGGAGGAAATCGAGGTCCTGGAAGGCGAGGCGGTAGGCCGGGTTCTCGGTCTGCGGGGTGGAGACGCCGGACTTGACGGTCTCGGCTTCCTGCTGCGCCGGGCGGAACACGCGCGACGGGACATGGGTATCGCTCATTTAACGGGGCATTAGGCCATCGGGCGACGCTTGCCAATCGCGACTGTTTGAGGGTGCGGCACCGGCCCGCTCCCCCACCCGGCCACCCAACGCCATTATCCTATGGGTGGCCGGGTGGAGGAGCGGGCTAGGATTCGACAGAGGCTCACCGGCAGAAGCCGGCGTGATCGTCCTCGAGATGGAAGTGGTTGCGGTGCGCATAATTGTAGTCGGGGCTGAGCACGGTGCCGAAGCGCTTGCAGGCGGAGGCGTGGATCACCTGCATGAACGCGCGGACCTGCGGGTCGGATGACTGCCAGTCGTCGAGCACCGAGATGCGGCGGCCGTCGGCGAGGTCGAACGCGGCGACATCGACCGCATTGGCGATGGCGTGGCCGGACAGCTTGGCGGTAGCGGTGCCGACGGTGTCGCGGCAGGCGTAGGTGCCGTAGGTCTCGACCTTGACCAGCTGGCTGCCAAGCATCTGCCAGGCCGCGGGCGCGACGGCGTTCCTCACCCATTGCGTGAATTTCTCGGCGAGGCCGCAGCGCATCGCGCCGAGATTGGCGACCGGCACGCCGATCTCGTCGAGCCGGACGGTGCCGATCGTCGAGCAGCTATGGCCGCGATCGCGGTCGGGGAGCGGGGTGAAGGCGACGCCGATCTGGCGCAGGTCGGCATAGCATTGGCGCGTCTCGGCCTTGCTGGGGGCATAGGCCATCGCGCGGCCGTGCGGCGTGGTCGGCGCGGGCCGCCCGCCGCAGCCGGCGAGGGCGAGCGACAGCAAGAGTATGAGAAACGCGCTATACGTCCGTTCGTGCTGAGCTTGTCGAAGCACCGTCTTTCTGACCTGCGTGAAAGGGGACGACGGCCCTTCGACAAGCTCAGGGCGAGCGGAGATGTGGAGGTGTACCTGCCCATCGTCTTTCGACGCAACCGCTTGACTCCGCCGCGGACATCTATAGGGCCGCCGGCGGGCCACGCGGTCCCAACGCCGCGCGTGCTCTCTGCAAGGAGAGTCTACATGACTGAGACGACTGCCGCCGACGCCATTCGTGCGTCCGCCAAACCCCAGACCAAGCCTGCCCGCCCGTTCTTTTCCTCGGGCCCGTGCGCCAAGCCGCCGGGCTGGGACGTTGCCAAGCTCGCCACCGAATCGCTCGGCCGCTCGCACCGCTCGAAGCTGGGCAAGGCGCGGCTGCAATATTGCATCGACCTGATGCGCGAGCTGCTCCAGCTCCCCGACACGCACCGCATCGGCATCGTGCCGGGGTCGGACACCGGCGCGTTCGAGATGGCGATGTGGACGATGCTCGGCGCGCGCGGCGTGACGACGCTGGCGTGGGAGAGCTTCGGCGAGGGCTGGGTTACCGATGCCGTCAAGCAATTGAAGCTCGAGCCGACGGTGCTGCGCGCCGACTATGGCCAGCTGCCCGATCTCGACAGCGTCGATTGGTCGGACGACGTGCTGTTCACCTGGAACGGCACTACCTCCGGCGCACGCGTCCCCGACGGCGAGTGGATCGCGGCCGACCGCGAAGGGCTGTGCTTCGCCGACGCGACCAGCGCGGTGTTCGCCTACGACCTGCCGTGGGACAAGATCGACGTCGCCACCTTCTCGTGGCAGAAGGTGCTGGGCGGGGAGGGCGCGCACGGCGTGCTGATCCTGGGACCCCGCGCGGTCGAGCGACTGGAAAGCTATACCCCGGCCTGGCCGCTGCCCAAGGTGTTCCGCCTGACGAAGGGCGGCAAGCTGAGCGAAGGCATCTTCAAGGGCGAGACGATCAACACGCCGTCGATGCTGGCGGTCGAGGATGCGATTTTCGCGCTCGAATGGGGCAAGTCGGTCGGCGGCTTGCAGGGGCTGATCAAGCGGTCGGATGCCAATGCCGCCGCGCTCGACAAGATCGTCGCCGAGCGGCCGTGGCTCGATCACCTCGCAGTCGATCGCGGCATCCGGTCGAAGACCAGCGTGTGCCTGACCGTCGAGGGGGCTGATACGGACTTCATCAAGAAGTTCGCCGGGCTGCTCGAGAAGGAAGGCGCGGCCTACGATATCGCGGGTTACCGCGACGCGCCTCCGGGCCTGCGCATCTGGTGCGGGGCGACGGTCGATGCCGCCGATGTCGAGGCGCTGGGTCCGTGGCTCGACTGGGCCTGGGCGGAGCTGACCGCTTAACTCTTTTCGTCACCCCGGCCTTGAGCCGGGGTCCGCTACTTCACACCGCCCGCAAGAAGCGGGACCCCGGATCAAGTCCGGGGTGACGGTGAAATATAGGACGTTCCATCATGCCCAAAGTCCTCATTTCCGACAAAATGGATCCCAAGGCCGCGCAGATCTTCCGCGAGCGTGGGGTTGAGGTCGACGAGATTACCGGCAAGACGCCCGACGAATTGAAGGCGATCATCGGCCAGTATGACGGCCTCGCGATCCGCTCGGCGACCAAGGTGACGAAGGATATCCTCGACGCCGCGACCAACCTCAAGGTCGTCGGCCGCGCCGGGATCGGGGTCGATAACGTCGATATCCCCGCCGCCTCGGCCAAGGGCGTCGTCGTGATGAACACGCCGTTCGGCAACTCGATCACCACCGCCGAGCACGCCATCGCGCTGATCTTCGCGCTCGCCCGCCAGCTGCCCGAGGCCGACGCCTCGACTCAGGCCGGCAAGTGGGAGAAGAACCGCTTCATGGGCGTCGAGCTGACCGCCAAGACGCTGGGGCTGATCGGTGCGGGCAATATCGGCTCGATCGTCGCCGACCGCGCGCTCGGCCTCAAGATGAAGGTGGTCGCCTACGATCCCTTCCTGACGCCCGAGCGCGCGATCGAGCTGGGGGTCGAGAAGGTCGATCTCGACACGCTGCTTGGGCGAGCCGACTTCATCACGCTGCACACGCCGCTGACCGACCAGACGCGCAACATCCTCTCCGCCGAGAACCTCGCCAAGACCAAGAAGGGCGTGCGAATCGTCAATTGCGCGCGCGGCGGGTTGATCGACGAGGCGGCGCTGAAGGACGGGCTCGACTCCGGCCACATCGCCGGCGCCGCGCTCGATGTGTTCGCGGCCGAGCCGGCCAAGGAGAACGCGCTGTTCGGCACGCCGAACTTCGTCTCGACCCCGCACCTCGGCGCGTCGACCACCGAGGCGCAGGTCAATGTCGCGATCCAGGTCGCCGAGCAGATGGCCGACTTCCTCGTTTCGGGCGGCGTCACCAACGCGCTCAACATGCCGAGCCTGTCGGCCGAGGAAGCGCCCAAGCTGAAGCCGTACATGGCGCTTGCCGAGAAGCTCGGCGGTCTGGTGGGGCAGCTTGCGCACGGCGCGCTCAGTGCGATCTCGATCGAGGTCGAGGGCGCGGCGGCCGAATTGAACATGAAGCCGATCACCGGCGCGGTGCTCGCCGGGCTGATGCGCGTCTATTCGGACACGGTGAACATGGTCAACGCGCCGTTCCTGGCGCGCGAACGCGGGCTCGACGTGCGCGAGGTGCGCCATGACCGCGAGGGCGATTACCACACGCTGGTGCGCGTCACGGTGACGACCGACGCGGGCGAGCGCTCGGTGGCGGGAACGCTGTTCGGCAACGCCGCGCCGCGGCTGGTCGAGCTGTTCGGGATCAAGGTCGAGGCCGATCTCGCCGGGCACATGCTCTACGTCGTCAACGAGGACGCACCGGGGTTCATCGGCCGGATCGGCACGACGCTGGGCGAGGCGGGGGTCAATATCGGCACCTTCCACCTCGGCCGCCGCTCGGCCGGTGGCGAGGCGGTGCTGCTGCTGTCGGTCGATTCGCCGGTGGCCGAGGATCTGCTGGCCAAGGTCCGCGCGCTGCCGGGGGTGAAAACGGCGATGGCGCTGGCGTTTTGACGCTGCTCACCCTCACCCTTCCGGCGCTACGCGCCTCCCTTCCTCTCCCAGTGGGAGAGGGAAGCGGCCCGCGAGCCGAAGGCGAGTGGGAAGGGCGAGGGTGACGCGGCTGGAAAAAATGCTAAGGGGCCGCCGATGACCTCCGCCCTGCTTCCTGCCGGCTTTCATGACCGCTTGCCGCCACATGCCGATGCGGCGGCGCGGCTCGAGGCGTGCGTGCTGGGAACCGCGTTCGCGCACGGCTATGAACGAGTCGATCCGGCGCTCGGCGAGTTCGAGGACGGGCTGGCGGGGCGGCTCAAGTCGGCGCGGCCGCAGGACGTGGTGCGCTTCGTCGATCCCGTCTCGCAGCGGAGCCTTGCGATCCGGCCTGACATCACCGCGCAGATGGGGCGGATCGCGGCGACGCGGATGGCGCACCATCCGCGGCCGGTGCGGCTCTCCTACGCCGGCCCCGTCCTTCGCCTGCGCGCCTCCGACCTCGCGCCCGAGCGTGAGCGGCGGCAAGTCGGGTGCGAGTTGATCGGGCTCGATTCGGTCGCCGCCGCGCGCGAAGTGGTGCAGGTCGCGGTCGAGGCGCTGACGGCCGCCGGAATCGCGGGCGTGTCGATCGATTTCACGCTGCCCGACCTCGTCGATGTACTTGCCGCCGGACCGCTGCCGGTGCCGGCGGAGCGGATCGACGCATTGCGCGACCGGCTCGATGCCAAGGATGCCGGCGGCGTTGCGGGAATCGCGCCCGATTACCTGCCGCTGATCGAGGCCGCGGGGCCGTTCCCCGCGGCGCTCGACCGATTGCGGGGGTTCGACGGCGCGCTTGCTTCACGGCTCGATGGCCTCGCCGCGGTTGCCGACGGGCTCGGTGTCGCGCTGACGCTCGATCCGACCGAGCGGCACGGGTTCGAGTATCAGAGCTGGCTCGGCTTCTCGATCTTCGCCGAGGGGGTGCGGGGCGAAATCGGGCGCGGCGGCACCTATGCGATCGTTCGCGATGGCGCCGAGGAGCCGGCGGTCGGTTTCTCGCTCTATGTCGATCCGATCGTCGATGCCGGTGTCGGCGCCGGCGCACGGCGGCGGCTGTTCGTGCCGCTGGGAAGCGATGCGGAGGTCGCGGCGCAGCTGCGGCGCGAGGGTTGGGTAACCGTCGCGGCGCTCGACGCGAGCGATACTGCCGAGGCGCAGCTCTGCACGCATGTCCTTTCCGACGACGAGGTTCGGCCGCTCGGGTGATCGCCTGCGGTTGACAGCGGCGCACAGCGACGGTTAGGCGCGCCGCGCGCATTGATGGAACGTCCGCACGCCGAGTCCTGTCGAAGGGCGCGCGGATCAGCCCCGGCAGGGGGAGTCTTCGTATTCATGGCCAACGTAGCAGTCATCGGCGCCCAATGGGGCGATGAGGGCAAGGGCAAGATCGTCGACTGGCTCGCCGAGCGCGCCGATGTCGTCGTGCGCTTCCAAGGCGGGCACAACGCCGGCCATACGCTGGTCGTCGGGAACACCACCTACAAGCTGTCGCTGCTGCCGTCGGGGATCGTGCGCGGCACGCCGTCGGTGATCGGCAACGGCGTAGTGCTCGATCCATGGGCCTTGAAGGCGGAGATCGAGAAGCTGGCCGGGCAGGGCGTTGCGATCACCCCCGATACGCTGATGATCGCCGACAATTGCCCGCTGATCCTGCCGTTCCATCGCGATCTCGACGCGCTGCGCGAGGATGCGAGCGGCGCCGGCAAGATCGGCACCACACGCCGCGGCATCGGTCCGGCCTATGAGGACAAGGTGGGCCGCCGCGCGCTTCGCCTTTGCGATCTGGCGCATCTCGACGATCTCGACGCCCAGCTCGACCGCCTCACCGCGCATCACGACGCGTTGCGCGCCGGGTTCGGCGAGCCGCCGATCGACCGCGCCAAGCTGCTTGCCGATCTTCGCGACATCGCCGGTTTCGTGCTGCCGTTCGCGCGGCCGGTGTGGCGCGACCTCAACGAGGCGCGCGCGGCGGGCAAGCGCATCCTGTTCGAGGGCGCGCAGGGCGTGCTGCTCGACGTCGATCACGGCACCTATCCGTTCGTCACCTCATCGAACACGATTTCCGGGACCGCCGCCGGCGGATCGGGGCTGGGGCCGAGCGCGGTCGGCTTCGTCCTCGGCATCGCCAAGGCTTATACGACGCGGGTCGGTTCGGGTCCGTTCCCGACCGAGCTCGACGACGCAACCGGCACGCGGCTCGGCGAGCGCGGCCGCGAATTCGGCACGGTGACGGGGCGCAAGCGGCGCTGCGGCTGGTTCGACGCGGTGCTGGTGCGCCAGTCGGCCGCGGTCGCGGGGATCACCGGCATCGCGCTGACCAAGTTGGACGTGCTCGACGGGTTCGACGAGGTGAAGATCTGCACCGGCTATCGCCTTGGCGATACGGTGATCGACTATTTCCCGGCCCACGCGGCCGACCAGGCGGCGGTCGAGCCGATCTACGAGCGAATCGAGGGCTGGCACGAATCGACCGCCGGCGCGCGCTCCTGGGCGGAACTGCCGGCGGCCGCGATCAAATATATCCGGCGCATCGAGGAATTGATCAACTGCCCCGTCGCGCTGGTCTCGACCAGCCCGGAACGGGCCGACACCATCCTGGTGCGCGACCCGTTCGCGGACTGACCCGCGCGACGAAGGAGGTCAGCCGCCCGCGGTGCCGTCGTCCGAGGGCGTCGTCCCGGTCGAGCCGGTCGCATCGGGCGGCGTGGTCGTGTCGGGCATGGTCGCCGGGGGCGTCGTCGTATCCGGCGTCATGGTCGAGGAATCGGGCGCCATGCCGTTGTCGGGGGTCATCGCATTGTCCGGCATCGCGCTGTTGTCGGCCATGGTGTTGTTCTGCGCCCAGCCGTCGTCGCTGGTCTGGCCGCTGGTGGCCTTGTGATGCTTGTGCTGCGGTGCGGCGATCGAGGCGACCGCGATGCCCGATAGGCCGAGCACGGCGGCGCCGAGAAGCGTAGCGATACGCATTGGCTCTCTCCTTGTTCTTTTGACCTGAAGGTGAAAGAACAACGGACATTAACCACAAAAGCGCCACAATAACTAGGGGCTGACCGCAGTCAGACTTCGGTTCGTCGCGTTGATGCTTCTGCAGAACGCCTCAAGCAGTCGGCAAATCTGGACGGATTCACATAGATTAGTTGGAAAACGTTTCCATTTTGCCGGGCGCGACTGTGATCCAACTTCAGCCGCATTGGGCGCGATGGAGCAGCTTCTGGTCCGCCAGAACAAGCGCGAGCATCGCCTCGACCACCGGCACGCCGCGAATACCGACGCAGGGGTCGTGACGGCCCCTGGTCGCGATTTCGGCCGCCTCGCCCTCGCGGGTGATCGTCTCGACCGGGGTCAGGATCGAGCTGGTCGGTTTGAACGCGACGCGCACGCGCACCGGCTGGCCGGTCGAGATGCCGCCGGCGATGCCTCCGGCGTGATTGGCGAGGAAACGCGGCGCTCCGTTGCCCGGGCGCATCGCATCGGCGTTCTGCTCGCCGGTCAGTGCCGCGGCCCCGAAGCCGTCGCCGATCTCGACCCCCTTGACTGCGTTGATCGACATGCACGCGGCGGCCAGCTCCGAATCGAGCTTGGCGTAGATCGGCGCCCCCCAGCCGGCGGGCACGCCGGTCGCCTCGCAGGCGACCACCGCGCCGATCGACGAGCCCGCCTTGCGGGTGCGGTCGATCAGCGCTTCCCAGCGCGCGGCGGCCTCGGCGTCGGGACAGAAGAACGGGTTGCGGGCGATCTCTTGCGGATCGAAGCGGGCGTAGTCGATCGCGTCGCCGCCGATCGCCTCAACCCAGGCGCGGATCGAAACTTCGGGGATCACCGCGCGCGCGACTGCACCGGCGGCGACTCGCGCCGCGGTCTCGCGCGCCGACGAGCGCCCGCCGCCGCGATAGTCGCGAAAGCCGTATTTGGCGTCATAGGCGTAATCGGCATGGCCCGGCCGGTATGCCCTGGCGACCTCCGAATAGTCTTTCGAGCGCTGGTCGACATTCTCGATCGTCAGGCTGATCGGCGTGCCGGTGGTACGGCCCTCGAACACGCCTGACAGGATGCGCACCGCATCGGGCTCGCGTCGCTGCGTGGTGAAGCGCGAGGTGCCGGGACGGCGCTTGTCGAGCCACGGCTGAATGTCGGATTCGCCGAGCGGCAGGCCGGGCGGGCAGCCATCGACAACGACGCCCAGCGCCGGCCCATGCGATTCGCCCCAGGTGGTGAAGCGGAAGACCCGCCCGAAGGTGTTGAAGCTCATGCGGCGGAAGCGCGCGCTCGCGTCATGTCGCCGCGTCCGGCAAGAAGGCCTGCGATCGAAATATCTTCATCGAGATCTTCCCAATGTAATCCGCTGGGGCTGATGCTGACCTGCCTTCGCGCGTCGGCGGAGCCGTGCATCAGGCGGGGAAACCAAGCGAGCGGAATGCCCAAGGTGCGGCCGTCCTCCAGACGGACCCACATCTGGTCGTCGTCGAAATCGACGCTTACCGCTCTAGGCGAAATAGTCATTCCAGGCCTGCTCGATTTCCGATCGCCGGTCTTCGACGATCGCCACTAACCAGCGCTGCGTGCGCGCATCGAAGCCGCGATTATAGGCGAAAGCCACCTCCGGATAAAGCCACAGCTTGGCGTCGGCATCATCCTTGACGACATGGATATGCGCCGGCTCGCGCGGTTCGCCTTCGTCCGAATAGAGGTGGAAGCGATAGCCGCGTTCGCGAGAGACGACCGGCACGGACTACGCCAGCGCAATATCCGGCGCGTCTTCGGCCTTCATGCCGATGACGTTGTAGCCGGCGTCGACATGGTGGATTTCCCCCGTCACCCCGCTCGAAAGGTCGCTCAGCAGATAAAGCCCGGCGCCGCCGACATCCTCGATCGTCACGTTGCGCTTCATCGGCGAGTTGAGCTCGTTCCATTTGAGGATGTAGCGGAAGTCGCCGATCCCGCTGGCGGCCAGCGTCTTGATCGGCCCGGCCGAGATCGCGTTGACCCGGATGTTATCGCGGCCGAGATCGACCGCGAGATACTGCACCGACGTATCGAGCGCCGACTTGGCGACCCCCATCACGTTGTAGTGCGGCACCACCTTTTCCGAGCCGTAGTAGGTCAGCGTCAGCAGGCTCCCTCCGTCCGGCATCATCTCCCGCGCGCGCCTGGCGACCGCAGTGAAGCTGAATACCGAAATGTTCATCGTCATCAGGAAATTGTCGAGCGTGGTGTCGTAATAGCGGCCGCGCAGCTGGCTCTTGTCGGAAAAGCCGATCGCATGGACGACGAAATCGATCGTCGGCCAGCCCTGCGCCAGATCGTCGAATGCGCGATCGATTTCCTTGGTATCGGAAACGTCGCAGTCGATCAGCTTCGGCACGCCCAGTTGCTCGGCAAGCGGGCGGACGCGCTTTTCCATCATCTCGCCCTGATAGCTGAACGCGAGTTCGGCGCCGTGCTCCGCGAGCTTCTTCGCGATGCCCCAGGCGAGCGACTTGTCGTTGGCGAGCCCCATGATCAGCCCGCGTTTTCCCTGCATCAATCCGGTCACGATGCCGGTTCCTCCTTGTCTCGCGCCCCGGTGGCGGAGCCCTCTAGCTCGTCATCGGGGTCTTCCGCCAGCGCGGCGTTGAGGTGAGCGCCCATAACCAGTCCGAGCCCGACGAAAAAGAAGAAGATCAGCGCGATCATCACTCCGGCAAGGCTGCCGTAGGTGAGATCGTAGCCGCCGAGCAGCGACAGCGCGAGCGGCAGCAGCGCAGTGACCGCGATCCACCACAATGCGGTGAGCAGCGCGCCCGGCCATTTCGGGCATTTCGAATAGCGGTATTTGCTTGGCGTCAGCGAGTAGAACAGCAGGTACAGCGCGACGAACAGCGCGACCGCGGGCGCAAGGCGGCTGAGCGAGACGAGCCGCGCGACGTCGGCCGACAAGGGCAGCAGGCGAACGATGAACTGTTCGACGCCGACCAGGATGACCTGTGCGCCGAACGCGACCAGCGTCAGGACGACCGATGCGAGGATCAGCCCGATCGAGGTCAGCCGATATTCCCAGAACGGCCGCGTCGAGCGGACGCCATAGGCGCGGCGCAGGATGTCGCGGATCGTCTCGATGAAACTCGCGGTGGTCCACAGCCCGACAACCGCGCCGAGCCACAGGAGCGAGCCGGATCGCGCCGCGAGCACGTCGGCGATCGGCTTGGCGAGGACGCCCGCGACGCTGGGCGGCACGGTGCGCAGGAACGCCTCGACGGTGTGCGCGCCCTGACCCGACTGGCCGAACAGATGTGCGACGGCCGCGGCGACGATGAAGAACGGGAACAGCGTCAGCAGCGACAGATAGGCGAGATTGCCGGCGTGGATGAACCCGTCCGACCAGGTGCCGACGAGCACGCGCTTGGCGAGTTCGTAGGCGTAGCTGCCGGGTCTCAGCTTGGCGAAATGGCGGTCGAGCCGGATTCGCGCCCTGCCGCCGTGCTTGCGGCGCTCTTCCGGAGAGACGGGCGAGACGTCCTGCGACAAGGACTCAGACGCCGAGCTTGCTGCGCGGATTGTGGCGATCGCGGCCGGGCCAGCCCTCGATGAACTCGGCAAGCGCGGCGTCGTCCGCCGGCACGTCGACCATCAGCGTGACGAGCTGGTCGCCGCGTCCGCCGCCCTTCTTGTGGAAACCCTTGCCCTTGAGGCGCAGCACCTTGCCCGAGCTCGACCCCTTGGCGATCGTCAGATTGACCGCGCCGTCCACGGTCGGCGCGCGCACCGATCCGCCGAGCACCGCCTCGGCAAGGCTGACCGGCAGGTCGAGCCGCACGTCGTCACCGTCGCGGGTGAAGAAACGGTGCGGCTGCACCTCGAGCGTCACGATCGCATCGCCGTTGCCGCCCGGGCCGGCCTGCCCCTTGCCGGCGAGCCGCATCTGGGTGCCGCTTTCCACCCCGGCGGGAAGCTTCAAGTCGATCGTCGCGCCATCGGCGAGCGTGATCCGTTGCGGCTTGAGCGCCGCGGCGTCAACGAACGGCACCTGCAGGCGATAGGCGACATTAGCGCCCTTGGGCTTGGGGCCGCGGTTGAAGCCGAAGCCGCTGGCGAACCCGCCGCCGCGCTGCTGGGTGCGCTGGCCGAACAGCCCCTCGAAAATATCGTCAATGCCTGCGCCGTCCCCGCCGAAGTCGAACTGCGCGCCGCCGGGACGAAAGCCGCTCGCGTTCGCACCGCCTCCGCCGCCGAAGCCGAACGGGGCGGTCGGGTTGCCGTCTCCATCGATCTCGCCACGGTCGAAGCGCGCGCGCTTGTCCTTGTCGGTCAGCAGGTCGTAGGCCTGCGTGACTTGCGAAAAGCGTTCGGCGGCCTTGGGATTGTCCTTGTTGCGATCGGGGTGGAGCTCTTTCGCGAGCTTGCGATACGCCTTCTTGATGTCCGCCTCGCTCGCGCCCCGCGCCACGCCCAGCGTTGCATATGGATCGGCCATTGGTGTCCCTGTTCAGGTGTGTTGCCCGCCTATGTGGGCGATCGGCCGGCAGAGCGCAAATCCGTTCGCCCGCCGAGTGCGGCGACGAACCCCAAAATCGCGAGCGCCGCGACGGTCACGGCGAAGATCGTCAGCGCGGTGACGCTCGATCCGGTCGCGGCAGCGAGCAGCGCGACTCCGATCACCGGCAGCGAATTCCCGACGAAACAGGCGATCATGTAGCTCGCGACGGTTTCGCCGCGCCGGTCGGGCGGGGCCAGCGCGTTGGCCACCTCGAGGCTGCCGCGATAGCCGAGCGCGGCGCTGACCCCTGCAACCGCGGTCGCGCCGAGCAGCAGCGGCAGCGATGCAAGGCGATCGGCCGCGACGAGCAGCCCGAGCGCGGGAAGCTGGACGGCGAGGCCCGCGAGCATCGCCGCGCGGCTCGACGGGCGGCGAGTCGCGACATTGGTGAGCGCAGCGACGAGGAACAGCTCGAACACCACCGCGCCGCCCAGCGCATGGCTGGTCCGGTGCAGTCGCTCGCCGATCAGGCTCGGCGCAAGCGCGGCGTAGAAGCCGATGAAGCCGAACGTGCAGAAGGCGGTGATCGCCGGCGCGACGAACGCCTTGCGGATCGATCTGGCGACGCCGATCCGCGGTTGGAGCGACCAGCGGGCGCCGCGCTCCGCTTCCGGCTCGCGCGCGACGGCGACGACGATGCCGACCGCGCCGACCACCAGCAGATAGACGACATAGCTCAGCCGCAGCGGCGCCGGCGCATATTCGGCGAGAAGGCCGGCGAGCAGCGGGCCGACCGCGATGCCGACGAAATTGGCGCTGGTCGCGATCAGCGCGGCACGGGCGCGATGTGCCTCGGGCTCGAGATCGGCGTGCCAGGCAGTGCCCGCCGCGCTGGCGACGCCGATCGCGAGACCGCTTAGCGCGCGGGCGGCGAACAGCCAGGCGGTAGAGCGCGCGAACAGGAAGACGAGCGTGCTCGCAAGAGCGACACCCAGCGCCGGCAGCGCGGTGCGACGGCGGCCGAACGCATCCGAAGCGCGCCCGAACACCAGCAGCGCGGCGAGGTTGCCGACGACATAGACCGCGTAGATCAGCGTCAGCACCAGTTTCGAAAAGTCGAATCGCTCGGCGTACATCGCGTAGAGCGGCGTCACCAATGTGCTGCCCATGAACATCGCCGCGATCAGCGCGCTCGCCGCGAACCGCGAATACGCTGCGGACCCGTTCATCAGAGGTCCGGCAGCACCTGCTGCGCGACGCCCCAGCCCGCGAGATTCCGCTCGTTGCTCCGCTCGATCAGCGAAGCCGAATCCCCGACGTGAAACGGATGCGCATTCTCCATCTCCCTGAACTCGGTCCACGAGACCGGCGCCGCCACCGGGCCGCCGGGCCGCGACCGGGCGGAATAGGGCATGATCGCGGTGGCGCCGCGCTGGTTCCTCAGCCAGTCGATGAAGATCTTGTCCTTGCGCTTGGCCTTCGACATCGTCGCGGTGAAACGGTCGGGCTCGGCGGCAGCGAGCGCGCGGGCGAAGCGGTCGGCGAAGCTCTTGACCACCGGCCAGTCCGCCCGCGGCTGCAGCGGCACGACGACATGCACGCCCTTGCCGCCGGTCAGCATCGGGAAGCTGGTGAGACCGATTTCGGCGAGGTGGCCCTTCACGTCCTCGGCGGCTTTCCTGACCTTGGCGAAATCGAGTCCTTCGTCGGGGTCGAGGTCGAACACCAGGCGGTCGGGCTGTTCGAGCGTCGCCACCGACGAGCCCCAGCCGTGGAACTCGATCGTCCCCATCTGCACGCAAGTGATGAGGCCGTCGGCGTCGGCAATGTAGAGATAAGGCTGCACGCTGCCGTCTTTCTCGCGCACGTCGACGTGATGGACATCGTCGCCGAAGCTGCCGGCGTCGTGTTTCTGGAAGAAGCATTTCTTGGCGCGGCCTTGCGGGCAGCGCACGAGACTGATCGCGCGGTTGGCGACCCACGGCAGCATGATCGGCGCCAGCGCGGTATAGTAATCGGCGAGCTGGCCCTTGGTGATGTTCGCATCGGGGAAGATGACGCGGTCGCGGTTCGAGATCTTGACATGGACGGCGGGCGCTTCGGGCAAGGATTGCGGCACTTCGGGGGTGACCTCGGCAGCGGGCTTGTCCTCGCGCAAGCCGAGGAAGCTCGGGTGGCGCAGGCGGCCATCGGGGGTGAATTCGGTGAAGGCGATCTCGGCGACCAGCTCGGGCTTGATCCAGTGCGCACCGCGCGTCATCGCGCGCGGCGCCTTCACTGTCGCGGCCTTGCGCGCGAGTGTATCCATGCGGTCGCGCAGGTCGTCGATCGTGTCGCGGTTGAAGCCGGTGCCGACCTTGCCCGAATAAACCAGCTCGCCGTCCTTGTATTGGCCGAGCAGCAGCGCGCGGAAACCGCGGCCCTTAGCCGAGCTTTCGGTCCAGCCGACGATGACGAATTCCTGCCGGCGCGTGCATTTGGTCTTGAGCCAATTTTTGGTGCGCGTGCTGCGATAGGGTGCGTCGGCGCGTTTGGAGACGACGCCTTCGTACCCCTCGCTGCAGAGGGCGGAAAACAGCCTCTCGCCCGCGCCGACAACATGGTCGGCGAACTGGAGCCGCGGGTCGGCGCCGGCGATGACGCCGCGCAGCCGCTCCTTGCGCTGAACGGTCGGCATCCGCGACAGGTCCTCGCCATCGAGCGACAGGAGGTCGAAGGCGAACAAGGTCATCTCGCCGCCCGCGCCGATCGTGTCCTTCAGGGTCGAGAAGTCGGGCTTGCCATGCTTGAACGCAACGATCTCGCCATCGATCAGCGCGCTGGCGACGTCGAGCTTCGCGGCGGCCTCGGCGATGCCGGGGAATTTGTCGGTCCAGTCGAGACCGTGGCGCGTATAGACCCTGGCCTTGCCGCCGCCGACGGCGATCATCGCGCGGTAGCCGTCATATTTGACTTCGTGGAGCCATTCGGTGCCGGTGGGGACGGTATCGACCAACGTGCAGAGTTGGGGCTCCACGAAGGCCGGTATTTTCCCGTCATTCCGGCGAACTTGGGAATCCCGTTTTCCCTTGCCGGAAGAAGAGCGGGACCCCCGCTTTTGCGTGGGTGACGTCGGGTGAGCGGGAGCGTCTTGGGCGATCTCCTGCATCGTGCGGCCGGTGGAGACGCTGGTCAGGCACGTTTCGACCAGCGTGTCGGTGCCTCCCGCCTCGTCATCGTCGAGTTTGCGCAGCAGCCAATTCTCGTTCTTTTCGCGTGGACGGGGCTTGAGGCGGATCAGCAGCCAATCGCCCTTCATCCGCTCGCCGTGGAGGATGACGTGAAGATGCCCCTGCTCGAGCGTCTTCCTCGGGTCCTTGCCCTTGGCGGCTTCCCAGGTGCCGCGGTCCCACAGCATGACCGTGCCGCCGCCATATTCGCCTTGGGGAATGGTGCCCTCGAACGTGGCGTAGCTCAGCGGATGATCTTCGGTGCGCACCGCCAGCCGCTTTTCGGCGGGGTCGAGGCTGGGGCCGCGCGTTACCGCCCAGCTCTTGAGGACGCCGTCGAGCTCGAGCCGGAAATCCCAATGCAGCCGCGTCGCGTCATGCTTCTGGACCATGAAGCTGTGGCCGTTGCCGGGCGCGAACTCGCCCGGCGGTTCGGCGGTTTTCGCGAAATCGCGCTTGGCGTTGTAGCGGGCGAGGGGGTCGGTCTTGGCCATTATATGTGCTCCCGCGATGGCGGGAGCCCAGTTTGGGTCCCCGCCTTCGCGGGGACACAACATTCCTTATCAAGCACGTTTCCGCGCCGCCGTCTTCTTGGCCGCAGCCTTGGCCGGCGCCTTCTTTGCCGCGGTCTTCTTGGTGGTCGTCACGCTCTTCTCCTGCGCCGGCGTCGCGCCGGGCTTGTCGAGCGATTTCTTGAGCGCCGCCATCAGGTCGACGACGTTGGAGGCGCCGCGGCCCGAAGGCTCTTCGGCCTCCTCGATGATCTTGCGGCCCTTGGCCTTGCGCTTGCGTTCGATCAGGTCCTTCAATGCATCGACGTAGCGGTCGTGATATTCCTTGGGGTCGAACGCCGCGGTCTTCTTGTCGATCAGCGTTTCGGCGAGGTCGAGCAGTTCGGGATCGGGTTTTTCGTCGGCAATGTCGCGAAAATAGCTCTGCGCCTTGTTGACCTCGTCGGCGTAACGCAACGTCTCGAGCACCATGCCGCGTCCGCACGGCTTCAGGCTCACCACATACTCGCGGCCGCGCAGCGCGAGCTGGCCGAGCCCGACCTTCTTGGTGCGCTTCAGCGCTTCGCGAAGAACGATGAACGCTTCCTCGGCGAGATCGTCGGCGGGAACGACGAAATAGGGCCTCTCGTAATAGAGCACGTCGATGTCCGTCGCATCGACGAATTGGGTGAGCTCGAGGGTCTTCTTCGATTCGAGCTTGACCGCGTCGATCTCGTCCTGGTCGAGCAGGACATATTCGCCCTTCTCGATCTCATAGCCTTTCATGATCTCGTCGGGATCGACCGGGCCGACGCCGGGCACCACCTTTTCGTACTTGATCCGCTTGCCGGTGGGCTGGTGGATCTGATGGAAGCTGACCTGCGCGCCCGATTTGGTCGCAGTGTAGATCTCCACGGGAATCGAGACGAGCGCCAGCCGTATCTGTCCCTGCCAATAGGCGCGCGCCGCCATGCCACCGGTCTCCTCGTTGCGAGACCGATTCAATCATCGAGCGGCGGAGTCGTTCCGCTAGGCGCCGACGGTTTCGAGCAGGCCCTCGAACAGCCGGCGGCCGTCGTCGCCACCGTGCGCCGCCTCGATGCGGCGTTCGGGGTGCGGCATCATGCCGAGGACGTTGCCCTCGGCGTTGAGCACGCCGGCGATCCTTCGTGCCGAGCCGTTGACCGCCTCGGCATAGCGGAACGCGACGCGGCCCTCGCCTTCGAGCCGATCGAGCGTTTCGGGATCGGCATTGTAATTGCCGTCGTGATGCGCAACTGGGAAGCGAACGGTCTCGCCCGCCGCGTAGCGGCTGGTGAAGGCGGTCTGCGCGTTCTCGATGGTGAGCGCGACATCGCGGCAGACGAAGTCGAGCGCCTCGTTGCGCATCAGCGCACCGGGCAGCAGGCCGGTCTCGGTCAGCACCTGGAAGCCGTTACATACGCCGAGCACCGGCGTGCCGCGGTTCGCCGCGTCTATCACCGCGCGGACGATCGGCGATCGCGCCGCGATCGCGCCGCAGCGGAGGTAATCGCCATAGGAGAAGCCGCCCGGCAGCGCGATCAGCCCGACGCCGGAGGGCAGTTCGCTTTCGCCATGCCACACCATTGCCGGGGCTGTGCCGGTGACCGCCTCCAGCGCCACCGCGATGTCGCGGTCGCAATTGGAGCCGGGAAAGACGACGACGGCAGTCTTCATGCGCGGTCGATCCGATAGTTCTCGGTCACCGTGTTGGCGAGGAGCTTGCGGCACATGTCGTCGATCGCGGCATCGCTGGTCTCGTCGGCGACTTCGAGCTCGATCAGCTTTCCGGTGCGGACGTCCTCGACACCGGTGAAGCCCAATCCGCCGAGCGCCTTGTGGACCGCCTTGCCCTGCGGATCGAGCACGCCGGGCTTCAGGGTGACGATGACGCGGACTTTCATGAGGGGACGATCCTTGGAAAAAAATGGGCGAGCTTCATCGATGATTTACCGTTGTGCGCGAGTCTGCGGTCGCGTGCGCGCGAGTCGCCCCGCATGAAAGGTGGAGATCATGGCGGCGATTGCGATGTGCCTGTTCGTGGCGCTGTTCGCGTTCGGGCGGCAATATTTCGGCTGGAGCGACCCGAACGGCCATATCCAGCTTGCGCTTTTCGGTTCGTTCCTGTTCGGAATCATTTGCGGATTCCGCGTCAAGGACTGACCGGACACACTCACTTCTCCCGCCGGCGCCGATGCTTCTCGAGGTCGAGCACGGCGCCCGCGTCGTTGCCTTCGGGAAGCAGGCCGAGCCGCCGCGCAACCTCCTGATAGGCCTCGACCTCGCCGCCGAGGTCGCGGCGGAAGCGGTCCTTGTCGAGCTTCTCGCCCGAAGCCATGTCCCAGAGGCGGCAGCCGTCGGGGCTGATTTCGTCGGCGAGGATGATGCGGCCGTAATCATTGTCCCAGATGCGGCCGAACTCGAGCTTGAAATCGACGAGGCGGATTCCGACCCCGGCGAACAGCCCGGTCATGAAGTCGTTCACCCGGATCGCGAGGTCGGCGATGTCGTGCATCTCCTCCTGGCTGGCCCAGCCGAAGCAGGCGATATGCTCGTCCGTAATCATCGGATCGCCGAGCGCATCGTCCTTGTAATAATATTCGAGGATCGTGCGGGGGAGCTGCGTTCCTTCCTCGATCCCCAGCCGCTTCGACAACGAGCCCGCCGCGACGTTGCGCACGACGACCTCGATCGGCACGATCTCGACCTGGCGGATCAGCTGCTCGCGCATGTTGAGGCGGCGGATGAAGTGCGTGGGGACGCCGATCGTCTGCAGAGCGGTGAAGATATGCTCCGAGATGCGGTTGTTGATCACGCCCTTGCCGCTGATCGTGCCGCGCTTCTGCGCGTTGAACGCGGTGGCGTCGTCCTTGAAGTATTGGATCAACGTGCCCGGCTCCGGACCCTCGTAAAGGATCTTGGCCTTGCCCTCGTAGATTTGGCGGCGGCGAGCCATGGGCGACAAGTCACTCCTGCGGATCATCGGAAGGAGCGCGCGCTATAAGCGAGGAGCGCGGTGCGTGCTAGTGCGCGCTCCTCGCCGTTGAGCCAATCGTCTCCGGGCCGGCTTCGCTTTTGCCCAGGGCGCCTGATATTCAATCCTGTTGAGGGCGTCGAACGCTTGTGCGGCGGCGCGGCCGAGGTGCGCAATGGCGGCCACGAGAGAGGCGTTTAGCTCGGCGCGGTCAGCCTGATAATGGCGGTCGAAAATCTCGTCGATCATGGTGACCATCCTTTCGTGTCCGAGGTGAGTCAGAGGGCCAGCGGGTAACTGTCGATGCAGTCGTTCGCCGGGCAGAGCGCGCGCTCGACGAGCTCGAGCCGGCGCGCTTCGTCGAGCGCGTGCCACGATCGCGCCCGCGACCGCACTGCGTCGGCCTCCGCGACGTGCTCCGCGGGACCGTCTTCGATGAACGCACGGGTGCTGAGGCCATAAGCCATGGCGGGT
>DASTWI010000021.1:0-18987 GCA_035776635.1 Sphingomonas sp. | reverse complement strand
CCGACGAGCGCGGCCGCCGCGAGATCCTCGGCATCCACACCCGCGGCATGCCTTTGGGCGACAAGGTCGACCTCGACGCGCTCGCGCGCACTACCTACGGCTTCGTCGGCGCCGACATCGCCGCGCTGACCCGCGAGGCGGCGATCGAGGCGGTGCGCCGCATCATGCCGCGCCTCAACCTCGAGGAGGGCACCATTCCGCCCGAGGTGCTCGACGATCTGTCGGTCACCCGCGAGGACTTTTTCGAGGCATTGAAGCGCGTCCAGCCCTCGGCGATGCGCGAGGTGATGGTGCAGGCGCCGCAGGTCCGCTGGTCCGATGTCGGCGGGCTCGACCAGGCGCAGGAGCGACTGAAGGAAGGGGTCGAGCTGCCGCTGAAGGACCCCGATGCGTTCCGCCGGCTGGGCATCCGCCCGGCCAAGGGGTTCCTGCTCTACGGGCCCCCCGGCACCGGCAAGACGCTGCTCGCCAAGGCGGTGGCGCGCGAGGCGGAGGCGAATTTCATCGCCACCAAATCGTCGGACCTGCTCTCCAAATGGTATGGTGAAAGCGAACAGCAGATCGCGCGGCTGTTCGCCCGCGCGCGACAGGTCGCGCCAACGGTGATCTTCATCGACGAGCTCGACAGCCTGGTCCCCGCGCGCGGCGGCGGGCTCGGCGAGCCGCAGGTGACGGAGCGCGTGGTCAACACCATCCTCGCCGAGATGGACGGGCTCGAGGAGCTGCAGTCGGTGGTGGTGATCGGCGCGACCAACCGGCCCAACCTGGTCGATCCCGCGCTGCTCCGGCCGGGCCGGTTCGACGAGCTGATCTATGTCGGCGTGCCGGGCGCGGAGGGGCGGCGGCGCATCCTGGCGATCCAGACGCAGAAGATGCCGCTGGCCGACGACGTCGATCTCGACGAACTCGCCGGGCGGACCGATCGCTTCACCGGCGCCGATCTGGAGGATCTGGTGCGCCGCGCCGGGCTGGTCGCACTGCGCCGGTCACTCGCGACCGAGCGCGTGACGATGGCCGATTTCGAGGAGGCGCTGACCGAATCGCGCGCCTCGGTGACGCCCGAGATGGAGCGCGATTACGAGCAGATGGCGGCGCGGCTGAAGCAGGACGCGGCGGCGATCCAGCCGATCGGCTTCGTCGGTCCCGGGATGCTCAAACCGCGGGAGTAGGGCAAGGTCATTTGCCGGCGTCGCGCAGCTTCGCCCATCCGAACGCGGCGGTGGCGAGGCACGCGGCGCCGGCGAGGAGATAGGGCAGGGCGTGCGCGCCCTCGTACAGCCCGACGCCGATCGACGGCCCGAGCACGAAGCTGGCGCCGTTGATCGACGTGACCTTGCCCGCGACCGAACCTTGCGCGCCCGGCCCGACCGCGAGCGAGGCGCCGGCGGTGAACCCCGGCCGGACGAAGCCGAACCCCATCGAGGCGAGCGCATAGGCGGTGGCGATGCCGTGGAGCGAGGTGGCGAGCCCGGTCAGCGCCGTCCCGGCCGCCGCCAGCACCAGCCCGGTCAGCACCAGACGGCGTGGGCTGAGGTCGAGCAGCGGGATGATCCCCCATTGCACCAGCAGCGCCGCGCCCGCGCCCATCATCAGCACGATCCCGGTCGGCTGCAGCGCGTCGGCAGGCGCGAGGTGCAGCCGGTCGATCACCAGGAAGCCGATCACTTGCCCGGTCATCGCCTGGGCATGGCCCATCACCAGCCCGACGAGCATCCAGCCGCGGATGCGGCGGTCGCGATAGCCGACCGGCTCGATCGTATCGGCGGTCGCGGCGGTGACGCTGGCGCCGGTCGCCTGCCCGCCGATCGACGGATAGCTGATCGCGGCGCCGTGTCCGGCGTGATAGCCGGCGTCGCGCGGCAGCATCGTGCGCACCGTGATCACCATCGCCACCCCGAAAGCACAGGCGACGAACGCCGGGCCGGCGAGCCCGATCTCGACCGGCCCGAGCGATCCGAGCGTCAGGAACGGCGCTACTGCCGGCCCTAGTATCGTGCCGAGCCCGGTTGCCGAGGCCAGCAGCGTCAGCGCGCGAGTCCGCTCGTCGCGTGCAGTCTGGCCGGCGACCAGCGCCTGCACCGCCGGCGGCGCCGCCGAGCCGAACGTGCCGTAGATGAGACGCCCGAGGATGAACAGCACGAACGCGGTCGATCCAGCGATCCAGCCGTTGATCCCGGCGGCGAGAAACAATCCGCAGGTGCCGAGCGACACCGCATAACCCCCGACCCCGGTCAGGATCATCGCGCGCCGCCCGTGCGTGTCCGACCGCTTCGCCCACAGCGGCGCGGCAATCACCCACAGCAGCGCCGAAGCGGAAAAGCACAGCGCCACCGCGCTGTCGGCGACATGCAGCGACCGGCCAAGCGCGGGCAGGACCGATTGCAGCGCGGTATTGCCCGCAGCGATGGTCAGCATCACCACGAACAGCAACGCGAACTCGCGGCTGATCGCGGTGCGCGGCGTCACTGTCGGCGCCAGGAATAGTCGCGCGTGACGGCGGCGACCGTAACTTCGTAGCTGTCGTACCAGCGCCCGCGCCCGGTCTCCCGGATGGCGGCATGTTCCGGGTTGTCCCGCCATGCCGCCGCGCTGGCCTCGTCGGCCCAATAACTGACAGTGATTCCGAACCCGTCCGCCTCGCGCACGCTGGCGACGCCGCGATAGCCCGGCTGCGCCGCGGCGAGCGCGTCCATCGCCGCGGCCGCCGCGGCATAGCCCTCGGCATCCTCGCTGCGCCGCCGCGAAACGAAGATTACCGCGATCTGCCCTATCCGTTCCCCCGTCATTGGCGTCGCAATAGGCGCTTTCGGTCGCTGCGCAAGTCCGGTATGGCGCTTGGCGCTTGCAACCCCGGCGCTTGAATGTTCGTTGCATCTTTGCGAACGGGGACGTTCCCGCATCTCTCAGCAACCGAGTAGGACTTTCATGCCGAGCACGACCACCGCTGCCAGGCGCACCAATACCCGCCGCGCCGCCGGCCTGCCGTCGCCCTGGGGCATGTTCCTGCGAGGCTTTTTCAAACATCCGGTGATGGTCGGCTCGGTCATGCCCTCGACGCAGAAGCTGATCGACAAGATGCTCGGCCGAGTCGATTGGGCGAATACCAAGCTGTTCGTCGAATACGGCCCCGGGGTCGGCACCTTCTGCCCCACCGTGCTCGAGCATCTGGGTCCCGATGCGCATTATATCGCGATCGACACCAACCCCGATTTCATCCGCTACCTGAGGCACACGATCACCGATCCGCGCTTCTTCGCGGTCCACGGCTCGGCCGCCGACGTGCGCCAGATCATCGCCGACCACGGCCACGACAATGCCGACTATATGCTGTCGGGCCTCCCCTTCTCGACGCTGCCCGCCGGCGTCGGCCCGAAGATCGCGTCGGAGACCTTCGAAGCGCTCCGCCCCGGCGGCGCCTTCCTCGTCTATCAATTCTCGCCCAAGGTGAAGGACTTCCTCACGCCCCACGCGACCCGGATCGACCATGCCATGGAATGGTGGAACGTGCCCCCGGCGCAGCTCTACTGGGCGTGGAAGGACTGAACGTTCGACTCCCTCCCGATTCCGTTCGTTTCGAGATCCCGATTTCCGTTCGTTTCGAGCGAGTCGAGAAACGCTGCCGGGCGGATTTCCGCTTCTCGACTTCGCTCGAGGCGAACGGGTGAGGGAATTTAGCCCCGATCCGCGCCGAAGTTGAGCCGGCGTGTGACGTTATAGTCGAGCACCGCGACGACGAAATAAGCGACTGCCTGCTTCACTCGCTGCCATAGGCCGGCATGGTCGTGCCACCACGCTCGGGTAATGCGGTCGCTGTCGGCGATCTCGCCATCGACATAGGCGCGGGCGTGGTCGGCAAAGGCCTTGTCCTCGATCCGCAGCATCACCTCCATGTTGAGGAACAGGCTGCGCACGTCGAAATTGGCCGAGCCGATATGAACCGCATCGTCCACCACGTAGAGCTTGGTGTGTAGTTTCGTGCGCTGGTATTCGTAGATTTCGACGCCCTTCCTCAGCAGCCCGGCATAGGTGAAGCGCGCCGCGGCGATCGTCGCGTTGTTGTCGGACTTGGCGGCGGTGACGATCCGCACTCGCGCCCCGCGCCGCTTGCCGGTCTTGTCGAAGCGGCGGAGCATCGCCGGCGTCGGGCAGAAATAGGCGGCGATGATGTCGGCGCGCATGGCCCCGCGCAGATCGGCTCGCACCGTCCGCGCCCAGGCCGAGAGCCGCCGCGTCGGCCCGCCGATCAGCCAGCGCAACTGCCCGTCGCTCTCGCTGAAGCGGTAGCTCGTCCGGCGCAGCGTGCGGAGGCGCGCATGCGGCGTGCGCACCCAGCGCGACAGCGTATCGAAATACCCGCCGATCCGCGCCGCCGCCGGGCCTTCGACCAGCAATCCCAGATCGCGCCAGGCCTGGTCGGCGGACAAGCCGAAATAGGCGTCGTCGATGTTGAACCCGCCGATAATCGCACGCGCGCCCGCTCCCTCGGCGTCGGCGAGTGCGAGCTTCTGGTGATTGCGCAGGAGATAGCGCCGCCCGAACCGCGGCTCGAACCGGCAAACCGTGCCGCCCGCCGCTTCCAGCGGGGCGAAGAACGCGTCGTCCGAGGCGCCGTCGCTGCCGAATGCATCGACGATCAACGACACCGCGACACCGCGCTTCGCGGCGTCGAGCAGCGCCGAGCGCACTTGCCGGCCCGACTCGTCGTCGCGATAGATATAGTAGATGACGCGCAGCGACCGTTCGGCGCGCTCGATCAACGAGACCAGCGCGTCGAGCCGGCGCGGGCCGGTGTCGAGCAGGCTCAGCCGGTTGCCGTCGACGTCGAAACTCGGCTGGTCCTGCGGCCCCTCCATGGCGCCGCTGTGCCTGCGGCCGTGCGGCCGGGCAAGCGCCGATTTTCTTGACATCGGCGGCCCTCCTGCCTAGATCGCGAGCCTTCGATTCATCGAAGGTTTGCGAAGGAAGCGTTTCATGGCGCGCGTGACGGTCGAGGATTGCGTCGACAAGGTGTCCAACCGATTCGATCTGGTGCTGCTCGCGGCTCAGCGCGCACGGCAGATTTCGGGCGGCGCCGACTTGACGCTCGACCGCGACCGCGACAAGAACCCGGTCGTCGCGCTGCGCGAGATTGCCGAGGAAACGGTGAAGCCGCGCCACCTCGAGGAAGCGCTCGTCTCCGGCCTGCAGAAGGTGCAGATCGACGAGGAGGACACGCCCGACGAGATCGGCAGCCTCGCCGCCTCGGCCGAGGCGCTGCGCCTCACTGCCGCCGCGCCGCCGCGCAACACCAATGTCGGCGGCGATTACGAGGGCTGAAGAACCGTTTCACGATTTTCGAGAAGGGCCTGCGGCCGTGTCGCGGGCCCTTTGTTTTTACCCCGAGTTGCGCCACATGCCTGACGCGATGACCGCCCCCGATCCCCGCCCCATCCTGTTCTTCGATTCGGGCGTCGGCGGGCTGTCGGTGCTCGCCGAGACACGCCGCCTGCTGCCCCAGGCGAGCATGGTCTATGTCGCCGATTCGGCGGGCTTTCCTTATGGAACCAAGACCGAGACCGAGATCGCCGCGCGCGTACCGGCGCTGCTCGGCCGGCTCGCCGAACGTTATCGGCCGCGGCTCATCGTCATCGCCTGCAATACCGCCTCGACGATCGCGCTCCGCGTGGTGCGCGCCGCGCTCGATCTGCCGATCGTGGGCACGGTACCGGCGATCAAGCCCGCCGCGGCGCTGAGCAAGACCCGCGTGATCGGCGTGCTCGGCACCGATGCGACGGTGCGCCAGCCCTATGTCGATCGCCTCGCCGCCGATTTCGCCGCCGATTGCCTGGTGCTGCGCCACGGTTCGGCGGAGCTGGTCGCGCTTGCCGAAGCGGCGTTGCACGGCGAGCCGACGGCTGACGAACGCTATCGTGCGGTACTCGCCGGATTGTTCGCCCAACCCGGCGGTGACCGGCTCGACACGATCGTCAACGCCTGCACCCATTTTCCGCTGGTCGCCGACCGCCTTGCCGAGGCAGCGCCGCGGCCCGTGCGCTTCGTCGACGGCAACGCGGGCATCGCTCGCCGCATCGCCGCGCTTACCGAAGACCAAGAATGGCCCGAACACCCAGCGGGGCGCGCGGTCTTCACTCGTCTCGATGCTACGGCGCAAGCGCTTGCCCCCGCGCTCGCCCGTTTCGGCCTCGACACGCTCGAAGCGCTCTGATGCAGCGACGGAGCCAAATCGCGGCGACGGCGTTTCGGTACTGAAACCAATCGTCTACGGGAGCCCTTCGTGCGCCTCACCCTTTCGCTGGCGGCGGCGACCGCCGTTCTCGGCGCCGCCCCCGCCTTCGCGCAGGACTCGTCGGCCGACCAGACCGTCCCGTCGGTCGGGGGCGATTCGGTAACGCTGGGCGTTGGGGTCGGGACGGTCCCGACCTACGAAGGATCGGACGAGAACCGCATCGTCCCAGTGCCTGCAGCGCGCGGGACGATTTCCGGCTACGCCTTCTCGATGCGCGGCGCCAAGCTGTTCGTCGACCTGATCCGCAACAGCCCCGGACCGGGGCTCGACCTTCAGCTGGGGCCGGTCGTCGCGCTCGACCTCAACCGCACCGGCAGCGTCGATGACCCGCAAGTCAAGGCGCTGGGCAAAAAGAAGGTGGCGCTCGAGCTCGGCGGCTATGTCGGGATCGGCCGCACCGGCGTCATCACCAGCGACTATGACAAAGTGTCGGTCAGCGTCGCCTACATCCACGACGTCAGCGGCATCCACGACAGCTATGTCCTGACTCCGGAGATCGATTACGGAACGCCGCTCAGCCGAACGACCTATGTCGGTGTCTCGGCAAGCGCCAGCTACGCCGGACGCGGCTATGCGCAAACCTATTTCGGTGTCGGCCCGGCCGGCAGCCTGGCAAGCGGACTGCCCGTGTTCTATGCCGACAAAGGCTGGAAGAACTGGTCGCTAAGCGCATTCGCGGTGCAGTCGCTGTCGGGCGATCTCACGCACGGGCTGGCGCTGGTCGGCGGCGTTTCCTATTCGCGACTGCTGAACGATTTCGCGGCGAGCCCAATCACGAGCATCGCCGGCAACCGCAACCAGTGGATGGGCGCCGTCGGGCTGGCGTACACGTTCTGAGTGCCGGAACTAGAAGGGCAAGCGGGACCCGCCGACCGCCATATCTATCGCCATCGTCGGGCCAGACTCAATGCGCCGTGGGGGTCGGCGGTTCAGGTGATTCCTCGCTGGCCGTCTTGCCGAACAAGCGGTCGAGCGCCGTATTCGCCGCTGCAGCGACGACGCCGCCGATCTGGCCCGCCATGCGCGCGCCGAGTTCGGCGGCATCCTCCGCTTCGTCCGCAGTGGCCCTTGCGGCGCGGCGCAAGTCGTCCTTCTTCGCTAGCGCTGCGCCGGCGGCGACCAATCCGGCCGCGATCAATTCGCGGCCGAGCGGGGTATTGGCCTGTTGAAGCAGTACGCCGCCCGATTTACGAATCGCCTTGGGAATCTTCACGCCGGCGATGTGCTTGGGCAGCCTTGCCGCCTTTTTCTTCTTTTTCGCCATGGTTTCGTCCTTGCATCGCCATCGGCAGCGCCGATGTCATGACCGGTTCATCGCGCCTCCGATACTCGCGCGACTTTGTGTTCAAGTCCAATGATTAGGAGATTTCTCCATGCCGCTCATCGCCCTCGCGCTCGCGTTTGCCGCGCCGGCTCCTGCTGCGGCCATTGCGCCCACCGACATCGCCGGCACCTGGCGCACCCAGAACAAGAAGGTCGCCGTCAGGATCGGGCCGTGCGGCGAAAGCTGGTGCGGCAAGGTGACCAAGATCCTGATACCGCTGCCCTATCGCAAGAGTCACGACCTGCACAATCCCGACCCGGCGCTGCGCGGCCGCTCGATCATCGGGATTCAAATCCTGAAGGGCCTCTACCGCGACGGCGACCAGTGGCGCGGGGACATCTACGACCCGGTCCATGGCAAGACCTATCGCACCGTCGTCCAGCGCGACGGCCCCGATACGCTCGAGGTCAAGGGCTGCATCACCATCCTGTGCAAGACCCAGACGTGGGAACGGATGGACTGACGCTTGCCGGCGCGGTAGAATCGCGGTCGCGCGCGTAACTGGCGATCGGGTGGAGCACCACCGGGAAGCGCAGCGCTGGAACCGAGCCGCACGCCTGGGCACCCACCTGAACGAGGAGGTGCCCCATGGCCGCGATTCCGCCCGTCACCGTCGGTTTTCTGCTGTTTCCCGGCTTGACTCAGCTCGACCTCACAGGTCCCGCTCAAGTGCTGTCACGGCTGGGCAATGCCCGGATCGAGCTTGTCGCCAAGGCCCGCGAGCCGGTGATGAGCGACGCGGGGTTCGCGCTCGTGCCGACCGCGACCTTCGCCGATTGTCCGTCCGCCGACATCCTCTGCGTGCCCGGCGGATTCGGCACGAGCGACGCCATCGAGGATGACGCAACGCTCGAATGGGTGCGGCACGCCGCAGCCGGCGCCGAGTGGGTAACCAGCGTCTGCACCGGCGCGCTGGTGCTCGGCGCCGCCGGGCTGCTCCGCGGCTACCGAGCGACGACGCATTGGGCGTCGCACCACCTGCTCGCGGCGTTCGGCGCGATTCCGGCGAAGGAGCGCGTCGTGTTCGATCGCAACCGCGTGACGGGCGGCGGCGTGACCGCCGGGCTCGATTTCGCGCTGGCGCTGACCGCGGCGATCCGCGGGGAGGACCATGCCCGGCTCGTCCAGCTGAGCCTCGAATACGACCCTGCACCGCCGTTTGACGCGGGATCGCCCGAACGCGCCGGCGCGACGTTGGTCGAACGCTATCGGAAACTTGCCGCAGCCGGCGCCGCCGATCGCGACGCACGGATGGCGCGGGCGGCGGCCCGGATTCGCGCCTAGCCTAGCGGCGGCTGAGCCCGCGCAAGCGGTGGAGAACGTAGGCGAGGACCGCAAGCGCGATCACGCTGCCGATCACCACGTCGGCCGAATGGAAGGCGGCCTTGATACGCGGGTCGCTGTTCCAGCGGTCGCCGAGCTTCATGCCGACCCAGGCGAGCGCAAAGCACCACGGCCACGAGCCGATAAAGGTGTAGAGGTGGAAACGGCCGAGCGGCATCCGCGCGATTCCGGCGGGAAAGGCGATGAACGAGCGGATCACCGGTAGAAGCCGGCCGATCAGCACCGCGGCCGAGCCGAACCGCACAAAGAAACGGTCGGCGGCGTCGAGCTCGCCGGGGCCGATCAGGACGAAGCGGCCCCAGCGCTCGATCACCGGCCGGCCGCCGCGCTTGCCGACTTCATAGGCGACAATCGAGCCCAGATTGCAGCCGATCGCGCCGGCGGTGGCGACGAGGAACAGGTCGAACCGACCGGTTGAGACGAGATAACCCGAAAAGGGCATGATCACTTCCGACGGCAACGGAATGCACGCGGATTCGATCGCCATCATCAATGCGATGCCGAAATAGCCGGTCGCGGAAATCACGCTGACGATGAAGCCGGCGAGTACGGTGAGAATCTTTTCGACCATGCTCGCCGCCATCGTCGATCCGTAATCCCGACACCAGCGCAAAGTAGCAGCGCGGCCGTCAAGCCAGCGCAGCAGCCTCAGGATCCGTAAGGCCGATCAGGCGGCGGCCGGCGCGCCGGGCGAGCGCGAGCGTGCATCGCTTGCGCGCGGCTGCGCTCATCGCGTGCGTCGCCGCCTCGCGCACGATCGCGGCGTCGTAGCGGTCGGCGACGATCACGCCGGTGCGCTCGGGCATGAAGCCCTCCCGATCGAGTGGGCTCGCGTCGAACCCGGCGGGCACCGCCCAGAAGAAGCGGTCGCAATGATCGAGATAATCGGTCCACTTGCCGTCGCCCAGCAAGTCGCCGCGCGCGACCTTGATCTCGACGATGACGATCCGGCCGCGAGCGTCGAGCGCCATCAGATCGGCGCGTCGGCCGCCGTCGAGCGGCACCTCTCCCATCGCGACGAGGTCGTGCCTGAGCAGCATTCGGGTGACCCCGCGCGCGACATCGGCGGCGCACAGCGGCGATCCGGAATCGTCCGCGCAGGACGGGGGCGGGACCAGCGTAGCCATGTCCCGCGTTAGAACATCACGCGAACAAAGAAAAGACCGGCCGCGCCTCAGCGATAAAAGATGTGGTGCCCGATCGACGCCACCTTGGTCTTTCCCCAGCCGGGGCGAACGCGTTTGGCGTGGAAGTAGAGCGCGTCGGGCGCCGGGTCGTTCCAGGCGTTATCGAGAGCGACCTGCGCGACCGCGAGCGCCGTGCGATAGCTCTTGCGATGCGTGTCGATGGCCGGCATCCGCCCGCCGCGCACGAACGAGAACTGCCCCGGCTGGGTCACGACGCCGCAGATCGTCGACGCGAACTGCCCCGACTTGGTGCGGTTGATGATGACGTCGGCGACCGCGAGCTGTCCGGACAGCGGCTCACCCTTCGATTCGAAATAGATTGCGCCGGCGAGGCAGGCGAGCTCGTCGTCGACCGTTTCGGGGGCCTCCTGCGCAGCGACCGCTGCCGCCAGGCTGGCGAACTCGACGTCCTCGTTGGTATCGGCGTCCTTGCCTGCCGTCACGTCAGCGGAGTCGTCGGGCAGCTTCTGCACGGTCACGCCGGGAATTTCGGGAGTCGGTTTCCACGGAACCTTTGTCGAGACGTTACCGTTAATCGGCATGAGCGCCGTCAGCGGCACGGTGGAAATGGACGTCTTGTCCATTTCTGAAGCCCAGCCGGGGCTGCTGATGCCGATCAGGCTGGCAACACAAAGAGACAGCGCCGCGAGTGTCGCGGCGTGGTGGCGGAACGACATTGAGTCTGCTGATCATGCGGTTGACGCGCGATCCCGATCGACAAGCGATCGAGCCGGGCAATCCCCCGACTGCGTCACCGCCCGGTCTCTGACCCCGCTGCGGCACAACGCACCTTCCCTATTCCTCGGCGTCTATTTTGTGCAGCGCAAAAGAGTCAACTGCCCAGGATCGTTTCAGCGGCGAACCGTTCGGCACCTGCGATATCCAGTTCAATCACCCACAGGTCGGGGTCGCGCGACCGACGGCGCTGCCAATAAGCGGTGAGCTCACCGGGTTCGGCAGGCGGGCGGGGGCCGGATTCGATCAACGCAACCGCGCCATCGGGGCCGAGCCCGCGCTCGAGGATGCGCGGGTTTTCGCCGCGCTCCTGAACGATGACGAGAATCGCGCCGGCCTGCGCCTCGCCGCGCGCGAGCACCATCCCCAGCCCGCCGGCATCGTTGACGCGCCGCATCAGCGCAGTGACGACGACACCGCTCGGCAGCCGCTCGCTCATGCCGGTGCGCGATAGCCCGGCAGCCCGGCGAGCGCGATGCGCGAGCGCATGAACGTGCCGGTGCCGCGTGCCGCCTCTTCGCCGTCGGCGTCGATCAGCCGCGCCTCGGCGACGAACACGCGGCGCTGGCCGCTGACCCACCGCCCTTCGGCGACGACCGGACCTTCGCGCAACGGGCGAGTGAACAGCAGGTTGAACGCGGTGGTCAGCAGGAAGCGATCGGTGACGAGGCTGTTCGTCGCATAGAAAGCCGCATCGTCGAGCATCTTGAAATAGGCGGTGCCGTGCGTTGCGCCGGCGGCATGATAATAGCGCTCGTCGAGCACGAAGTGGATCCGCGCACTGCCCGGACCTGTGATCTCCAGCCGTGATTCGAACAGCCGGTTGATCGGCGCCGCCGCATAAAGCGATTCGAGCGCCCGGTGGTGCGCCTCCGCGCCCGAGGCGGCAGCCCGCCCGTCAGGCGGCATCGCGCGTTTCGGATGCGGTCAGCAGCGCGAACAGTGCATCGGGCGAGCCCGCGCCGCGCAACTTGGCGACGAAGCCGGGATCACGCAGCGCCCGCGACACGCGCGCCAGCATCTTCAGATGCTCCGCCCCGGCATCGGGCGGTGACAGCAGCATGAAGGCGAGGTCGACCGGCATGTCGTCGATCGCATGGAATTCAATCGGATGGGTAAGCCGCGCGAACGCGCCGACGATGCCGTCGAGGCCGGCGATCTTGGCGTGCGGAATCGCGATGCCGCCGCCGAACCCGGTCGAACCGAGCTTCTCGCGTTCGGCAAGCCGCTCGGCAACGGCGCGCGGATCGAGTCCGTGGCGATCGGCCACGACCGCGCCGAGCGCCTGGAACAGCGCCTTCTTGCTGGCGGCGGTGAGGGTGGCGAGAATGGTGTCTGGGGTGAGGAGGTCGGAAAAGTCGGTCATCATCAGTCCTGGCGCGCGATGGTCGCCCCGCGCGATCGATCGCGCGGGGCATAGACGCATTTCCCCCGAACCGGAAGTTCAGCCGGTCCGGTTGGGCTCGACCCATCCGATCGTGCCGTCACCCCGCCGATAAACCATGTTGTAGGCGCCGGTGCCGCTGTTGCGGAACATCAGCGCCGACGTGTTCCTGAGGTCGAGCATCATCACCGCGTCGGACACGCTGGCGTCGGGAATATCGACTCGCGTCTCGGCGACGATCAGCGGAAAATCGCCCGTTTCGTCGTCCTCGCCATCGGCGCGGAACACGGTGTAGCCGGCATTGTCGAGTGCGCCGTCATAGGCGCCGTCCTCGGCCACCGCAGCGACCAGTCCGGGATTGCGATCCTTGAGCCGGCGGGCATAGCGCCGCAGCTGCTTGTCGATCTTGTCGGCCGCGCCGTCGAACGCGCCGTGCGCGTCCTGGCCGTTGTTGGTGCCCTTGAGCACGAGTCCCTGCATCACGTACATGACGATATCGCACGTGAATCCGGCGTCGTGCGGCCCCTTGCCGAACGTCGCCTGGGACGCGGTCGTCCGCGAGAAATATTTATCCGCGATCCCCTGGAGACGGTCTTGGACGTGCCCCTTGAGCGCGTCGCCGACATCGACCTGATGACCAGAAACCCGGATATCCATGCTACCTTCTCCACTTCAAAGAGGCCGGGCGCGCAATGCGCCGGGCCGGCGCCGCCATCACGCTTCGGCGAGCCAGAGCGGATTGGCGATCTCCTTCAAAAACGCCGCATGCGCGGCAAGTTCCGCCGCGCTCGGGGCAAAGGTGCGAGGGGGGCGAACGACGGGTGCAATGGCGGCGGCCGACGCGGCGATCACGGGCTCGACGGTTTCGGTGACGAGGGTAAGCCCGATCTGGCGCCCGCCGGTCAGCTCGACATAGACTTGCGCCAGAAGCTGCGCGTCGAGCAGCGCGCCGTGGAGCACGCGGTGGCTGCGGTCGATCCCGTAGCGGGTGCAGAGCGCGTCGAGCGTGTGCTTGGCGCCGGGATGGCGGCTGCGCGCGATCGTCAGCGTATCGACCATTCGCTCCATCGCGATGGTAATCCGGCCGCACTTGCCGAGTTCGCCGTTGAGGAAGCCGAAATCGAAGCCGGCATTGTGCGCGACAAGCGGCGCGTCGTCGAGGAATTCGAGCAGATCCTCGACCTTGTCGGCGAACAGCGGCTTGTCCGACAGAAAGGCATCCGACAGACCGTGGACCGCCTGCGCCTCGGCTGCCATCATCCGTTCGGGATTGAAATAGGCGTGGAACGTGCGCCCGGTCTCGACGCGGTTGACGAGTTCGACGCAGCCGATCTCGACCAACCGGTCGCCGCCCGAGAAGCTGAGACCGGTTGTTTCGGTGTCGAACACGATTTCCCGCATGACCCGATTATCCACCCGCAGCGCCCGAGAGGCAAGCGATCACCGCATCGACCTGGGCTGCGGTCGCCTCGAACGGACCGCCGGTGTCGATGACGAAATCGGAGCGCGCGCGCTTCTCGGCATCCGGAGTCTGGCGGGCGAGAATCGCGTCGAGTCGTTCGGGCGTCATCCCCGGCCGGGAGAGGACGCGCGCGCGCTGCATCTCGGGGGGTGCGGAGACCACCGCGACTTTGTCCACCGACGCCGCGCCGCCGGTCTCGAATAGCAGCGGAATGTCGAGCAGGACGATCGGTGCATCGGCATGTTCCTCGAGAAATCGCTCGCGTTCGGCAGCGACGGCGGGGTGGACCAACGCCTCGAGCCGCTTGAGCGCCGCCGGGTCGCCCAGCACCGCGTCGCCGAGCGCGGTGCGGTTCACCCCGTCGGGCCCGGTCGTGCCGGGAAACGCCGCCTCGATCGTCGCGACCAGCGCGCCGCGGCGCCCCTGCAGCCGATGCACGACCGCATCGGCGTCGAACACCGGCACGCCGCGCTCGGCAAACATCGCCGCGACGGTCGACTTGCCCATGCCGATCGAGCCGGTGAGCCCGAGCCGGATCATCAACCTTCCCCTGGGCTCTGACCCGGGGTCAGCAGGTCGCGCAATTCGGCGTCGTGCTCGCGCGGCGGGACAGCGCCGAAGAAGATCTCGAAGGCGAGCGCGGCCTGGCCGACCAGCATGTCGAGCCCATCGACCGTCTCCAGCCCCCGCGCCTCCGCGGCGGCGAGCAGCGGGGTTTCGAGCGGGGCATAGACGATGTCGTAGACGAGTCCGTCGTCGGGCAGCGGAGTGAGGTCGATATCGAGCGGCGGCTGGCCGGTCATGCCGAGCGGGCTCGCGTTGACCAGCAAGGCGGCGGACGGCAGCGGCGCGTCGAGCGGTTTGACCGTGCCGCTCAACCCGAAATGCGACAGCAGCGCCGCGCCCTTCAACGGATTGCGCGCAAGCAGCGTCACCGGCCCGGCGGCGACCTGCGCCAGCGCGAACAGGATCGCGCGCGCGGCGCCGCCGCTGCCGATCACCACTACCGGCTTGCCGGTCAGATCGACGTCGGCGATCGGCGCGATGAAGCCGCCGGCATCGGTATTGGTGCCGATCAGCGCGCCGTCGGCGTCGCGGAATACGGTGTTGATCGCGCCGATCGACTCGCGGATGCCGCCGCGGTCCTCGACGAACTCGAGCGCCGCTTGCTTGTGCGGGATGGTGATGTTGCACCCGCGCCAGCCGGGATTGTCGCGCCGCGCGGCGAAATAGTCGGCGAGGCCCTCGGGCGTGACATGACAGCGCCGATAGTCCGCGTCGATGCCGAGCTTCTCCAGCCAGAAGCCATGGATCAGCGGCGACTTGGAATGCGCGATCGGATCGCCGATCACCTCTGCATAAGGCGTGCTCATGCCGTCAGGACGCCGCGCGTGCGCAGATAGTCAAGCACCGGCAGCAACGGCATACCGAGCACGGTGAACTGGCTCCCCTCGATCCGGCTGAACAGCTGCGCCCCCAGCCCCTCGATCCGATAGCAGCCGACGCACCCCGCGATCGCCGGCCATTCACGATCGAGATACCAGTCGATGAACGCCTCGCTCAGCGGCCGCACCAACATCCTGGCGCGATCGACTACGCGCCACACCGGCCGGCCATTCTCGGCGATCACCGCCGCGCTGACGAGGTCGTGCCGCTTGCCCGACATCAGCCGCAGGTGCGCGGCCGCCTGCTCGCGGCTCGCCGGCTTGTCGAGCGTGCTGCCGTCCTCGAGCGCGACCAGCGAATCCGATCCCAGCACCAGCGCACCGGGAATCAGCCGCGAGACCTTGACCGCCTTCAGCTCGGCGAGCGCATCGGCCAGCGCGCGAGGCTCAGCGCCTTCGCCGCGCAGCGCGGCCTTGGTCGCCTCTTCATCGACCCGCGCCGGCATCGCTTCATAGGACACGCCGGCGGCGTCGAGCATCGCGCGGCGCGAAAGGCTTTGCGAGGCAAGAATCAGCGTCACCCAGGATTCCTCTGTTCGTTGACGAGAGCGATGATCGCCGCGGCGGTCTCCTCGATCGAGCGGCGGGTGACGTCGATCACCGGCCAGCCGTTATCGGCGAACATCCGCCGCGCGAACGCGACCTCGCGCGCCACCGCCTCGGGATCGACATAGTCGGTCTCGGGCGCCTGGTTGAGCGACAAGAGGCGGTTGCGCCGCACCTGGATCAGCCGGTCGGCGCTGGTGGTCAGCCCGACGACGAGCGGATGGCGTAGGGCGAACAGCGACTGCGGCGGCGGCGATTCGACGACGATCGGGATATTCGCGGTCTTGAACCCGCGGTTGGCGAGGTAGATTGAGGTCGGCGTCTTCGACGTGCGCGACACGCCGGCGAGCACGACATCGGCCTCTTCCCAATCCTCCGACCCGACGCCGTCGTCGTGCGCGATGGTGAACTGGATCGCATCGACTCGCGCGAAATAGGCGGCGTCGAGCACATGCTGCCGCCCCGGTCGCGCCTTCGCCCGTTGCCCCAGCAGCGCCGACAGCGCGTCGTTGACGGGATCGAGCGGCGCCACCGCCGGCAGCCCCAAGGCGCGGCACCGCTGCTCGAGCACCGCGCGTGTGCCGCTGTTGACCAGCGTGAACACCACTAGCCCGGGATTCTGGGCGATCTCTTCCAGAATCCGCTCAAGATGTGCCTCGGTCCGCACCATCGGCCAGAAATGGCGGATCGTTTCGACATCGTCATATTGTGCGAGCGCGGCCTTGGCGATGTTCTCCAGCGTCTCGCCCGTCGAATCCGACAGCAAATGAAGGTGCAGCCGCATCAACTGGACGGTTCTGTGGAAAACATGGGCGGAATCGGTAGCGCAACCCGCTGCGCCCGCCAAGCCACGGCTCGGCTGGGGATTGATGCGCAACAATCCACAATCCGATCGACAGCCACTGGTTCCCTCAACAACCTGTGGAAAACGTGGACATCGGAATCGAATCGCGCCGATTCCGCGGTCCTGCGCCGGTCAAGCTGTTGGCATTCGGGGGACGACCGCCTAAGCCCCGTTTCCCACGCGCCTACAGCTTCAACATCCTTTTTGAATCTTCTTTTTAGAAGAAAGATGGGAGCACCGACCTGACGGATTCGAGCCAGACCAAGCCATTGCTCGCGACGCTGAACGGGACGAAGCTGCCGGCGCCGCCGATCTGGCTGATGCGCCAGGCGGGGCGCTATCTTCCCGAATATCGCGCGCTCAGGGAGAGCAAGGGCGGCTTCCTTGACCTCGCGACCGACCCTGAGGCGGCTGCCGAAATCACGCTCCAGCCGGTTCGCCGCTTCGGCATGGACGGCGCGATCCTGTTTTCCGACATCCTGATCGTGCCCTGGGCGCTCGGCCAGGATCTGGCGTTCGAGGCCGGCGAAGGGCCGCGTCTCTCTCCGCCGTTGGTCGATGCCGCGCTGGAGAGGATCGACGCGGTGCCGGCGCGGCTCGAGCCCGTCTATGCGACGGTTCGTGCGGTGGGGGCCGAGCTGCCGGCGGCGACAACCTTCCTCGGTTTTGCCGGGAGCCCCTGGACCGTTTCGACTTATATGGTCGCCGGCCGCGGCAGCCGCGATCATGCGGAGACGCGGCGGCTCGCCTATCGCGATCCGGCGGCGTTCGCGGCGATCATCGACGCGGTCGTTGCGACGACGATCGACTATCTCTCCGGCCAGATCGCCGCGGGCGTCGAGGCGGTGCAGCTGTTCGACAGCTGGGCAGGCAGTCTCGCGCCGGACCAGTTCGAGCGCTGGGTGATCGCGCCCACCGCGCGGATCGTCGCCGGGTTGCGCGCGCACCATCCGGACGTGCCGATCATCGGCTTTCCCAAGGGCGCCGGCGGCAAGCTTGCCGCATACGCCCGTGAGACCGGCGTCGATACGATCGGGCTCGACGAGACGGTCGATCCGCGCTGGGCGCACCAGACGCTGCCGTCCGGTCTTCCGGTGCAGGGCAATCTCGACCCGCTCGCGCTGGTCGCCGGCGGCGAACCGCTCGATCAGGCAATCAATCGCATTCTTGCGGCCTTTACGGATCGCCCACATGTGTTCAATCTCGGCCATGGCATCCTGCCGGACACGCCGATCGCGCATGTCGAACGGCTGATCGACCGGGTGAGGAGGGGACGCGAATGACCGGCTTTCTGGGCGACGCCTATCCGTGGGTGAAGGCGGCGCACGTCATCTTCGTGATCTTCTGGATCGCTGGGCTGTTCATGCTGCCGCGTTATCTCGTCTATCATCAGGAGGCGGGATTCGACACGCCCGAAGCTGCGCGCTGGATCGATCGGGAGCGCAAGATTCGCCATGTGATCATCACCCCGTCGATGATCCTCGTCTGGCTGCTCGGTATCCTGCTCGCGATCAATATCGGATTGTTCGACGGCCAGCCGGGGTTGGGCTGGCTGCACGCCAAGATCGCGCTTGTCGTGCTGCTCTCGGCCTATCACGGCTGGGCGGTCGGCTATTCGAAGAAGCTCGCGCGCGGCGTCGCGCCGCTCACGGGGCGTCAGCTCAGGATGCTCAACGAGCTTCCCGGCCTCGCCGTCGCGCTGATCGTCATCCTGGTGATCGTCCGTCCGTTCTGAGTGACCGAGCCCGCTTGACTTGGTTCGGGTGCGCACCTAATTCCGTGTAGTGACGGCGGCTGGACATCTCCGGCGTCGTTTCCCACCCCTCCAGCATCGCCCGCGCGACTTCTCCGCCGACCGACGCTTCCCAGCACAAGCATCCACCCGCCTGCGGAATTTTCAATGCACCTCAAGGATTTGAAGAAGAAGACCCCAGCCGAGCTGGTCGAAATGGCCGAGGCGCTTGGCGTCGAGGGCGCCTCGACCCTGCGCAAGCAGGACCTGTTGTTCGGCATCCTCAAGGAACAGGCCGATCAGGGCGATCAGATCATGGGGCTCGGCACGATCGAGGTGCTGCCCGACGGTTTCGGTTTCCTGCGCAGCCCGGAGGCCAATTATCTCGCCGGCCCCGACGACATCTACGTCTCGCCCAACCAGGTCCGCAAATTCGGCCTCAGGACCGGCGACACCGTGGAAGGCGAGATCCGCGCGCCCAAGGACGGCGAGCGCTATTTCGCGCTGACGCGGCTCACCAGCATCAATTTCGACGATCCCGATGCGGTCCGTCATCGTGTCAATTTCGACAATCTGACGCCACTTTATCCCGAGCAGAAGCTGACGCTCGACCCGCAAGACCCCACGGTCAAGGACAAGTCGGCGCGCGTCATCGATATCGTCTCGCCGCAGGGCAAGGGGCAGCGCACGCTGATCGT
>DASTWI010000020.1:0-112446 GCA_035776635.1 Sphingomonas sp. | reverse complement strand
CCAAGGACCCCGATGTGGTGCCGACTCCCGGCAAGGGGCAGAACCAATGAGCGACTACGTCCAGGAACTCCTCGATCACGAGGATGCGGCGGACCCCTCGACGGGCGACGTCACGATCCAGAACTACACGATCAACTTCGGGCCGCAGCACCCGGCGGCGCACGGCGTCCTTCGCCTGATCATGGAGCTCGACGGCGAGATCGTCGAGCGCGTCGACCCGCACGTCGGCCTGCTTCACCGCGGCACCGAGAAATTGATCGAATACAAGACCTACGCGCAGGCGCTGCCGTACTTCGACCGCCTCGATTACTGCTCGCCGATGTGCATGGAACACAGCTTCGTGCTCGCGGTCGAGAAGCTGCTCGATCTCGAAGTGCCGCTGCGTGCGCAATATCTGCGCGTGTTGTTCGCCGAGCTGACGCGCATCTCGAACCACATGCTCAATCTGGGCAGCCACATCATGGACGTCGGCGCGATGACGCCGAACCTGTGGCTGTTCGAGATTCGCGAGGACTGCCTCAACTTCTTCGAGCGCGTGTCGGGCGCGCGGATGCATTCGAACTATTTCCGCGTCGGCGGGGTGCATCAGGACGCGCCGCTCAAGCTGCTCGCCGATATCGGCGACTGGCTCGACACGCGGCTGCCGCGCCTGTTCGAGGACGCGATCAGCCTCGTCGCCGACAACCGCATCTTCAAGCAGCGCAACGTCGATATCGCGGTGGTGAGCCGCGAGGACGCGATCCGCTGGGGCTTCTCGGGCCCGATGATCCGCGGCGCGGGCATCCCGTGGGATCTGCGCAAGTCGCAGCCCTATGACGTCTATGATCGGATGGACTTCGAGATTCCGGTCGGCACCAAGGGCGATTGCTACGACCGCTTCATGGTGCGCGTCGAGGAGGTCCGCCAGTCGGCGCGGATCATGAAGCAGTGCCTGGCGGAAATGCCCGAAGGGCCGATCGCCAGCCTCGACCGCAAGGTGGTGCCGCCCAAGCGCGGCGAGATGAAGCAGTCGATGGAGGCGCTGATCCATCACTTCAAGCTCTACACCGAGGGCTACCACGTCCCCGCCGGCGAAGTGTATGTCGCGACCGAGAGCCCCAAGGGCGAGTTCGGCATCTACATGGTGTCGGACGGGTCGAACAAACCCTATCGCTGCAAGATCCGGCCGACCGCGTTCAGCCATCTGCAGGCGATGGACTTCATGTCGAAGGGCCACATGCTCGCCGATACGACCGCCATCCTAGGCGCGATCGACATCGTGTTCGGGGAGTGTGACCGGTGAGCCGAAAGAAGCTCATCCTGATGGCGGTGGCGCTCCTTGCAGTCTGCATTGGTGTTGTCGTGGCGCTCGTTATTCCCGGCGATCATGCAGATCACGCTTCCAGCGGGAGCACTCCGGTGATCTTCGCAAGCCTGATCCCCGTGTATGTGGCTGTTTTCGCCAGCCGGCGACCGCGCAAGGGCTGCGCCAAGGAAAAGAATAATGGCTGAATCCCCGCAACTTCCTCCCGAGGACGAGGTCCGCGCGCGCTGGGGCAACTTCGCCTGGGCGGCGGACAACGTTCAGAAGGCCAAGGAGATCATCGGCCGCTATCCGGCGGGGCGTCAGGCGTCGGCGTCGCTGCCGCTGCTCGATCTCGCCCAGCGCCAGGTCGGCGCCGAGACCAAGACTCAAGGGTGGCTCCCCGTCCCGGTGATCGAGTTCGTCGCGCGGCAGCTCGACATGCCGTACATGCGCGTGTTCGAGGTTGCGACCTTCTACACGATGTTCAATCTCGTGCCCGTGGGCCGCTACCATGTGCAGGTGTGCGGCACGACGCCGTGCATGTTGCGTGGTTCGGACGACGTGCTCGCGGCGTGCAGGAACCACGGGCTCGCCAAGGGCAAGACCACGCCCGACGGCCTCTTCACGCTCACCGAGGTCGAGTGCCTCGGCGCCTGCGCCAACGCGCCGATGATCCAGATCAACGACGATAATTACGAAGACCTCGATTACGACAGCATGACCGCGATCCTCGAGGCGCTGGCGCGCGGCGAGACGCCCAAGCCCGGCCCGCAGGTTGACCGCCAGACGAGCTGCCCCGAGGGCGGGCCGACGACGCTCAAGGAAATGGTCTTCGAGAACCACGATTACCGGGATGAGTGGGCATGAGCGCGCTCGTCGCCATTATTTTGGGGATCATCGTCCTCATCATTTTCCTGAAGCTTGCGCTGGGGATTCTGGCGATCGTGCTCGGCCTCGCCGCGGCAGTGGTCGTCTATTTCCTCGCCGAGAAGCTCATCGGAGGGCCCCGTGCTCGCTGACAAGGACCGCATCTTCACCAACGTCTATGGCTTCCAGTCGTGGCACATCGACGCCGCGATGGCGCGGGGCGATTGGGACAATACCAGGGGCCTGATGGCGATCGGCCAGGACGCGATCATCGACGCGATCAAGGCGTCGGGCTTGCGCGGGCGCGGCGGGGCCGGGTTCCCGACCGGCACCAAATGGTCGTTCATGCCCAAGGAGCCCAAGCCGGAGCGGCCCAACTTCCTGGTCATCAACGCCGACGAATCCGAGCCGGGTTCGTGCAAGGACCGCGAGATCATCCGCCACGATCCGCAGAAGCTGATCGAAGGCGCGCTGATCGCCGGCTATGCGATGCGCGCGCGCGCCGCGTACATCTACATCCGCGGCGAGTTCATTCGCGAGGCGGAGAACCTCTTCACCGCGGTCGCCGAAGCCTATGACAAGGGCTTCCTCGGCAAGAACGCGGCCGGTTCGGGCTATGATTTCGACGTGTTCGTCCATCGCGGCGCGGGCGCGTATATCTGCGGCGAAGAGACCGCGATGCTCGAAAGCCTGGAGGGCAAGAAGGGCCAGCCGCGCCTCAAGCCGCCGTTTCCGGCGGGGGCGGGACTCTACGGCTGCCCGACGACGGTCAACAACGTCGAATCGATCGCGGTGGTGCCGACGATCCTGCGCCGCGGCGCCGACTGGTTCGCGAGCTTCGGCAACGAGAACAACCGCGGCACCAAGCTCTTCCAGATCTCGGGCCATGTGAACACGCCGTGCGTCGTCGAAGAGGCGATGAGCATCCCGTTCCGCCAGCTGATCGAGGAACATGCCGGCGGCATCCGCGGCGGCTGGGACAATCTGCTCGCGGTGATCCCCGGCGGCTCGTCGGTGCCCTTGGTCCCCGCCAAGGAGATCATGGACTGCCCGATGGACTTCGACGGGCTCAAGGCGTTGGGCTCGGGCCTCGGCACCGCGGCGGTGATCGTGATGGACAAGTCGACCGACATCGTCCGCGCGATCAGCCGAATCTCCTATTTCTACCGCCACGAAAGCTGCGGCCAATGCACCCCGTGCCGCGAGGGCACCGGCTGGATGTGGCGCGTGATGGAGCGCCTGCGCACCGGCGACGCCGACATCAGCGAGATCGACACGCTCTACGAAGTGACCAAGCAGGTCGAGGGCCACACGATCTGCGCGCTGGGCGACGCGGCGGCGTGGCCGATCCAGGGCCTGATCCGCCATTTCCGGCCCGAGATGGAGCGGCGCATCACGGAAAATCGCGGCGGCGGGCAGGCGCCGATGATGGAGGCTGCAGAGTGAGGTTCGGCGCGATCCTCTCGGCGGCTGTCGCAGGGGCGCTATCCAGCGGCGCCTTCGCGCAAGGCGTTTCCTATAAGGCGCCCACCGTCGATCCGTTGGCGGTGAGGATCATGGACAGTTATGCGCAATGTGCTGTGGTGCGTGACCCGGATCGCGCTGCGAGGCTGCTTGCGGCGGATTATCGCACCGACGCTTACCGGCGCGCCATTCGCGATTTTGCGATGTCCAATCGCAAGTGTTTGCACGGCGGCAAGCTGGCGTTTTCGCAGCTGATTTTTGCCGGAGATATGGCCGAGGCGGTGTTGCGGCGCGAGCATGTTTCGGTCGAGCAGATCGCGCAGGAGGCCGCTTCGGACCAGGCGCCGGGCGCCGCACGCTGCATTGTTCAGAAACGTCCGCGTGACGTGGCTGCGCTGCTGGCAACCAAGCCGACCAGCGATGAGGAGCATGATGCGATTACCGGCCTTGGTAATACGCTCATTGCCTGCACGCCGAGGGGACGGACCGCGATAACCAACACGGTCGGGCTTCGCGCCGAGCTTGCGCTGGCGACGTATCATTTGACTCACGATCAGACGCCCGAAGCGTCAGGAAACCGATAATGCCCAAAGTCAAAGTCGACGGCGTAGAGATCGAGGTGCCGCAGGGCGCCACCGTGCTGCAGGCGTGCGAGCTTGCCGGCAAGGAGATCCCGCGCTTCTGCTATCACGAGCGGCTGTCGATCGCCGGCAATTGCCGCATGTGCCTGGTCGAGGTGAAGCCGGGGCCGCCCAAGCCGCAGGCGAGCTGCGCGCTGCCCGCCGCCGACAATCAGGAAATCTTCACCAACACGCCGATGGTGAAGCACGCCCGCGAAGGGGTGATGGAGTTCCTGCTGATCAACCACCCGCTCGATTGCCCGATCTGCGATCAGGGCGGCGAGTGCGATTTGCAGGACCAGGCGATGGCTTATGGCCGTGGCCATTCGCGCTTCGAGGAGAACAAGCGCGCCGTCACCGAGAAGTACATGGGGCCGATCGTCAAGACGATCATGACCCGCTGCATTCAGTGTACGCGCTGCATCCGCTTTGCCGAGGAAGTCGCCGGCGTCGAGGAGATCGGCGCGATCGGGCGCGGCGAGGATATGCAAATCACCTCGTATCTCGAACATGCGGTGACGAGCGAGCTGTCGGGCAATGTCGTCGATCTGTGTCCGGTGGGGGCGCTGACCTCCAAGCCCTATGCGTTCGAGGCGCGGCCTTGGGAGCTCAGGAAGACGCTGGCGATCGACGTGATGGACGCGGTCGGCACCAACATCCGGCTCGACAGCCGCGGACGCCAGGTGCTGCGCGCGCTGCCGCGGATCAACGAGGACGTCAACGAGGAGTGGGCGACCGACAAGACCCGCCACGCCGTCGACGGACTGGTGCGGCGGCGGCTCGACCGGCCTTATGTGCGGCGGGACGGCAAGCTGGTTCCGGTGAGCTGGGACGAAGCGTTCGAGGCGATCGCCGCGGTCAAGGCGGGCAAGAGCGTTGCTGCGGTCGCGGGCGATCTCGTCGATTGCGAGACGATGTACGCGGCCAAGGCGCTGGTGACGGCGCTGGGCGGCGCGCTGCTCGAGGGTCGGCAGACCGGCATGGATTACGACGTGTCGAGCCTCGCCGCGGTCAATTTCAACACCACGATCGCCGGCACCGAAGACGCCGACGTGATCCTGCTGGTCGGCACCAATCTGCGCTGGGAAGCGCCGTTGGTGAACACGCGGATCAGGAAGGCGATCAAGAAGGGCGCGAAGGTGTTCGCGATCGGCCCCGAGATCGACCTGACCTATGGCGTCGCGTGGCTCGGCAGCGACCTGTCGGTGCTGAACGACCTGCCCGACGCGGCGGCGAAGGCGCTTCAGGCGGCGACGCGGCCGATGGTGATCGTCGGCGGGGCGGCGCTGGCCGGCGGGCACGGTGCGGCGCTTGCGCTGGCGAAGCGGCTCAACCTGGTGCGCACGTTGGAGGACGGCCGGGCGTGGAACGGCTTCAACGTCGTCCATATGGCGGCATCGCGGATGGGCGGGCTGATGCTCGGCTATGCGCAGAAGGGCGGGATCGCCGACGTCGTCGCAGGCAAGCCCAAGCTGGTGTTCTTCCTCGGCGCGGACGAGGTGGATTTCTCGAAGTTCGCCAAGAGCTTCAAGGTTTATGTCGGCCATCACGGGGACAAGGGCGCGCACCATGCCGACGTGATCCTGCCGGGGGCGAGCTATGCCGAGAAATCGGGGACGTGGGTCAATCTCGAAGGCCGGGTGCAGCGCGGCGAGCGCGCGGTGTTCCCGCCCGGCGACGCGCGCGAGGATTGGACGATCTTTCGCGCCTTGAGCGAGAAGCTAGGCAAGACGCTGCCGTTCGATACGATCGAGGAGCTGCGCGCGGACATGGGTCGCGACGTTCCGGCGCTGGCGCAGGAAGGGCTGGTGACGTTCGAATGGAACCCGCCGGCGCTTAGCGAGACGGCAGTGGGCACGATCGACGCCTATCCGATCAAGGACTTCTACCTGACCAACGCGATCTGCCGCGCCAGTCCGACAATGCAACGCTGCTCGGCCGAACTGCTCCACGGCGAGGAATTTGCGGAGGCGGCGGAGTGATGGCTGGACCTGTTATCAACGCCGTTCGCTTCGAGCGTAGTCGAGAAGCGGCAATGAAGCGCACCGCCAACGTGTCTCGACTTCGCTCGACACGAACGGGTGGGGGAGCTGTTTTCGCATGACCGCGCTGTTCACATCCTGGGGCCTGGAACATGGCTGGGCCTGGTTCATCGCCACGATCATCGGCATCCTGGTGATCGCGTTGCCGCTGATGCTGGCGGTGGCGATGATCATCTATGTCGACCGCAAGATCTGGGCGGCGATGGCGCTGCGGCGCGGGCCCAACGTGGTCGGGCCGCTCGGGCTGCTGCAGAGCTTCGCCGACGGGCTCAAGGTGTTCCTCCAGGAAACGATCATCCCGGCGGCGGCGAACCGCGGCCTGTTCCTGCTCGCGCCGATCATCACCTTCACCGTCGCGCTGATCGTCTGGGCGGTGGTGCCGTTCCAGCCGGGGGTGGTGCTCTCCAACATCAACGTCGGCCTGCTCTACATCCTCGCCGCGTCGTCGATCAGCGTGTACGGCGTGATCATCTCGGGCTGGGCGTCGAACTCGAAATACCCCTTCTATTCGGCGCTGCGCGCGGCGGCGCAGATGGTGAGCTACGAGGTTGCGATCGGCTTCGTGCTGATTTCGGTGGTGATGTGGTCGGGGACGTTCAACCTGTCCGGCATTGTCGAGGCGCAGCGGGGCGTCTACGGCTTCATCAACGGCTTCGGGTTCAACATACTGCTGTTCCCGATGGCGGTGGTGTTCTTCATCTCCTCGCTCGCCGAGACGCAGCGCACGCCGTTCGATCTCACCGAGGCCGAGAGCGAGCTCGTCGCGGGCTATCAGACCGAATATTCGTCGATGAGCTTCGCGCTGTTCTGGCTCGGCGAATACGCCAACGTCATCCTGATGTGCGCGCTCAATTCGATCCTGTTCTGGGGCGGCTATCTGCCGCCGTTCGATTGGGGTTGGATGTACCACGTCCCGGGGATCATCTGGCTGCTGCTCAAGATGGGCTTCTTTTTCTTCGTCTTCTCGTGGGTGAAGGCCACGGTGCCGAGGTATCGTTACGACCAGCTGATGCGGCTGGGCTGGAAGGTGTTCCTGCCGCTCTCGCTATTCTGGGTGTTCCTCGTTTCCGGGTTCCTGATGCTGACCCACATGGGAGCTGCTGCATGAGCGTCGCTCAAGTCATCAAAGCCTTCACTTTGTGGGAGTTCATCGGCGCGCACTGGAAGACGCTCCGCTACTTCTTCAAGCCCAAGGCGACGATCAACTATCCGTTCGAGAAGAACCCGATCTCGCCGCGGTTCCGGGGCGAACATGCGCTGCGCCGCTATCCCAACGGCGAGGAGCGCTGCATCGCGTGCAAGCTGTGCGAGGCGATCTGCCCGGCGCAGGCGATCACGATCGAGGCCGAGCCGCGCGACGACGGTTCGCGCCGTACGACGCGCTACGACATCGACATGACCAAGTGCATCTACTGCGGCCTGTGCGCCGAGGCGTGCCCGGTCGATGCGGTGGTCGAAGGGCCGAATTTCGAATTTTCGACCGAAACGCGCGAGGAGCTGATCTACGACAAGGCCAAGCTGCTCGACAACGGCGATCGCTGGGAGCGCGCGATCGCTGCGAACCTTGCCGCCGATGCGCCGTATCGGTAATGCGCGCCATCATCGATTCATCGCCGTTCGGGCTGAGCCTGTCGAAGCCCGTTTTGCCGTTCGGTAATCAACGCCCTTCGACAAGCTCAGGGCGAACGGGGACAGGGGGTCAATCCGTCTCGTGATCCAAGCTATCGCCTTTTACCTGTTCGCGATCGTGACGATCGTGTCGGCGGGGATGACGATCTCGTCGCGCAACCCGGTGCATTCGGTGCTGTGGCTGATCCTCGCCTTCTTCAACGCCGCCGGGCTGATGGTGCTCGCCGGCGCCGAGTTCATCGCGATGCTGCTGGTCATCGTCTATGTCGGCGCGGTCGCGGTGCTGTTCCTGTTCGTCGTGATGATGCTCGACATCGACTTTTCGGAGCTGCGCGCCGGGTTCGTGCGCTACCTGCCGGTCGGGCTCGCGGTGGCGATCGCGCTTGCCGCCGAGATTGTCATCGGCGTCGGCGCCTGGTCGGTCGGCGGAGTCGATCTCGGCAAGCGCATTTCGCCGATTGCCGACCGGACGCCTAATATCGAGGCGGTCGGCCACTTGCTCTATACGCGCTACCTGTTCGTGTTCGAGGCGGCGGGGCTCATCCTGCTCGTCGCAATGATCGGCGCAATCGCGCTGACGCATCGCGCTCGTGCCGGCACGCGGCCACAGAACATTTCGCGCCAGAACGCGCGGCGGCCGTGGGAAGCGATCCGCAACGTCAAACCGCCCGTGGGGCAGGGGGTGGAGCTGTGATCGGCCTTACGCATTACATCGTCGTCGCGGCGATCCTGTTCGTGCTGGGGGTGCTCGGCATCTTCCTCAACCGCAAGAACATCATCGTCATCCTGATGGCGATCGAGTTGATCCTGCTCGCGGTGAACCTCAACCTCGTCGCCTTCTCGGCGGCGCTGCACGATCTGGTGGGCCAGGTGTTCGCGATGTTCGTGCTGACGGTCGCCGCCGGCGAGGCGGCGGTGGGACTCGCGATCCTGGTGATCTATTTCCGTGGCCGCGGCACCATCGCGGTCGATGACGTCAACCGGATGAAGGGGTAAGCGTTCGGTGACTTCGATCCTGTTCATCGTCTTCCTGCCGCTGCTTGCGGCGGCGATCGCCGGGCTGGGCAATCGCATGATCGGCAATGTGGCGGCGAAGACCGTCACCACGGCTGCGCTGTTCGTCGCCTGCGCGCTGTCGTGGCCGATCTTCATCACATACCTCACCGGCGCTGCCGGACCGACGGTGACGCCGGTGTTCGACTGGATCAACGTCGGCGGCGTGCATGTCGCCTGGGCGCTGCGCGTCGATGCGCTGACCGCGGTGATGCTGGTGGTGGTGACGACCGTGTCGGCGCTCGTCCACCTCTACAGCTGGGGCTATATGGAGGAGGACCCGGACCAGCCGCGGTTCTTCGCCTATCTGTCGCTGTTCACCTTCGCCATGCTGATGCTGGTGACGGCCGATAACATCGTCCAGATGTTCTTCGGCTGGGAAGGCGTCGGCCTCGCCAGCTACCTCCTCATCGGCTTCTGGTTCAGGAAACCGAGCGCCAACGCCGCGGCGATCAAGGCGTTCGTGGTCAATCGCGTCGGCGACCTCGGCTTCATGCTCGGCATCTTCGGGACCTATCTGGTGTTCCACACCATTTCGATCCCCGAGATCCTCGCCGCGGCGCCGTCGATGGCGCATTCGACGATCGGCTTCCTGTGGTTCCGTGCCGACACGATGACGGTGCTGTGCATCCTCCTGTTCATCGGCGCGATGGGCAAGTCGGCGCAGCTTGGCCTCCACACCTGGCTCCCCGACGCGATGGAGGGCCCCACGCCGGTTTCCGCGCTGATCCACGCGGCGACGATGGTGACGGCGGGCGTGTTCATGGTCTGCCGCCTGTCGCCGATGTTCGAGGTGAGCCCGACCGCATTAGGCTTCGTCACCTTCATCGGCGCGGCGACCTGCCTGTTCGCGGCGACGATCGGCTGCGTCCAGACCGACATCAAGCGCGTGATCGCCTATTCGACCTGCTCGCAGCTCGGCTACATGTTCTTCGCAGCCGGCGTGGGCGCGTTCGGCGGGGCGATGTTCCACCTGTTCACCCACGCCTTCTTCAAGGCGTTGCTGTTCCTGTGCGCGGGCAGCGTGATCCACGCGATGCACCACGAGCAGGACATGCGCTATTACGGCGGTCTCAGGAAGAAGATCCCGATCACCTTCTGGGCGATGATCGCGGGCACGCTGGCGATCACCGGCGTCGGCATTCCGGGCATCTGGGGCCTGCCGCAGATCGGTTTCGCCGGCTTCCATTCGAAGGACGGCATCCTCGAGGCGGCCTATGCCGCTGGCGGGGGCGGGCAGATCGCCTGGTGGGTCGGCACGTTCGCGGCGGGGCTGACCAGCTTCTATTCGTGGCGGCTGATCTTCATGACCTTCTTCGGCAAGCCGCGCTGGGTCGATTCGGAGCATATCCAGCACGCGCTGCACGACCACGGGCACGATCACGAACACTCGACCGCGAGCAACACCGCGCATCCGCACGTCCACGACGCCGGGATCGACGCGCTGCCCGAGGGCACCGGGGGCTACAAGCCGCACGAGAGCCCGCTGTCGATCCTCATCCCGCTGGTGCTGCTGTCGATCGGCGCGGTCTGCGCAGGCTTCGGTTTCCAGCATTTCTTCATCAGCCCGGAGGCCGGCGCTGAATATTGGAAGGGCAGCGTCTGGTTCTCCGAGCATCTGATGGAGGCGATGGAGACGATCCCGCTGTGGGTGAAGCTCGGGCCGACGATCGCGATGCTGATCGGGCTCTACGTCGGCTGGTACGCCTATATCCGCAAGACCGACGTGCCGGCGCGGGCGGCGGCGACCTTCGTGGTGCTGTACCGCTTCCTGCTCAACAAATGGTATGTCGACGAACTGTACGATTTCCTGTTCGTCCGCCCCGCCTTCGCGATCGGCCGCTTCTTCTGGCATCGCGGCGACGAGAAGACGATCGACCGCTTTGGACCCAACGGCGCGGCGTGGGCGGTCGTCGGGGGTAGCCGGATCACTGGGCGGCTGCAGTCGGGCTATATCTACACTTATGCCTTTGTGATGCTGATCGGGCTGACCGCCGCGGTCACCTGGGCGATGTCGAGTTGAGCGCGGGGGACATGAACGGCTTTCCTATCCTTTCGACCATGCTCGCGATTCCCGCGGTTGCGGCGATCGCGTGCCTGTTCCTCAGCGCCAATGCGGCGCGCTGGCTGGCGCTGCTTGCGACGCTGGTCGACCTGGTGCTCGGCATCGTGCTGTGGGCCAATTTCGGCATCGGCGGCGCGCAGTGGCAGTTCCAGGAATACGTTCCGCTGTTCGGCAGCTTCGGCTGGGCGCTGGGGATCGACGGCTTCGCGCTGATGCTGATCATGCTCAGCGTGTTCCTCATGCCGATCTGTATCGGCGCGAGCTGGCAGGCGATCACCAAGCGCGTGCCCGAATATATGGCCGCGTTCCTGTTCACCGAATTGTTGATGATCGGCACCTTCGCGGCGCAGGACCTGTTCCTGTTCTACATCTTCTTCGAAGGCGGCCTGATCCCGATGTTCCTGATCATCGGCATCTGGGGCGGACAGAACCGGGTCTATGCGAGCTACAAGTTCTTCCTCTATACGCTGCTCGGCTCGGTGGTGATGTTCATCGCGATGCTGTGGATGGCGATCCATGCCGGCACCACCAGCATCCCGGTGCTGCTCAACACTGACTTCCCGGTCCACGCGCAGATGTGGCTGTGGCTCGCCTTCTTCGCCTCGTTCGCAGTGAAGATGCCGATGTGGCCGGTCCACACCTGGCTTCCCGACGCGCACGTCCAGGCGCCGACCGCGGGCTCAGTGATCCTGGCCGGCGTGCTGCTGAAGCTCGGCGGATACGGCTTCCTGCGCTTCTCGCTGCCGATGTTTCCCGAGGCGAGCCATGAATTCATCTGGCTGATCTATGGGCTGTCGGCGGTGGCGGTGATCTACACCAGCCTCGTCGCCCTGGTGCAGCAGGATATGAAGAAGCTGATCGCCTATTCGTCGGTCGCACACATGGCGATCGTCACGATCGGGCTGTTCGCGTTCAACGTCTACGGCATTCAGGGCGCGATGATCGTGATGCTGAGCCACGGCCTCGTCTCGGGCGCGCTGTTCCTGTGCGTCGGGGTGATCTACGATCGCCTGCACACCCGCGAGATCAGCCGCTACGGCGGGCTGTCGATCAACATGCCGCGCTATGCCGTGCTGTTCCTGCTGTTCACCATGGCCTCGATCGGCCTGCCGGCGACCAGCGGCTTCGTCGGCGAGTTCCTGTCGCTGCTCGGCACCTATCAGGTCTCGACCTGGACGACGCTGCTCTGCACCACCGGCATCATTCTCGGTGCAGCCTATATGCTCTACCTCTACTGGCGCATCGCGTTCGGCGAGCTGGTCCATGAGGACGTGAAGCTGATGCCCGATCTCTCCCTGCGCGAGGTCGCGCTGCTCGCGCCGATCGCCGCGGTCGTGCTGTGGATGGGCGTTTATCCCGAAAGCTTCCTCGCCCCGATGCGCAAGGACGCCGACATCCTCGCCGCGCGGATCGAGCGGGCCAAGCCGGCTGGCGATTCGCACCTGATGATGGGCATGGCCGCCATGCCCGCCCCGCGCGCGGAGGCCGAATAATGGATTATCTTGCCTCCCTTCGCATGGCGCTGCCCGAAGACGTGCTGTCGCTCGGCGCGCTGGCGCTGATGATCGTTGCCGCCTGGGGCGGCCAGCGGTCGAGCCGCGCCGTGTCATGGTGCGCCGTCGCGGTGCTGGTCGGCGCCGGGATCGCGTTGATCGGCCCGGCGTCGTCGGGTGGGATTGCATTCGACGGACTCTATCGCGCCGATGGCTTCGGCGCCTTTGCCAAGGTGCTGATCTACGCCGCCGCCGGCGTGTCGATCATCATGGCGCCGGGCTTCTTCCAGCGCACCTCGGGCGATGATTTGAGACCCGAATATCCGGTGCTGATCCTGCTGTCCGCGGTCGGCATGGGGATCATGGTCTCCGCGGGCGACCTCCTCAGCCTCTATGTCGGGCTCGAGCTGCAGAATCTCGCTGCCTATGTGCTGGCGAGCTTCATGCGGCGAGACACGCGCTCGGCCGAAGCGGGCCTCAAGTATTTCGTGCTGAGCTCGCTTGCCAGCGGCATCCTGCTCTACGGCATTTCGCTGGTCTATGGCTTCAGCGGGACGACGCTGTTCGACGGTGTCGCCGCGCAATATGCCGCCGGCACCTCGCTGGGGCTGATGTTCGGGCTGGTGTTCGTGTTCGTCGGGCTGGCGTTCAAGGTGTCGGCGGTGCCGTTCCATATGTGGACCCCCGACGTCTATGAAGGTGCGCCGACCCCGGTGACGGCGTTCTTCTCCAGCGCGCCCAAGGTCGCGGCCATGGCGCTGCTGGTCCGCGTCGCGGTCGAGGCGATGGGGCCGGCGGGCGACGAGTGGCGGCAGGTGGTGATCTTCGCGTCGCTCGCGTCGATCATCTTCGGCGCGGTCGCCGCGATCGGGCAGCGCAATATCAAGCGGATGCTCGCCTATTCGTCGATCAACAACGTCGGCTTCGTGCTGATCGGGCTCGCCGCGGGCACGCCCGAGGGCGTCGCCTCGGTGCTGATGTATCTCGCCATCTATGTCGCGATGACGCTCGGCAGCTTCCTCGTCGTGCTGAGGATGCACGACGACGAGGGCCGCCCGATCGAGACGATCGCCAGCCTGACCGGGCTGTCGCGCACGCGGCCGGGCATGGCCTTCGCGATGGCGGTGTTCATGTTCAGCCTGGCCGGCGTGCCGCCGCTGTTCGGCTTCTACGCCAAGTTCGCGGTGTTCCATGCCGCAGTCGCCGCGGGATTGTTCCCGCTGGCGGTGTTCGGCATCGCCGCGTCGGTGATCAGCGCCTTCTATTATCTGCGGATCGTCAAGACGATGTATTTCGACGAGCCGACCGTGGTGTACGGGCGTCCGCGCAGCGCGGTCGAGGGCGGGTTGATGGCGCTCGCCGCGCTGTTCGTCTCGCCGCTCGGCTACCTTCTGATTCCGGCGATCGGCGGCTGGTCGATGGTTGCCGCGCGGGCGCTGTTCTGACCGCGACGATCCGCACGGTCGCCGAGACCGGCTCGACCAACGCCGATTGCCTTGCACTGTCCAGAGACGGCGCACCCGAAGGCCTGTGGCTGCGCGCTGAGCGCCAGACCGCGGGTCGCGGCCGGCAAGGCAGGGCCTGGGTCTCGCCGGCGGGTAACCTCTACGCCAGCACGATCGTGCGGCTGCGGCCCGGCGATCCGGCCGCGGCGACGCTTGCGCTGGTTGCGGCGGTGGTGCTGGAGGAGGTGGTGCGCTTCCATTCTGACCGGCTGGTCCTGAAATGGCCCAACGACCTGCTGCTCGACGGCGCCAAGCTCTCGGGGATCCTGCTCGAACGGGCCGTGGACGCGGTGGTGATCGGGTTCGGCGTCAACCTCGCGCATCATCCGACCGACACCGACCGGCGCGCCACCAGCCTCGCCGCGCATGGCGCGCGCCTCGAGCCGGCGCCGTTCCTCGAAATCCTCGCCGAAACCTTCGCCCGCTGGCTGGCGCGCTGGCGCGGCGAGGGTATCGCCCCGGTCCGCGACCGCTGGGTCGCGCGCGCACACTCCGCCGGCACCGCGCTCACCGTGCGCCTCCCCGACGGCAGCAGCATCGACGGGTTGTTCGATCGGCTCGACGCCGACGGCGCGCTGATCCTGCGCTTGGCGTCGGGCGAGCGGCGTGTCATTCACGCCGGCGACGTGTTCCTGATCTAAAAAGGACTGGCCCATGCTGCTCGCGGTCGATGCCGGCAACACCAATATCGTCTTCGCGCTGGTCGAGGACGGGCGGATCGCCGCGCGCTGGCGGATCGCGACCGACCCGCGCCGCACCGCCGACGAATATGCCGTGTGGCTCAGCCAGCTGCTCCAGCTCGAAGGCCATTCGCGCGGCGATGTCGAGGCGGTGATCATCTCGACCGTGGTGCCGCGCGCGCTGCACAACCTGGAGGTGCTGGCGGAGAAATATTTCGGCGTGACCGCGCTCGTCGCGGGGCGGCCGCCGGTCGAATGGGGCATTCCGCTCGATGTCGACGAACCGCAGAACCTCGGCGCCGACCGCGCGCTCAACGCGATCGCGGCCCACGCGCTGCACGAAGGCGACCTGATCGTCGTCGATTTCGGCACCGCGACGACGTTCGACGTGATCGACTATCGCGGCGCCTATAAGGGCGGGATCATCGCGCCCGGCATCAACCTGTCGCTCGACGCGCTGGTTTCCGCCGCCGCGCAGCTGCCGCGCATCGCGATCGCCGCGCCGGAAACCAATTCGGTGATCGGCCGCGACACCGTCAGCCAGATGCACATCGGCATCTATTGGGGCTATATCGCGATGATCGAGGGGCTTATCGCGCGGATGAAGGTGGAGATCGGTCGCCCGGTGAAGGTGATCAGCACCGGCGGCCTCGCCATTCTGTTCGAAAGGCAGACCAGCGTGTTCGACGTCGTCGAGCCCGATCTCACCATCCAGGGGCTGGCGATGATGTGGTCGCGCGCCCATATCGAACACTAAGCGGTGCTCGCGCCGACCCGGTCGACGGGTGCCCAACACCTTTTCAAGAAAGACCTGAATGACTCCTGATAACGAACTGATTTTCTGTGCGCTCGGCGGCTCGGGCGAGATCGGCATGAACGTCAATCTCTACGGCTGCCGTGGCAAGTGGATGATGGTCGATTGCGGCGTGACTTTCGCCGATCCCTGGTATCCCGGCATCGACGTGATCCTGCCCGACCTCGGCTTCATCGAGGAGCAGCTCGACGGCCTGACCGGCATCGTGCTCACCCACGGGCACGAGGATCATATCGGCGCGCTGCCGTATCTCGCGCTCGACCTCGACGTGCCGCTCTACGCCTCGCCGTTCACCGCCGGCCTGATCCGCGGCAAGCTGGAGGAGGAGGGCATCGCCGACCAGGTGACGCTGCGCGTGATCGCGCCCGGCGACCGCTTCGACCTCGGCCCGTTCGGCGTCACCTTCGTGCCGGTGTCGCACTCGATTCCCGAAGGCAATGCGATCCTGATCGAGACGCCCTACGGCCGCGTGCTCCACACCGGCGACTGGAAGCTGGACGAGGCGCCGGTGCTCGGCGCCCCCGCGACCGCCGAGACGCTCGGCGCGATCGGCGACAAGGGCGTGCTGGCGCTGGTGTGCGATTCGACCAACGTGTTCAACGCCGAGGCATCGGGCTCGGAAGAAAGCGTCCGCCAAGGATTGCACGACGTCGTCGCGGCGGCCAAGGGCAGGGTGCTCGTCACCACCTTCGCCTCGAACGCGGCGCGGCTGAAGACGCTGGGCGAGGTCGCGCGCGCGACCAACCGCAAGCTGTGTCTCGCCGGCCGCTCGCTTGACCGCATCCTGCGCGTCGCGCAGGCCACCGGCTACCTCAAGGATTTCCCCAAGCTGGTCGATTTCGACGCAGCGATGGCCTTGCCGCGACGCGAGGTGATGATCGTCGCCACCGGCGGGCAGGGTGAGCCGCGCGCGGCGCTGTCGCGCATCGCCGAGGGCACGCACCCGATCGCGCTCGAGGAGGGCGATCGCGTCGTCTTCTCCTCGAAGCAGATTCCGGGCAACGAGCTGGCCATCGGTCGCATCATGAATCAGCTCGCCGCCAAGGGAGTCGAGACGGTGACCGAGCGGCAGGCGCACATCCACGTCTCGGGCCATCCTGGTCGTCCGGAGCTCGCGAAGATGTATTCCTGGATCCGGCCCGAATTGCTCGTTCCGGTGCATGGCGAGATGCGGCATCTGAAGGAGCACGCCCGCTTCGGCCTGGCGCAGGGCGTCCCGCAGGCGCTGGTGCAGACCGACGGCGATATCGTTCGCCTCGCTCCGGGCGCGCCGGAGAAGGTCGGGCACGCGCCGATCGGCCGGCTGGTGCTCGACGGCGACGTGATCCTGCCGGCCGACGGCAGCACGATCAACGAGCGCCGCAAGCTCGGCATGAATGGGCAGATCTCGGTGGCGGTGGCGCTCAGCGACGGCGCATTGTTCGGCGAGCCGCAGCTACGGCTTCAAGGGGTGCCGATCGAGGAGGATCGTGCGGCGTTTCTCGATGAAGCGGTCGAGGCGGTCGAAATGGCGGTGCGCGACGACCGGCGCGGCGGCGAGGCCTTGCGCGAGGCCGTCCGCCTCGCGGTACGGCATGTGGCCACGCGCTGGACGGGCAAGAAGCCGATCGTCGACGTGCTGATCGTCGAGGGCTGAGGAACGCGCCACTACCTCCGCCGTTCGTGCTGAGCTTGTCGAAGCACGGTTTGGAGAGCGTTCCACTCTCGCCCTTCGACAGGCTCAGGGCGAACGGCAGTATTGCTTGGGCGGAGGAGGGTCAGGTCCGCAGCCGTTCGATCGCTTGCGCCAGCGCGACGTAGAGCTTGCCCATGTCCGACGACAGCAACGTCACGCCGAGCGGCGAGCCGTCGCGTTGCGCAAGCACGCCGCGCAGCATCGCCTCGAAATCGTGGATATAGCGGTTGACCTGATCGCGGAACCGATCGTCCTCGTCGTACAGCCGTGCGATCTCGCGCGTGTCGTTGCCGTCGAGCAGCCGCACCGCGCGCCGGGTGAAGACTCCGCGATCGCCCTTGAGGTAGGCCGCCCAAGCGCTGTCGGCGATCTCCGCGGAAAACGCCTTGGTGATGTCGATCGACGCCGAATTGAGCGCTTCGACCAACAACGAGCTGCGCCGCGCGAAGCTGTCGCGCTCCGCCTCCTCGCGTTCGGTCTGCGCCTGCTCGATTCGCGCCTCGACGGTCGCGGTCGCGATCTCGATCGCCTGGAGGTGCGCCGTCAGCCGCTCGGACGCGCGGCCGGCGGCATCGACCGCGGTTTCGGCGGCCTCGGCGATCGCTGCGACGTGGCGATCGACCGACGTATCCGTCGCGCGCCGCATCGCCTCGGCACTGGCCGTCTCAAGCGACTTGGCAGCTTCGGGAATGACCGAATCGAGCGTTTCGCGCGCACGTTCGGCGGCGGCGCTGGCGGTGTCGCGCACGCGAATCAGCGCCTCGACCAGCTTCGGCGCGGCTTCCTGGGCGAAATTCTGCGTCCGGTCGATCGTGTCGTCCATCAGGCCGCCGAGCGCCGTCGCCTTGGCGCGGCCGGTGTCGAGCGCCTCGGCCATGGTCTGCGACAATTGGTCGAGCGTTGCGCGTTGGCCGGCGATGACCTCTGCGATCGCCTCGATCGCGTCGTGTGTGCTTTCGGCCGCGGTGACGAGCGCGAGCAGCTCGGGCTTGGCGTTGGCGACGATCGCGCGGCTGTCGCCGATCCGCTGGTCGAGCCGCGCCAGCGCCTCGGGCAGAGTCTCGTCCATTTCGCGCGCGGCGGCATCGAGGGCGAGGAGCAGCCGCTCCGACGTCTCGATGGCGGTTCGCGCCACCGTGTCTCCGGCGCCGAGCGAATCGCGCATCGCATCGGCCGATCCGCCGAGCGCGCTGATAGACGCGGCAAGCTCCTGCGTCTGGACCACGCCGACGGTGCGCAGCGCCTCCATGCGCTGTTCGACCTGTCCTAAATTCTCATTGAGCCCGGTGAACAGCGTCTCGCCTGTCGATTGCTGTTCGGCAAGCCGCGACGCGAGCCGGTCGATCACGCCCTCCACCGCGGTGATACGCTCGGCGAGCGCCTCGACGCTGTCGCGCGTCGCACGATCGAGAGCGGCCTGGTTGGTTTCGAGCATCGCCAGCATGGCCTCGCCCTGCGCGGAGATGCCCTTGCGGGCTTCCTCGACCGCGCTGGCGGTGCGATCGAGCAGGCCGTCGACCGCCGCCGACATGTCGCCGGTAACGACCTCGAGCCGTGCGCCGGCGGTCTCGCTGGTCGCCTCCATTCGCTGGATATGCGCGGCGAGCTTCTGCGCTGCGCCGCCAGCGACGGTATCGGCCTCACGTCCTCGTTCGGCGAGCGCGACGAGCTGCGCGTCGAGCGCCGCGGCATGTTCGCTGGCGGTGAGCCCGGTCGAGGCGAGCGTCTTCGCCATCTCCGCGGTTTCCGTATGCGCGCGCGGCAACGAAGAGAGGAGCACGCCGAGGCTGGTCTGCGCCGCGGCGACGGCCTCCGTCAGGCGCTGCGCCTGGGCGTCGGCGCGCGCCACCTCTTCGGCCATCGACTGGCGAACGGAGCCGAGCCGATCGGCCGCGGCGTCGCCCATCGCCATCAACGCTGTCGTCTGATCGGCGAGCTTTTCGCGATTGGCATCGAGCTGACTGGACAGCGTCGCGATCGTGCGTTCGAGCGATGCGGCTTCGGCGCGCATCGCCGCGGCGGTGTGCCCGAACCGGCGCGCCTCGGCGGTGCTCGTCCGCAGCCCGGCGAGCCAGATGACCCCGATCAACGCCGGGGGAACGCACAGCGCAGCGGCGAACTCGGCCAGCGCGAGCGGCGCCAGCCCGGCCTGGAGGCTCGGCAGCGCCAGCCAGACCATCGCGCCGACTGCGGCGAGTGCCGCAACGACCGCAACAGCCGCGGGCCAGCGTCGCGGCAACGGCTCGGGTTCCGCTGCCTCCTGGACGAACGATACCGGCTCGGCCGGCTCGCCTGGTTCGGCCGCCGCCTCCGCGCTGTCGGTTGCCACCACCTCCTCGGCGTCATCGATCGCCGATTCGGGTTCGTCACGACCGGCGCGCAGGTCGTAGATGCGTGAGCCCCCAATCATGACGCCATGTTTACCACGAATCGGACGTGGGCAAAGCGAATAGCGAAACCTTGCCTTAAGACGTTCCGGATTAGCGTCGAATCCATGGCGTATGATCCCGGTGCAATCGATGCGACGCTGGCGGCCGCGGTGGGGGACGACCCCGCGCTGATCGCCGAGCTGCGCGAGGCGTTCCTCGACAGTGCGGAGCGAGTGCTCGAATCGCTCGAATCGGCCGAAAGCGACGACGCGTGGCGCAGCGCCGCCTGGCGGCTGAAAGGCCTTGCCGCGAGTTTCGGTGCGGTGCGGCTGATGGCGCTCGCCACTGACGCGAGCCAGGCGCAACCCGGCGACATCGTCACGATCAATCGCATTCGCCGCGCAATCGAGCGGCTTTAACGATACGGATTGCCGATTGCGGCTTTGCCTTCGCGGCGGGGAGCCTCTAACAGCCGCTCATGCTCGCGGGGCTGCTGTTCGCCACTCAGGACGCCGAGGATCGTCCGAACCTGCTGACGGCGACGCTGCCGTTCGGCGGTGCGACGCTGATCGAATTTCAGGCGCGACTGCTGATCGCGGCAGGCGCGGCGCAGATCCTGATCGCCGTCGCGCGTGCGACGCCCGAGCTGCTCGGCGCGGTCAACCGAATCAAACGGCGCGGCGTGCCGGTGGACATGGTGCGCACCGCCGCCGAGGCGCTTGAAAAGACGCACCCGCTCGCCACCGTGCTGATGCTCGCCGACGGCCTCGTCACTACCGACGCGATCGTAGCGGCGATGGCGCGCGACGAGGGAGACGCGCTGCTGGTCGTCGACGAGGCTCATGGGCTTCCCGGGCTCGAGCGGCTTGATGCCGATACGATGTGGGCCGGAATCGCGCGGATCGGCCCGCGCCGGCTCGCCGATGCCGCGCGGCTGCCCGAGGAATACGACTTGCAGTCGACGCTGCTGCGGATCGCCGCACAAGGCCGGCCGCAGCAGATCGTGCTCGATTCCGCCGAGACGCGCGAAGGGCATGGAATCGAGCGCGATTCGCGCGCGCTCACCCAGCGCGGCCGCCGCGCGCTCGGCGCTCGCCTGGCAACGCGGCGGCCATGGATCGACCGCTTCGTGCTGGGACCGCTCGCTCGCCGCCTGCTCCCTCCGCTGGTCGAGCGCGGCGGACCGACGATCGTGCCGGCCGTAGCGGGCGGCGTGTTCGCGCTGGCGGGCTTTGCCGCTATCCTGATGCGCTGGCCGGCGGCCGGGCTGCTGCTCGACCTCGCCGGCGTCGTCGGCTTCAGCCTCGCGCAGGGATTGTGCTGGCTGCGTGGCGACGATCGCCCTGCGCGGTGGTTCGATGCGACCATCCAGGCCACCGTGGTCGCGGCGACGCTGCTCATCGGCGGCACGGTCAGTCACGATGCGGCGACGGGTAGCGGCTGGCTGGCGGCGGCCGGGCTGATCCTCGCCGGCGCGTTGGTCGAGCGCGCGGCATCGCCGGCGACGCGGCCGAGCTGGTGGGGCAGCCCGCCGGCCTATCTGGTACTGCTCGCGCTCGCGGCGCTGGCTGGAAATCCGCTGGCGGGGCTGATGCTGGCGGCCGCATACGCCGCTGCCAGCCTTGCCGATGCGATCGAGACACTGCGCCCGAAGGCTTAGCTTCACATTAACGACAAATGGGTTAGCCCCGACGCATGTCGGTGGAAAACCACAGCTCGAAGCCGGACCTGGACGGTGCCGGCGCGCTGCTTGCGCGCGCGGCGGCGGCGGAGCGGCGCGCCGGACGCCGACTGGGCACGATTGCGCTGGATCTCGCCGCGGCGGACGAAGATCGGCTCGATGACGAGACCCGCGCAACGATGCGCGCGATGCTGTCGCGGCTGATCGGCGCCGTCGCCGCCGACCTCGGCCATTACGCCCGCCGCCAGCTGCCTCCGGCCGCCGAAGATCGCGAGACGCTGGTCGACCGGCTGGTCGGAGCGGGAGTGCTCGACGAACCGCTGCTCGCCGAATTGCTGCTGCGCGCGAACGAAGCGCGGATCGCCGATCGCCTCGCCATCGAGCAACCCGGCGACTCCGGACGGTCGGGCCTGCTGCCGCGTCTGGCCAACAGCCCTGACCGGCTCGCCGCCGCCGCGTCCGGCGCGTTGATGGCGGCGGAGGCTCGGCGGCGCGGCGCCGGGGCGGATGCCGGGCGCGACGACTTGCCCGCCGAGCTCCAGCATCGCCTCGTCTGGTGGACCGCCGCGGCGTTGCGGCCGGCCGACGGCAGCGTGGCGCTCGATGCCGCGCTCGCCGACGCCGCGCAGCGGGTGCTCGCCGCGCACGACGAGGGCGCGCGGATGGAAGCGGTCGCGCAGCGGCTCGCCATGGCGCTCGACGATTCGCCCGACGATCTCTCCGGGATCTTGGAGGAAGCGCTCGCCGACCGCCGGATGGCGCTCGTCGCCGCATTGATCGCCCACCGGCTCGGCATCGATCTCACCCTCGCGCGGACGATGCTGGCCGAGCCAGACGGCGACCGGCTGCTGCTCGCGCTGCGTGCGCTCGATATACCGCACGAAACGCTCGCCCGGATCGCTGTCGCCTTGGCCGATGCCGATCGGCGTCGTAGCATGACCGCCGTTCCTGACGTGGTCGAGGCGGTAATGAGCGTGTCCCCAGACGAAGCCCGCGGCGCGCTGGCTACGTTGCGCCTGCCTGCCGGCTATCGCGCCGCGCTCGCCGCGCTGGAGCGCGCGCATTGACGGTGATGGAGCCGACCTTGCCGATCGCTCGCGCGCTGATCGACCGCGAGGGACTGCTGATCGAGGCCGAGGACCGGATCGCCCGGCTCAACATGCGGGCCGGCGGCGAAATCGGCCGGCCGCTCGCGATTCCACAGCTTGCGACGCTCGTGCGGTTGGCTCAGCGGCTCCAGACGTTGATTTCCCGCGGCGTGCTTGCCGCCGACGGCGAGCAGGACCTCGACCTCTGGGTGCGCGCCGAGCCGGTATCGGAGGGCGTGCGCCTCGCCGTCTCCGGATGGGCGCCACGCCCCGCCTGGACGCCGCCAGAGCCCGACGACGGCCGCGCGCTCGCGTTCGTCCGCGCCGGCGCCGATTGGCTGTGGGAAACCGATGCCGCGCTCAATCTCACCTTCATCTCGGCCGATGCCGACGCGCATGACGACGGCAATCTCGACAGCCTGCTCGGTCAGCAGCTGACGCGGCTGTTCGCGCTGGGCATGGACGGGGAGGGGAATGCCCCGATGCTCGGTGCGCTCGCCCTGCGCGCGCCATTCGCCGATCAGCCCGCGATGGTGCGCGCGAGCGGCCGGATCGTCCGGCTCGCGGCCGTTCCGCGCCACGATCGCGCCGGCCGCTTCGCCGGCTTCATCGGCGGCGCACGGTTGGTCGAACAGGCCGCCCCGACCGCCGAATCGGCCGACGCGGACGCGTTCAGCGCTCAGCTCGACCGCGCGTTGCGCGCCCCGCTCGCCGCGATCATCGCCGGCGCGGAGACGATCGCGGCGCAGCAGGACGGCGCGCTCGAGGACTCCTATGCCGGCTATGCCTCCGATATCGCGACCGCGGGCCGGCACTTGCTAGGGCTCGTCGACGACCTCGTCGATTTGCAGGCGATCGAGCGCGCCGATTTCCAGGTCGCTTCGGAAACCATCGACCTTGCCGATCTCGCGCGCCGCGCCGCGGGTCTGCTCCAGGTCCGCGCGAACGACGCCAAGGTCACGATCGACCGTCCGGCCGTGGGCGAGATGCTGTCGGCAACCGGCGAATTTCGAAGAGTGTTGCAGATCCTCGTCAACCTGATCGGCAACGCCGTTCGCTATTCGCCGTCCGGAAGCACGGTCTGGGTCCGCGCCGAGCGCGAAGGCGACATTGCCGCGGTGATCGTCGCCGATCAGGGCAAAGGGATTGCCGTCGCGGACCAGGCGCGCATTTTCGAGAAATTCCAGCGGGTCGATCCCACCGAACCCGGCGGCAGCGGCCTCGGCCTCTACATCGCTCGCCGGCTCGCGCGCGCGATGGGCGGCGACATCACCGTCGACAGCGCGCCGGGGCAGGGGGCGCGGTTCCTGTTCGCGCTCCCCGCCCGCGACTGACCCGGTTCGGTCTCAGTCGCTCACCGGCACTTGACGTCGCCGCGGTCGATCGAGCGGCCGAGCAGAGCGCCGCCGCCTGCCCCGATCAACGTGCCCAGCGTGCCGCCGGCGATCGCATTGCCCAGCAGCCCGCCGGCGATTCCGCCGACCACCAGGCCGGTCGTTCCATTGCTGCGCCGGCAATAATAGCGGCCGTCGCGCCCCCGGTAGATGCGGTCGTTGCGTCCGAGCCGCCGCTCGCGATATTTGCCCGCGCGATAATGGTCCGCCGGATCCCAGCGGCTGTCGCGATCGCCCTGCCAACGAGTGTCGTAGCGGCTGTGGTGCTGCGCTATCGCGGGAGCCGGCACAGCGACGGGAACGGCGAGGCCGATCATGGCGGCCGCGATCAGGATTCTGGTCATGGCTTCCTCCTATGGTTGCCGCGGTCATCAACCCCGATGGCGCGACAAGGTTCACGCCGAGAGGAAACGCGTCAGGAGGCGTTGGAACGGTGCGTCTCCACCGCCAGGGCGATGTCGCGTACCTCTTCAGGATGACGGGCGAGATAGGCGCGATGGCCTCGCGCTTCGGCAGCCATCATCCCCGGCAAGGTCGCCGGCGTCAGCAGCGTTCCGAAGCCGCTGGGCACCGTCGCGCCGTCGGCAACACGCTCGATCACCAGATGGCCTAGCGCAGGCTTGTAGGTCGACGGCGTCCAGAACCAGCGCATCGTGGTTTCCGGGTCTCCAGGGTCGGGAATGTCCTCGGTCGTGACGGCATTGTATCCGGTGAAACTCCACAGCCGCACCGGCGCGCGGCTCGACGGCGCTGCGTTCACCTCGGCAACCATTCGAGTCAGATCGGCAAGCCAGCGGTTGCGCAGCGGCGCCAGCCCCACCGCCCGGATCGTCTCGAGCTGCCGGGCGTGGAGCGGCGTCGTGAACAGCGTCACCGAAACGCCTTGCGCCGCGGCACGCTCGAGCAGCCGGCGCAGCTTGCGGAAGCCCGCGGCGTCGTAGCGCGCGCCGGCCGCGCGCGTCGGGTCGGCGAGATAATCGACCAGGACCTTGCGAAAGGCGCGGCGATAGTTCGCCTCGCCAGGATACCAGCGATAGCCGTCGGCACTGTCGAGCGCGCGATCGCCTTCGGCGTTGTGCTCGATCGTCTGGACGCTGTCCTTCACCGCCTGCGGGCCGATCAGCGAGCGCAGCAGCACCATCGGCATCGGGTCGCCGTCGAATCCCGAATCCTCGAAGTCGCGGCGATCGGCATGGTCGGGGTGGAACATCGAGAACTCGAGTCCGATGATGATGCGCCGCGGCTGCGCGTGCGCCAGCGCGAAGCGGCCGATCGCCGCGACCTCGTCGATCGTCGCGTCGCGCACCGCAGCATTGTAGGTTGATCCACCGCCGAACGCCGGGTCGTCTGGGTCGATCCCGGTCCAGGTCCGCGAGCCGCCGAGGATCAGCGTCTGCGGGTCGCGCAGCCACAGCTGGATCGATTTGCTCAACCGTCCGCCGCCGTCGGTCCGCTCGGTCTTCTGCGCGTTGAAGCCGGGGATGCTGGCGACGTCGGTGACGCCATAGGGATCGACGACGGCAACGCAGGCAGCGAGGCTGAAGGCCATTCCCATTCCCAGCGCGGCGACCTTCAGCGGACCGCGCACTGCGGCCCGAACCGGGGCCGGCGGCAATGGCCGGAACGGAACATTGCCTCCGGTGCCCATGAATTCGGGCATGGTGGCGTGGCCCTCGGCACTGATTCCGCGCGGGCTGAGCAGCTGCAGCGCGGTAATCGCCAGGATTTTGCAGTCGAGCCGCAGCGACCAGTGATCGACATACCACAGGTCGAAACGGAACCGCCGCTCCCAGCCCAGGGCATTGCGGCCGTTGATTTGCGCAAGGCCGGTGATGCCCGGCACCGCCTCGTGCCGGCGCGCCTGCGCGGCGGTGTAGCGCGGAAGATACGCCATCAGCAGCGGTCGCGGTCCGACTAGGCTCATCTCGCCGCGCAGCACGTTGATCAGTTCGGGCAATTCGTCGAGGCTGGTCGCGCGGAGCAGCCGGCCCAGCCGACCGAGGCGTGCCGCATCGCTCGCGCTTCCCTCGGCCTCGTCGGGCGTCGCCATTGCCATCGTGCGGAACTTCAGGATGGTGAACGGCTTGCCAAGATAGCCCGGCCGCCGCTGGCGGAACAGGATCGGCCGCCCGAGCGTCACCAGCACCGCCACTGCAGTCAGCGCCATTACCGGAGACAGCAGCACCAGCAACAGCGCGGCGACGCAGCGGTCGGCGCCGCGCTTGATCCGCCGGGCCCAATGCCGAGTTCTGATCATCCGCGCCGCTCGCGTGCTCCACCGTCAGCCGCATCTCGCGCGGCGGCGAAGCATAACAGCCTGTGCGCCGCTCGCGCGGGGGCATCGGGGTTAGCGCAAAGGGTGGGCGGTCCGGCGAGACTGTGCTCCTGCTTTCGCGAGGCCTTTGCAGAAGTCGTAAACAGCCCACTTCTTCGTCATCCCCGCGAAGAGGGGGATCCAGACTGGCTGGCCTGCGACGGCCGCCGTCTCGATTCGACGTCAGTCGAGCTGCTCGCCCGGATCGGTGCCCCACAGGTGCGTCTGCTGCACGTAGCCCGCCTTGCCGTCGACATCGAACCAGCACCACCCGCCCGAGCACTTGCTGATCCGGCCAATCACGCCGGGTTCGGCGCGCCAGAGAATCCGGCTCTCGAAATCGGGCGTCTCGCGAAGTTCGGTGATGCCGCCGGTGACGATCGCGGTGCGCCGGTCGCTCAGCAGCGTGCGCAGCATCCACCCCTGCGTGCCGTCGGGATCCTCGATCTTGCGCCATTCCTTATAGACTTCGACCACCTTGATCGGCAGGTCGGCGCGCTGATACAGCCATGTCGCGGGGTAATTGCGGCCGGGGCCGGTACGCATCCGCGCCTTTCCGGCGGCGATCGAGGCGTAATAAGGCGGTTGCCGCTTCTGCGCCGACGCATGGCCGGTTGCGAGCAATACCAGCGACAGCGCGGCCGCCAGGAAGACGAACCACGATCCCAAGCGCATTCCGAACTGATTCCCCCTCGACATCGTTCCAAGCTGTAACGCCATCGCCGGTGCCGCTTCAACCACCGTTGACGCCGGGCGGCCGAACGGCCAACCATCGCGCATGGCCGAGAGCAAGCGCCGAACCGACCCGAAGGTGGTCGTCACCCGCGAGTTGACCGATGCGGTGATGGACCGGCTCGAACAGTTGTTCGACACGACCAACAACCGCGCCGACGTGCCGATGACCCGCGATCAGCTCGCCGCCGCGATGGCCACATGCGACGTGCTGGTGCCGACCGTCACCGACCGCATCGACGCCGAGTTGATCGACGGTGCGGGCGAGCGGCTGAAGCTCATCGCCAATTTCGGCGCCGGCATCGACCATATCGACCTCGCCGCGGCGCGGGCGCGCGACATCATCGTCACCAACACCCCCGGCGTGCTGACTCAGGACACCGCCGACATGACGATGGCGCTGATCCTGTCGGTGCCGCGCCGCCTCGCCGAGGGCGAGAAGCTGATGCGCTCGGGCGAATGGAAGGGCTGGAGTCCCGGCGGGATGCTCGGCCACCGTATCGGCGGCGAGGCGCTCGGCATCGTCGGCATGGGGCGGATCGGCCAGGCGGTCGCGGCGCGCGCGCGCGCGTTCGGCCTCGCGATTCATTATCACAACCGCCACCGCCTGCCCGAGGTGCTCGAGGCGCAGCTCGGCGCGACCTGGCACGCCGATCTCGACGCCATGCTGCGCGGGGTGGACATCGTCTCGATCAACGCGCCGCACACGCCGCAGACCGAGCATCTGATCGATGCCCGCCGGCTCGCGCTGCTCGGCCGCCACGTCTATGTCATCAACACCTCGCGCGGCGACATCGTCGACGAAATGGCGCTGATCGAGGCGCTCGAGCAAGGCCGGCTCGCCGGCGCCGGGCTCGACGTCTATGAGAAGGAGCCGGCGGTCGACCCGCGGCTGCTCGCGCTACCCAATGTGGTGCTGCTGCCGCATATGGGCTCGGCCACTTTCGAAGGCCGTGCGGCCACCGGCGAGAAAGTCATCGCCAACATCCGGACCTGGGCCGACGGTCACCGCCCGCCCGACCAGGTTCTCGAAGGCTGGATCTGAACCCAGTCGCGCCGCCCTGGCGCGCCAGAACGCAAAACGGCGGCCGAGCGCGATTGCGACGCTCCACGCGGTGACCACGACCAGTCCGACGCCCAGGGCCGCGCCCGCGACGATCATCGCCGGATCGCGCATCATGCCCGCCGCGAGATTCAGCATCGTCCGCATCGCCCGTCACTCCTGGCCGTCCAGCGCTGAGACGACGCCGCGGCACGCTCACCGCAGTCCTCGCCCGGAACCGCCCTTTCGGTTCGTTGGTTGACGTGGTGATGACAGACGAAGGAGGCCGATGATGCGCAAGCTCATCGTCGCCGCCACGCTCGCGGCGGCCACATTATCGCTTGCCGGCTGCGCGACGCTGCAAGGCGCCGCGATCGGCGGTGCCGGCGGCGCGGCGGTCGCCGCCGCTTCGGGCAAGAGCGTCGAGAAAGGCGCAGCGATCGGCGGCGTCGCCGGCGGCGTGGTCGGAACCGCGGTCGGCGACTGACGGCCGCTCTCAATCCCCGGTCAGGATGCGGTCCACCAATTGCTTCACTGTGGGCACGAAGCCATTCGAATAGAACGGATCCTGCTTGAAATTGTACGCGCCGTGGCCGGCGAACATCAGGTTGTGCTCGGTCGGTCCGCCATGCGCGATGTCCTGCAGCGTCTTCTGGATGCAGAAGCTGCGCGGATCGGCGAGCCGCCCGGTCGAATTAGTCTCGCTGTCGGCCCATGACGAGAACAGGCACTGGCTCAGACAGCCCATGCAGTCTGCCTGATCCTTGCGGATGTCCTTCTTTTCCGTCTCGGTAACGAACACCAGGGTGTTGTCGGGGGTCTTGAGCGCTTCGGTATAGCCGGCGCCGAACCAGCTCCGCGCGCGCATCAGGTCGTTGCGCGTGACCCAGAAATTCTTGCCCTTCACGCCGACGTCGAGCTGGAAGGTGTGGTCGCCCGCCTCCTGGGTCGAGAACGGGATCTGCCGCTCCGACCGCGCCTCGAGCCCGCGCAGGAACGTGTTGCGCACCGCGCTCGAATAAAAGCCGGTCGGCGAGAAGCGGTGGAGCAGCACCTCGCCCTCGTCGATGTCGAGCAGCTTGTCCTTCCACTCCTGCGGGATCGGGCTCTCCTTGGTCAGCAGCGGCCGCGTGCCGAACTGGAAGGCGATTGCGCCCAGCTCGTCATTGTCGATCCAGTGGTTCCAGTCGCGCAGGTACCAGACGCCGCCCGCCATCACGATCGGCACGTCGTCGGGAATCCCCCCCTCGCGCATCGTCTCGCGCAGCGCCTTGACGCGGGGATAGGGGTCCTCGGGCTTGAGCGGGTCCTCGGCGTTCGACAGGCCGTTGTGCCCGCCGGCGAGCCACGGGTCCTCGTAGACCACCGCGGCCAGCCACTCCGCCGCTTTCGAATAGGCCCGCTTCCATAACGCCCGGAACGCGCGCGCGGAGCTCACGATCGGCAGATAATTGACATTATAAGACGCCGCGATCTCACTCAATTTGTACGGCATTCCCGCGCCGCAGGTGACGCCCGCGACCAGTCCGCGCGTCCGCTCCAGCACCCCGTGCAGCACGCGCTGCGCACCGCCCATTTCCCACAAGACGTTGATGTTGATCGCGCCCTTGCCGCCGGCGATGTCGAACGCACGCTTGACCTGCTGGACGGCGCCCTCGATCGCGAACTCGATCAGCTCCTCGTGGCGCTCGCGCCGGGTAAGCGAGCGATAGACCTGCGGGACGATCTTGCCTTCGGGGTCGTAGCTGTCGGCGTTGACCGCTGAGACGGTGCCGATGCCGCCCGCCGCCGCCCAGGCGCCCGCGCTGGCATGATTGGTCGCCGAGACGCCCTTGCCGCCCTCTACCAGCGGCCAGACTTCGCGACCGTTGTAGGTGATCGGCTTCAGACCCTTGAACACATCGCTCTCCAAATTGATGGGAATGCCGCGACTATAGCGGACAACGCCCGTGACGCGAGAAAATAGCGACTCAGCCGAAGATGCCGGGCCGGCTCAGCGCCTCGCCGTACAAGGCCGCATAGCGCGCGATCATGGCGCGTTCGTCGTAATCGGCGCGCGCGCGGACGCGATTGGCCTCGCCGACCGCCTTGCGCTTGTCGGGATCGCGCGCGAAGGCGGCGAGCGAATCGCGCAGCTCGACCTCGTCGACATTGGGCACGACGAACGGATAGTTCGCCATCGACAGCATCCGCGACACGTCGCCGACGTGCGGCGAGGACACCGGCAATGCGGCGGCCATCGCCTCAACCACTGAGATCGGGAACTGCTCGCTCTTCGACGACAGCGCGAAGACGTCGAACAGCCCGATGTAGCGCCACGGCTCGGCCAGGAAGCCGGGGAGGTGGAGCCGATCGGCCATGTCCATCGCCTCCGCCGCCGCTTCGATCCGCGCGCGTTCGGGCCCTTCTCCGACGATCACCAGCCGCGTCGAGAGCGGCACGCCGGCAGTCGCGCGGACCAGCATCGGCAGGTTCTTGACTTCGCGCAGTCCGGCGAGCGTGCCGATCACCACCTCGCCCTCTCGCCGGCGGAACCCGGGGATCGCATCGGGCCGCGGCGGCTTGGCGTAACGGTCGAGCGCGACGCCGTTGGGAATGCGATGCACCTTGGCGCGCGGCTGCTTCCACGTCCTGAGCGCGATATTCTCGAGCGTCTCCGACGGCACCGCCAGCGCCCGCGCGGCGCCCAGCGCCATGCGCCGGTACATAGTGCGCTGCGGCTTCAGTCCGTCGGCCTCGTCGGCGTTGAAGCCGTCCTCGTGATGGACGATCGGCGGCATGGCTTTGGCAAATGCCCGGCCCGCCATCACGGCGTCCATCGCCCCCCAATTGTAGGTGAGGACGAGGTCGAACCGGCGCATGAACCGCGCAATCGCCTCGTAGCGGCGGACCGACGGCCTGCCGGTCAGCGCCGGCGGGTCCTGCGCGATCTCGTAGCGGATGCCGGGCGCAATCGCTTCGCGCGCGCCGAGCTCGTCGGGCATCGCGGAAACGATGGTGTGCCGCGCGGCGTCGCCGAATGCGTTCATCAGCCGCACGGCGCGCGCTTCCTTGCCGCCGAGCGCGAAGGTCGAATGGACATGGAGGATGTGGACCGTCATGGCGGAGCGTCGCTTAGCCGATCCTTCCGCGCGCGTCATGCGGGTGATTTTGTCGGACATGCGATTGCGCTGGCCGGGCTGCCGCTTATGATGCGCGGCCGCTGGCTCGAGAGGAGACGGGAATGCCGCAACCGACGGTGGAATGCGTGTTGGAACTCGGCGCGTTGCTTGGCGAAGGCCCGCTGTGGCGCGCCGGCGAGGGCGCCTTGTGGTTCGTCGATATCAAGCGCCATCAGGTCCACCGGCTGACTCCTGAATCGGGCGCGCACGACGTCTGGCAGGCGCCCGATCAGGTCGGCTGGGTTCAGCCGGCCGCCGACGGCCGCTGGCTCGCCGGTCTCAAGACCGGGCTCGCCTGGTTCGACCCGTCCGACGGCAGCTTCACGCCGTGGTTCGATCCCGAGCCCGATAAACCAGGCAACCGCCTCAACGACAGCTGCGTCGATGTCCATGGCCGGCTGTGGTTCGGCACGATGGACGATGCCGAGAAGGCTGACACCGGCAAGCTCTACCGTCTCGCCGACAACGGCCGCGCGATCGCCGCCGGCCCGCATTGCCCCATCACCAACGGCCCCATTGGTAGCCCCGACGGCAAGGTGCTCTATCCGGTGGATACGCTCGCGCGCCGCATCCATCGCTACGACATCGCCCTGACGGGCGAGTTGTCGGGCGGCGGCGTGCTGGTCGAAATTCCCGAAGGCGAAGGGCATCCCGACGGCATCACGGTGGATGCCGAGGGCTGTCTGTGGGTCGGCCTTTACGGCGGCTGGGCGGCGCGGCGCTACTCGCCGAAGGGAGAATTGCTCCAGCATGTCGAGTTCCCGGTCGGCAACGTCACCAAGATCGCGCTCGGCGGCCCGGACCTGCGCACCGCCTATACCACCACCGCCTCGAAGCAGCTCGATGCGGCGGAGCTCGCGAAGCAACCGCTCGCTGGCGCGCTGTTTGCGTTCCGCGTCGATGTGCCCGGGCTTCCCGCGCCCGAGGTGAGGATGGGGCTGCCGCCGCGGTGAGTGCGATCCGCACGGTCGCAATCGCCGGCCCCGGCGGCGCCCGCGCGCGCGTGCTGAGCTACGGCGCGCGGCTGCAGGCGTTCGAGGTGCCCGATCGCGACGGCGCGCTCGATTCGATCGTGCTCGGCTATCCCGATCCGGAATCCTACCGCCGCGATACGGCATTCATCGGAGGGGTGATCGGCCGCTACGCCAACCGTATCGCCGGCGCTCGTTTCGTGCTCGACGGACGCATGATCGCGATGCCGGCCAACGATGGCGCCAACCACCTTCATGGTGGCCTGGAGGGCTTCGACCGCCGCGACTGGACGATCACCGATGCCGATTCGCGTTCGGTGCGGCTCGGGCTGGTCAGCGAGGACGGCGACCAGGGCTATCCCGGCCGTCTCGCCGTCACTGCGCTTTACGCCTTCGACGACGATGACGCGCTCACGATCACGCTGGAGGCGGCCACTGACGCACCAACGATCGTCAACCTCAGCCACCACGCTTATTTCAACCTCGCCGGCCAGCGCCGCGGCGGATCGATCGCCGGCCATTGGCTCCGCATCGCCGCGAGCTGTTTCACGCCGACCGACGCCGAGGCGATCCCGACCGGCGAAGTGCGCGACGTCACCGGCACCGCGTTCGACTTCCGCACGCCGCACCGCGTCGGCGCTCGCTGGTCGTCCGACGATCGGCAACTCGTGCAGGCCGGCGGCTACGACCACAATTACGTGATTGACGGAAGGGAGGGGGCGTTTCGCCGGATCGCAACGCTTTACGATCCCGGCTCGGGCCGCCTGCTCGACCTGTCCTCGACCGCGCCGGGGCTGCAATTCTATTCGGGCAATGCGCTGTCGAGCGGCGACCCCGGGCTGGGCGGGCGGGCCTATGCCGCGCGCGAGGGCCTGTGCCTCGAGCCGCAGCACTTTCCCGACAGCCCCAACCGCCCCGCATTCCCTTCCGCGCGGCTTGCGCCGGGTGAGGTCTATCGCCACCAGATACGGCTGGCGCCGGGCACTGCCGGCACGGCCGAGGCGGCATTCGCGCGATAACCGCGGCCGGCCGTGGCTCCGGCGCGGCGGAATGCAGGGAAATTCAACGAGGTTAGGGAACCATCCATGAGTTTTCGGTCACAAGGTGGACATGCTTCACACCGATCGTCGTAAATTCCTCGCCGTCGCCGCGTTGGGTGCCGGCGCCCTGTTCGTGCCGCGTCCGCTCGCCTCGGCCGATCGCGCACTGGCGGCGAGCTTCGTTCCGCCGGTCGACAGCGGCCCGACCGGACCGCTGTTTGCCCATGCCCGCACCGCGCTCGCCAAACACGCCGCCCATGTCGACCACGACGATGTCGTGGGTCTTGCCGATTTCTCGCCGGCCTCGCGCGCGGCGCGGCTGCACCTCGTCGACCTGAAGCGCCGCAAGGTGACCTCCTATCTCGTCGCGCACGGCCGCGGATCGGATCCGGCGCATACCGGCTACCTTCACCGTTTCTCCAATGATCCCGGTTCGAACTGCACGTCCGAGGGCGCGTATCGCACCGGCGATTATTATACCGGCGCGCACGGCCGCTCGATGCGGCTCAAGGGGCTCGAGGCGACCAACAGCAATGCCGAATCGCGCGCGATCGTCGTCCATGGCGCGTGGTACGTCTCCGACGAGATGGTCCGCGAACATGGTATGCTCGGCCGCAGCGAAGGCTGTCTCGCCGTCGCCGAAGCCGACTTGCCCGCGGTGCTCGATGCACTCGGTCCCGGCCGCCTGATCGTCGCCGGCAAATTCACCTGAGATTGCTTTCCTACACGGCAATGTTCTGCTAACGTTCCATCGGCTCTTTGAACGTTGAAGACAATTGCGTCGCACGCGGACGGAAAGGGGGGACGCGTTCGCGCGTGTAGACGTGGGACTTTTGTGACCTTTGGGCCGACGCCGGCGGCGGCGACCGGTCTTTCTCCGGCAGGGGCCCTAGCGCAACGCCCCCCCTTTGGTTACATGGGCCGCCACATTCCCCTTCCCGCAGGAACTGGCGCATCCATGGACATCCGGCTCGGCCTCACTTTCGACGACGTTCTCCTCCAGCCCGCCGAATCGAACGTCCTCCCGAGCCAGGCCGATACTCGCACCCGCCTCAGCCGCGGCATCGCGCTCAACATCCCGATCCTGTCCTCGGCGATGGACACCGTGACCGAGGCCGACATGGCGATCGTCATGGCGCAATTGGGCGGGATCGGCGTGCTCCACCGCAACCTCAGCGTCCTCGAGCAATGCGACGCGGTGCGGCAGGTCAAACGCTACGAAAGCGGCATGGTGGTCAACCCGATCACCATCGCCCCCGACGCGACGCTCGCGGAGGCGCAGGCGCTGATGGACCGCAACCGGATCAGCGGCATCCCCGTCACTGAAAAGCACGGCAAGCTGGTCGGTATCCTCACCCATCGCGACGTGCGCTTCGCCGAAAACCCGAACCAGCCGGTGGCCGAGTTGATGACTCATGAGAACCTCGCCACGGTCAAGGCGGGGGTCGGGCAGGACGAGGCGCGCCGGCTGCTCCATCAGCGCCGGATCGAGAAGCTGCTGGTGGTCGATGACGATTACCGCTGCGTCGGCCTGATCACCGTCAAGGATATCGAAAAGGCGGTGACATATCCCGACGCGACCAAGGACGGCGCCGGCCGCCTGCGCGTCGCGGCCGCCTCGACGGTCGGCGACAAGGGCTTCGAACGCACCGCCGCTTTGGTCGATGCCGAGGTCGATCTCATCGTGATCGACACCGCCCATGGCCATAACCGCGAGGTCGCGCGATCGGTCGAGCGGGTCAAGAAGCTGTCCAACTCGGTCGAGGTGATCGCCGGCAACGTCGCCACGGCGGAGGCGACCCGCGCGCTGATCGACGCCGGCGCCGACGGGATCAAGGTCGGCATCGGCCCCGGCTCGATCTGCACCACGCGCGTCGTCGCCGGCGTCGGCGTGCCGCAGCTGACCGCGGTGATGGACTGCGCCGAGGAAGCCGCCAAATCGAACGTGCCGGTGATCGCGGACGGCGGCATCCGCACCTCGGGCGATATCGCCAAGGCGCTCGCCGCCGGGGCCTCGACCTGCATGATCGGCTCGCTGCTCGCCGGGACCGAGGAGGCGCCGGGCGAGACCTTCCTCTACCAGGGCCGCGCCTACAAGAGCTATCGCGGCATGGGCTCGGTCGGCGCGATGGCGCGCGGCTCGGCCGACCGCTATTTCCAGCAGGACATCAAGGACCAGCTGAAGCTCGTCCCCGAAGGCATCGAGGGTCAGGTGCCGTTCAAGGGCCCGGCGCGCGAGGTGATCCACCAGCTGGTCGGCGGGGTGAAGGCGGCGATGGGCTATACCGGCGCGAAGACGATTCCCGACCTCCAGCAGCGCGCCCGCTTCGTTCGCATCACCAACGCCGGTTTGCGCGAAAGCCACGTCCACGACGTGACGATCACCCGCGAGGCTCCCAATTACCCGACGCGCTGAATCCTCTCGCACCCGCGGCGGAGGAGAGTGACTCCCGCCGCCCGCACCCAGGCCGCGATCGAGCTCATCGACGCGATCATCGCCGCGGCGCGCGATCAGGGCCCGGCGGCGGATACGCTGATCGTCCGCTATTTCGCCGGGCGCCGCTACGCCGGCAGCAAGGACCGCCGCGCGGTGCGCGAGCTGGTCTATGCCGCGGTCCGCCGCGCCGGCGAACGACCGACAAGTGGCCGAGCCGCGATGGTCGGGCTCGCCGGCGACGATCCGGCGATCGCCGCCACATTCGACGGCGGCCCCCATGCCCCGGCGCCGATCACGCCCGGCGAGCCGATCGCTGAACCGGGGATCGCCCCGGCCTGGCTGGTCGAGCGCCTTCGCGCCGCCGGCCTCGACGACGACGACATGGCCGCGCTGATCGATCGCGCGCCGCTCGACGTGCGCGTCAACCGCCTCAAGGCCGACCGCGAGGCGATGCGCGCCGCGCTTCCCGACGCGCGGCCGCTCGCTGCGCCCGACGGGCTGCGGGTGCCGCCGGGCACCAACATCGACCAGCTCGACGCCTTCCGCGCCGGCGAGATCGAGGTGCAGGACGAGGGCAGCCAGATCGTCAGCATGGCGGCCGAAGCTGCGCCGGGCATGGCGGTGATCGACCTCTGTGCCGGCGCGGGCGGCAAAAGCCTTGCGCTCGCGACGGCGATGGACAATCGCGGCGAACTCCTCGCCTGCGACGTCGATCGTTCCCGGCTCGCGCGACTCGCCCCCCGCGCACAGCGCGCCGGCGCAGCGATCGTCGCCACCCGCCTGCTCGATCCCGGCCGCGAAGCCGAGGCGCTTGCCGACTGGCGGGGCCGCGCCGACGTCGTGCTGATCGACGCGCCCTGCTCGGGCACCGGCACCTGGCGGCGCAATCCCGAGGCGCGCTGGCGCTTGACCCCCGAGCGGCTCGACCGCCTCGTCGCCACTCAGGCGAGGCTGCTCGATGTCGGTGCGGCGCTGGTGAAGCCGTGCGGCGCGCTCGTCCACATCGTCTGCTCGCTACTCGATGCCGAGGGCGCGGCGCAGGCCGATCGCTTCCTCGCCGACCACCCAGGCTGGCGGGCCGAACCGCTGCTCTTGCCGGCCGGGCGTCCGCACGGCGCCGGCGTGCGGCTGACCCCCGCGCACGACGGCACCGACGGTTTTTTCGTCGCGCGGCTGGTTCGCCCGTGCTAGCCTTGCGACGAGGAGCCATGGAGAAGTTGATGCGTATCTCGCTCGTCGCCGTCGCTGCCGCGCTGACGCTGGCATCGGTGTCGACCTCGCTGCACAGCCAGCGCCCCGACAACCAGATCGACGCGCGTTCGCTCGAGTGGCTGGCCAAGGGCAAGGCCGCCTCGGCCGCGGGCCAGCTCGACGAGGCGACCGGCGACCTCGAAACCGCGCTGGCGGTCGATCCGCGCAACCGCGCCGCCTTCATCGCGCTCGGCGAGGTGGCGCACAAACAGGGCCTGAACGGCAAGGCGATCCGGCATTATCGCGACGCGCTGGAGCTCGACCCGAACGACACCGCCGCGATCGGCGGGGAAGGGCAGGCGCTGCTCGCCAAGGGCGCGGTGACGCAAGCCAAGGCCGATCTCGCCAAGCTTCAGAAGCTGTGCAAGGGCGCCTGCCCCGAGGCGCAGCAGCTCGCTGCCGCGATCGCAAAGGGCCCGCCGGTGACTGCGCTCGCCGCAAAGGCCGACGACGACGCCAAACCGGCGGAATAGGCGGAGTTAGCCGCCCGGGCGAAGCATTCGCGCCAGGGCAACGAACTCGGCGACACTGACCGTTTCGGCGCGCCGGGTTTCCTCGATCCCGACCGCCGCCAACGCATCGAGCGCGCCAGACACCGATTTCAGGCTCTGCCGCAACATCTTGCGCCGCTGCCCGAATGCCGCCGCGGTCAGCCGCTCGAGTGTGGAAAGTTCGACACCCTCCGGCGCAGCGGCCGGCTCGATATGGACGACCGCCGACATCACCTTGGGAGGCGGGGTGAAGGCGGAGCGGTGGACGGTCATCGCGATCCGGGCTCGCGCCCGCCACTGCGCGAGCACCGCGAGCCGACCATAGGCGGAATCGCCCGGCCCAGCAACGATCCGCTCGGCGACCTCTCTCTGGAACATCAGCGTCAGGCTTTGCCACCAGGGCAGCCAGCCGGCCGACAACCAGCGGACGAGTAGCGCGGTGCCGACATTGTAGGGAAGGTTGGCGACGATGTGCGGGCGACCATGGAACAACGCGGCGGGATCGATCGCCAGCGCATCATCCTCGATCACGCGGAGCTGGCCCGGATGGGCTCCGGCCAATTCGGCGAGCGCGGGGATGCAGCGCGCGTCGCGTTCGACCGCCGTCACCCGCGCCCCGGCGGCGAGCAGCGCTCGGGTCAGCCCGCCCGGACCGGGGCCTACCTCGAACACCTCGGCGCCTTCGAGATCGCCCGGAATAGCCGCGATCCGGGCGAGCAGCTGGCTATCGAACAAGAAATTCTGGCCGAGCGCCTTGCTCGCGCTGAGGCCGTACCTCGCGATCACCTCGCGAAGCGGCGGCAGCGGAACGGTCACGACCGTTCGGCGGCGCGGCGCGCGGCGGCCTCGGCCGCGACCTGGATCGCTGCGATCATCGCCCCCGGCTCGGCGCGGTCCTGGCCGGCGATTGCAAAGGCGGTGCCGTGGTCCGGCGAGGTGCGAACGATCGGCAGGCCCAACGTCATGTTGACGCCCTCATCGAAATGGAGCGTCTTGAGCGGGACCAGCGCCTGATCATGGTAGCAGCACAAAGCCGCATCGTAATGCGCACGTGCGCGCGCATGAAACATCGTGTCGGAAGCGAATGGGCCGGCCGCGTCGATCCCCTCGGCGCGCAGCTGCTCGATTGCCGGGATGATGAACTCGATCTCCTCGCGCCCGATCGCACCCTGCTCCCCAGCATGGGGGTTGAACCCCGCAAAGGCGAGGCGCGGCTGGGCGATGCCGAAATTGCGCTCGAGCCCGCGTGCGGTCGCGCGCGCCTTGGCGACGATCAGCTCGATGCTGAGTAGCCCCGACACGCTTGCGAGCGGGACATGCGTGGTGATCGGCACGACCCGCAGCGTCGGCCCGAGCAGCATCATCACCGCATTTTCGCCGGCGACCCCGAACCGCTCGGCGACGAACTCGGTCTGGCCGGGATGTGTGAACCCGATCTTGTAGAGTTGCGCCTTCGAGACAGGGCCGGTGACCAATGCGCCTGCAGCTCCGGTGCGGGCAAGGCCGGTCGCCACCTCGAGTGAATGCAAGGCGCACCGCGCGCCATCGCTGTCCGGTTCGCCGGGGGTGATCGCGCCGGCATCCTCGACGCTGAGCACGGGCAAGGCTTTGGCGAACACCGCCGGCGCGGCGTCGGGTGTCTCGATTGTCGCGACCGAGCCCGACCACACGCGCGTGATCGCGCGAATGTCGCCCACTGCGAAGAACGGCGCCAGACGCGCACGTTTGCGCGCCGCCCACGCCTTGGCAATGATCTCGGGCCCGATCCCGGCAGGATCGCCCATCGAAATGGCCAACGGCGCCATCATCGCCGACGGCTCCTTCATGTTCGCGACCTCAGCGATATTCGATGATCGCATCGCGCCGCAGATCGCGCAGCGTCTGCTCGGCGCGCAGATTGACTCGCTGCTGTTCGAGTTGGCTCTGCAACTGATCGGCACCCGGCAGCGAGCTGCTCGGCGGATCGGTGCGACCGCACAGCACCAGAGCGCGCAAGCCTTCGGTCACCGAACCGAAGGGCGGCGTCGCCTGACCGATCTGGAGTTTCAGCATGATGTCCTGCAGCTGCGGCGGCAACTGGCGAACGACTACCTGATCGTTATCAACCACCTCTGCTCCGAGCTGCTTGGCGACGCGATCGACGTCGCCGCAACCGCGGATCGATTGGGTCGCCTTGGCGAAATCGGCAGCCCGAGCCTGGGCCTGAGCCTGCGTCACGTTCTGAGGCAAGCTGACCGTCAGCTGACGAAGCGCCAGCACCGCGTCGCGAGGATCAGGCTGGCCGGCCGTACGCTTGTCGACCAGATAGAGGATCGAGAATCCGCCCGGGACCTGAATCGGGCCGGCGATCTGCCCTACCTGCATTTCCTGCGCCGCCTGTGCGAGAGAAGGCGGCAGCGTGTCGAGCCGCACCCACGACAAATCGCCGCCAACGGCGCGGGTCGAGGCCTCCGAAAACTGCGCGTAATATTCAAACGGATGTTGCCCGGACTGAATCTGTTGCATCAGTTGCTGCATGTTTTGCTGCACCTGTTGCGCGCGATCGGGCGTCGCCGACATGTAGATTTCGCGGAGGTGATATTCCTGTGTGCCCTGCTGCGCCTTCAGGCGATCGAGGATCGCCGCGACCTCGGCATCGCCGACGTTGATCAGCGGCTCGACATTGGCGCTGAGATACTGGTTCCACGACAGCTCGGCCTCGATCTGAAGGTCGAGCGAACGTTCCGAAGAGCCGATCTTGGTCAGATAGGCGCGCAACTGGTCGGGCGTCATCTTGAACTGCGAGGCAACGCGATTGAAGCCCTGCCGGATCTTCTCGGGATCGACCTTGACGTCGTTCGCCTTGGCCTGCTGGATCTGAAGCGTCTCATCGATCAGGCCGCGCAACACCTGAAGCTTGAGGCGGTTGAGATCCTCGCCTTCCATATGGATGTTGTTTGCCGCCTCGATCAGCGCGACGCGCTGGTCGACATCGGTGCCGGTAATGACCGTGCCGTTGACGATTGCAGTCGGCTTGCGGACATTGGGGTCGAGCTTACCGAACAATTGCACGTCGCTGGGAATGTTGAGCCCCGAGCTGTCTACCGGCGATGAGGCCGCGGCGTCGTCTTGATCGTCCGTCTGGCTTTGCGCGAACACCGCGCTGCCCAGCGCCAGCGCCGCGACGAGCCCGACCGTGCGGGTCACCCGCGCCGCCTTCGAAATCGACATGATCACGTGATAAAAATTCCCATCAAACCGTCAGGCGCAACACGTCAACCGGGCGCTGCCATGACATTCTCGAACTGAACCGAAGCTTAGCGGCCCAGATTCTTGAATGCCAGCGTCAACAGATAGCTGTTGCCGCGCCGGGCGTCGCCGGTTTGCTGATAGTCGCGTTTCCAAGTGACGCCAAGCTTCAGGCAATCGTCCTCATAGGCGACGCCGAGCCGGTGACGAACAGGATCGAAGCCGTCGGCGAGCGACAGCGGGTCCTCGCGCTTGTCGGTCAGATCGACAATCGTCGATCCGAATACCGACCAGAATTTGCCGAACTGGACGCGCCCGCCGAGCCTCAGCTCCTCGCTGTCGCGCAGATCCTCCAGCGACGGGTCGATGTTGCGGTTGAGCCGCAGATAGCCGACCAGCACATAGGTTGCGCGCGAGCCGACCGTCGCATCGATCTCGTTTCGGCGCACCGCCAGCCCATCCTTGTCGAGCCGGTAGCGATGGACCAGCGAGGCGAAGTCGCGATAGCGCAGCTCGGTCCGGCCGACGATGTCCGAGGTGCGGTCGGTGAGGCCGGTGCCGTCGGGCAGCAGCGTCGGCTGGCTGCTCAGCCGATAGCTCTGGCCCACGGTCGCATCGAGCGAGAAGTCGGGCAGATCGACCTGCCAGTCGACGCCGTAGGTGAAGCGCGTCGAATCCTCCCAGCGGTCGTAGCCGGGGAAGCGGTTGAGCGCGAACAGGTTCGAATCCTCGAGATCGACCGCGCGGGCATCCTCGTTGGGGATGTTGAGGTTGGCGGTATGCGGCGAGGCGACGATCTGGATCCGAGGCGTCAACCGCTGCGTGCCGCCGAGGAAGCCGCCGATGAACGGCCATTTGACGTCGACCGCCAGCGCGCCGATGAAGCGGTGCTGGAACCCCGGCTCGCCGCGATAGCTCGGCACGGTTGTCGCGAGCGTGTCGTCGGTGTGATAGATGTCGCCGCGGCCATAGGCGGTGAACGTCACCTCCTGGCCCCAGCGGGTCAGCTTGTCGAGCTCCCAGGTCGCGCTGGCGAAGGCGCGCTGCGTATCCTGCCCCTCCGACCGGTCGAGCGCCAGGCTGTTCGCCTGCAGCGTGAAGGTGCCGCCCAGCCACGGGTCGGCGATGCGGCGGCGATAGTCGATCTCGGGCAGGGCGATCGGCTGCAGATGCTGCCGCTCGTCGAGCCGCAGCGTCTGCACCGCCCAGCCGGCGATCGAGAAATAGCTGTCCTGGTCGATCCGCTCGAGCTGGATGGTGTTGCGCAGCCGGTCGTCGCGCGAAATGTCGTAGCGCCTGAGGAAAGTCTTGTCCGTCGCGATCCTCAGCGAGCCGCTGATGCTCCAGTTCGGATCGAGCTGGAACCTTCCGGCGGCGTCGAGATAGCCGCGGAACTGGTTGTCGCTCGACGCCGTGGTATCGACGCCGGGCAGGTCGTCGCTCTGCCGGCTGTAGGTGCCATAGGCGGTGACGCGGAACGCGCCCTTGCTCGACAGCGAACGGTATTCGCCCTCGACCATCGGCAGCGCGTTGCTGAAGACGTAGGGCTCGATCATCAGCCCGCGATTGGGCGCGAGCCGGAAATAATAGGGCAGGCCGACCTGCAATCCGTTGGTATGGTCGAGCTGGATGTCGGGCGTCAGGAACCCGCTGGAGGCATTGCCGCCGACCGGGTTGGAGAAGGACGGCAGCGGCACCGCCAGCCCGAACAGATGAAATTGCGCGCCCTTGTAGAAGATACGCTCCTTGTCGGGCCGGTAAGTGACCCGAACCGCCGTGATCTTCCACGACGGCTCCTTCGGGCAGCCGTTCGAGCCGGTGACGTCGCACGGGGTATAGGCGGCGTGGTCGAGGCTGATCGTCCCGTTGTCCTGTCGCGTTCCCTGTCGCGCGGCCAGCCGGCCGCCTTGCTCCAGCACCACCAGCATGTTCTGGACGACGCCGTCCTTCAGCGTGTCGGTGAGTTCGATCGAATCGCCATAGGCGACGTCGCCCTGCGGGTTGGTGACGGCGATATTGCCGCTCGCCACCACCTTGCCGGTCTTGCGGTTCCACACGACCTTGTCGGCGCGCAGCCGATTGCCCTGGCGGAACATCCGCACGTCGCCGGTGACGGTGACGATATCGGCCTTGCTGTCGTATTCGAGCGCATCGGCGCTGAACTGGACCTGGTTGGGATCGGTCGGCAGCGGGGCCGAAGCGGGCGGCGGCGGGCCTTGCGGCCGATCGCCCAAATCCTGCGCGCGTGCCGCGGTGGCGGCCAGCGCCAGCGGCAGGGTGCAGCACAGGATCAGGTCGCGACGGCGCAATTCCCAAACACTCCACGACGGCCGACGCGGCGACGGCGACGGCGCCCTATCGCACCGCCGGCGCGCTCCTGCAATCGCGTCGGCGGCTTTGCCAGCGGCGCGGCGAGCGCCTAGAGAGCGAGTCATCCCGATTTCGTGAACCATTCGAGGTATCGATGCAGATCCGTTTCGCTCCCCGCGCCGCCGACGCCGGCGTCCTCGTCCTGCCGGTCGAAAAGGACGGGCTCGCCCGACTGGCGTTCGGCGACATTGCCGATACGGACCAGAAGACGATCGTGGCGGCGGCGCGTTCCACCCGGTTCGAAGGCGAGGTTGGGGCGATCTCGGAAACGTTCCTGCCGACTGAGAACGGAGCGCGCCGCGTCCTGCTGCTCGGCCTGGGGGCAGGCGGCGAGGAGGATTACGAGCGCGCCGGCGGGGCGCTGACCGCGCGGCTGCTCACCTCCGGCGTCACCGCGTTGACGGTCGATTTCGCCGCGCTCGCCACTGCCCCTGCCGCCAAATCGGTCGCGCGCTTCGCCGCCGGCGCCGCCCAGCGCGCGTGGCGCTACGACGTTTATCGCACGCGGCTGACCGAAAAGCAGAAGCCGACGCTGGCCGCGATCACCATTGCCGGCGCGCCCGACGGCGCCGAGGCGGCCTGGGCCGCTTTCGATGCAGTGACGCAGGGGCTCGCGCTTACCCGCGAGCTCGTTACGGAGCCGGCCAACATCATCTATCCCGAAAGCTTCGTCGAGCGCGTCCGGAAGTCGGTCGAGGGCCTGGGGCTGGAGATCACCGTGCTCGGCGAGCCCGAGATGCGCAAGCTCGGTATGGGCGCGCTGCTCGGCGTCAACCAGGGCTCGCACCGCGAGCCGCGCCTGCTCGCGCTCAAGTGGAGCGGGGCAGGGGCGGGCGATCCCGACCTCGCCTTGGTCGGCAAGGGCGTCACCTTCGACACCGGCGGCATTTCGATCAAGCCCGCCGCCGGCATGGAGGACATGAAGTGGGACATGGGCGGCGCCGGCGCGGTGGTCGGCGCGATGAAGGCGCTGGCGCTGCGGAAGGCCAAGGCCAACGTGATCGGCGTGTGCGGCCTTGTCGAGAACATGCCCGACGGCAACGCGCAACGGCCCGGCGACGTCGTCACATCGATGTCGGGCCAGACGGTCGAGGTGATCAACACGGACGCGGAGGGCCGGCTGGTGCTGTGCGACGCGCTGTGCTGGGTGCAGCGCACGCATCATCCCAAGACGATCGTCGATCTCGCGACGCTGACCGGCGCGATGATCATCGCGCTCGGCAACGATCACGGCGGCTTGTTCTCGAACGACGACGACCTCGCCAATGCGCTGCTCGCCGCCGGCCTCGCATCGGGCGACAAGCTCTGGCGGATGCCGGTCAACGCGACCTACGACAAGCTGCTCGACAGCCAGATCGCTGACATGAAGAACGTCGGCCCGCGCGCCGCCGGCTCGATCACTGCGGCGCAGTTCCTGCAGCGCTTCATCGAGAACGGCGTGCGCTGGGCGCATCTCGACATCGCCGGCATGGTCTGGGCCGACAAGCCCGGCGCCACCCATGACAAGGGCGCGACCGGCTTCGGCGTTCGCGTCCTCGACCGCTTCGTGCGCGACAATTTCGAGAAGTGATCGGCTAGGGGAGGGCATGTCCGGGGCCTGTCTCTCCCCCTGAACGACGTGGAACATGCAGGTCGATTTCTACCACCTCACCGCCGCACCGCTCGATCGCGTCCTGCCGCGTGTCGTCGAGCGCGTGCTGGCGAAGGGCGATCGGCTGCTGATCGTCGCCGGCGAAGCGCAGCTGCCGGCGCTCGATCGGCTGTTATGGGGCCACAGGCCCGACAGCTTCCTGCCGCACGCCTGCGCCGGCGGCGAGAATGACGCGGCCCAACCGGTCCTCCTCTCGACCCAACCCGAAGCGGCCAACCAGGCCCGCAATATCGCCCTGGCCGACGGTGTCTGGCGCGACGCGGCACTCAGCTTCGACCGGGCGTTCCACTTCTTCGACGAAGAGCGCATCGTCGAGGCGCGCGAGGCCTGGAAGGCTCTCGCCGAACGCGACGGAGTCGAACCCCGCTATTGGAAGCAATCCGAAAGCGGCGGTTGGGAGCAGCTTGCATAACCCCGGCGCGCCGACTAGGGCGGCGCGATCCAATCCACCCCAACACAGCAGGAGCCGCGACCCGTCATGGCCGCCAATCGGACGTTCTCGATCATCAAGCCCGACGCAACCCGTCGCAATCTGACCGGTGCGGTCACGCGCATGTTGGAGGACGCGGGACTGCGCGTCGTCGCCTCGAAGCGGATCCGGATGACACGGGATCAGGCCGAAGGCTTCTACGCCGTCCATAAGGAGCGGCCGTTCTTCAACGACTTGGTCGCGTTCATGACCTCGGGCCCGGTCGTCGTGCAGGTGCTCGAGGGCGAGAACGCGGTGCAGCGCAATCGCGACATCATGGGCGCGACCAACCCGGCCGACGCCGCCGAGGGCACGATCCGCAAGACGCTGGCCGAATCGATCGAGGCCAATTCGGTCCACGGCTCAGATTCGGATGAGAATGCCGCAATCGAGATCGCCTATTTCTTCAAGCCCGAAGAAATTGTCGGCTGATTTCAAGCCGGTCGTGCGCCGTGCGGTGGCGGAGGACGCCGCCGCGCTGTCGCTGGTCGCCGGCGCGACCCTGCTCGATGCGTTCGCCGGCATCCTCAGCGGCGCCGATCTCGTCGCGCATTGCGCGCGGCACAATACGCCCGCGAAATTCGCCGCCTTGATCGGCGATCCCGCCAGCGTCGTTACGGTCGCCGAAGCGGCGAACGGCGGGGCGCCGCTCGGCTATTCCGTGCTGACCACGCCCGACCTGCCGGTCGAAACCGACGCGGACGATATCGAGCTGAGGCGCATCTACATGCTGTCGCGGCTGCACGGTTCGGGGCTGGGCGCCGAGCTGATGGAACGCGCGCTCGCCGACGCCCGCGCGATGGGCAAGACCCGCGTGTTGCTCGGCGTCTATGGCGGCAATGCGCGGGCGCGGGCGTTCTATGAGCGGCAGGGTTTTGTGGTCACCGGTGCGCGGCAGTTCCTGGTTGGCGAGACCCTGCACGACGACGCGATCTACGCCCGGGCGATCTGACGCAGCTATTTCTTTGTTTTCGGGTGCTGTTTCGCCCATAAGCTATCCACCGCGGCCTGGGCGGCGCCGCGGCGGCGTTCGAGGACGATGCCCTTCAGCGTCAGCGCGCGGCCGCGCAGGAAACGGCCGTGGGTCTGCCAGATGATGTCGTAGATCGCGGTGTCGGTCATGTGCTGCTCGCCGTCCCAATAATCGGCGGTGATCAGGACGGGCAGGCGGCCCTGCTGGTCGGCGGGGCCGTCGCCGAGCGCTTTCGTCAGCGCGTCCTGAAACCAGTCGGAGTCGATCGCGAGGTCGAGCGTGCTCGATTGCGGCGCGACGCCGAGTGCGCTCGGGAAGCGGATTTCGATGCTCTGCACATCGTGCGCCGGATCCTTGAGCGCCAGGCGGGCGCCGTCGTCCCTAGGGATTCCGGCGAAGGTGACGATCGTGCTCGCCCGCGCCGCGCTCGCGGCATTGGCGCGTTCGGCGATCCGTTGCGCCTGCTCGGCCTCGCGGCCTTGCCAGTTATTCCAAAGGGTTAGACCGGCAATGACAACGCCGGCAATGGCCACGATCTCGGCGAGCGTCAGCCAGCGGCGGCGGGTCGCGGCCGCCTCGGCCTTGGCTTCGGGCGTGGTCGGGTCTTCCTGATAGCTGCTCATCGTCCTCCCGCCTCGAGCAAGCGCGCGGGAGCGGCCAGTTCCCAGCTGGTTGCGATGCGTTCTTCAACCTGCGTCCAATCCAGGTCGGGCCGCGCGAGGTTGAGCGAGACCCAGCCCGACGGGCCGAGATAGGCGGGGCGGCTGTAGGCGCCGGGGTCGGCCTCGATCAGCATTTCCTGTTCGTCGACGCCGCTCGTGCGGACGCAGACGACGGTTCGGCCGTCGCCGTGATGATTGTCACGAAATTGCGCAAACTGCTTGTTTGCAACGAAAAAGGTCGGCTGTCCGTGCGAATTCCGTTCGCTCGTTTCGGGGAGCGACAGGCAGGTCGAGCGGAGGCGGGTCAGGAGGTTGTCCATGATCGTGCGAATTCTGCCAGAACCCGCGGGTAAAGGCGATGTTCCGCGTCGAGGACGCGCGCCGCGAGCGTTTCGGCGTCGTCGCCCGGTTCGACAGGTACTTGAATTTGGCCGAGAACTTCGCCTGCGTCGAGCTCCTCGGTGACGATATGAACCGAACATCCGGCCACCGGATCGCCCGCGTCGAGCGCGCGCTGGTGGGTGTCGAGGCCCTTGTATTTGGGGAGCAGCGACGGATGGATGTTGACGATCCGGCCATGCCAACCTGAGAGGAAATCGTTCGAAAGCAAGCGCATATAGCCGGCCAGGGCGATCAGCTCGGCGCCGGCCTCGCGCAGCGCGGCGTCGATCGCCGCTTCATAGACGGGCTTTGCGATTCCCTTCGTAGGTAGCGCAAAAGTCACGATATTTTGCTGACGCGCCCAGGCGAGGCCGGGCGCGTCGGGCTTGTCGGAGGCGACAATCGCGATTTCGTAGGGGCAATCCTCGGCACGCGACGCCTCGACCAAGGCCATCATGTTGGAGCCTCGGCCCGAAATCAGGATGGCAATTTTTGCTTTAGGCATCGTGGCTTGCCGACCAGTCTTCACGTGCGCTCCAGGTTCCCGCGGAGCCAGTGACGGTGCAGCCGCGCTTGCCCTTCTCGATCGTGCCGATGGTTTCGACGGTTTCGTTGGCGGCGCGCAAGCTCGCGGAAATTTCCGCGACTTTATCGTGGCTTACAATCACAACCATGCCGATTCCGCAGTTGAAGGTGCGCGCCATTTCTTGCGGCTCGATCGCGCCCTGCGCCTGGAGAAAAGCCATCAGGCGCGGCTGAGTCCAGCTGTCGGCGTCGATTCGGGCTCGCTTTTCGTGCGGAAGAACGCGCGGAATGTTTTCGAGCAATCCGCCGCCGGTAATGTGCGCCAAGCCCTTGATTTTGTGCTCGCGAATCAGCGGGAGCAAGCTCTTCACGTAAATGCGGGTCGGGGCCATCAGTGATTCGATAAGCCGCATTTCGTGATCGAACAGCGCCGGACGGTCGAGTTTCCAGCCTTTGTCGGCGGCGAGGCGGCGGACGAGCGAGAATCCGTTCGAATGGACGCCCGACGACGCCAGCCCGAGAATGACGTCGCCGGCCTCGATCATTTCGCCGGTCAGGACCTGGTCGCGCTCGACCGCGCCGACGCAGAAGCCGGCGAGGTCGTAGTCGCCGGCGGCGTACATGCCCGGCATCTCGGCGGTCTCGCCGCCGATCAGCGCGCAGCCGGCTTGGCGGCAGCCCTCGGCGATTGAGGCGACGACGCGCTCCGCGACTTCGGGATCGAGCTTTCCGGTCGCGTAATAGTCGAGGAAGAACAGCGGCTCGGCGCCCTGGACGATAAGGTCATTGGCGCACATCGCGACGAGGTCGATGCCGACGCCGTCGTGATGGCCGCTCTCGATCGCGAGCTTGAGCTTGGTGCCGACGCCGTCGTTGGCCGCGACGAGCAGCGGATCGGTGAAGCCGGCGGCCTTGAGGTCGAAGAAACCGCCGAAACCGCCCAGATCGGCGGCGGCGCCGGGGCGGCGAGTGGCCTTGGCGAGCGGCGCAATGGCTTTGACCAGCGCATTTCCGGCGGCGATCGACACGCCGGCTTCGGCATAAGTGTAGGAGGGGGATTCGGTCATGCTCGCGGGGCTCATAGCAGATAGAGAAGAGCGGTGCTTCGACAAGCTCAGCACGAACGGGTGTTGGGTGGCGCGTAGCGGGATTGTGGGGGGATTTCCATTGCTGGTTCGCGAGAGCGCCCTTCGACACGCTCAGGGCGAACGGAGGGGGGGCCTGGGAGCGGGCTGGGAAAGGGTGGTGCTTCGACTTCGCTCGACACGAACGGGCATTGGGTGGCGCTGGCAGGATTAAGAATGAAGTTCCATGGCTGCTTCGCGGAATACGCATTCGACGGGCTCGGGCTGGCTGGGGAGCACAACGCAGTTGAGCGGCGGCGCTGGCGACTCTGGGCTCCTGCTTTCGCAGGAGCACGGTGGTGGGGCAGGCGCACGGTCGTGGGGCAGGAGCACGGTGTGAAGGCTTCGCGCGGACGCGGGGGTTTTGCGGCGGGCGGATGAGAGAGCGCACATCGCGCTTGGATTTCCGCGCCTGCTTCGCCAAAAGGGCGGCGGTATGACCCGGTCACGGCTTTCGCGCGCGCTCACTCCGCTCATCGGTCTTGTTGCGATCGGCTCCGCCGGCGTGGTGCTGGGGCAGGCCGAGAGCGGGGCGCCGGCCGCGCCGATCGACGATTCGGCGAATTTCGAGGTCGACGGCATCACCGTCGACGTGACGGGCAAGACCTCCGACGACGCGCGTCAGGCGGGATGGCGGCTGGCGCAGCGCAAGGCGTGGCAGATGCTGTCGAAGCGGCTGGGGCAGGGCGGCGGGCTGGTTTCGGACTCGACGCTCAACGGGCTGGTATCGGGAATCATCGTCGAGGACGAGAAGATCGGGCCCAACCGCTATATCGCGCGGCTGGGCGTGACGTTCAGCCGCGCGCGCGCCGGACCTCTGCTGGGCGTCGCGGGCGGCGGGTTCCGCTCGCCGCCGATGCTGGTGCTGCCGATCGAGTGGACCGGCGGGGTCGGCGAGGCGTTCGAGCAGGAGACCGGCTGGCATCAGGCCTGGGCGCGATTCCGCACCGGCAATTCCTCGATCGATTACGTGCGGCCGACCGGGACCGGCCCCGATTCGCTGCTGCTCAACGTGGGGCAGGCCGGGCGGCCGGGCCGCGGCTGGTGGAAGGCGATCCTCGACCAGTACGGCGCGTCGGACGTGCTGATTCCGACAGTGCATCTCTATCGGCAATATCCGGGCGGGCCGGTGATCGGGCATTTCGAGGCGCGTTACGGCCCCGACAATCGCCTGGCGGGCAGCGCAACGCTGCGCGTCGCCAATGCCGACGGGATCGACGCGCTGCTCGACGCCGGCGTCAAGCGGATCGACGCGATCTATCAGAGCGCCTTGAACGGCGGCATCCTGCGCACCGATCCGGGGCTGGCCTATGTCCCGACCCCCACGCCGACTCCGACGCCGGTCGACATGGAAACGCTGCCGGTGGTGACCGACCAGACCAACGCGGTTCAGGGCACGCAAATCGACGTCCAGTTCGACACGCCCGACGCGGCCGCGGTCAATGCCGGCGAAGCGGCGCTGCGCGCGGTGCCGGGGGTGAGCTCGGCGCTGACCACCAGCCTGGCGATGGGCGGCATTTCGGTGATGCGCGTGGTCTATTCGGGCGATCAGGGCGCGCTCGCCGCACAGTTGCAAGCGCGCGGGTGGCAAGTGCAGAGCGGGCCCGGCGTGCTGCGCATCCGCCGCGCCGCCGCACCGGCCCCGCCGCCGGCGCCGACCGGGCAAAAGGCCGGATGAGCCAGTTCGCCCTGCCGTTCGAATGGCCGGCGGACCCGCGCGACGACGAATTCCTGGTCAGCGATTCGAACGCCCGCGCGGTCCATGGCATCGAACATTGGGGCGCGTGGCCGGTCATGGCGTCGCTGCTCGTCGGGCCGCGCAAATCGGGACGGAGCCTGCTCGCGCGGATTTTCGCCGGCAAGTGCGGCGGCGCGATCATCGACGATGCGGAGCGGCAGAGCGAGGCGGCGATCTTCCACGCCTGGAACCGAGCGCAGGCCGAGCGGCACCCGTTGCTGATCGTCGCCGATGCAGCCCCGCCCGAATGGGTCGTCAAGCTGCCCGATCTCCGCTCGCGGCTGGCGGCGACGCCGGTGCTGACGCTGGGGGCGCCCGACGACGTGCTGATGCGCGCGCTGTTCGAGCGGCAGTTCTACAAGCGCGGGCTCGATGCCCGGCCCGAGCTGATCGACTGGCTGATCGCGCGAGTCGAGCGCAGTCATATCGCTGTCATCCGCGCGGTCGATGTGCTCGATCAGGAGATCCTCGAACGGCGCAAGCGCTTGTCGATTCCGCTGGCCCGGTCCACATTGACCGAGGCCGGGCTGATCGTCGAGCCGGCCGGAACGGTTGAAAAGCGATGACGACCCGGCCCGCGCATATCCCGATCTTCGACGACGACGATCCGTTCGTCGGCGAGAGCGGCGGCGAACGCTATTTCAATCGCGAGCTGTCGTGGCTGGCGTTCAACCGGCGCGTGCTGGAGGAAGCGCTGAACCCCGCGCATCCGCTGCTCGAGCGGCTCAGATTCCTGTCGATTTCGGGGTCGAACCTCGACGAGTTCTTCATGGTCCGCGTCGCGGGGCTGAAGGGCCAGCAGCTTCAGGACGTCGAGCGCAAATCGGTCGACGGGCGCACCCCGACCGAGCAGCTTCGCGAGATCGCGCTCGAGGCGGACCGGCTGATGCAGGCGCAGCAGCAGGTGTGGATGTCGTTGTGCGAGGAACTGGGTGAGAACGGCATCGCGGTGCTCGATTCGGGCGATCTCCAGGGCGAGGACGAAGGCTGGCTGGAAGCGCATTTCCGCGACCAGATCTTCCCGATCCTGACCCCCCAGGCGCTTGACCCGGCGCATCCCTTCCCGTTCCTGCCCAATCGCGGGTCGAGCCTGATCTTCGACCTCGTTCGCCTGTCCGACGGCGAGCCGATCCGCGAGGTGGTGCTGTTGCCGACGACGGTGCCGCGGTTCGTGCGGCTGCCGGGCAAGGCGGCGCGCTACGTGGCGATGGAGACGCTGCTCAAGCATTTCTCGGCGCTGATCTTTCCCGGATACCGGGTGAAGGACTGCGCCGCGTTCCGGCTGCTGCGCGACAGCGATATCGAGATCGAGGAGGAGGCCGAGGACCTGGTCCGATACTTCGCCAACGCGATCAAGCGGCGGCGGCGGGGGCGCGTGATCCGGCTCGACCTGGAGACGGGAATCGAAGAGGAGCTGGCGGTTCTGCTGCGCGAGGAGCTCGGCGGCGGCGATGCGATCATCACCGAGAGCGCGGCGTTCCTTGGGATCAGCGACCTCGAGCGGCTGGTCGAGGAGGATCGGCCGGACTTGAAGTTTCCGCCCTATTCCCCTCGATTTCCTGAACGAATCCGCGAGTTCGGCGGCGATTGCTTCGCCGCGATCAAGGCCAAGGACATCGTCGTCCATCACCCCTACGAGACGTTCGACGTGGTGCTCGCCTTCCTGAAGCAAGCGGCGGGCGATCCCGACGTGGTGGCGATCAAGCAGACGCTGTATCGCGCAGGCAAGCAGCCTGCGGTGATCAACGCCCTGATCGCCGCGGCGGAGGCGGGCAAGTCGGTGACCGCGGTGGTCGAGCTGAAGGCGCGATTCGACGAGGAGCAGAACATGCTCTGGGCCAACGCGCTGGAGCGGGCGGGGGTGCAGGTCGTCTACGGCTTCATCGACTGGAAGACCCACGCCAAGATTTCGATGGTGGTGCGGCGCGAAGGCAGCGACTATCGCACCTACTGCCATTTCGGGACGGGGAATTATCATCCCGTCACGGCAAAAATCTATACCGATTTGAGCTTCTTCACCGCCGATCCTCGTATCGGGGCCGATGCGGCGCATGTGTTCAATTACGTCACCGGCTATGTCGAGCCCGAGCATCTCGAGCTGGTCAGCATGTCGCCGCGCGACCTGAGGTCGAAGCTGGTGTCGCTGATCGATGCCGAGATCGCCAATGCCGCGGCGGGCAAGCCGGCGGCAATCTGGGCGAAGATGAACTCGCTGGTCGATCCCGCGGTGATCGAGAAGCTCTACGAGGCGTCGAACGCGGGGGTCGAGATCGACCTGATCGTGCGCGGCATTTGCTGCCTGAGGCCCGGGGTGCCGGGGATGTCGGAGCGGATCCGGGTCAAGTCGGTGATCGGGCGGTTTCTGGAGCACGGCCGCATCTGCGCGTTCGGCAACGGCAAGGCATTGCCCAACGACGGGGCGAAGCTGTTCATCTCCTCGGCCGACTGGATGCCGCGCAATTTCGACCGGCGCGTCGAATATATGCTGCCGATCGAGAACCCGACGGTGCATGACCAGATCCTCGACCAAGTGATGGTCGCCAATTTGCTCGACACCGAACAGAGCTGGGAATTGCAGCCCGACGGCAATTACGTGCGCGACGATCCGGGCGAGCGGCCGTTCAACCTGCACCGCTATTTCATGACCAATCCGTCGCTGTCGGGCAGGGGCGCGGCGCTGAGAACGAGCGACTCGGTGCCGAAACTGTCGCTCAGGCGGCGGGGGTAGGGGAGACGAACGCCATGACGGGGGCGCGTGCTCCTGCGCAAGCAGGGGCCCAAGGCGAGGTTCGGGCCGGTGGTCCCGGGCTCCTGCTTGCGCAGGAGCATCGGGCGGCGGCGCACCCGCGCACCGCGATCATCGACATCGGATCGAACTCGATCCGTCTCGTCGTCTATCAGGGACCCAAGCGGCTGCCCTCGATCCTGTTCAACGAGAAGGTGATGGCCGGGCTCGGCCGCGAGCTGGCGGTGAAGGGCGCGATCGACGCCGCGGCAATGGCGCGCGCGCAAGGAGCGCTGGCGCGGTTCGCGGCGATCGCGCGCGAGATGGACGTCACCGAGCTCAGCACCGTCGCCACCGCCGCGGTGCGCGAGGCGGCCAACGGGCACGAGCTGATCGACCATGCGCGCGGCCTTGGGCTCGACGTCGCGCTGCTGTCGGGGGACGAGGAAGCGCTGGCGGCCGGGCGGGGCGTGCTGTCGGGGATTCCGGAGGCCGAGGGAATCGTCGGCGACCTCGGCGGCGGCAGCCTGGAGCTGGTGCGCGTTGCGGGCGGTGCGGTCGGCGAGCGGGCGTCGTTTCCGCTCGGCGTGCTGAGGATCGCGGCGATCCGCGCGCGCGGCAAGGGCGCGCTCGAACGGCATGTCGCAACGGTGCTCGCGAAGACCGGCTGGGCGGGGAGCGGAGCGGGGCGGCCCTTCTACCTGGTCGGCGGGTCGTGGCGCTCGCTGGCGCGGCTTGACATGCACCTGACCGGCTATCCGCTGCCGATCGTCCACGCCTATTCGATGCCGGCGGCGACGGTGACGCGGCTGGGGCGCGCGCTGGCGCATCTCGACAAGGCGCGGCTGCGCGAGGTGCCCGATCTGTCGGCCGCGCGGATTCCGACGCTGGGCGATGCTGCGGCGCTGCTTGGCGTGGTGCTGCGGCAGCTGGGATGCGCGACGACATTGGTGTCGGCTTACGGCTTGCGCGAGGGGCTGCTCTACGGCGCGCTCGACGAGGCGACGCGGGGCGAGGACCCGCTGATCGTCGCGACGCGCGACGAGGGGCGGCGGCTGGGGCGGTTCGCCGAGCATGGCGATTTGCTCGATCGCTGGATCGCGCCGCTATTCGGGGAGGATGCGCCGGAGCTGGCGCGGCTGAGACATGCGGCGTGCCTGCTCGCCGACGTGGGATGGCATGCCAATCCCGAGTTCCGCGCCGAGCGCGGGCTCGATGTTGCGTTGCACGGCGACTGGGTGGCGATCGACGCGCGCGGGCGGGCCCTGGTGGCGCAGGCGCTGTTCACCGGGCTGGGCGGTGGCGCGAAGTCGCCCGAGCCGCTGGGCAGGCTGGCCGGCGAGCGTGAGCTCAGGCGAGCGGCGGCGTGGGGGCTGGCGGTCCGGCTGGGGCAGCGGCTGAGCGGCGGGGTCGCGGGGCCGCTGGAGCGCGCGCGGCTGGGGCGCGAGGGCGGGGCGGTGACGCTGACGCTCGCGGGGAGCGATGCGGCGCTGTACGGCGAGACGGTCGAGCGGCGGCACAAGGCGCTCGCCGCGGCGCTCGGCGGCGAGGCGCGGATGGTGGTGGGGTGAGCCACCGGGCTCCTGCGAAAGCAGGAGCCCAGATGATGAGCGGTGCGCTTGCGATCCTGGATTCCTGCTTTCGCAGGAATACTGGTTTCAGCCGCAGCTCAGCTTGGTGACGACGTTGCGCGCGTCGAGATGCACGTCGAGCCGGTCCTGGCGATAGTCCATCGTCACCGCCATGCCGGGCTGGATCCAGCGCAGCGTGCGCGCGCCGGAGCGCTTGAGCGCCGCGGCGCCGAGGTCGGCGGTGGCGGGCCGGCCGACGAGATCCGATAGGCCGTCCGCCTTGCAGATGGCGCCGCTGCCGTGGGCGAGGGGCGGTTGCGCGGCGGCGCAGGCGGCGAGGAACAATCCCAGTCCCAGCGCTCCGTTCGCCCTGAGCGTGTCGAAGGGCGATCGGCGGAACCGGGCTTCGACAGGCTCAGCCCGAACGGCTGCAGGATTCGACTTCATGCGTCCTCCGTTCGGCTCATCTTGAGCTTGCCGTTCCTGACCGCGAAGCCGAGGCGGCCTTCGACGAGGTCGAGCGCGTCGTGGCCGAACTGCTCGTAGCGCCAGCCTTCGAGGATAGACAGGCCGTCGCGGCGGCCGGCGGCGAGCGCTTCGAGGTCGTCGCTGCGGGCGAGGAGTTTCGGCGCGACATCGATCTCCCGCGCGCGAATCTTGAGGAGGAGCTTGAGGAGGTCGGCGACCAGCGCGCCTTCCTTGCCGAGGCCGGGCTTGCGGTCGTCGCGCGCGGGCATCTCGGCGGCGGGGAGGGGCCCCGCATCGGCGAGCGCGGCCATCAGGCGGGCGCCGATGTCGTTCGACGCCCAGGCGCCGGAGAGGCCGCGGACACGCGACAGATCGGCCTGCTTCTTCGGCGGCGAGCCGGCGAGGTCGGCGAGCGTCTCGTCCTTCATGATGCGGCCGCGGGGGAGGTTCTTGCCCCGCGCCTCGAGCTCGCGCCAGCGGGCGAGCGCCTTCAACCGGCCGAGCACCTCGGGCTTGCGACCGGGGATACGGACGCGCTTCCATGCCAAATCGGGGTCGTTGGCGTAGTTGGCGGGATCGGCGAGGCGCTCCATCTCCTGGTCGAGCCACGCGCCGCGGCCCGTTTTCTTGAGGCGTTGCAGCATCTTGGGGAAAATTGCCGCCAGATGCGTGACGTCGGCGATGGCATAGTCGATCTGGCGCGTGTCGAGCGGGCGGCGCGACCAGTCGGTGAAGCGCGCGCCCTTGTCGACGGTGATCCCGAGCCAGGCATCGACCAGATTGCCGTAGCCGACCTGCTCGCCCTGGCCGAGCGCCATCGCGGCGATCTGCGTGTCGAACAGCGGGTGCGGCGTGGTGCCGGTGAGGTTGTAGATGATCTCGAGGTCCTGGCCGCCGGCGTGGAAGACCTTGAGCACGTCCTCGTTCTTCGTGAGGAGGTCGAGGAGGGGCGTCAGGTCGATACCGGGGGCCATCGGGTCGATCGCCGCGGCCTCGTTCGCGTCGGCGATCTGGATCAGGCAGAGCTCGGGCCAGTAGCTGTTCTCGCGCATGAACTCGGTATCGACGCAGACGAACGCCGAGTCGGAAAGGCGGGTGCAGAGATTGGCGAGGGTCGCCGAGTCTTCGATCAGGTCGTGGATGTGCATCGCGGCTCTTTAGCGATGACGCGCGGGTTGACAAAGCGCCTGTTGCAAGGGAAGCGCGGCCACCTTTCCAACCGTCATCGACGAAGCGAGACGATCGACCATGCACGCCTATCGCACCCACACCTGCGGCGAGCTGCGCGCCGCGAATGCCGGAGAGACGGTGCGCGTCTCGGGCTGGGTCCATCGCAAGCGCGACCATGGCGACCTGGTGTTCGTCGATCTGCGCGACCATTACGGGATGGTGCAGGTCGTCACCGAGGTGGACGGGCCGGCGTTTCCGGTGATCGAGCGGCTGCGCGCCGAGAGCGTGGTGACGATCACCGGCGTGGTCGAGAAGCGCGCGGGCGAGGCGATCAATCCGAACCTGCCCACGGGCGAGATCGAGATTCGCGTGCTCGAGGCGGTGGTGCTGTCCGAGGCCGCCGAGCTGCCGCTGCCGGTCGCGGGCGAGCAGGATTATCCCGAGGACGTGCGGCTGCGGTATCGGTTCCTCGACCTCAGGCGCGAGACGCTGCACGCCAATATCGTCAAGCGGACCAAGGTCATCTCGGACATGCGGCGGCGGATGGAGGCCGCCGGGTTCACCGAATATTCGACGCCGATCCTCACCGCGTCGAGCCCCGAGGGCGCGCGCGACTTCCTGGTGCCGAGCCGCATCCACGCCGGCAAGTTCTACGCGCTGCCGCAGGCGCCGCAGCAATACAAGCAGCTGCTGATGGTCGCCGGCTTCGACCGCTATTTCCAGATCGCGCCATGCTTCCGCGACGAGGACCCGCGCGCCGACCGCCTGCCGGGCGAGTTCTACCAGCTCGATCTCGAAATGAGCTTCGTTCGCCAAGAAGACGTGTGGAACACGATGGAGCCGGTGATCGCCGGGGTGTTCGAGGACTTCGCCGAGGGTAAGCACGTCACGCCGGCGGGGAGCTTTCCGCGGATTCCGTTCAGCGAGGCGATGCTCAAATACGGGTCGGACAAGCCGGACCTGCGCAACCCCATCATCATCACCGACGTGACCGATCATTTCCACGGGAGCGGCTTTGGCATCTTCGCCAATATCGTCGCGGGCGGCGGGGTGATCCGCGCGATCCCGGCGCCGGGCGCGGGGGCCGGGAGCCGCAAGTTCTTCGACGACATGAACAACTGGGCGCGCTCGGAAGGCTATTCGGGGCTCGGCTATATCAACATCAAGGACGGCGAGCCGGGCGGGCCGATCGCCAAGAACCACGGGCCCGAGGCGACCGCGAAGCTGATCGCGGCGCTCGGGCTCGGGCCGAACGACGGCGTGTTCTTTGCCGCCGGCAAGGAAGCGCAGGCGGCCAAGCTGGCGGGGCTGGCGCGCGTGCGGGTCGGCGAGCAGCTCGACCTGATCGACAAGGACCGGTTCGAATTGTGCTGGATCGTCGATTTCCCGTTCTACGAATATGACGAGGACGAGAAGAAGCTCGACTTCGCGCACAATCCGTTCTCGATGCCGCAGGGCGGGCTGGAGGCGCTGAACGGCGAGGACCCGCTGGGAATCAAGGCGTTCCAATACGACATGGTGTGTAACGGTTACGAGATCGCCTCGGGCTCGATCCGCAACCAGTCGCCCGAGACGATGGTCAAGGCTTTCGAGCTGGTGGGCCTCAGCAAGGCCGACGTCGAGGAGCGGTTCGGCGGGCTCTATCGCGCGTTCCAGTACGGCGCGCCGCCGCACGGCGGAATGGCGGCGGGGGTCGATCGCATCGTCATGCTGCTGTGCGGGGCGCAGAATTTGCGCGAGATCACGCTGTTCCCGATGAACCAGCGCGCCGAGGACTTGCTGATGGGCGCGCCCTCGCCGGCAAGCCTGAAGCAGCTGCGCGAGCTGAGCGTTCGGGTGATCGAGCCGGTCAAGACGGCGAAGACCGACGTGGACGCGATCGTGGCGCCGCACGCAGGGTGAGGGCCTTCCGTTCGTCCTGAGTAGCTGCCGAGTAGCCCGAAGGGCGTATCGAGGCTGCGTATCGAAGGACATAGGAGTGCTTCGATACGAGGCCTCGATACGCTGCTTCGCAGCTACTCGGCCTCTACTCAGCACGAACGGTTGATGATCGTTCTGTATCGCGGCGAGCGTGACTGGCAGCGGGAACGCCGCCCGCTTCCGCGGGTTGTTGCGGTATGGAAACGCTGCAGGCGATCTTCGGGCAACAGCATAACCTCAGCTTCGGGCAGGAATGCGCGCGGGCGGTGCTGATCTTCGCGTTCGGGCTGGTGCTGGTGCGGCTGGCGGGGCGGCGGGTGTTCGGGAAATGGGCGGCGCTCGACATCGTCGTGTCGATCATCGTCGGATCGAGCCTCAGCCGGGCGCTGACCGGCAGCGCGCCGCTGATGGGAACACTGGCGGCGTCGGTGATCTTCGTCGCGCTGCACGGGCTGCTCGCCAATGCGGCGGCGCGGTGGCAGGGCGTCGCGCGGGTGCTGGAGGGGCGCTCGATCGACCTCGCGCATGACGGGCGGATCGATCAGGCGATGCGCAAGCGGCATTCGGTGTCGCTGACCGACTTCGACGAAGCGCTGCGGCGGTCGGGGATCGCCGACATGAGCAAGGTCAAGCAGGTGACGCTGGAGCCGAGCGGGCGGATCACGGTGATCGAGAAGCAGGGGTGACCGCGAGGAGCGTGTGCTCCTGCTTTCGCAGGAGCACGGGATTGCAGTTCGGTGGTGAGCGACCTTCAGGCCGGGGCGAACTGGCCGTCTTCGCCCATCACCCACAGCACGCCGTCGCGGATCGCGAAATAGGCGCCGCGCAGGGTGAGCTTGCCGGCGGCTTCGCGCTCGGCAACGCGGGGAAAGGTGCGCAGGTTGGTGAGCGAGACGCGGACGGTCTCCAGCTCCAGCTCGCGGGTCGCTTCGGGGCCGGCGCCGTGCTCGGCGACGATGCGGTCGCGCGCGGCGTCGAGCAAATCGACCCAATGGCCGAGGAAGCCGCCCTCGCCATTCGCGCAGCCGGCGAAGCTCTGCGTCAGCGCCGCGTTGACGCCGCCGCACGAGCCGTGGCCCATGATGACGATCTCGGGCACTTCGAGCTGGTTGACCGCGAACTCGATCGCCGCCGAGACGCCGTGGCGGCCGCCGCCCTGCTCGAACGGGGGGACGAGCGCGGCGATGTTGCGGACGACGAAGATCTCGCCCGGCGCGGCGTCGAACACCAAAGCCGGGTCGGTGCGGCTGTCGGCGCAGGCGATCACCATGACGCGCGGGCTCTGCCCTTCGGCGAGCTCCATCCAGCGCGCGTGCTGGCGCGTGTAATCGCGGTCACGGAAGCGGTGATATCCGCGGACGAGGTCGGAAAAGTCAGCCATGCATGCATCCTTTGCAGCTACGGTCAGGGGTGGCAAGCCACCGCGACAGTCGCTAGATGGCCGGCATGAACGAGATGTCCCCCCTCGCGCGCCCTCCGCGTCAACGCAAGCCCGACTGGATCCGGGTCAAGGCGCCGACCAGCGTCGGCTTCGCCGAAACGCGCAAGCTGATGCGCGAGAAGAACCTCGCGACGGTGTGCGAGGAAGCGGCGTGTCCGAACATCGGCGAATGCTGGACCAAGAAGCACGCGACGGTGATGATCCTGGGCGACACCTGCACGCGGGCGTGCGCCTTCTGCAACGTCAAGACGGGGATGCCCCGTGCGGTCGATCCGCTGGAACCCGCGCATGTCGCCGAGGTCGCGGTGCAGATGGGGCTGAGCCATATCGTCGTCACCTCGGTCGATCGCGACGACCTGCCCGACGGCGGGGCGGGCCAGTTCGTCAAGGTGATCCAGGCGCTGCGCGCGGCGGCGCCGGACACCACGATCGAGATCCTGACGCCCGATTTCCGCAACAAGGCCGAGGCGGCGGTCGAGGCGATCGTCGCGGCGCGGCCCGACGTCTATAATCACAATCTGGAGACGGTGCCGCGGCTCTATCCGACGATTCGGCCGGGCGCGCGCTATTATGCGTCGCTGCGGCTGCTGGAGAGCGTCAAGAAGCACGATCCGTCGATCTTCACCAAGTCGGGGGTGATGCTCGGGCTCGGCGAGGAGCGGCTCGAGGTCCATCAGGTGATGGACGACATGCGCTCGGCCGACGTCGATTTCCTGACGATGGGGCAGTATCTGCAGCCGACGCCGCGCCACGCCAAGGTGATGGAGTTCGTGACCCCGCAAGCGTTCGACGCCTATGCGGGGATCGCGCGCGCCAAGGGGTTCCTGCTGGTCGCCTCGTCGCCGCTGACGCGGTCGAGCTATCACGCCGGCGACGATTTCGAGCGGATGCGCGCCAATCGCGAGGCGAAGCTGGCGCGCGGCTGAGCCCATGCCCAAGCATCACGAAACGCGCCGCCTGCCCTATAGCCCCGAGCAGATGTACGATCTGGTCGCCGACGTCGGGCGCTATGGCGAATTCCTGCCGTGGGTCAGCGCGATCCGCGTGCGCTCGGACAGCGACATGCAGATGGTCGCCGACATGATCGTCGGGTTCAAGGGGCTGCGCGAGACCTTCACCTCGCGAGTCGAAAAGCGGCGGCCGGAGGAAATCCACGTCGATTATGTCGAGGGGCCGCTCAAATACCTCCACAACGACTGGCGGTTCCGGCCCGACGGGGAGGGCGGGTGCTGCGTCGACTTCGCGGTCGATTTCGCGTTCCGCAACCGCGTGTTCGAGATGCTGGCGGGGCAGGTGTTCGATCGCGCGCTGAGGAAGATGATCGGCGCGTTCGAGGCGCGCGCGGCGGCGCTCTACGGCTCGCCGGCCGAGGGCATCAGCAAGTCGAGCGCGCACAGCGCGGCCTGAAGCCGCACGCCGCCGCGGCCCAAATCGCCGAATTCCTTGCGGTCGGCCGCGACCTCGGCCGGATCGCCGCCCTTTTCCGCGCGGGCGAAGACGACGGTGCCGACCGGCTTCTTCTCGCTGCCGCCGCCGGGGCCGGCGACGCCGGTGATCGCCACCGCGGTATCGGCGCCCGACAGCTCGAGCGCGCCCTGCGCCATGCTCCAGGCGACCGCGACCGAGACCGAGCCGAACGTCTCGAGCACGTCGCTCGACACCTTGAGCAGCGCAAGCTTCATGTCGTTCGAATAGGTGACGAGGCCGCAATCGAACACGTCGGACGCGCCGGGGATCTCGGTCAGTGCGGCGGAGACGAGCCCGCCGGTGCAGCTTTCGGCGACCGCGATGCGGCGGCCGGCGGCGCGGTTGGCCTCGATCACGCGGGTTGCGGCGTCGAGCAGCTCTTTGGGAAGCAATGTGTCCATGACGGTCAGCGCCTATCGTCCCGGCAGATCGGAATGTCGAGCGTCTGATTGCCGAACTGCGCCTGCTTGTCGCGAGTGAGCTTGAGCGCCGCGACGATCAGCCCGGCGGCGTTGCGCGGCGGGAGCGGCTGGGCGAGCGTGACGATATGGTCGAGATCGGCGCAGTCCCTGGGCTGAACGAAATCGGTGAGCGCGGGGGCGAGCAGCGAGACGAGCATCGGCCGGGTGAAGTCCGATTGCAGCAGCGGCGCGATGTCGGGCCCGGCGACGCGGGCGAGCGCGGCGCGCGCGGCGGGCCAGGCGCGGTCGGCCTCGGCCTGATAGCGGACGAGGAAGGCGCTGCCGGGCTGGCGGAGCAGTGAAGTCGCGGGGAGCTGGGCGGCGCAGATCTGACCGACCTGGCGGATCGCCGCGGGCATGGCGACGAGGGCGATCGAGGTCGCCTCGGGCGTGGTGACGCAAGGGGTCGCGGTTTGAGCGGCGGCGCTGGCGGAGAGGCCGGCGAGCGCCAGAGCGGCGAGGGCGGTGCGAATCATGGCAGTCTCACGGTGGCGATGGCTTGCGCGGCGATGCCTTCGCCGCGGCCGGTGAAGCCGAGGCGCTCGGAGGTGGTCGCCTTGACGCTGACCTGGTCGGGGGCGAGCGCGAGCAGGGCGGCGATGCGGGCGCGCATCGCCTCGCGGTGCGGGCCGATCCTGGGCGCTTCGCAGATCAGGGTGAGGTCGATGAAGTCGATGATGCCGCCGCGCGCGGCGATCAGGCCGGCGGCGTGGGTGAGGAATTGCGTCGAGTCGGCGCCGCGCCATTGCGGGTCGCTCGGCGGGAAATGCGTGCCGATGTCGCCCGCCGCGATCGTGCCGAGCAGCGCGTCGGTGATCGCGTGGAGCGCGACATCGGCGTCGCTGTGGCCCGACAGGCCCTTGTCGTGGGGGATAAGGACGCCGCCGAGCCACAACTCCTCGCCGGAGACGAGGCGGTGGACGTCGTAGCCGCTCGCCGAGCGCGTGCGGCCGCGCGCCAGCCGCGCCTCGGCGGCGGCGAGATCGGCGGGGACGGTGAGCTTGTCGAGCATGGAATCGCCTTCCACCAGCGCGACGGTGCCGCCATGGCGGCGGACCATCTGCGCATCGTCGGTCGCCTCTTCGCCTGCCGGCCAGGCGCGGTGCGCGGCGAGCACGGCGTCGAAGCGGAACGCCTGCGGAGTCTGGACGCGGACGAGGCCTGTGCGGGGCACCACGTCGCCGAGCGCACCGTCGCTGCGCGCGAGCGTGTCGGCGACGGCGAGCGTGGGGACCGCGCCGTCGTGGCCGTCGAGTGCTGCCAGCAACGCATCGATCACGCGCGTGGGAATGAAGGGGCGGGCGGCGTCGTGGATCAGCACGCGCGCGGGCGGGTCGGCGGCGAGGGCTTCGAGGCCGTTCAGCACCGATTCGCGGCGGGTGGCGCCGCCGGTGACGGCGGAGACGGTGTCGAGGGCTGCTTCGAGAGCCGCTTCCTGGCCGGCGCCGATCACCACCAGCACCGCGTCGATGGCGGGGTGCGCGGCGAGTGCGGCGTAGCTGTGCGCGAGCACCGGCTTGCCGCCGAGCGGCAGGAACTGCTTGGGGGGGCCGCCCATGCGGCTGCCCTGGCCGGCGGCGACGATGAGGGCGACGGTCTCGTTGGTCATTTCCACAGCCGTTCGTGCTGAGCCTGTCGAAGCACGATTGCGAGCTCCATTGCCAAAGCCAAGAACCGCCCTTCGACAAGCTCAGGGCGAACGGAGGGGATAGGGGCTCGCGCCTTAACCCAAACCCAACGGGGTCGCCACCCTGCCGAAAGGGTTGAAACGCCCTTCGACAGGCTCAGGGCGAGCGAAAGGGGGAGCCCGCGCGGCCAGCCTTGCGCATTGGGCTTGTCTCGCGTAGAGGGCTGCCCAATTTTCAGGCACATTATGACCAAGCTCGCGCCCATCCAGGTCGGCCCTGTCCGGATCGACAGCCCCGTCGTGCTCGCGCCGATGACGGGGGTGAGCGACATGCCGTTTCGGATGCAGGTGCGGCTCTACGGCTCGGGGCTCAACGTCACCGAGATGATCGCGAGCCAGGCGGCGATCCGCGAGACGCGGCAGTCGATCCAGAAGGCGGCATGGCATCCGCTCGAGGAGCCGGTGTCGATGCAACTGGTCGGCTGCACCGCGCGCGAAATGGGCGAGGCGGCGAAGCTTGCGGCCGACAAGGGCGCGGCGATCATCGACATCAACATGGGCTGCCCGGTGCGCAAGATCGTCAACGGCTGGGCCGGATCGGCGCTGATGCGTGACGTCAAGCTTGCGTCGGATATCATTGAAGCCGTGGTGAAAGCTGTCGATGTTCCGGTGACGCTCAAGACGCGGATGGGGTGGGACCACGACAGCCTCAACGCGCCCGAGCTTGCGCGAATCGCCGAGGACCTTGGCGTCAGGATGATCACCATCCACGGGCGCACGCGGTGCCAGCTCTACAAGGGCGTTGCCGACTGGGCCTTCGTACGGCGGGTGAAGGACGCGGTGTCGGTTCCGGTGCTGGTCAACGGCGACATCAATTCGATCGAGGACGCCGAGACTGCGCTCGACCAGTCGGGCGCGGACGGGGTCATGGTGGGGCGCGGCGCCTATGGGCGGCCGTGGCTGCTCCATCAAATGATGGTGTGGTTCGGCGAGGGGCGGCGGGTGCCCGATCCGAACCTGGACGAACAATATCGCGTCATTATCGAGCATTACGACGCGATGCTCGACCATTACGGCACGGAAACCGGCGTCAACATGGCGCGCAAGCATATCGGCTGGTACACGCGCGGGCTGCACGGCTCGGCCGAGTTCCGCAACCGCGTCAATCAGGAGCCCGACCCCAAGGTGGTCAAGGCGATGTTGGCCGATTTCTATGCGCCCTGGCGCGCGCGTGAAGCCGCCTGAGCGCGACCGCGCCGATCCGCCGGGCGCGGGCGAGCTGCTCGCCGCGCTCCCCGTCGCCGTTCTGGCGGTCGCGCCCGACGGCCGCATCGCGCACGTCAATGCCGAGGCCGAGCAACTGCTCAACATGTCCGAGCGCGCGATGATCGGGCAGCCGATCGAGGCTGCGCTGACCCCGCCGGGATTCGCGCAGCGCGACGACCAGGCGCTCGCCGCCTTCGATACCGAGATCGAGACGCGGCGAGCGGGGCGGATGCGGCTCGATTATCTGGAGGTGCCGCTCGCCGACCGGCCGGGGTGGCGGACGATCACGCTGCACCATGCCGCCACGTCGCGACGGATCGGCGTCACCGCCGACCGCGCCGCGGGAGCGAGGGCAGCGGTCGGCGCGGCGGCGATGCTGGCGCACGAGATCAAGAACCCGCTGTCGGGAATCCGCGGTGCGGCGCAGCTGATCGCGCGCGGCGGCGATGCGGGGGGCGAGCTCACGACGCTGATCACCACCGAGGTCGATCGCATCGCCGCGTTGATCGACCGGATGCAGGATTTCACCGACACGCGCCCGCTAAGCCTCGCGGCGGAGAATATCTATCCGCTGCTCGACCATGCCCGGCGCGTCGCGCTCGCCGGGTTCGGGCAGGGGATTGCGATCGAGGAGCGGTTCGACCCCTCCTTGCCGCCGGCGCTGATCGACCGCGATGCGCTGCTTCAGGTGGTGCTCAACCTGCTCAAGAATGCGTGCGAGGCGGTGCGCGGCTCGGGCGACGGGCAAGTGGCGCTGACCACCGCCTATCGTCACGGCATGGCGGTGAGCACCGCGCCCGACACGCCGCGCGTGCCGCTGCCGATCGAGGTCTGCGTGATCGACAGCGGCCCCGGCGCGCCCGCCGACATCGCCGGGCATCTGTTCGATCCGTTCGTGTCGGGGAAGCCCGAAGGGCAGGGACTCGGCCTCGCCCTGGTCGACAAGCTGGTGCGCGACATGGGCGGGGTCGTCCAATATGCGCGCGAAGGCGAGCCGGAGATGACCGTGTTCCGCATCCTGCTGCCGAGGGCGCCGCGATGAGCCGGACGGGATCGGTGCTGGTGGTCGACGACGATGCCGCGATCCGCGCGGTGGTCGGACAAGCGCTGCGCCGCGCGGGCCATGACGTCACCTTGGTCGCCTCGCTCGCCGAGATGCGCCGCGCGTTGGCCGCGGCGCGGCCCGACGTGCTCATCACCGACGTGGTGCTGCCCGACGGCAACGGGCTCGACATGGTGGCGGAACTGGTCGCCGAGCATCCCGGGCTGCCGGTGATCGTGCTGTCGGCGCAGAACACGCTGACTACCGCGGTGCGCGCGACCGAGGTCGGCGCTTACGATTACCTCCCCAAGCCGTTCGACCTCGACGCGCTGGCGCAAGCGGTGGCGGGCGCGCTGGGGCGCGGGAAAAGCGGAACGGTGGCGGCGATCGGCGAGGAAGACCGCGCGCTGCCGCTGATCGGCCGCTCGCCGGCGATGCAGGAGGTGTATCGCGTCATCGCGCGCGTGGTCGCCAACGACCTGACCGTGCTGATCTCGGGCGAATCGGGGACCGGCAAGGAGCTGGTCGCGCGCGCGATCCACGACCTGGGGCCGCGGCGGCGCGCGCCGTTCGTCGCGATCAACATGGCGGCGATCCCGCGCGAGCTGATCGAGGCCGAGCTGTTCGGGCACGAGCGCGGCGCCTTCACCGGCGCGCAGGCGAGGAGCGCCGGGCGGTTCGAGCAGGCGGCGGGCGGCACCTTGTTCCTCGACGAGATCGGCGACATGCCGATCGAAGCGCAGACGCGGCTGCTTCGCGTGCTGCAGTCGGGCGAATTCACCACCGTCGGCGGGGCGCGCCCGATCCGCGCCGACGTGCGGATCGTCGCGGCGACCAATCGCGACCTGGCGCGGCTGGTCGCAAGCGGACAGTTCCGGGAAGATTTATTCTACCGTTTGAATGTCGTGCCGGTCAGCCTTCCGAGCTTGCGCGAACGGCGGCAGGACGTGCCGCTGCTCGCGCGGCATTTCCTTGACCGCGCCGCCGAGGGCGGGTTGCCGCGCCGGCAACTCGCCGAATCCGCGGTGGCGGCGCTGATGCGGCACGACTGGCCGGGCAACGTCCGCGAGCTCGAGAATCTGATGCGCCGCCTGGCGGTGCTGAGCCGCGACGAAGTGATCGGCGCCGCCGACGTCGCGGCCGAGCTCGGCGCGCCGGCCGAGCCGGGGCCGCCCGGCGATGCCGGCGTCGAGCAGGCGGTCCGCGCACGGCTGGCCCGGATCGAGCGCGAGGAGCCGCATCGGCTGGACGACGGCACGCTGTACGACCGGCTGATCGCCGAGGTCGAGCGCCCGCTGATCGAGGCGATGCTGGCGCGTCACGGCGGCAATCAGCTTCGTGCCGCGCGCGCGCTGGGAATCAATCGCAATACGTTGAAAAAGCGGCTCGACACGCTGGGGATCGATCCGCAGCGCTGAATCGCGCGCGACAGGATGAGGTCCGCCAGCGCCGGGCCGCAGCATTATTGTGTTTTCCCTGCAACGCGGCCGTTGTATCGACGCAACGATGACGGGCAAGGTTGAGGCGATCCGGCCGGGAATCGGCAGGCGGTGGTTCACCGTCACGCCGCTGGTCGAACTCCTGGTCCTCGCCACCGTGATCGGCGTTGCCGTCGCGAGCTATTTCATCATCGCCAGCGGTCACGAAACGCAGCGGCTGTTGACGCCGCCGCTGGTCGCGCTGTTGCTCGTCGCCAATCTCGCGCCCGAAATCGCGCTGCTGGTGCTGGTGGGGCGCCGGATCGCGATCCGGCGGGCGGCGAAGTCGCATTTCGGCGGCGGCAGGCTGCACGTCCGGCTCGTCGCGCTGTTTTCGGTGACTGCCGCGGTTCCGATGCTGCTGGTCACGATCTTTGCGTCGTTGCTGTTTCAGTACGGCGTCGAGTTCTGGTTTTCCGATCGCGCGCGCGGGATGCTCGAAAACACGACGACGCTGGCGCGCATTTCGTACGACCAGATGCTCGACAGATGGCGGCAGGCGACGATCACCGCCGCGCACGACATCTCCGGATTCCTGAACGAAGCGCCGATGGACGATCCGCAGTTTCCCGCCTTCTTTGGCCAGCAGATCTATTACCGCAGCCTTTCGGAAGGGATTCTGTTCTCGGTCGGTCCGGGCAACGAGGTGCGCAACCTCGCGCTGGAGAATCCCCGCCTCGACGTGATGAATCCTTATGGAATCAATCCGCTCAACCAGATCGACCCCAAAGTCATCGCCAGCCTGAATGCCGGTTCTCCAGCGGTTCAGAAGGTCACCTCCGATCGCATCGAGACGATCGCCAAGGTCCCGGGCGAGGACAATCTCTACCTGTACGCGGCGCGGGTCATCAACGTGAAGCTGATGCGCGCGCAGACACGACGGGCGGATGCGGTGCTCAAGGACTATCGCTCGCTGCTTGCGCGGTCGCGATCGCTGCAGATCAAGTTCAACACGGCGTTGCTGCTCGTATCGCTGCTGATCGTCGGCATCGCCGTCTGGATTGCGCTGCTGGTGGCGGATCGCCTGGTCCGCCCGCTCAGCGAGCTGGTCGGCGCGGCGCAGCGAATCGAGGAGGGCGACCTTGCCGCGCGCGTCTCACCGCCGAGTCGCGACGACGAGATCGGCACGCTCGCGCTGGCCTTCAACCGGATGACGAGCACGCTCGAGGCGCAGACCAATGCGCTGGAGAACCGCCGCGCGCTGATCGAGGCGGTGATGTCGGGAGTGAGCGCGGGGGTCATCTCGATCGACGCCGATCGGACGATCCAGCTGGTCAACAGCTCGGCGGCGGCGTTGCTCAACACCGGAGGCGGCGATCCGGTCGGGCGGCCGCTGGCGGCGGTTGCGCCCGAGCTCGACGCGCTGCTCGACAGCGACACGCGCGAGGCGATCGTCCAGGTCGCCGGCGACAGCCAGCCCAAGACGCTCGCGGTCAAGATCACCGGCGATGCCGAAGGGCAGGTGCTGACCTTCGACGATATCACCCAGCAGCTGCTCGACCAGCGCCGCGCCGCCTGGTCCGACGTCGCGCGGCGGATTGCGCACGAGATCAAGAACCCGCTGACCCCGATCCAGCTCGCCGCCGAGCGGCTCCAGCGCCGCTACGGCAAGCAATTCGACGGGCAGGACGCGACCTTCAACCGCCTGACCGACACGATCGTGCGGCAGGTCGGCGACTTGCGCCGGATGGTCGACGAATTCTCCTCGTTCGCGCGGATGCCCAAGCCGGTGTTCCGCGAGGAATCGCTGGTCGATATCGGACGTCAGGCGCTGTTCCTCCACGAAGTGGCGCATCCCAATGTGCGCTTCCGGCTCGAGTATGACGAGCCGCCCCCGATGCTGGTCTGCGACCGCCGGCAGATCGGGCAGGCGCTCACCAACCTTGTCAAGAATGCGGTCGAGGCGATCGAGGCGAAAGGCGAGGATGCGCACGGCGAGGTGACGATGATGCTCGCCGAGCATGACGGCACGACCACGATCACCGTCGAGGACGATGGTGTCGGCCTGCCCAGCGAACGCAACCGGCTGGTCGAGCCCTATGTCACGACTCGCGCGCGGGGCACCGGTCTGGGCCTCGCCATCGTCAAGAAGATCGCCGAGGAGCATTTCGGCGAGATTACCTTCGCCGATCGGCCCGGCGGCGGCACGATCATCGCGATGCGCTTCGACGCCAAGATGCTCGCCGGCCTCGACGGCAGCGGCGATACCCCCGCGGACGATGCTCCGCTTCCTGCACTTACTCGAACCCGGAACAGCTGACCCATGGCGCTCGACATCCTTGTCGTCGACGACGAACTCGACATCCGCGAACTGGTGGGGGGCGTGCTCGAGGACGAAGGCTATGAGACGCGCGCCGCCGCCGACAGCGATGCTGCGCTGGAGGCGATCGCCGCACGGCGGCCCAGCCTGGTGCTGCTCGACGTGTGGTTGCAGGGGTCGCGGCTCGACGGGCTCGACCTGCTCGACGAGATCAAGCGGCGCGATGCCTCGATCCCGGTGCTGGTGATCTCGGGCCACGGCAATCTCGACACCGCGGTGGCGGCGATCCGGCGCGGCGCGGCGGACTTCATCGAGAAACCGTTCGAGGCCGAGCGGCTGCTGCTGATGGTCGCGCGCGCGACCGAGACCGAGCGGCTGAAGCGCGAGGTCGAATCGCTCAGGCAGAGCGCGGGGCGCGACACCGACCTCACCGGCTCGTCGGGGGCGATCAACGGGGTGCGCGCGACGCTGAAGCGCGTCGCCTCGACCGGCAGCCGGGTGATGGTGATGGGACCGGCGGGGGTCGGCAAGGAAGTCGCCGCACGGCTGCTCCATGGCTGGAGCCAGCGCGCGGGCGCGCCGTTCGTGATCGTCAGCGCCGCGCGGATGACGCCCGAGCGCGTCGAGGAGGAATTGTTCGGGGTGGAGGAGGGGGGCGACCTCGTCCGGCCCGGCCTGCTCGAACAGGCGCACGGCGGGACCTTGTTCCTCGACGAGATCGCCGACATGCCGGTCGCGACGCAAGCGCGGATCCTGCGCGTGCTGACCGACCAGAGCTTCACGCGGATCGGCGGGCAGCGGACGGTGAAGGTCGACGTCCGGGTCGTCTCGGCGACCGCGCGCGACCTCACCGCCGAGATCGCCGAGGGGCGGTTCCGCGAGGACCTCTATTACCGGCTCAACGTCGTGCCGGTGGAGATCCCGCCGCTGTCGCAGCGCCGCGAGGACATTCCGCCGCTGGTCGGGCATTTCGTCGCGCATTACGCCGCCGAGCGCCGCGTGCCGACCCCCGAGGTGGCGCCCGACGCGATGGTCGCGCTGCAGTCCTACGACTGGCCGGGCAACGTCCGCCAGCTGCGCAACGTGGTCGAGCGGACGGTGATCCTGGCGCCCGGCGATCGCATCGGGCGGATCGATCTCGACCTGCTCCCCGCCGAGGTGCTCGGCCAGCAGGGCGAGAACGGGGCGGGGACCAGCGCGATCATGGGCGCGCCGCTGCGCGAGGCTCGCGAGACGTTCGAGCGGGAGTATCTGCGGGTGCAGATCCGCCGCTTTTCGGGCAACATCTCGCGCACTGCGAGCTTCATCGGGATGGAGCGGTCGGCGCTGCACCGCAAGCTGAAGCTGCTCGGCATCACCGACACGCGCGGGGAAGAGTAGGGGCTTTCGCAATACTCCGTTCGTGCTGAGCGAAGTCGAAGCGATGCGCGGGGGAAATCGCCTTCGACACGCTCAGGGCGAACGGAGGGACGTGCGCGAACGAATAGCCCCTACGCGCTAACGCCATATGGACGCCGGCCCCCTTCAGCCCTAAATTGCTGGCGTGCGCGCACGATGCGCGCCCTTCCGACGCCGGGAACCGGCGCAATGCGGGCTCATGACCCGCCAAGAACAAGGTTATCACGCATGGCCGACAAGCAGACCTCGCTCCAGGACCTGTTCCTCAATGCGCTGCGCAAATCGAAGACGCCGGTGACGATGTTCCTCGTCAAGGGCGTGAAATTGCAGGGAATCGTCACCTGGTTCGACAATTTCTCGGTGCTGCTGCGCCGCGACGGGCAGTCGCAGCTGATCTACAAGCACGCGATCTCGACGATCATGCCGTCGGGGTCGATCGACGTCAGTCCGATCGTCGACCAGATGGGCGAGCCGGGCAAGAAACAGCCGCTGCTCCAGGAAATCTTCCTGAATGCGGTGCGCAAGTCGGACGACAACGTCACCATGTTCCTGGTCAACGGGGTAATGCTGCAGGGCCAGATCGCCGCGTTCGACCTGTTTTGTATGCTGCTGCAGCGCGAAGGACTGTCGCAACTGGTCTACAAGCATGCGGTATCGACGATCCAGCCGGCGCATCCGCTGAATCTGGCTGACGAAACAGCGGGTTCGGACGCGGATTGAGCACAGGGTTCGAACGCGACCGCGGCGAATTCGCGCGCGGCGCTCGCGCGATCGTCGTCTATCCCGACCAGGGCGAGTCGCGCCGCGACGCCGACGCGCGGCTCGAGGAGACCGCCGGGCTGGCCGCGGCGATCGGCGTGGTCGTCGCCGACACCGTCGCGCTCCGCGTGCGCAATCCCAAGCCGGCGACGCTGATCGGCTCGGGCCAGGTCGAGGCGCTCGCCGCCAACGTGCGGATGGAGGAGGCGGGGCTGGTCGTATTCGACGCCGCGCTGACGCCGGTGCAGCAGCGCAACCTCGAAACCGCGCTCGAAGCCAAGGTGATCGACCGCACCGGACTGATCCTCGAGATCTTCGGCGAACGCGCCGCGACCGCCGAGGGGCGGCTGCAGGTCGAGCTCGCGCACCTCGACTATCAGGCGGGGCGGCTGGTACGGAGCTGGACGCACCTTGAACGCCAGCGCGGCGGCTTCGGCTTTCTCGGCGGCCCCGGCGAGACGCAGATCGAGGCCGACCGCCGGCTGATCCGCGACCGCATGGCGCGGCTGAGGCGCGAACTCGACCAGGTCAAGCGCACGCGCGGGCTGCACCGCGAGCGGCGGCAGCGCGCGCCGTGGCCGGTAATCGCGCTGGTCGGCTATACCAATGCCGGAAAATCGACGCTGTTCAACCGCTTGACCGGCGCCGACGTCATGGCGGAAGATTTGCTGTTCGCAACACTCGACCCGACGCTGCGGCAGATTTCGCTGCCCGGCATCGACAAGGCGATCCTGTCCGACACGGTGGGGTTCGTCTCCGAGCTGCCGACCCAGCTCGTCGCCGCGTTCAAGGCGACGCTGGAGGAGGTGGTCTCGGCCGACCTCCTGATCCACGTCCGCGACATCGCGCATCCCGACAGCGAGGCGCAGCGCGCCGATGTCGAGGCGGTGCTCGGCGAGATCGGCGTCGAGGAGACCACGCCGCGGATCGAGGCGTGGAACAAGCTCGACCTGCTCGAACCCGAGCGGCGCGCCGAGGTGATCGCCGAAGCCGCGCGGCGCGATGACGTCGTCGCGGTGTCGGCGCTGACCGGGGAGGGGGTCGATCGCCTGCTTGACCAGGTCGCGGCGAAGCTCACCGCCGGCCACCGCCGCTATCGCATCGCGCTCGACCCCGCCGACGGCGCCGGCGCGGCATGGCTGCACCAGCATGGCGCAGTGCTGGAGCAGGAGGTCGAGGGCGACCGGACGGTCTACGAAGTGCGGATGGCGCCCGCGGATTACGAGCGCTTCGCGACCCGGTTTGCGGGGTCGTAGCCCGATGTTTTGATGAAAACGGTGCTCCTGCGAAAGCAGGAGCCCAGAATCTCGGGGAACGCCGCTTGTTCCCTGGGCTCCTGCTTTCGCAGGAGCACGGAAGCTCTGTTCTATCCGCCCTTCTTCGCGCTGACCCACAGCGCCTCCTTGGCGTCGAGGTCGAGCGCGGCGAAAGCGTCGCCGGCAGTCTGCTCCATCGCGCGGAAGCGGCGTTCGAATTTGGTGTTGGCGGCGCGCAGCGCGGCTTCGGGATCGATGCCGAGCTTGCGCGCCCAGTTGACCACGGCGAACAGCAGGTCGCCGATTTCCTCCTCGCGTTCGGCTGCGGTGGCGGCGGTCTCCACTTCGGCGAGCTCTTCGTCGATCTTGGCGCGCGCGCCGGATGGGTCGGGCCAGTCGAAGCCGGTGTGCGCGGCGCGCTTCTGGAGCTTTTCGGCGCGGAGCAGCGCCGGCAGGCCGAGCGCGACGCCGTCGAGCGCGCTTGTCGGCGCGTCCGGCTTGCCCCTGGCGGCGCGCTCCTCGGCCTTGATCTGCTCCCACAGATGATGGCCGCCCTCGGCGCGATCGCCGAAGATGTGCGGGTGGCGGCGCTCCATCTTGTCGGCGATCGCGGTGGCGACGTCGTCGAAGCCGAACAGCCCCGATTCCTCGGCCATGCGGGCGTGGAACACGACCTGGAGCAGCAGATCGCCGAGCTCATCCTTGAGCTCGGCCATGTCGTCACGCTGGATCGCGTCGGCGACCTCATAAGCTTCTTCGATCGTGTACGGCGCGATCGTCGCGAAGGTCTGGACCGTGTCCCATTCGCAGCCGCGCATCGGATCGCGCAGCCGCGCCATGACGGCCAGAAGGCGATCGATCGGGCGGCAGGGGGGCTCCGGATTCATCTCACACAAAGTCCGATAATATACATTATGTTAAATTAACTCCGCTGCCCGGGGCCGGTTGGAGAATCAGCGTGTCCCCCTCGACGCGCCAGCTTTCCAAGCGCGACAGGAAGTTCATGCCGAGCACGTCGGTGTCGCCGAACGCCGGCGAGACGACCACCGGCAGGTCGTGCGTGGTGATCGAGCCGACCTCGAGCGTGCCGACCGTCGCGCGCGTAACCGCGATGTCGCCGTTGGCAGTCGACAGGATCGATCCGAACGGGCTTTCGCCGAGATCGAGCTGCGCGGCTGCAGCGGTGCCGCTGGAAATCGCGGTATAGGTCGCGCCACTGTCGATCAGCATCCGCCGCCGGACCCCATTGATCGTCGCGGTCGCCCAGAAATGGCCGTCGTCGGCCTTGCCGATCCGCACCGTGCCGCCGGTGACGCTCTGGTCGTCGCCGATGATCGTCCGCGTGATCGCCGACCAGCCGGCGGCGAGTTGGTGCCGTCCGGCGATGACGACCAGCGCCACGGCGAAGATCGCGATCCAGGCGAGCGTCATCTTGACGACGCTGCGCAGCGGCAGCCGGCGTGCGAGCAACGACGACAGCGGCAGGATCAGCAGCAGCGCCAGGAACAAGGCGTTGGCGCCGGTGTCGTTCACGGCACCAGTTCCAGTCCGTCATAGCCGGGCTCGACCCGCGGCGGCAGTTCGGCCGCGAGAGTCCGGTAATCCATCGAATTGTCCATGTGGATCAGCACGCTATGGCCGACCGCGAGCTCCCCGGCCCAGCCGAGCACGTCTTCGAGCGTGGAATGGGTCGGATGCGGGCGGCGGCGCAGCGCATCGGCGATCCACAGGTCGCAACCTTGATACAACGCCTTCATATCGTCGGTCATGTCGCTGAAATCGGTTGCATAACCGACCGTCTTTCCACTCGACTCGAAGCGCAGGCCGGCGCTGGTGATCGATCCGTGCGGCTGATCGACGACACGCAGACGGATATCGCCGATCGTCAGCATATCCGGCAGCGGTTCGGCGGCGACGCTAGAAGGATAGCCGTCGCGGCCGTTGAAGACATAAGCGAAGCGCTCGACCAGCGCCGCCAGCGTGTCTGGCCGGGCGAAGCCGCGCACCGGGGCGCCGCGCAGGTGATAGATTTGGCGAAGGTCGTCGATGCCGTGGCAATGGTCGGCATGGTCGTGGGTCCAGATGACCGCATCGACGTCCGAGACGTTGGCCGCAAGCAGCTGCTCGCGCATGTCGGGAGTGGTGTCGACCAGGATGCGCGTCGTCGCGGTCTCGACCAGGATCGACACGCGGGTGCGGCGGTTCCGCGGCTCGTTCGGATCGCACGCGCCCCAATCGTTGCCGATCCGCGGCACCCCCGACGAGGTTCCCGAGCCGAGGATGCGGACCTTCACGCAGCCGCCGTTTTGGCGAAGAGCGCGTGGAAGTTTCGCGCCGTAACGTCCTTCAGTTGCTCGACTTCTTCGCCGCGGAGATCGGCGAGGAACGCCGCGGTGTCGGCGACGAAGCTCGGCTCGCCGGTCTTGCCGCGATGCGGCACGGGCGCGAGGAAGGGCGCGTCGGTCTCGATCAACAGGCGCTCGATCGGGAGCTGGGCCGCGGTCGCCTGCAGGTCCTTGGCGTTCTTGAACGTGACGATGCCCGAGATCGAGATGTAGAAGCCGAGATCGAGCGCGATGTCGGCGAACGCCTGGCTCGCGGTGAAACAGTGGATGACGCCCGGATAGGCCCCCTTCCCCATTTCGTCGCTGAGGATCGCGGCGGTGTCTTCCTCGGCGTCGCGAGTGTGGACGACGAGCGGCAGGCCGGTCTCGCGCGCGGCGGCGATGTGCGCGCGGAAGCTCGCCTGCTGGCGGGCGCGGTCGCTATGGTCGTAATAATAATCGAGCCCGCTTTCGCCGATGCCGACGACGCGCGGGTGCCGCGCGCGTTCGACGAGCTTGGCGGTATCGACATGCGGATGCTGGTCGGCCTCGTGCGGGTGAATGCCGACGGTGGCCCACACGTCGGGCTCGCGCGTCGCGGTGGCGAGGACGTCGTTCCACTCGCTCTCGCGGGTCGAGATGTTGAGCATCGCCGTCACGCCGCGGGCCCGGGCGCGTTCGAGCACCGCTTGCTGTTCTTCAGCCAACCCTTTGTAATTGAGATGGCAATGGCTGTCGGCAAGCATCAGGCGGCGGCCTCCTCGGGCAGTTCGAGCCGCGGGAACAGCGGCGTCGGCTGGGCGAGCGTGAAGTCGCTTTCGGCGAGCGGCGAATACCAGTGGCTGACGATGCCCTCGAAACTGCGCAGTTCCGGCGCGACGCCCATCGTATCGAGCAGCGTGTCGGCGCTCGCCGGGATCACCGGGCGGATCGCCACGGCCAACATCGCGATCGCAATATAGAGCGTCGCCAGCACCGTCTCCATCCGCTCGGGGTCGGTCTTGCGCAGCGCCCAGGGCGCCTGCTCGTCGATATAGGCGTTGCACGCGAACACCGCCTGCACCCACGCCTCGGTCGCCTGGCTGAGCGCGAGATCGGCATAGGCTTGCGGGATGGTTGTCTCCACGGCCTTGCAAACCACATCGAACAGCGCGTTGTCGGCGTCGTTGTGGCCGTGGATTTCGGGCAGGCCGCCGCCGAGATTCTTGAAGATCTGCGTCAGCGTGCGCTGGGCGAGATTGCCGAAGCTGTTGGCGAGATCGGAATTGGCTCGTGTTACAATCGCTTCGGCCGAGAAGCTGCCATCCTGCCCGAAGCTGATGTCGCGCAACAGGAAATAGCGCAGCGCATCGACGCCGAAGCGGTCGGCGAGCTCGATCGGATCGACGATGTTGCCGGTCGATTTCGACATCTTCTCGCCGCGGTTGAGGACGAAGCCGTGGCCGAAGACTGCCTTGGGCAGCGCCAGCCCCGCCGACATCAGGAACGCGGGCCAATAGACGCTGTGGAAGCGGACGATGTCCTTGCCGATCAAATGGAGGTCGGCGGGCCACCAGCGCGCGAAATCGCCGCTCGTATCGGGATAGCCGAGGCCGGTGATGTAATTGGTCAGCGCATCGACCCAGACGTACATGACGTGGCCGTCGCTGCCCGGCACCTTGACGCCCCAATCGAAGCTGGTGCGCGAGACCGAGAGGTCCGACAGGCCGCCCTCGACGAAGCGGAGGATCTCGTTGCGGCGGCTCTCGGGCTGGATGAACTCGGGGTGGGCGGCGTAATGGTCGAGCAGCTTCTGCTGGTATTTCGAGAGGCCGAAGAACCAGGTTTCCTCGGCGGTCCATTCGACCGGCGTGCCGTTGGGCGAGAGCTTGCCCCCTTCCCCGTCGACCAGTTCCTTCTCATCGTAGAACGCCTCGTCGCGAACCGAATACCAGCCCTCGTAGCGATCGAGATAAAGGTCGCCGGCGACCTCCATCGCTTTCCACAGCGCCCGGCTGGCGGCGTGGTGATCGGGCTCGACGGTGCGGATGAAGCGATCGTACAAGATGTTCAGTTTCGCCGCCATCTCCTGAAAATATCCCGACATTTCGTCGGCGAGCGCGCGCACCTCGACGCCGCGGGCGCGCGCGGTCTGGACCATCTTGAGGCCGTGCTCGTCGGTGCCGGTCTGGAAGCGCACGTCACGCCCCGCCTGGCGGTGAAAGCGCGCGATCGCGTCGGCGGCGATCGCCTCATAGGCATGGCCGATATGCGGGCGGCCATTGGGATAATTGATCGCGGTGGTGATGTAATAGGGCTCGGCCATGCGCGGCTGTTAGCCGATTGATGGGCGGGGGCAAAGGGGACGAGACGAGAACATTCTAAATGCAATATGCCGAGCTAACGGGATAGAAACCAAGCTCCCACTAGACCGGGAACCCGATATGGAGATGAAGCATGGACGAGTGGGGGTCAGTCGACGGCGACATCAACGCTAGCGCCATCATTAGGGACCGCAAAGAAGACCGGAAATGGGTGCGCAGAGCCTCTCTGTTTTCCGGACTACCGTTCCTTCCATGCCTCATCTGGTTTGGCATGACAGGTTCTCACGTCGCATTAGCCATAGTAATTTTCAGTTTGTCCGGTGTCATTCAGTGGTCCACCGAAAAAGCTTTATTCGAGACACATACCTTCGCACTAATTACTGAACGGCGTGCTCAATTGCTGGAACAGCAGGTTCAGCAGCTCCAAAGTCAGTCATATGACCTACAAAATGGGATTGCTCGCCTAACCGAGCGTCTCAACCCAGTCCGAGATTACACTGATGACTGGCGCTAAGCTCTAGCGGCTCAACCGCGCCACCAGCCCCGCCATCTCATACACGCTCGCCCGCTGGTCGAGCGACAGGCCGCGGGCGCTTGCCGCCAGCGCGCGGGCGGCTTCGTGGGCGTCGAGGGCGGTGCGCAGGGCCTCCCCTGCCCGCGTCGTTGCGGCTTCGGCGATGAAGGCGGGGGCGCGGTCGAGGAAGGCTTCGTAGCGGTGTTGCTGGGCCTTGAGGGCGAGGCTCTTCGCGAGGGCAGAGCGTTCGGCGTTGGTCGGGTCGCCGGTGGCCGCGATGGTGTGCAGCGCCTTTTCGAGGCCGGAGATGTCGAGGCCGGCGAAATCGAGCGCGCGGCCGAGCGAGCCCTTGGCGCTGGCGACGACCGCGGCGATCTCCTCGCGCGGGGCGTCGGGCAGGCGGCGGGCGAGCTCGTCGGCCAGCACGTCCGCCGGCAGCGGCTCGAAGCGCAGGATACGGCAGCGCGAGCGGATCGTCGGCAGCAGGCGGCCGGGCGCGTGGCTGACGAGCAGGAAGATGGTGCCGGCGGGCGGCTCCTCGAGGTTCTTAAGGAGCGCATTGGCGGCGGCGCGCTCGAGGTCGTCGATCGCGTCGATGATGACGACGCGGCGCGGCGACAGCGACGGCGTGGTCGCGAACAGCGGCTGCAGGCTGCGGACCTGCGCGATCGGGATCGAGCGGGCGAGATCCTCGCCGGGCTTGTCGGGATCCTTGGGCAAGCGCCCGAGCACGCGGTAATCGGGGTGTGAGCCGGCTTCGATGAGGGAGCGGGTTCGGGTGCCTTCGGGGACTTCGAGAGTTCCTACCTCGTCACCCCGGGCTTGACCCGGGGTTGGGCTGCCTTCTTCCTCTAAAGAAAAAGAAGAAGCCTCACCCCGGCTCGGGGGCCGGGGTGACGAAGGGGGGAGATCGCCGGCGGCTTCCGCCAGCATCCGCATCGCCGCCAAGCGGGCGAAGGCGCCCTTCCCCACGCCTTGCGGGCCGGCGAACAGCCAGGCGTGGTGGAGCGCGCCGCTATGCATCGCGGCGAGAAAGGTCTGCTGCGCGCGGGCGTTGCCGACGAGTGGCGTCATGGCAGCAGGTCGGCGAGGCCGGTGAGCAGGCGCATGGTGACGGCCTCGGGCGTGCCGGTTGCGTCGATCAGGCGGATGCGGTCGGGCTCGTCGGCGGCGAAGCGGCGGAAGGCTGCGGCGACGTCGGCGTGGAACCCCTCCCCCCGCGCGGCGAAGCGGTCGGCGGCGGCGCCGTCGCGCCCGGTCGCGCGCGCCGCGCCCTCGTCGTGCGGCACTTCGAGGACGAAGGTGCGGTCGGGGAGCAGGCCGCGCGAGCCGAAGCCGTGCAGCGCGAGGATCGCGGCGTCGTCGATCCCGCCGGCGAGGCCCTGATAGGCGCGGCTCGAATCGATAAAGCGATCGGAGATCACCCACAGGCCGGCGCCGAGCGCGGGGCTGATGCGCTTTTCGACATGATCCGCGCGCGCCGCGGCGAACAGCAGCGCCTCGCTATGCGCGCTCCACCGCGTCACGGCTCCCTGCATGAGGAGCGACCGGATCGCCTCGGCGCCCTCGCTGCCGCCGGGCTCGCGCGTCACCAGCGTCTCGATGCCGCGTGCGGCCAGCGCCTCGGCCAGCCGTGTCGCCTGCGTGGACTTGCCGGCCCCCTCCCCGCCCTCGAGCGAGATGAAGCGGCCGCGGCTCACAGCAGCGACAGCAGGCCGTTCCACGCGCGGCGGAAGAAGCCGGCCTTGCCGACGTCGTTCGCGGCGACCAGCGGCATGGTCTGCGCGCCGGTATCCGGCGTGGTGACGACGAGGTCGGCGACGTGGTCGCCCGCCTTGATCGGCGCCTGGATCGGGCCCTGATAGACCACCTTGATCTGCATGTCGGGCGACGAACCGGAGGGCACCGTCACCTTGATGTCCTCGGGCGCGACCAGCGCCACGGTCGACGAATCGCCGCCCTGCACCGCAGCCTTCTCGACCAGCTTGCCCTTGGCGACGATCGGCCGCGCCTGCCACGCGCGGAAGCCCCAGTTCATGAACGCGACCGACTGCTCGATCCGCTGGTTGAAGCTCTGCATCCCGCTCATCATCATGACGAGGCGGCGGCCGTCCTGCTCGGCCGAGCCGACCACGCTGTAGCCCGATTCCTCGGTATGGCCGGTCTTGAGCCCGTCCGCCCCGGCGACGCGGCCGAGTAGCGGGTCGCGATTCTCCTGCGTGATCGCCTCGCCGCCCATCGTCTGGCCCCAGGTGAAGTCGGGCTTGGCGTAGAACTGCTTGTAGAGTTTCGGGAAATTCTGGATCGTCGCGGTCGCCAGCGTCACCATGTCGCGCGCGGTGACATAGGTGACGCCCTCGTCCGGCCAGCCGTTCGAGGTGCCGAAATGGCTGTTGGTCATGCCGAGCTTCTTCGCCTCGGCGTTCATCCGCTGGACGAACGCGGCCTCGGTGCCCGACACGCCCTCGGCGAGATCGACGCAGGCGTCGTTCCCCGACAAGGTGATGATGCCGTAGAGCAGGTTGGCGACGCTGATGCTCTCGTTGGGCGAGATGAACATCGTCGAACCCTGGCTGTGCCATTTCTTCCAGGTGTCGGGCCGGAAGGTGATCATCTGGTCGAGCTTGACGTCGCCATGCTTGATCATGTCGAACACGACATAGACGGTCATCGTCTTGGCGAGCGACGCCGGGGGGACGCGCTGGTCGGGGTTCTTGGCATAGAGCACCGCGCCCGACGACAAGTCCTTCATGAACGCTACCGTCGCCGGGGTGTCGAAGGGCGGCGCCTCCGCCATGGTCGGGGTCGACAGAAGGATTATGGCGGCCGGTGCGGCGATCAAGGCTTTCATCGGGACTCTTGGTTTCCGTTACGCTGGAGGGTGAGGTTCAGTCCTTGCGGACGCGAGCATCGCCATAGCCGCGCTTGGCGGCGCCGTCACGCGCGCGTTGCGCGGTGGCGGCATCGGCGAACGGGCCGAGCTCGACGCGCCAGTAGCGACCGGCCGGGACGACATGCCCGTCGATTCGCGCGGCGAGCGTTTTCGCGTTAGCCTGGCTGGAGAAGGTCGCGACCTGGACGCGGTAGCGGCCGGTGGCGGCGGCGGGCTTCGCCGGCGCGGCCTTGACGGGCGGCGCCTTGGCGGGAGCGGCCATAGGCTTGGGCGCGGGCGCTGGCACAGGCTTGGCGGCAGCGGGCGCCTTCGCAGCAGCCGGCGGCGGCGGAGCTGCGGCCGCTGCGGGCGGCGTCGCCACCGCGGCGAGCCGCGCGCGCAGGCCGTTGAGCAGGATCGGCGGCGCGTCGAGCCGCGGAGCGGCGGGCTGGCCGCGGGTCAGCGCCGCCTCGTCGGCGGCTTGCGGCGCGACCTCGCGGATGCGGATCGCGGCGGGCTTGGCGGCGGCCACCCCGAGCAGCCGCGCGGCATCGGGCGAGAGCGCCGCGAGCCGCCCCGCCGGCGGCGCGCCGATGGCGACGCGGGTCAGCACGATCTTGCCGCTGTCGAGCGCGGTCACTTCGGCATAGGCGCCCGCGGGCAGCGCGCCGCTTGCCGCGCTGACGCCATGCAGGCCCGCGTCGATCGCGGCATAGCCGACGCGGTCGTAGCGCGCCGCGGCGGCGTCGTTCGACGTGCCGCTGGGACCCTTGGCGACCGGCAGGTCGGGCGGCGGGATCGCGTCGCCCGGCGTCGGTACCGACGGCACGCCGGCGCCGTGCTGCTGCGCCGCCGCGCCGCTCGCCAGCATTCCCACTGCGATCAGCGCCCCGAGCGCCCTATTGCGATACCGCATCCGCCAACAGCCCCACCGACAATGCATAGAAGTTCGAGCAATTGTAATCGAGGATGACCCGATAATTTCCGGTCAACAGATAGGCGGTCCGTCCCGGCCCGTCGGGCTGGAGCAGCGTCGCCAGCATCTGACTGTTCGCGGGCCAGCTGCGGTCGAGCGGGACCAGTCCCAGCGCGCGCCATTCGGCCATCGTCTTCCATGTGCTGTGCCGCGCATAGACCCGCGGGCAGCGCGGCGAGACGGTGCGGCCCGGCATCGCGTCGGCATTGATGCTCGACGGCACCGAGACGGCGAAGCCCCACGGCTGTCCCTTCCGCCAACCGGCGTTGACGAAATAATTGGCGATCGACGCGAGCGTGTCGGCGTCCGAATGCCAGATGTCGGCGCGGCCGTCGCCGTCGCCGTCGCGCGCGAGGCGCAGATAGACCGACGGCAGGAATTGCGGCCCGCCGGTCGCGCCCGCCCAGCTTCCCTGCAGCGTGTCGCGCGACACGCCCTTGTCCATAATCTTGAGCGCGGCGACGAATTCCTTCTCGAACAGGTCGCGCCGGCGCCCTTCGTAAGCGAGCGTTGCCAGTGAATTGGGCAGGTCGAAATTGCCGGTGTAGCCGCCGTAATTGGTCTCGTGCCCCCAGATCGACACCATGATCGATTCGGGAACCCCGGTCTCGTCCTCGATCCGCGCGAGCTTGGCGCGGTTGGCCTGATAGGCGGCGCGGCCGCGGCTGATCCGCGCGGCATCGACGTGCCTGGCCTTGTACGGCGCGAACATCGGGATCGGCGCGTTGGGATTGCCGCCGGGCTGATCGCGGTCGAGCTCGATCACGCGGTCGCTCATCGTCAGCGTCGGGAACACGCTGGCGATCGTCCGCGGCGACACGCCGGCCGCCTCGGCCTTGGCGCGCAGGTTCGGCAGATAGGCCTGGAACCCGTCCTCGGTCTGCGCCGCGGCGGAACCGCCGGTCAATGCGCAGGCGAGGACGCCGGCGCTGAGTGTCAGAAATCGCTTCGCTTGTGTCGGTACGCCCCACATGCCGGGGACAGTGCCACAGCAAGGCCGCGGGATGAACCCCTTGCGGACGCGCCCCTTGCACAAAATGCCGCTTGCCGCTTATGCGCCGCAGGTCGGAGAGGTGGCCGAGTGGTTTAAGGCAGCGGTCTTGAAAACCGCCGTGGGTTCACGCTCACCGTGGGTTCGAATCCCACCCTCTCCGCCAAGGGCACCAAGACCGCTCCGGATCAGGCAGGAACGTACGTCAGCCTGATCACGTTGGCGCCGATGCGATCGCTGGCGACAAGGCGTAGCGGCGGCCTTGGGCCGGCGAACAACGGCTTGCCGCGGCCAAGCACTACGGGGTGGAGATAGAGTCGGTACTCGTCGATAAGGCCGAGATCGGCCAGGCTTTGCGCCAGCTCCGGGCCGGAAACCTCGATCTCGCCGTCCAGGCGAGCCTTCAGCCCGCGGATCACCGCCTCGACGTCATTCGCGACCAGCGTGGCATTGGGGCCGACGGACTTCAACGAGCGCGACACGACCCATTTCGGCTGGCTTCGCCACGCCGCGGCATAGTCGCGTTCCGCAGCGTCCCACTCGGAACGATCGTCGTCCCAATATCGCATGACCTCGTACATGCGACGACCGTACACGCTGCCGGCCAGGCCGCGCACGTCGTCGATGAAATGGCGAAAAAGCTGGGGATCGGGCGCAAATTCCATGTGGTCGACATAGCCGTCCAGGGACTGGTTCAATGCGAACACGAGCTTCGCCATGCTGCCGGACCTCCTCCCAAGCCTCGAGCGGACGTTACCCAGAACCGAACATGGGCACAATCTGACCGCCGGATCGCCCACTTCAGGGATCGCCATGGTAAGGCTTTGCTCACCCCCTTCTGACAAAGCATCTGGAATGGTCGTGCGCGAGGCGCAGCTGGCTTTGGGGGGCGAAACATCGGCATCGTCAGGATCCTGCTTGCGGCGATCGCCCTGGTCGGCGCCTGCCTGCCGGCTGCGGCAGGAGCCGGGACGCTGCGGCTCGGCGAGGCGTTGTGCCATGCCGTCACCGACGTGGCGCGCGCGGATGCGCCGCCGCCGCGGCACTTTGCCTGCCGTGGTACGGCGGCCGGCTATCAACGCGGCAGCTTGTGGCTGCGCGCCGACCTGAGGCGACTGAAGGTCGATCGCGGCGACCTGGTGCTGATGGTCCACCAAACCCGGTTCGACCGGCTCGCGGTGGCGTTTTCCTATGCCGACGGCGTGGTGGTGCGGCAGCAGGTGCGCAGCGGCGACTTCGGAACGCACTGGCGCGCGGGCGGCCAGGTCGCCTTCGAAGCGCCGGTTCGCGACGCGCCGCTGGTGAGGCTGACGATGCGCTTCGACCACCTCGCAGCCAGTCGCTGCTGCGGCTGCGGCTGGTGACGCGCGGCGAAGGCGCGAAGCAATCGGCCGCGCTGGCCGCGCTGATCGGAGCCGCGCTCACGCTGCTGCTGACCGGCGCGATCTACAATCTTTCGCTCGCCGTCGCGGTTCGCCGCCAATTCCTCGCCTGGCACGGCGCCTGGGCGGCATGTGTGCTGGTCTGGGGCACGATCTGGTCGCAGCTTGATCTCCTGATCGTGCCCGGGTTCGCGGGGACCGCCTCGTCGCAGACCTGCACCTTCCTCGCGTGCCTCGCGATCACCCTGGCGACGGTGAGCACGACCACCTCGCTCGACGACACGGCGCTGCCGCGCGGGGCGGTGCCGGCGACGCTCGCCCTCGGCGTGATCGTCGGGCTGGTCGGCATTCCGGCCGCACTCATCCGCAGCGCGGCGCTCGACGCGGTCGGCGACGTGCTCGCGGTCCTCGTGCTCGCCGATCTCGCGGCGGTGATCGCCTGCCTCGGCTGGGCATGGCGCCGCGGGAGCGCCGAAGCGCGAGACCTCGCCGCCGCCTGGGCGGTGCCGATGGTCGCGCTGGCGCTGACGCAGGTGACGGACATCGGGGGCGCCTTGTGGGGCGGCGGCGCGCAGGTTCTGGTGCTGTTCGCGGCAGCCTGGCAGACGCTGTGGCTGTCGGTCGCCGCCACCCGGCGGCTGGCGCGGCTACGGCTCGAGCGCGACCGCGCGCGCGCTGCCGAGGCGCTGGCGAGCGAACTCGCCGCGCGCGATCCGTTGACCGGGCTCAACAACCGCCGCGGGTTCGTGAAGCGCGTCGCGCGGCTGATCGGCCAGGCGAAAGCCGAGGACGCGCCGGTGGCGCTGCTGCTGATCGACATCGACCGGTTCAAGGCGGTCAACGATGCTTACGGACACGAGGCCGGCGACATCGTGCTCTGCACGATCGCCGCGCGGCTTCGCCGGTGGGAGAGCGACAGCTGCGCGGTCGCGCGGCTCGGCGGCGAGGAACTGGCGATGATGATCGTCGGGATCGACGGCTTCGCGCTCGCGCGGTTTGCCGAGGGCGTTCGGGCCGAGATCGCGATATGCGACCATAGCGCGGCGATCGGCGATCAGGTGGTGACGGCGAGCATCGGTGTCGCCGAAGCGCGGTGCGCCGACGGTTTCCAGCGGCTCTATCGTCTCGCCGACCGGGCGCTCTATGCCGCCAAGCGCGCCGGACGAAACCGAGTGGAGCTTCGCCGGGAAGCGGTGGCAGCTCCGGTTGAGGAAGCGGAAATCGTTCGGGCGCGCCGCTGACCTATTACCAGTCGCGGCGGAGCGTCTCGTCGAGGTCGAGGAGCGTTTCGAATTCGTCGTCGTCGAGCGCGTTGAGGAACTGGCAGCCGGCGCGGAAGTCATCGGCCCAGACCACGGTCGCAGCCAACGGGCCGACCACCGGCAGCGTCAGCCAGATCGTCGCGCCGCGTTTCAAAGCCGACCAGGTTTGCAGCCGTGCGCCGTGGAGCGACAGGTCGACGACCTTGCACAGCGCGCGTTCGAGGCCGCCGCGCCCGATCCGCGCGTCGAGCGAGACCGGCTCGCGCAGGCTGCGGCGCCGGCCGACCGGCACGGCGGGTTCGATTTCGGCGGCAAGCATCGCCTTACTCCTCAACGCAACAACGTGAGGGAAAGCTAAGCTCGCAAAGGTTAACGCGTCGTCAACGACGACGCGCCGACCGCGCTTACTTCTTGCCGAGGGAAAGGCCGCCGAAGCGCTTGTTGAAGCGCGCGACCTGCCCGCCCGAATCGACCAGGCGCTGGTTGCCGCCGGTCCACGCCGGATGCGAGGTGGGATCGATGTCGAGCGCCAGCGTGTCGCCTTCGCTGCCCCAGGTGGAGCGCGTCTCGAACACGGTGCCGTCGGTCATCTGCACCTTGATCATGTGGTAATCGGGGTGGGTGTTCTTTTTCACGTCACGAAACTCCGGATGCGGCTGGTTTCCGACCAGCCGGAGGCGCGCCTCTACACGGCGATGCGGGCCGGGGCAAGGCCAGCCCTCCCCCGCCCGTTCGTGCCGAGCCTGTCGAAGCACGATCATGCCCCGCAGCTGCTCTTCGAGACGCTCAGGGCGAACGGAGGAACTTTACTTGCTCGGCGGGTCGGCGATCATCGCGGTGAAGTTCGCCTCCGCCGCGATCTGGCCGTCGATCGTCGCGCGGCCGGCGAATTTGCAGACGGTGGCGCGTTTCTGGACGAACTCGACCTCGAGCTTCAGGAGCACGCCGGGTTCGACCGGCTTCCTGAACTTCGCCCCGTCGATCGCCATGAAATAGACGAGCTTGCCCGAACCGGCGAGGCCAAGGCTTTCGACCGCGAGCACGCCGGCGGCCTGCGCCAGCGCCTCGACGATCAGCACGCCGGGCATGATCGGGCGGCCGGGGAAATGACCCTGGAAAAAGCTCTCGTTGATCGTCACCGCCTTTACCGCGGTGATCGACCGGTCGAGGACGATGTCCTCGACACGGTCGACCAGCAGCACCGGATAGCGGTGCGGCAGCGCGGTCATCACCCGGCCGATGTCCATCGGCCCGGTGCGGCGCTCGGCTGCCGTTTCGCCTTCGCTCACCGGCCCTGCGTCTGCGTGTTGCCCGTGGCGGGCGCCGCAGCGGCGGCAGGCGCGGCCTGCTGCTGGCCCGGCTGCCAGTTGGCGGGCGGCGTCACGCTGACCGGAGCGGTGATCAGACGGTCGAGTTCGGCGGTCACTGCCCCCGTGACATCGGCCGACGGGTCGGCGACGAAGGTCGCCTCGGGGCGCAGCAGCACGGTGATGCGGCGCTGCTTGACCACGTTGGAGACAGCCTCGTCCTCACGATTGGTGATCTGCTCGAGCGCATAATCCTTGGCGCGGTCGAACGGCAGCGACAGACGCTGCAACTCGGCCTGCGCGGACTGCTGTTTGGTCTGCAGCGCACGCAGCGCGTTCGGGTTGGCCTGAGCCTCGGCCTGCGAGATCTGGCCGTCCTTGTTGGTGTCGAGGGGAGCCGCGGCGGTCTTGAGCTCGGCCGCGAGCGCCGTCTGGCGAGCCTGCGCCTGGCTGATCTGCGTCTTGTAGGTGGTCTGGATGGTCTGCGCGGCGGTCTTCCACGCATTCGAATTGCCGACCGCCGCATTGGGGTCGAGCACCGCGACCGACTGCGCGCTGGCCGGCGCCGCCGCCGCGAGGAGGCCCGGAACGGCCACGGCGGCCGCCAGGAGGAACTTGGAGAACGTGGTCATCAGTATGAAGCCCCTACATTGAAGGTGATGAGTTTGGGATCGTCGCCCGGTTGCGTAATCAGCGCCTTTGCGACGTCGATACGCAGCGGACCGAACGGGGAATTCCAGTTGACGCCGACGCCGACCGAGAGGCGCGGCTTCGCCGTGTTGCCGAGGAACACTTCCTTGAACGGCGGCACCGTCTGGCCGAGCGCGGTATTGGGCGTGACGCCGTTACACGCGCCCGAACTGTCCGGAATACCGGCCGCGCAGGTCGTCTGGATGGCAACGCCGTTCGCACCGACATATTGGTAGAGCGGATTACCGTTGTCGTCTTTCTGCGCGATGAACAGCGAATCGACGATCGTCTTGCCGGTTGTCGGATCGACATGGGTCGGGAAGGTCGCGGTCGGCAGCGGCCGCTTGAGCCCGAACAGCGCGCCGACATCGACATAGATCGACGGCCGCAGACCGAGCGACGATGCTCCCCCGCCGAGCGGCAGCTCGAGCTCGAGATGGCCGAGATAGTAAGCACGGCCACCCAGCGCATCGTCCGCCACCGAGTTCTTGGCGGTGTTGAGGATCTGGTTCCCGTCGGCGTCGGTGGTGTAATAGAAGCGCTTCACGCGCGGGCCGATGCCGCGAATGTCGAAGCCGCGGAACTGCGGCTCGCCGAGCAGGAAGCGGTCGTTGATCCTGACTGCGTCGATGCCCGGCCCCGGATCCTTCTCGAACGGCGCGATCCAACCGCCCTCGGCGCGGGTCGACAGGATGAAGCCGCCGCCGAATCCCCAGTAATGCGCGAAATTGGCGCGGGTACGGACGTACCTCACATCGCCGCCCAGCCCGGCGAAATCCTGGCTGAACGACAATTGCGTGCCGGCGCTGGGGTGCAGGCCATTGTTGAGGCTCGAATAGATCAGCGAATAACCGACCTCGGACTTCCAGCGGTTGCCGAGCGAATCGCAGAGATAGCGGCCGGCCTTGAGCGGATCGCACGCGCCGTCGGTGTAATAGATCGACTTCTCCAGGCCGACCTCATCATATTCGAGCGTGTAGCGGCCCGACAGCGACCAATATTCGGTGAGCGGAATCCCCGAACGGATCTGAAAGCCCGTCGAAACGTCGCTATAGGTCGTCTCGCGGCTGTCGCCGATATAGTTGAATGCGTTGTAATCGCGCCGATAGACGTCGCCGCCGATCGCGATATTCTTGTCGAACAGATAGGGCTCGGTGAAGCCGAGGTCGATCGACTTCGAATAATAGGACCAGCTGACGTCGGCGCGCAGCTCCTGACCCATGCCACGGAAATTGTGCTGGGTGATGCCGCCCTGGATGATGAAGCCTTCGAGGTCCGAATAGCCCGCCGACAGCTGCAGCTCGCCGGTCGACTTCTCCTCCAGATTGGCCTGCAGGATGACGCGATCGGGCGCCGAGCCCTGCACCTGCTTCAGCTCGAACTTGTCCTGGAAGAAGCCGAGCGAGTTGATGCGGTCGGACGAGCGCTTGACCTGGAAGGTGTTGAACGCGTCGCCCTCGGCCAGCCGCATTTCGCGGCGGATCACCTTGTCCTTGGTCTGGGTGTTGCCGTTGATGTCGATCTTCTCGACGTAGGTCCGCTTCGCTTCCGAGATGTGGAAGTTGATATCCATCGTATGGGTGTCGCGGTCCGGCGTGAACTCCGGATCGACGTTGGCGAAGGCGTAGCCGAACAGGCCGGCAGTCTGCGTCAGGCTGTCGACGGCATCTTCGACCTGCTTGGCGTTGTACCAGTCGCCCTTGTGGAAGGGCAGCGTCGCGGCGAGCCGCTTGTCGTCGAAGTCGCGGATGTCGCTGTCGACGGTGACGTCGCCGAACTTGTAGCGCTCACCCTCCTGGATCACGTAGGTGATGATGAAGTCGCGCTTGTCGGGGGTCAGCTCGGCGACCGCGGAGGTCACGCGGAAATCGGCATAGCCCTGGGTCAGGTAGAACTGCCTGAGCTTCTGCTGGTCATAGGCCATGCGATCCTGGTCGTAGCTCGTGTTCGGGCTCAGGATCGTCAGCAGGCGGGCTTCCTTGGTCGCCATCTGCCCGCGCAGCTTGCCGTCGGAAAAGACGTGATTGCCGATGATGTTGATCTGGCGGACCTTCGACTTCGGCCCTTCGGAAATATCGAACACCACGTCGACTCGGTTCTGGTCGAGCGAGACCATCTCCGGCTGGACGTTGGCGGCGAACCGGCCCTCGCGGCGGTAGAGCTCAAGGATGCGCGACACGTCCTGCCGCACCGCGGTGCGCGTGAAGATCTGCCGCGGGGCGAGCTTGATCTCCTTGGTGATCTTGTCGGATTTGAGGTGCTTGTTGCCCTGCAGGATCACCCGGTTGATCAGCGGGTTTTCCTTGATGTTGATGACGATATCGCCGGTCTCGACGCCGTCGATGCTGACGTCGGCGAAGAAGCCGCTGTCGTAAAGATCACGGATCGCCTGGTCGAGCGTGGCGTTGTCATAGGGCTGGCCTACGCGCAGCTTGGTATAGGACAACACCGTTTCGGGCTCGATACGTTCGGAGCCGTTGACGCGCAGCGACTTGATGATCCGCTGCTGCGGGGCGGGCGCAGCGGCCGGCGCCGTCGCGGCGGGCGTTGCCGCGGGAGCAGGTGCCGGAGCGGGAGCTGGCGCCGGCGCCGCCTGGCCTTGCGCCGCTGCCTGTGCGGGCGCGGCCTGGGCATAGGCGCTCGCGGGGAGGCCGGACAGGATCGTGCCGGCGAGCAGCCAAGCCACCGCCCGAGTGCCGAGCATCGAAGTGTTGGTTACTGTCACAGTCCCACCCTAAACGGAATCACCTTGCCGGAAACGGCGCGCCATGCCTGCCCTAACCGCCTCACCCGATCAACCCGGCGAGGTTCCTCCACAGTCCGAATGCGCCCAGATCGTTGAACGTCACGATCAGGATCAACGCAACCAGCGCCGCCAGACCGCCGCGAAACGCCCATTCCTGCGCCTCGGGCTGGAGCGGCCTACGCCGGATCGCCTCGATTGCATAGAAGAGAAGGTGTCCGCCATCCAGCATCGGGACTGGCAACAAGTTAATGAATCCCAGATTAATCGACACCACCGCGATCAGCGCGACGAAGGCGTCGGGCCCGAGCGTCATCTGTTCGCCGGCGATCCGCGCGGTGCCTACGGGGCCGTTGAGGTCCTTGACCGACCGGCGGCCCGAGACGATCTGCCCAATCCCGTCGATCGTCACCTGGACGAGCTCACCCGCGCGGCGCAGCCCGACGAGCGGAGCCTGAGCGAGGCTGACCGGAGTCACCACCGGATCGGTCGCTTCGACGCCGAGCCGCCCGATCGCGAAGCGATTGCCGAAGCGGTCGGTGAATTCGGTCTTGCCCAGCGTCGCCTGCCGCGCCATCGCGCGGCCGTCGCGAACAAAGTCGATCTCGACCTGCTCGCCGGGCCTCAGCACGACGTAGCGCGCAAGCCGGTCGAATGTCTCGAACCGGCGTCCGCCGACCGCGGTGATGCGGTCGCCGGGTTCGAGCCCCGCCACCGCGGCCGCGCTCTCCGGCACGACTGCGCCGACCACCGTCGGAGTGCGCAGATCGCCATAGGCCAGCGCGAATCCGGCGAGGATCGCGATCGCGATGACGAAATTGGTCACCGGGCCGGCCGCGACGATGATCGCGCGCTGCCACACGGGCTTCGCCTGGAAGGTCTGCGCACGCTCTGCAGCGGGCAGCGCCAGCCATTCGGCGCTGGGCTGGCTCGCCGGGTTCATGTCGCCGGCGAAGCGGACATAGCCGCCGAGCGGCAGCCAGCCGAGTTTCCACCGGGTGCCGCGCCGATCGGTCCAGCCGGCGATCTCGCGCCCGAAGCCGATCGAGAAGGCCTCCGCCTTCACCCCGAACCAGCGTCCGGCGAGATAGTGGCCGAATTCGTGGACGAACACGAGCGGCCCGATCACCAGCACGAACGCCAGGATGCTGAACAGAATACCGGGACTGTGGGTCAAACGAGGCAATCCTCTACACGCGCACGCGCCACCGCCCTGGCTTCTGCGTCCACCGCCAGGACCGCGTCGAGCGTGTCCGGCGCCTCCGGCTGGTAACGCGCCATCGTATCGGCGACGATTGCGGCAATTTCGAGGAAGCCGACGCGCCCGTCAAGAAAGGCCGCGACGGCCACTTCGTTGGCGGCGTTGAGGATCGCCGGCGCAGCCCCGCCCGCCTCCAGCGCCTCGCGCGCGAGGGCCAGCGCAGGGAAGCGCGCGGGATCGGGCGCCTCGAAATCGAGCCGACCCACCGCCACGAGGTCGAGCGGCATCATCGGCGTCGCAATGCGATCCGGCCAGGCGAGCGTGTGCGCGATCGGCACGCGCATGTCGGACGGCCCCATTTGCGCGAGCATCGAGCCGTCGACATAATCGACGATCGAATGGATGATCGACTGGCGGTGAACGACGATCTCGATCCGGTCCGGCGGGACCGGGAACAGCCGCGCCGCCTCGATTAGCTCGAGCCCCTTGTTCATCATCGTCGCCGAATCGACCGAGATCTTGGCGCCCATCGACCAGTTGGGATGCGCCACCGCCTCGGCGGGCGTCACGACGCGCATCGCCTCCGTCGTCCAGTCGCGAAACGGGCCTCCGGACGCGGTAAGGACGATGCGCCGCACCCGCTCGGGCCGCGCGAAATCGAAGCATTGGAAGATCGCATTATGCTCCGAATCGGCCGGTAGGACGATCGCGCCGTGCTTCTTCGCTTCCGCCAGCACGAGTTCGCCGGCGGAGACGAGCGGCTCCTTGTTGGCGAGCACCACCGTTCCGCCGCCGGCGACCGCGGCCATGACCGGTTCTAGCCCTGCGCACCCCACGATCGCCGCCATCGTCCAGTCGGCATCGGCCGCCGCCTCGCAGATCGCCTGCCTGCCCGCCGCGACGGCGATGCCGGTTCCCGCGAGGCGCTCGCGCAAGGCGCCGAAACAGGTCTGGTCGGCCACCACCGCACGCCGCGCGTTGGTGCGGATCGCCGCGGCGGCGAGCTCCGCGACGTTGCAGTTTGCGGTCAGCGCGACCACTTCGAAGTCCTCGGGCGCGCGCTCGATCAGGTCGAGCGTCGAACACCCGACCGATCCTGTCGCTCCCAGAACAGAAACGCGTTTCACCATCCGATCAGCGGATACAGCTTCGGCACGACGACCACCAGTAGCGCCGCGACCGGCGCCACCGGCACCAGCCCGTCGATCCGGTCGAGCACGCCGCCATGGCCGGGCAGGATATTGCCCGAATCCTTGACGCCGGCGCGCCGCTTCAGCCAGCTTTCGTAGAGGTCGCCCGCCTGCGCGACGATCGCGAGCAGCGGCGAGGCGAGCGTCAGCCGCAGCGCCAGGCCGTAGGCATAGTGCATGGCGATCCCGAACAGCGCCGCGAGCACCATCCCCCCGATCAACCCCGCCCAGGTCTTGTTCGGGCTGATCGCCGGCGCAAGCTTCGCCCCGCCGATCGTGCGGCCGGCGAAATAGGCGCCGATGTCGGTCACCCATACCAGCGCCATCGTCCAGAAGGCATAGACGAGACCGTCGTGCTGCTGCCGGATGAGGAGGAGCGAAAGCACCGGGAGCCCGCAATAGACGATGCCCCCGCCAAGCGGTGGCCGCTGCGTGACGATGACGATGAAGAACCCCGCGCCGATCAGCAGCCCCAGCGCGAAGAATCCCGGGCCCGCGGCCCAGGGGCACAGTATCGCCAGCGGCACCGTGAGGGCGAATTGCGCAAGTCGCTTGCGCGCCGGCGATATCCTGAACAGGTCGCTCCATTCGGCCATCATCAGCAGCGCGACGATGCAGGTCGGCGCCCAGAAGACGAACCCGCCGACCAGCAGCGCGACCGCCGCCACGGCGATCAGCGCGATCCCGACCAGCGTCCGAAGCGTGAGTTCGGACATCTGCCCTGCAGGCGTTTCGCCGCTCACAGGCCTCCGAAGCGCCGCTGCCGCCGGCCGTAGCAGCCGATCGCCTCGGCCAGCGCCTCGCCGTCGAAATCGGGCCACAGCGTGTCGACGAACAGCATTTCGGCATAGGCCGCCTGCCACAGCAGGAAGTTCGACAGCCGATGCTCGCCCGAGGTGCGGATGACGAGGTCGAGCGGCGGCAGGCCGCTGGTCTCCAGCCGCGCCTCGATCGCCGCCTCGTCGATCGAGGCGGGGTCGAGCCGCCCTGCCCTCGCCTCTTCGGCCAGCGCCTGCGTCGCGGCGACGATCTCGGCCTGAGCGCCGTAATTGAGCGCGATCACCAGCGTCGCGCCCGTGTTCTGGGCGGTCCGCGCCAGCGCGTCGTCGACCATCGCGACGAGATCGGGCGCGAAGCGGCGATAGTCGCCGATCACCTTGAGGCGAACGTTCTCACGCACCAGTTCGTCGAGATCGCTGCGGATGAACAGGCGGAGCAGGCCCATGAGGTCGCTGACTTCGCTCTCCGGACGCCGCCAATTCTCCGATGAAAAGGCGTAGAGCGTCAGCACCTCGATTCCGATCGCGCGGGCGGCGCGCGTCACCTTGCGCACCGCCTCGACCCCGGCACGATGCCCGGCCGCGCGCGGCAGGAAGCGCTTCTTCGCCCAGCGCCCGTTGCCGTCCATGATGATGGCGACGTGACGCGGCAACGCGCCCTCGCCGCCACTCACGAACGCGGGGACCGTGCTCATGCCGGGTCCCCCGCGAACGGGATAGAGGCGATCGGATCGCTCACTGCCCCATGATTTCCTTTTCCTTGGCCGACGCCGCCGCGTCGATATCGGCGATCGTCGAATCGGTCAGCTTCTGGACTTCGTTTTCCAGCCGCTTGCGCTCATCCTCCGAATAGACGCCCTTCTTCTCGTCGGTCTTGAGGCTGTCCATCCCGTCGCGGCGGACGTTGCGCGCGGCGATTCGCGCCTTTTCGGCATATTGGCCGGCGAGCTTGGCGAGTTCCTTGCGGCGTTCCTCGGTCAGATCGGGAATCGGCAGGCGCAGCGTGGTGCCGTCGTTGATCGGATTGAGGCCAAGCCCTGCCGAGCGGATCGCCTTCTCGACCGGACCCACGTTGGACTTGTCCCACACCTGCACCGAAAGCATCCTGGGCTCGGGCGCCGAGATCGTCGCGACCTGGTTGAGCGGCATCTGCGCGCCGTAGACCTCGACGGTCACCGGATCGAGCAGCGCGGTCGAGGCGCGGCCGGTGCGCAGGCCGGCGAGATCGTGCTTCAACGCCTCGACGCTGCCGGCCATGCGGCGTTCGAGATCGGCCTTGTCATAGGCAGGCATCAGTTGGTCTCCCCGGAATCTGCGCTGTCGGTGACGATCGTCGAGACGCCCTCGCCCCTGAGGACGGCGGCGAGATTGCCCTCGCCGCGGATGTTGAAGACGACGATCGGAATGTGGTTGTCGCGGCACAAGGCAACGGCGCTCGCGTCCATTACCTTGAGATTGTCCGCGAGGACCTTGTCGTAAGAGACTGTTTCGTATCGCTTCGCCGTGGCAACCTTCTTCGGGTCGGCGTCATAGACGCCGTCGACCGAGGTGCCCTTGAACAGCGCGTCGCATTTCATTTCGGCAGCGCGCAACGCGGCGCCGGTGTCGGTGGTGAAATACGGGCTGCCGACTCCGGCGGCGAAGATCACCACCCGGCCCTTTTCGAGGTGGCGTTCGGCGCGGCGGCGGATGAAGGGTTCGCACACGCTGGCCATCGGGATCGCCGACTGAACGCGGGTATCGACGCCGATCTGCTCGAGCGCGTTCTGCACCGCGAGCGCATTCATCACCGTCGCCAGCATCCCCATATAGTCGCCGGTCGCACGGTCCATCCCACGCGCCGCGCCCGAAATGCCGCGGAAGATATTGCCCCCACCGACGACGACGCACAGCTCGTGCCCCATCGCGCGCGTATCGGCGATCTCCTGCGCAACTCGCCCGGTGACCGCCGGGTCGATCGCGAGGCCGCCCTCGCCCATCAGGACCTCGCCAGACAATTTGAGAAGGATGCGCTTGAAACGGGGGGTCATGAAACCTTCGAGGCAATGAGGCGGAGCGGCGCGGACCTTATCGGCGCGCCGCCCGGCTGCCAAGCGCTGATGCCGTGCAGATATGGTGCAGGAGATTTTGCTCCTCTCCCGTTACGGGAGAGGATAGCGGAGCTTGCGCGCGTGCGCTAGCGAAGCTTGGTGAGGGTGAGCGGCGCGAATGCGCCGCGCGAGCCTGTGGCTCGCCCCCTCACCCAAACTCGACTAGGCGGCAGAGCCGCCAAGTCTCCGTATCCAGTTCGAGGTAAACCATGCCCCGCATTGTTTAGGCCATGCCGGGGGCATGGCCGACCTCGAACTCCCGCAAGGGGAGAGGGAAATATACATCAGCCCTTCTTCAGACGAGCCGTTGCCGCCACTTCCGCGGCGAAGTCGCTCTCTTCCTTCTCGATCCCTTCGCCGAGCTGGAAACGGACATAATCCTTCAGCGTGATCGTCGCACCGGCGTCCTTGCCGGCCTTGGCGACGACGTCGGCTATGGGGGTCTTGTTGTCCATCACGAACAGCTGCGACAGGAGCGCGTTTTCCTTGGCGAACTTCTTGACCGCGCCGTCGACCATCTTGGCGACGATCTCGGCGGGCTTTCCCGATTCGGCGGCCTTTTCGGTCGCGATCGCACGCTCGCGCTCGATCACCTCGGCGTCGAGCCCGTCCTCGCTCAGCGCCAGCGGGAACGCCGCGGCGATGTGCATCGCGATCTGCTTGCCGAGCGGTTCGAGCACGTCGGCGCCCGCCTCGCTCTCCAGCGCGACCAGCACGCCGATCTTGCCGAGCCCCGGCGCCTGCGCATTGTGGACGTAGGGCACGACCGCGCCCTTCGCCACTTCGAGCCGCTTGGCACGGCGCAGCGACTGGTTCTCGCCGATCGTCGCGATGTTGTTGGTCAGCGTCTCCTCGACCGAGGTGCCCGACGGCATCGCCTCGGCGCGCACGGCGGCGAGATCGTCGCCCGTGGCGAGCACGATCTGAGTCACCTCGCGGACGAAATCCTGGAAGCGCTCGTTCTTGGCGACGAAGTCGGTCTCCGAATTGACCTCGACCGCGGCGCCCGCGGTGCCCGCGACGGCGACCCCGACCAGGCCCTCGGCCGCGGTGCGGCTCGACTTCTTCTGCGCGGCGGCGAGGCCCTTGGTGCGCAGCCAATCGATCGCCGCGTCCATGTCGCCGCCCGCCTCGGTCAGCGCCTTCTTGCAATCCATCATGCCCGCGCCGCTCTTCTCGCGCAGGTCCTTGACCATCGCTGCCGTGATCTCGGCCATTTTTCTATTCCTCGTAACTTCGTGAATATGGGTGCGGGCGAGGTAAAGCGCGCCGCCCTACCCCGCCCGTATGTCAGTTCGGCGACGGATCAGGCGTCGATCTGGCGCTCGCCCTCTTCGGCGGTCTCCGGCTCGGTCGCAGCCGCCGGCTGCTCGGGCTCGGCGACCGCGGCCTCGACCGGCGGCTCGGCCATCGCGCCGAAGTCCTGCCCGCTCATCACGGCAGCGTCCTGGCCGCCGCGCGTCGCAGCGATCGAGATCGCCTCGCAATAGAGGCGGATCGCACGGCTCGCGTCGTCGTTCGCCGGCACCGGGAAGGCGATGCCGTCGGGCGAGACGTTGGTATCGAGGACCGCGACGACCGGAATGCCCAGCGTATTGGCTTCCTTGATCGCCAGCTCTTCCTTGTTGGCGTCGATCACGAACATCACGTCGGGAATGCCGCCCATGTCGCGGATACCGCCGAGGCTCAGCTCGAGCTTGTCGCGCTCGCGGGTCAGCTGCAGCACTTCCTTCTTGGTGAGGCCGGCGGTGTCGCCCGACAGCCGCTCCTCGAGCGTCTTCAGCCGCTTGATCGACTGCGAGATCGTCTTCCAGTTGGTCAGCATGCCGCCGAGCCAGCGGTGGTTGACGAAATGCTGGCCGGCCTTGCGCGCGGCCTCGGCGATCGGCTCCTGCGCCTGGCGCTTGGTGCCGACGAACAGCACCTTGCCGCCCGCGGCGACGGTCGAGTTCACGAACTCCAGCGCGCGCGCGAACAGCGGCACCGTCTGCGACAGGTCGATGATGTGGACGCCGTTGCGATCGCCGAAGATGTACGGCTTCATCTTGGGGTTCCAGCGGTGCGTCTGGTGACCGAAGTGCGCGCCGGTCTCGAGCAACTGCTGCATGGTGACGACGGGAGCCGCCATAATCGTTTCCTTTCCGGTTAGACCTCTGGGAAGCAGTGACCCTGGGCGGACCCAGAGCACCGGTATGTGCGCTTCCCATGCGGGGTTGAGGCGGCGCGCTTAGCCGAGCGCGCCACGCAAATCAAGCGTTGACAAGCGGAACATCGATGGAACATAGAGCAAACACGGAACGAACGAGGAACGATCGCGGGGCGCGGGGATTGCCCTGGACGGTTCCGCCCGATGTCAGGAGGTGGTCATGGCGATTGTATCGGCTCTGGTTTTCGCAGGCGCGCTGGCGCTGATCGTCACGGTGGCCGCGGGCACGCTGATACCGGCCTGGCCGCGCATGGCCGAGGCGCTGACCGGACGGCCGGCACCCGCGCGCCGACTGGCGCCGGCCCGGCGGCATCGGATCGTCAGGGGTGATCGCCCGGCAACTCGTCTCGCAGGGCGGCGACGCGAAGCCGCCTGATCCGGCCATAGGCGCGGATGCTGAACGGGATCGTCGCCAGATACGCGACGCAGATCACCGTCAGCGTCTGCCAGGGCGCGGTGAGCAGTGCGGCGCCGAACAGCACGACCACCGCCAGCGCCTCGAAGCGGATGTTGGCGCGCAGCCGCAGCGACGACCAGCTGAAGGTGGCGATGCTGGACACCATCATCAGCGCGACGAAGGCGACCCAGGGCGCGACCAGCAACGGCGAGCGGAACATGTCGAGCTCGCTCGAGAACCAGCAGTACATCGGCAGCATCGCGAGCAGCGCGCCCGCCGGCGCCGGAATGCCGGTCAGAAAGCCGGCCGATTTATGCGGCTGTTCGGTAACGTCGATGTTGGCGTTGAACCGCGCGAGACGCAGCGCGCAGAACACCGCGAGGATCAACGCGCAGATCCAGCCGACCTTGGGCAAGCCGATCAGCGACCAGAGATAGACGACCAATGCCGGCGACACGCCGAACGACACCACGTCGCTGAGCGAATCGAGCTCGGCGCCGAACCGGCTCGCCCCGTGCAGCATCCGCGCGACGCGCCCGTCTAGCCCATCGAGCACGCCGGCGACCATGATCATCAGCACCGCCCGCTCCCACTCCCCGCCGATCGCGAAGCGGATTCCCGAGAGACCGAAGCAAAGCGCGAGCGCGGTAACCGCATTGGGCGCGACCGCGCGCAGCGGCAATCCGCGCACCGGGCGGCGGATCGGCGGTTTCATCGGCCCTTGTGCTCCCGCGGAAGCAGGAGCCCGGAGCCACCGGCGTTATCGCCCGCGGCTCCTGGATTCCTGCCTTCGCAGGAATATCCGGGGAGGTTTGGCCTCACTGCGCCACACCGACCGCCATCGGTGCGCCGATCCGCCCGAGCACGGTTTCTCCGGCGACGCTGCGCTGGCCGAGCGCGACCTGCGGCTCGATGCCGTCGGGCAGGTAGACGTCGACGCGGCTGCCGAACCGGATCAGGCCGACGCGCTGTCCCGCCGCGACGATGTCGCCGGGCTTGACGAAGGTGACGATCCGCCGCGCGACCAGCCCGGCGATCTGAGTGAAGCCGATCCGCCGCCCGTCATGGCCTTCAACCAGGATGTGCTGCCGCTCGTTCTCCTCGCTCGCCTTGTCGAGGTCGGCGTTGAGGAACTTGCCGGAGATATAGACGACCTGCCGGATCGTGCCGGCGATGGGCGTGCGGTTCACATGCACGTCGAACACGCTCATGAAGATCGAGACGCGCACCAGCGGCGCGTCCCCCAGCCCGTTGGGCCCGGCGAGCTCGACCGGTACCGGCACCCGCTCGATCATCGTCACCAGCCCGTCGGCGGGCGCGACGATCAGGTCGTCGCCCTGCGGCGTGACGCGTACCGGGTCGCGGAAGAACGCTGCGACCCAGGCTGCGAGGCCGATCAGCGGCCATGTCGCGAAATCCCAGATCCAGATCGACGCCAGCGCCAGGGCGCCGGCGATCAGGACATATTTGCGGCCTTCCGGATGCATGGCCGGAAAGCGCCACTTCACGGTCGAGGTGCCGACCGGCGGTTTTTCGAGTGACCCCATGCGCGCGAGGTGTAGCTGTGTCGCCCGCCTAACACAACGCGCCTCAAAACGGCGAAATTGCTTTCCTACAGACCCGCTTTGCGCTATGTTCGCTTTATGTTCCAATCGTCTCGTCCCCGATTGCATCTCTCTCCTTTCCCGAGGATCGCAGCGAAGCGGGCGAAACCGTGCGACACTCTCCACTTTCTCCACTTCACCGGCGGACGAGCCGCGGCTTGATCGCGCGACGGCCTGCCCTTAGGGGCCTCCGCGACCCCATCCTTTGACGAGAGAGAGACAATGGCGAAGATCACGGTGAAGAACCCCGTCGTGGAGATCGACGGCGACGAAATGACGCGGATCATCTGGGAATGGATCCGCGAGCGCCTGATCAAGCCCTATCTCGACATCGGCCTCGAATATTACGACCTCTCGGTCGAGAAGCGCGACGAGACCAACGACCAGATCACGATCGATTCGGCCAGGGCGATCCAGAAATACGGCGTCGGCGTGAAGTGCGCGACGATTACCCCCGACGAGGCCCGCGTCGAGGAATTTCACCTCAAAAAGATGTGGAAATCGCCCAACGGCACGATCCGCAACATCCTGGGCGGCACGATCTTCCGCGAGCCGATCGTCATCAACAACGTGCCGCGGCTAATCCCCGGCTGGACCAAGCCGATCGTCGTCGGCCGCCACGCCTTCGGCGACCAGTATCGCGCCACCGACTTCCGCGTCCCCGGCCCCGGCAAGCTGACCATGAAATGGGAAGGCGAGAACGGCGACAGCCTTGATTTCGACGTGTTCGACTTCCCGTCGTCGGGCGTCGCGATGGGCATGTATAACCTCGACGATTCGATCCGCGATTTCGCGCGGGCGTCGATGAATTACGGGCTCAACCGCAAGTGGCCGGTGTACCTGTCGACCAAGAACACCATCCTCAAAGCCTATGATGGCCGCTTCAAGGACCTGTTCCAGGAAATCTACGAGGCCGAGTTCGAGGCGAAGTTCAAAGAAGCCGGCATCGAATATCAGCACCGCCTGATCGACGACATGGTCGCCTCGGCGCTCAAGTGGAGCGGCGAGTTTGTCTGGGCGTGCAAGAATTATGACGGCGACGTCCAGTCGGACCAGGTCGCGCAGGGCTTCGGCAGCCTCGGTTTGATGACCTCGGTGCTGATGACCCCCGACGGCAAGACGATCGAGGCCGAGGCGGCGCACGGCACCGTCACCCGCCACTATCGCCAGCACCAGCAGGGCAAGGCGACCTCGACCAACCCGATCGCCTCGATCTTCGCCTGGACCGGCGGGCTCAAGTTCCGCGGCAAGTTCGACGGCACGCCCGACGTGACGAAGTTCGCCGAAACGCTGGAACGGGTGTGCGTCGAGACGGTTGAAAAGGGCCAGATGACCAAGGACCTCGCGATCCTGATCGGCCCCGATCAGCCGTGGATGACCACCGAGCAATTCTTCGAAGCGATCCGCTCCAATCTCGAAACCGCGATGGCGGCGCAAGGGCTGAGCTAAATGGAATGACGACCAGACCCTCTCCCTTCCCACCCGGCTGTGCCGGGCGGGCCCCTTCCCTCTCCCATTGGGAGAGGGAGGGAGGCGCGAAGCGCCGGAAGGGTGAGGGTGAATAACCGAATGCCCCGCTCCACCACCAAACGCCTCGAAGTCCGCGTCGCCCGGACCGCCGACGTCCCCGGCATCATCGACCTCGTCGAGCGCGCCTACGACCGCATCTCGGGCTACAGCCGCGGCCAGGTGCGGGGGCAGATCAACCATTTCCCCGAAGGCCAGTTCATCGCGCTCTACGACGGCCGGATCGTCGGCTATTGTGCCTCGATGCGCGTCGATGAGGATATCGCCTTCGCGCCGCACGATTGGGAAGAGATCACCGCCAATGGCTTCGGCTCGCGCCACGACCCGACCGGCGCCTGGCTCTACGGCTACGAGATGTGCGTCGATCCCAAGGTGCGCGGGGTCCGCATCGGCCAGCGGCTCTACGACGCGCGCAAGGCGCTCGCCGAACGGCTCGAGCTCAAGGGCATCGTCATCGGCGGGCGTATGCCCGGCTATCAGCGCAACCGGCGCAAGGTCGATGGCCCCGCCGGCTATCTGGAGGCGATCGCCACCCGCAAGCTGCGCGATCCGGTGGTCAGCTTTCAGCTGCGCAACGGATTCGAGATCAAGGGCGTCCTTGAAAACTACCTGCCCGAGGACAAGCGGTCGGCGGGCAACGCCGCGCTGCTCGTCTGGCGCAACCCCTATGTCCCCGACGACGCCGATACGCGCTATGCCTTGCCGCGCGACGTCGAAAGCGTCCGCCTCGCCACCGTCCAGCTCCAGGCGCGGGCGGTCAGCGACTTCGAGGACTTTCTCGGTAACATCGAATATTTCGTTGATGTCGCTGCGGATTATCGTTCCGACTTCGTCGTCTTTCCCGAGCTCTTCACGCTGCCGCTGCTCGCCTATGAAAAGCGCGAGCTGAGCCCGGCGGAGGCGATCGACGCGCTGACCGCGCATACGCCCCGGCTGGTCAAGGAACTCAGCCGGATGGCGCTCGAATACAATATCAACATCATCGGCGGTTCGCACCCGACCCGCACCGACGACGGCGATATCCAGAACGTCGCCTATGTCTGCCTGCGCGACGGATCGGTCCATGCCCGCGAGAAGATCCACCCACGCCCAACGAACGCTATTGGTGGAACATCAAGGGCGGCGACGAGGTCGATGTCATCCAGACCGATTGCGGACCGGTCGGCGTGCTCATCTGCTACGACAGCGAATTCCCCGAGCTCGCCCGCCGCCTGGTCGACGAAGGGGCGCGCATCCTGTTCGTCCCCTTCTGCACCGACAATCGCCAGGGCTATCTGCGCGTGCGCTATTGCTGCCAGGCGCGTGCGATCGAGAACCAATGCTACGTCGTGCTGTCGGGCAATGTCGGCAACCTGCCCAATGTCGACAACATGGACATCCAATATGCGCAGAGCTGCATCCTGACGCCGTGCGACTTCCCCTTCGCCCGCGACGGCATCGCCGCCGAGGCGAGCGAGAATGTCGAGACGCTGACGATCAGCGACGTCAACCTCGCCGACCTCACCTGGGCGCGGACCGAGGGCACCGTGCGCAACCTCACCGACCGCCGGTTCGACCTCTACCGCATCGACTTCGACCAGCATGTGCCGCACAAGGTCGCGCCCCGCACCCCGGCCGAGGGCCCGCACGGCCCCGGCGGCGGCTGATCTCGAAGAGGAGCGCATGACCGACCTCGCCAGCTTCATCACCGGCCTGCCCAAGGCCGAGCTCCACCTTCACATCGAAGGCAGCCTCGAGCCCGAGCTGATGGTCGCGCTTGCGAAGCGCAACGGGGTGACAATCCCGTTCGACAGCGTCGAGGAAGTGCGGGCCGCCTACAGCTTCACTAACCTGCAGGACTTCCTCGACATCTATTATCAGGGCGCCAACGTTCTGCGCGAGCAACAGGATTTCCACGACCTCGCCGCCGCCTATTTCGACCGCGCCGCGGCCGACGGGGTCGTCCATGCCGAGATCTTCTTCGACCCGCAGACCCACACCGATCGCGGGATCGCGTTCGGCACGGTGATCGAGGGGCTGTTGTCGGCGATGGGGGAGGCGGAGGCAAAGCATGGCCTCACCTCGAAGCTGATTCTGTGCTTCCTGCGCCATCTCGACGAGGACTCAGCATTCGCGGCGCTGGATGCCGCCGAACCGTGGCTCGACCGCATCGCCGGGGTCGGGCTCGATTCGTCCGAGCTCGGCCACCCGCCCGAGAAATTCGCCCGCGTCTTCGCCGCCGCACGCGCCAAGGGGCTGAGGCTGGTTGCGCACGCCGGCGAGGAAGGGCCGCCGGACTATGTCCACCAGGCGCTCGACCTGCTCGACATCGACCGGCTCGACCACGGCAACCGCAGCCTTGAGGACGCGGTGCTGACCGCCCGCCTTGCCCGCACCGGCATGACGCTGACGGTCTGTCCGCTCTCCAACCTCAAGCTGTGCGTGGTCGACGACATGGCGCACCACCCGATCGACCGAATGCTGCGGCTCGGCCTGCGCGCGACGGTCAATTCGGACGACCCGGCTTATTTCGGCGGCTATATCGCCGACAACTACCTTGCCGTCGCCGAGGCGCGCGGGCTGACGCGCGGCGATCTCGTCACGCTGGCGCGCAACAGCTTCCTGGGATCGTTCCTCACCGACGACGAAGTCGCCGCGCATTGCGCCCGGCTCGACGCCTATGTCGCGGCGAACGGCTGATGCCGACCTTCACTCGTATCACGCACGACGATTATGTCGCGATGGTGTTGTCGCTCGCCGAGCAGATCGGCGCCGGCGACTGGACGCCGTCGTTCGTCATCGGCATCGGCCGCGGCGGGCTGGCGCCGGCGGTATACCTCAGCCATGCGACCGGGTTGCCGATGCTGTCGGTCGATCATTCGAGCGAGGTGCCCGACTTCGCCGACGCCCCGCTGATCCGTCTCGCCGCGCGCACTCGCGAGGGCGAGCGGCTGCTGTTCCTCGACGACATCAACGACAGCGGCCGCACGATCGCCAGGCTGCGCCGCGCGCTGGTCGAGGCCGGCGCGGTTGCGGCAAACGTGCGCTTCGCCACGCTGATCGACAATTCGGGCTCGGCCGAGCGTGTCGATTACCGCGCCTGCACGATCGACCGTGAGCAAACCAAGGACTGGTTCGTCTTCCCGTGGGAAGCCGTCGCGCCGCAGGATTCCCTCGATCAGGATGCCGCGGAGGTACCTCAGCGGATCGAATAGCAGCTATTCGAGTTCCTCCAGCGCCTGTTTCACCCCGTCCATCGTGAACGGCTTGGTCAGCGTCGGCCGATCGCGGTGCGGCTCGGCGATCGAATCGCCGCCATCGCCGGTCGCGAGCACGAAGGGAATGCCATCCCTGGCCAGCATGTCGGCGACCGCCCAGCTTTTCTCTCCTCCGCGCAAATTGACGTCGAGAATGGCCGCATCGACACCCCCCGCCTCGACCGCAGCCAGCGCATCGCCGACGCTGTCGACGGCGCCGGCGACCTCGTGCCCGAGCATGTCGAGAAAATCCTCGAGCATCATCGAGATCAACGGTTCGTCTTCGACGACGAGAATGCGGCGGGTCGTGCTCATCGCGCGTTCATTACCGGCGGTGCGGCCAGTGCGCCAGCCGCTATTTCATCGTCAAAGCATCGCGCGCAGCTTCGGCAAGCTGCTGGACGGAAAAGGGTTTCGGCAGAAACGCGACGTGGTCGATATCGATCGACCGGCGCAGCTGCTCCTCGGCGTAGCCCGACATGAACAGGATCGGCAGGTCGGGGTAGCGCTTGCGCACGCGGGCGACCATGGTCGGTCCGTCCATCGACGGCATGACGACGTCGGAAATGAGCAGGTCGGGCCGGTCGGCGGTCGCGATCAGCTCGAGCGCCGCCTCGCCATTCTCAGCGGTGAGCACGGTATAGCCCTGCCGCGTGAGCGCCCGCTCGGCGACCGCACGCACCATGTCCTCGTCCTCGACCAGCAGGATCGTGCCCGACCCCCACAGGTCGCCCGGCTTGCCGCGCGAGGGGGAACGAGCGGCCGGCGCCGTGGCGCCCTCCGCATGGACCGGAAAATAGATGGTGAAGGTCGCCCCCCTCCCCGGCTTCGATTCGGCGAAGATATAGCCGCCCGACTGTTTGACGATGCCGTAGACGGTCGAAAGGCCGAGTCCGGTCCCCTTGCCCACGTCCTTCGTTGTGAAGAACGGCTCGAAGATCTTGGGCAGCACGTCGGGCGGGATGCCGGCGCCGGTGTCGGTCAGGCGCAGCGCGGTATAGTCGCCGATCGGCAGCAGCTCCGAATCCATCCGCCGCACTTCGGCCGCCGAGACCGCCAGCGTCTCGATCGTCAGGGTGCCGCCGCCCAGGCCGATCGCGTCGCGCGCGTTGACCGCGAGGTTGACGACGACCTGCTCAAGCTGCCCCGGATCGGCGCGTACCGGCCCCAGGTTGCGGCCGTGCTTGACCATCAGCGTCACCGTTTCGCCGAGCAGCCGCTTCAACAGGTTCGACACCTCGGAAATAACGTCGGGCAGCTGCAGCACCTGCGGACGCAGCGTCTGCTGCCGGGAGAAGGCGAGCAGCTGCCGCGTCAGGCTGGCGGCGCGGTTGGAATTGGCCTTGACCTGCTGGATATCGTCATAGTCGCTGTCGCCCGGGGAATGGCGCATCAGCATCAGGTCGCAATGGCCGATGATCGCGGTGAGGACGTTGTTGAAATCGTGCGCGACGCCGCCGGCGAGCTGGCCGACCGCGCGCATCTTGGTCGCTTGCTCGACCTCGCGCTTGAGCCTGCTTTCCTCGCTGTTGTCCTTGAGGCTGAGCAGCACCGCGGCGTCGCCGAGCCCGCGCGCACCGGCAATGGTGAGCGCGACCGGCTCGTCGGGATGCCCCTTCAGCCGCACCGCAATGTCCGAAACGTGGCCGCTGCCGTTGGCAAAACGGCGGACGGCGTCGGCGACCGCGGTTTTGTCCTCGCGCACGACAAGATCGCCGGGATAGACCGGCGGATTGGCGGGATCGGCATCGGCGGCGCGCGCGAAGGCATCGTTCATCTGGACGAAGCGGCCGTCGCGGTCGACCAATGCCAGCCCCACGGGCAGCAGGGAGATCAGGCTTTTGACCGGCTGTGCCGTGCCGGCACCGCCCGAGACCGGCTCTTCCTCGTCGACCAGGGCGACCAGCAGCGGCGCATCCTCGCCGTCGAGGAACGGAATCTGGAGGACGCGCACCGGCACGCCGGTCAACCCCTCGCGCTCGAAGCGCACCAGTCCGCGCGAGTCGGTGACGAGGAAGCGCGCGAAATCGCCGCCCGCAACCGCGGCCTCTTCATGCCCCATGGCGCGCGCGCGGAACACGCGATTCGCGGCGCGGATGCGGCCCTCCGGGGAAACCAGGGCGAGCATGATCCCCGATGCTGCGAGCCGGTCTCCGTGGCGTCCGTCGATCAGCGTCGCGGCGCTTGCTGCAAGATCGAGCCCCTCGGCACCAGAGAAGCGCCAGACCAGCATGTCCTGCTCGGCCCCGGCGCGAACGATGTCGACGGCGAGCGGCGTGCCGCGCGACAGCAGACGGTCGAGTCGCCCGCGCCCGTCGCGCCACGCAGCTCGTCCCGCGGCAGTCAGCGCGTTGATGCCGTCCTCCGCGAGCGGCAGGCCGGGCGGCGTCGGGAAGCCGCCGAATAACGCTTCGTAGCGGTCGTTGGCGCAGACCAGCCTCCCCGCGCGATCGGTAACGGCGACCGCGTCGGGGCTGGCCTCGGCGAGCGCGTGGGCGACCGACCAGTCGACCGCACTCTCCTGCGCCGCGACCCTGGCCGGAGCCAATCGTCGCCAGGCGAGGACGAAACCGAACAGCACGAGCGCCGTCGCAAGAAAGCCCGCGGCGACGACGGCGCTCCCGACCAGCCACAGAATCACGAGCGCCGCGGCGAGCCCGGCGGTGCCGGCGATCAGCGCGGCACTGCGCGTGGGATCGAGCGATGCCGGGAATGCCGAGTGCGAGGCCATAAGCCCTCTTTGGCGCGCCACGGGCCAGCGTCAAGGAGCTTCGGAGCGCCTGCTACGCCGCTCCCCTCACCCGTTCCCGGGGCAAGCTGGATTTCGCATTACCAGATCCGAACGCGCTTGTCGGACGGCAGGTAGAGCTTGTCGCCGGGCTTGACGTCGAACGCCGGATACCAGGGGTCCATGTCGCGCACGATCCACGCGCGCTGGATCGACGGCGAGTGCGGGTCGGTCAGCAGGCGCTGGCGCAAATTCGCCTCGCGATAATTGCGCCGCCACACCTGGGCCCACCCGAGGTAGAAGCGCTGGTCACCAGTGAAGCCGTCGATCACCGGGGCTTTCTTGCCGCCGAGCGCCTTATGGTAGGCATCATAGGCAGTAGTGAGGCCGGCGAGGTCGGCTATGTTCTCGCCCTGCGTCAACGCGCCTTTTTCATGCATCCCCGGAAGCGGCTCATAGGCGTCGTATTGCGCGACGATTTCGCCTGTCAGCTTCTTGAAATTGGCGACGTCTTGCGGAGTCCACCAGTCGGTCAGCTTGCCGTGCGCGTCGTATTTGGAGCCCTGATCGTCGAACTGGTGGCTCATCTCGTGCCCGATCACCGCGCCGATGCCGCCGTAGTTGATCGCCGGATCGGCCTTGGGGTCGAAGAACGGCGGCTGCAGGATCGCCGCCGGGAAGACGATCTCGACCTGGCCGAAATTCGAATAGGCGTTCACCGTCATCGGCGTCATGCCCCATTCCCACCGGTAGATCGGTTTGCCGAGCTTGTCCGCGTCCCAATCGTGCTGCCACTGGTTGGCGCGCAGTTCGTTGCCGAACGCATCGCCGACGACGATCTTCAAGTTCGAATAATCGTGCCACTTGTCGGGGTAGCCGATCTTGGGTGTGAAGGCGGCGAGCTTGGCGTGCGCCTTGACCTTGGTCTCAGGCGCCATCCAGGTCAGCTTGTCGATCCGCGCATTCATCGCGTCGATCAGGTTGTGGACCAAGTCGAGCGCCGCCGCCTTGGTTTCGGGCGGGAAATATTGGGCGACGTAGAGCTTCGATACGTCGTCGGTCAGCGCGCCGGTGGTGAAGTCGACCCCGCGCTTCCACCGCGCCTCCTGCTCGGGCGTGCCCGACAGGACGGTGCCGTAGAAGTGGAAATTCTCCGCGTCGAACGCGCTCGGCAATACGTCGGCGAAGCTGTCGAGCGAACGGGCGATCAGCTGGTCCTGCAGCACCTGCATCGGCGCCGCGGCGACCAGCTTTGCGATGCCCGTCACCGCCGAAGGTTGCGCGACGATGACGCTCGAAACTGGCGTGCCGCTGTCGGTCAGCCATGCGCCGAAGTCGAAACCCGGCGCCTGCTGCTGCAATTGCGCGACGGTCATCTTGTTGTAGGTTTTCGTGGCGTCGCGGCTGTCGATCCGGGTCCAGCTGACTTGGGCAATCTGCGTTTCGAAATCGACGATCGCCTTGGCACGTGCGTCGGCGTTCGGCTCTCCGGCAAGGCTCAGCATCTTGGCGAGATGCGCCTGATAGGCGGTCTTGGTCTGGGCGAGCTTGGGGTCGTTCGACAGGTAATAATCGCGATCGGGCATGCCGAGCCCGGCTTGGACGATGCTCACCGCGTAATTCTCGGGGTCCTTGTCGTCTTGCCCGACATAGGCGCCGAACGGTCCGCGCACGCCATCGCGCGCCGCCTGGCCGAGCAGCGCGACATAAGCGGTCTTGCTGTCGGCCGCCTTGATTGAGTCGAGCCACGGCCTGATCGGCGCCAGTCCCTTGGCATCAATCGCCGCGGTGTCGAGATAGGTCGCATAGGCCGTCCCGATCTTCGAATTGGGATCGCTTTTCGCCGCCTCCAGGATGCCGCGGGTACGCGTTCGCGAGAGATCCTGCAGCACGTCGAACGCACCGTAGTTCGACTTGTCGGCCGGGATCACGGTGGTTTTCGCCCAGGTGCCGTTGGCATATTCGTAGAAATCGTCGCCAGGCTTGACCGCGCGATCCATGCCCTTCTCGTCGAAGCCGAACGTGCCGATCTGCGGCGCATCGGCGCTCTTCGGCTTGGCGGGCGAAGTGGTGATCTTGTCGAGCGGCGACCTCTGTTGCGCCGTCGCAACCCCGCCCAGCGCCGCCATCAGCGCAAGCGCCGACACCGCCGAAACGATCCGCGAACCCCTCATTGTCCCTCTCCCGATTATCGCTCGGTCGCGGTCGCGACCGGCTGTGCAGCGGCGGAGACTAAGCGCGCGAAACGCGATCCGTCAAACTGGTTTCAGCGGCGACGATTACGCCATTTGCGCGCGATCCGCAGCCGCCAGCCGAGCGCCGCCGCGGCATAGCCGATCGTCGCCAGCGCCACTGCGATCACCACCAATCCCACCATCGTCGACGGCCCCGCCTGCGCGACCAGCCAGTGCAGCCATCCGGCATTGTGCGCGACATTGCTCGCGATCGGCCGGCCAGGAACGCTGGCATCGAACCTGAGCACCCAGCGCCCGGTGCGATACGCAGCCGCCATGATCGGCACGAAAGTCAGCGGATTGTTGACCAGCGTCGAGCCGACGGCTGTCGGCACGTTGGCCCTGAGCGGCAGCGAGAGCACAGCGGCGAGTGCCATATGCGCGAAGGGGAACAGGATTCCGCTGAAGATCCCGAGCGCGACTCCGCGCGGCACCGACCGGCGGGTGAAACGCCAGAGCGACGGCGCGAGGACGCGGTGCGCGACGGGTTTCAGGAAGCGGTTGCGCTCGATCGCCTCGCGCGAGACGTGGTGGCCGATCCAGCCGACGAGCCCGCCCACCGCGCTGCGCTCAGCCACGCTCGCGCAGGAGCCGCCCCTGCTCGCGCTTCCAGTCCCGCTCCTTGATCGAGGCGCGCTTGTCATGCGCTTTCTTGCCCTTCGCCAGCGCCAGCTCGACCTTGGCGCGGCCGCGGGCGTTGAAATAGATGCTCAATGGAACCAGCGTCATGCCCTCGCGCGCCACTGCTCCGTGCAGCTTCATTATCTCGCGCTCGTGAAGGAGCAGTTTACGCGGCCGCTTCGGCTCGTGATTGAAGCGGTTGCCGTGACTGAATTCGGGAATGTTCGAATTGACCAGCCACACCTCCTCGCCCTTCACCTCGGCATAGCTTTCGGCGATCGAGCCCTCGCCGAAGCGCAAGCTCTTCACCTCGGTCCCGGTCAGCGCGATCCCGGCCTCGTACACCGTCTCGATCGCATAATCGTAGCGCGCACGCCGGTTCTCGGCGACGGTTTTCACTTTTTCGAATGTGGCTGGCTTGGGACGGGACATGGAGCGCGCGATGTAGAGCGGTATCGGCGCCGTTGAAAGCCCTCTCGCGGCGGTCCGAGCAATCCTCCTCTTCCACCGGCGGCACAGAGCGGCTAGCGCGGCCAGGTCCGCAATTCAGCTGAAAGGGCGGTCCTGTAGTGCCCGTCGTCTATCGCGTCCTGAGACCGATCAACGGCCTGCGCCGCCGCGTGCGCGCGAGTGAGGTGGCGTTCGTTCTCGTCGCGGTCGGGGTCGGCGCCGGGGCGGGGCTGCTGTCGATCCTGCAAGGGGGCATCGCCCGCACGATCCAGCATCTGCTGTTCGGAATGCCCGACGGGGGACGGCTGAGCGCGATGTCGTCGCTGCCGTTCGTCTCCTTGCTCGCGCTACCACTGGGGGGCGCGCTGCTCGGCGCGTTTTCGCTCGCGGTAAGGGCACGCCGCAGGCGGCTGGTCGACGCGGTCGAGGCGAACGCGCTCCACGGCGGCCGCATGTCGGTGCCCGACAGCCTCGTCATCTCGGGCCAGACGGTGATCTCCAACGGCTTCGGCGCTTCGGTCGGACTCGAGGCGGCCTATGCCCAACTGGGCGCGGCATTGGGCGCGATCGCGGGGGTCGCGCTCAACCTGCGGCGCGCCGACGTGCGGAACCTCGTCGGCGCCGGAGCGGGCGCGGCGATCGGAGCGGCGTTCGGCGCCCCGCTCGCGGGCGCATTCTACGCTTTCGAGATCGTCATCGGCGCCTACACCCCCTCGGCAATCGCGCCGGTCGCCGCGGCGGCGCTGGCCGGCGCGCTGGTGGTCCAGACGTTCAACGTCGAGCCGTATATGATCACGATCCCCGCCGACCCGGTGACCGATGCGCACCATTACCTGCTCTATGCCGCGCTGGGTGCGGTGTGTGCAGGCGTCGGTATCGTGCTGATGCAGACGGTGACCTGGGTCGAGCAAGGCGTGCGCCGGTCAAAGCTGCCCGATTGGGCGCGTCCCGCGGTCGGCGGCGCGCTGCTGGTTCCGCTCGCGATGATCACGCCGCAAGTGCTGTCGTCCGGGCATGGCGCACTGCACGCCGACCTCGCGGTCGGTGCATCGATCGGCTTCATCGCGCTGGTCTTCGTCGCCAAGTCGTGCGCGTCGGTGATCTCGCTCAGCTTCGGCTTTCGCGGCGGGCTGTTCTTCGCTTCGCTGTTCCTCGGGACGCTGGTCGGCCACCTCTATGCCGACGCGCTCGCCTGGGTGGCGAACCGGGCGCTGGTCGACGATCGCGACGCGGCGCTGGTCGGCATGGCCGCGTTCGCCGTCGCGGTCGTCGGCGGGCCGATGACGATGGCGATGCTGGTGCTCGAATCCACCCAGGACTTTTCGCTGACCGGCGCGGTGATCGCCGCGTCGCTGGTCGCCTCGACGCTGGTGCGCGAGCTGTTCGGCTATTCCTTCTCGACCTGGCGCTTCCACCTGCGCGGCGAGACGATCAAGAGCGCGCGCGACGTCGGCTGGATGAAGACCCTGACCGCTGGCCGGATGATGCGCCGTCAGGCGAACGCGACGCCCGCGGCGATCAGCATCGCCGAGTTCCGCCGCCGTTTCCCGCTTGGCTCGACCAGCCGCGTGGTGCTGACCGACGAACATGAAGGCTATGCCGGCATCGCGCTCACTGCGCGCGCTTATGCCGAGGGCGCCGATGCCGATGCGACGATCGGTTCGGTTGCAGTGCATCCCGAGGTGGCATTGACCCCCGACATGGACATGGCCGGGATCATGCGGCTGTTCGACACAACCGGCGCCGACGAGCTCGCCGTCGTAGGCCACGACGGCCAGGTCCTTGGCCTCCTCTCCGAAAGCTTCGTCCGCCGCCGCTACGCCGAGGAGCTGGAAAAGGCCCAGCGCGAGCTGTTCGGGGAACGGTGAGCGGCTTCCGCGTACTGCCGGCAGTCACTCGTGCCGAAGCGCGTCGATCGGATTGAGCGCGGCGGCGCGGCGGGCCGGGAAATAGCCGAACACCACGCCGATCACCGCCGAAATCGCGAAGGCGATGAAGTTGATGCCGGGATAGAACACCCAATCGACCTTCATCACCGGCGCGAGGGCGGCGACTGCGACCTGCGCGATGACGAGGCCGATCAGACCGCCCAGACACGACAGCGCCACCGCCTCGACCAGGAACTGCATCAGCACTTCGCGCGCGACCGCGCCGATCGCGAGGCGGATGCCGATCTCGCGCGTCCGCTCCGTCACCGACACCAGCATGATGTTCATGATGCCGATC
>DASTWI010000019.1:0-28430 GCA_035776635.1 Sphingomonas sp. | reverse complement strand
CCCACGCTCGGGCGGCAACAACGGCCCGATCAGCGCCCAATCCTCGTCCGAAACACCGATCCGCTCACCCAACGCCGCCTCCAAAAGGCAACCTTGAATCAATCCGCAGTCACCGCGTCAACCTTTGTCCACGTGGCCTAGTTTGAACGCGGAAGGCGCAGATTTTGAAACGCTCTGTGCTCGGTGCCCTGCTGCCATTTGGTATCGGCAATCCGACTGGAACTGCTTTTGCGGCATGATGAAGCGCGACATCCCGGTCAATACGCCCATCTCGGCCTGTGATGGCCGGACCATGGCGCTCGCAGAGCTTCGCGCGAAGCGAAGCACGAGAGCGGCGGCGAGCGCGTCGAAGACGGGCTGACCATCACGCTGCCGCGAGGCGTTGAAGAAGAACTGAATTGAGCCGGTGAAGCTGCCGGCTTGATGAAAACAAGTGGGCGGCCTGAGCCGGATCGGATCGATCCGGGGATCCTCCAGCCCGAAAGGTTCTTCTATGTCTATGCTCCCGGCCATACATTTGACCGACCCGTCGTTGCGCCTGATGTCGCTCCCACTTGCCGAATTGGGCGATCCGTCGAGCGTCCTTGAAATCACCTCGTCCGGGTTGCCGGCGCATGCCCTCGAGATTGCTGATGCGCGCCTCGTGCTAGCAGCAACGCCGTGCCAGCCGCCCATGTTCACCGGCGTCGCACAGCATGCGGCGCGGTGGTTGGCCAAGGACGTATTGATGATCCGCGCGGGCCTTCATCCCGAAACGCTCAATCCGGTGACCGTCGACGTCGCGCTCTGCATGCCCAGCGGCATTTTGTCTTTCGACGAGATGGTGTTCTGTCGCCATGCCGATCATAGCCTGTGGCTTGTCGAGCGGGCGCAGCCTCCGTTCGTCCGCATCACGCCGCGCGGTCTGCTGGTTGAGACAGTCTCGCCCTGGCCGAGCGTTTGGCAGATCGGTGAGGCCGCATGCGCCGCTGCCGCCGAAATCGTCCGGCTTTCGACGCAGCGGGGTCGCTGAGCATGGCGACTCGCAAGTCGCGCGCGAAGGCGCTCGCCAAGAAGCCCATCGTCGCCAAGGACAGCGATCCTCAGAGTTGGCTGTTCCTCAATCCGAACGGTCCGTCGGAGGCTGGACTCGTCTTTGGAGTCCTGCGCAAACAGTTCGGTGGCCGCACGAATAGCGCCGCCGAGTTCGCCCGGCGCAAGCTGCAACCGGTCGCGCCGCCGGGCGATGCCGAAGCGTCGCCGTGGCCGGTCACCGCGGTGCGAGCGGAGGTGATTCTGCCGCAGCGCGCCGACGACATACTCGCAGATCCGCAAACGCTGATGCAGGCGATGGACCAAGCTGCGATCGAACGCGAGAAGGCGTTGCTGATATATCTCACGCTCCCGCTTGCTGATGTCGATCGGCTGCACGACGGCTGGGAACGGGTGTGGGCGTTTGTTCGCGAGCAATTCGCCCGCGATCGTCAGCTGGCGGTGCTGATGGCACTGCATTCGCCGGGACAGGTGAACTCGGCCAACCCGCTGCACTGCCATTGCCTCATCGTTCCCAGACGATTGGGCGGGCTCGGTCTTGCGCACGGCGCCTATGACGAGGAACTGATCCGCGACGCGGGTCAGACGATCATGGAAGCCGCTTGGGCGGAGCATGTGGCGACGTTCAGATGAGGGGCGAGGCTTATATCGATGACATGGTTGACCTTTGCGGTCGCATCATGCTGACCCATCACATCAAGCCGGAGCACGCCATGCGCGTGCTCCGCATCGACCGCGACAATGCCGTGGACATGATCGCGCAGGGGTGCACCACGACGCGGCTCGACGAGGCAGCGCAGGAGCGCCTGCGGCTGTTCGTCAACATTCTCCACCGCCTCGAGCATCGGCTGCGCCACGATGGTGCTGCCATCCGTATCGCCCTCGAAACGCCGCTTGATGCGCTGGAAGGCAAGGCACCGGCCGAGCTTCTCGGCGGCGACATCGCGGCGCTCCATGCTGTGCGCAAGGCCATCGACGAAATTCAGGCGCCGAAGGTCAAATGGTTCAGGATCGGCCACTAGCCGAGCTGCTTCGATCACCCCGCATGCGTGCGTTCGGGACGCCGCTTCGACGGCACCCGCGTCGCGAGGCGACGATCTGAGAACCGGAAGACGGGAAAGCGAGATCATCGGAATGGTGAAATCGAAGAACCGGCGGAAGCCGCCGGACCACAAAGGATAACGCCGTGCACAACGAATATCGCAATTTCCGCCCCGAGGCCGTGTCGAACGCGATCGGTCTGTTCGCCAGCCGGCTCGAAACAATGCTCGACGCGATCGGTCATCCCGATCTTCTCGCTCCGGCCCGCGATGAATATCGCGTCAAGGCGATCGCGGCCTGCGAGCTCGCGATCGCTGTCGATCTCCACCTGAGTTACGGTGCCAGCGTGACGATCATCGCCCCCTTCAGTGATGATGAGGACGCGATTCAACCCGGTGTCGATGCGATCGGCGAACGGCTAAAACTTCTACTTGGCAACTTGCCCGCAACCCTGACGTTGCGCGACGAGATTGCGAAAGAAGCCAATGTGCGCATGAAGCGTGTAGCGAGATCTGACATCGAAGGTCGCGTCACCGATGTTCGGCTAGCCGCGATCGATGTCGCGTCACCGGACCGTGCCAGGGCGGTTGAAGTCGAGATTGAGGGTGAGGCCTGCAACATGCTGCGCCCATTTCGCGACGTTTGGTCGGTCAATAGCGTCGACGATCTTACCGAGCCGTTCGTCGAATATCGCAGGACGCAAAAGCGCTGGCTGGCCGAACGCCGCAGGGTAAACAGCGTCGGTGGAATCGGATATGTCGATGCGCTGGCGCTCAAGCTGATCGAAGGGCATTCCGACGGGCGCCAAGCGGCGTTGCGCGAGATCGCGCGCAAGCTGGAGACGCAGTGGCATGTCGAAACCGAGGATGGTGGCCGACCGCTGGGTTACGGGCTGACGTGGTATCACGGCGTGGTCCGCCCCTGCGCGTCGCTATCGGATCAGATTACGCTGTCCGCCGAGCACGTGTTCATCCACGGCACGCAGATCAATGAAAAGGCGGTTGGTCAGCCGATCGACAGGTTTGTCCAGCATCCTTGGCTGGAGGGCTTGACGATCATCGATGTTGAATTGGTCCTCGATCTGTTTGCGCGTATTCGAATCGAGGCACCAGTAATGCCGTTTGGCGCCGACGGCGAAGTGATCGGGAACGATACGCCGGTCGCGCGGCGAGCGCAGTAGGCGGTTAAGCGCCCCAACATCGGCGGTTAAGGAGCGATATGGGCTACACCTAAAAGCCGCCGTTCGTTGGCATCAACACCGGCTCTCTAGAATGCCACCTCATCGGGCTATTGAGTGTAGGCGCTCGTTGTTCTGGGGAAGACACGCGCACGAGCTGGGGCAGCAATTGTTCAGTAAGACCCGAGATACAGGGTCAATAAGAACTCTTGGCTTTTTCCAAATTATCAAACATCTTCGGGATATCGGAAAGCGCGCGGAGCCGGCGTATGAACTAGCGCGTCGGCTAAGCTCGAGGGGCGGGATGGGGCGCGAGGAGCTCGAGAGACGGATAGCGGCGGCGCGCGATGATGCTGACGCGCTGCTGCAACTGTGCGACATGCTTGGCGCTCGTCCGGAGCCTTGGGCCCGATCGCTGCGTCTGCGCGCGATGACACGGCGCGTGCAGCTCCGACAATCCGTGGCTGCACCAGGGCGCCCTGTTCTACCTTGGCTTGCGGATCTCGGCATTGAGGCGCCTGACGGGCGACCGCTGTATCAGTATCGGCTCAGCAAGGAGCAATTCGCTCAAATCCAGACACGGCTGCGCCAGCGCGTGCCGATGCTGCATGTTCAGCGGCCGCGTGGTGATTGCGCGCTATTCGTGCTCTGGGCCGCCGAGTGGTTTCGCCGCTGCTACTCCGGCGACGTTCAGCGCTGGAGCGGTCTAGGCGCGGAGATCGGCCTCGCGCTCGAGCAGTCGAACTGGCGCGCGATGGCCGATCAGGGGCTCAGTTTTTGGCAAATCCGCCCGCTCAAGCTGAACGGCATGCACCTGCGCCTGTCGGCAATCGCCCGGCAGGGCGGCTTTCCCGTGGCGGCTCTGCAGGGGGAAAATGCCGGCTGGGCGGGAAGATATCTGGAGCGGCTGACCGCGCTTCTCCTCGCTGAGGTGGACCCCGATCTCGCCCGCGCCGACGCGCACGCCTCCGCCCATGAGGCGATGGTGCCGCCGACCTGGCGCCACGATGGCATGCGCACGGTTTGCGCCGAGCTCGCGCTTCAGGTCGTGCTGCTGCGCCGTGAGGCGGAAGCCGGCGGCGCGGTTTCGGGCTCGCTCGTCTCAGCCTGGCTTGACCTGCACCGTCCCGACTGGCGTGAGCGGCTGCCCTTGGTCATTGAGGATGGTGGCGCACTGATAGATGGCCTGATGCGGACCGTGCCGCTCAAAGGCGGGAGCGGCAGCATCCGCGCCAGGCGCTTGCTGGTGCGCGGCGCCGATGGCTGGCGGGAGCGCGCGCAGCTGAACCTGCAAGGCGTGTTGCGCGATGTCGATGGGCACGCGGTGCTGAGCGCGTTGTCTGAGGATTGGAGCCGGCTGCGCTTATATCCCGCGGGCGAGTTCGCCCGTCACGCGGCGGGCGAGCTTGCGGTGGTCGAGCCCGGCGAGAATGGCGATTGGATCGCGCGCCCCACCACGGCCCGGACCGACTTCGACCTGCCCGCCTCGGTGCCGGTCGACGTGGAGCTTCGCGGTGAAGGTAAGCGCGTCTGCGCGCCCTTCGCGATTCCCCAAGGCGGCCGTGTCACCACCGGCCTGCGCGCCTGCGTCGGCGAGCCGACCGACAATGGCGTTCCCGACCGGCTGTTGATCGTCGGCACCGGAAGCGGATCCTATCGTCCGGACCAGCTCTATCTTGATCTGCCGATCGGATGGAGCGTCGAGCCGAACGACGAGGACGCGAGCGCCCAGGAGATCGAGACGTTGCCCGGCGAGGAGCGCAGCCTGTGGGAAGTCAGCGGCAACGTGCTGGTGCGCTCCGCGCGAGACGATCTGTATCTCGTTCGCTGCGGCCAGGAAGCGGAGCGGCGCGATGCGCTCGCGCTTGTCGGCGATCCTCCGCGCGGATGCGTCAGCGCTGACGCGCGGATCCCGATCTTCGCTGGCATGCCGCGCTTGGAACTGCGCGATGGCGGCCGGAAGCGCGCGCCAAGCGCCGCTGAGGCCTGGTGGCGTCCCGCCGGCGCACGCGAGTGGCGGCCGCTCGCAGAGCCCCCGTCCGCCGGCCTCTGCGAGCTTGCCTGGCTTGACGCTAAGATCCGACACGTTCGCGATCGTGTCGAGGCGCTGATCCTGCCGACGGATTTTGCCGTCGAGCGCGCCTTTGTGGGCGACTGGGTCGAATATTCGGTCCGCGGCTGGCCGGGACGTATCGAATGGAGCGGCGCGCAGCGGACGTCTGCGGGCGCTTGGCGGGTGCCACGGCGCGGCGGCGTCGAGTTCGCCAATGATGTCACGCTCATCGCCGAGGATGCGCCGCCGGTCACCATCTGTGTGCCGCTCCCGCATCAGGCTTGGATCTCGCATTGGACCGAGGGCCCGACGCGTCGAGGCACCCGGCTGTCGATCGCCACGCTCAACCAGTTCGTCGCGCGAAGCGAGAGTCCCTGCGAGCTGATGGCCGATCTGCTCGACGTGCGGGGGCGGCCTGTCGCGCAGGGCCAGGCGAGCTGGTGGGTCGAGGGCGAGCTTCCCTTATCCGCGATTCGAGATGACCTGACAGCGCTTCTGCGCCCGTTCAACGATCTTCGCGCCGAGATCCGCATCAACTTCAATGACGGCAACGAGGATTATTGGTATGTGCGCGAGTTCGACACCGCGCTCGAGATGATCGGAGGCCGGCTGGCGCCAAAACGTGCGCTGCTCGAGCGAGCCCGTGTGGTCGGCCGGCCCCTCCACGACCCTGCGCGCGAGCACAACGACTTCCCGGCCTATGGTCTTGGGCTTGGGCTTGGTGGGCATCGGCCGATCGAGCTTCCGCGGCTAAAGGGCGAGTGGTTGATCTACCTGCGGTCGGACGACCGTGTGCTTAGCGAGCCATGGCGCCTGGTCGGCGAACCCTTGGCGATCCCGCCGAGTACGCCGCTCGCGCGCGCGATGGCGATCCCCGACCGGCTCGCGCGCGGCGCCGCGCTGGACGCGTTATGCGAGGCGGCAATCGCCGAGCCGCAAGCGCCTCGCAATCAAGATACGATCCAGGCGATCATCCGCTTGGCAGTCTCGCTCGATGGCCTGCGCGCGGGCACGTTCGATATTCTTGCGAAGACCGCAACGCATCCTGCGCTTGGACCGCTGCTGCTGTTCAACGCGGCGCCTTCCGAGCTCGACGCGGTGCTGCAGCTCGCTGGGGGCTTGCCGCTCGTCTGGGCGACGATTCCCCGCCGGCATTGGCATGCCGCGAGCGCAGCCAAGTTCGAGGATCTATACGCGTTGATGCCCGACCGGATCGCGGACATCGCCAAGGTGATCAGCGAGCGTCGGCTGGCGATCGCCGACCGCGACGATGTGCTCGCGCCCCTGCTCGAGCTGGCGCCGCCGCGGCAGCCGCTTGGCGATATCGTGCAAGCGTTCTTGAACCGCTCCGCCGATCGCATCTCCTCCACCCTCGCCAATCCGTTCCGGCCCGAGCACTCCGCCAGGCTGCCGAGCTGGCCCTTTCCGGAAAACTATTGGCGCGCGCTGGACGCGCCGATCGCGACCGCGCTCGCGGCCACCGAGCAGTGCGCGCTCAGCTTGCCGCAACTCTACTGCATCAAGGACGTGGCGCGGCGGCATCCGCGCTATTTTCGCGAAGCCTTCGCCGCTGCCCTGTCGGAGATCTGACCTTGGCCGATCGTGATTCTGCGTTAATGCCTCCCAGCCCATTCGAGATCGACCAGCGCCTGCGCAGCCGCTTGACCGAGGCCGTGCTCGCGCAAGGGGGCTTTCGTCACGACGCTCTCAACGCATTTCTGCGCGTGCGCCTGTCGGGTCAGGACATCGCCCGTGGCGCGCTGTTTGGCGATCCCGCCATCGAGGGCGCGGCAGGCTATGTCTCGTCCGGTGTGCGGCCCTCTGAGCTCGCCGGCGAACTGCTCCATCCCAAGCTGGTCGACGCGCTTACCTGGGGCACGCCTGGCGAGGGCTATCGCTTCGATCACCCCGCCTACGCCCATCAGCTCGAGGCTTGGCGCCTGCTGAGCGGGAGCAGGCGCGACTCGGTCCTCGTCTCGAGCGGCACCGGCTCGGGCAAGACCGAATGCTTCCTGGTTCCCTTGCTCGACGATCTCGCACGTGAGGCCGAGCGCGAGGGACCGCTGGTCGGGGTGCGCGCGATCATGCTCTATCCGCTCAACGCGCTGATCGCGAGCCAGCAGGAGCGGCTCCGGCGCTGGACCAAGCCCTTCGCCGGGCAGATTCGCTTCGCGCTCTACAACGGCCAGATGCTCGACAAGCGCAAGCACGCACGCGACCAGGCCGAGGAGGAGGTGCCCGAGCAGGTCCTCTATCGCACGACGCTCCGGCAAAGCCCGCCACCGGTCCTGGTCACCAACAACACCATGCTCGAGTATCTGACGATACGGCAGGAGGATCAGCCGATCATCGCGGCCTCTAGGGGCAAGCTGCGCTGGATCATCATCGACGAGGCGCACAGCTATGTCGGATCGGCGGCCGCCGAGGTGTCGCTGCTACTGCGGCGTGTGCTCGACACCTTCGGAGTCGAGGCCGGCGATGTCCGCTTCGTCGCAACCTCGGCGACGATTGGCGGTAGCGGCGAGGGGGCACGCGCCGATCTCCAACGCTATCTCGCCGATCTGGCAGGCGTCCCGATCGATCGCGTCCATGTGGTCTTCGGCGGCCGCGAGAAGATCGATCTGCCGCCAGCCGCCAGCCCGGCCCCGCTCGCCTCGCTGCTGGGTGACACCAGCGCCCTCGCCCACCAGCCCTTGGTTCAGCGCATCATTCGCGCGGCCGAGGCCAGCGGCATTGGGCTGGGCGAGGTGGCGCAGGGCTGCGCTTCGACCGGCGCTGAGCCAAGCGCGCTGCTCGAGGCGATTGCGGGACGGCAGGGCGGCGGCGCCTTGCTGCCGCTCCGCATCCACAATTTTATTCGCTCCATCCCCGGCCTGTGGTCCTGTTTGAATCCAGCCTGTCGCGTCGATCGGCCGGAAGGCTGGCCTTTCGGGGGCATATTCTTTGAGCAGCACCTCGCCTGTCCAGATTGCAAGGCGCCGGTGCTCGAGATCATTGGCTGTCGCGAGTGTGGCGAACCCTGGCTCAACGCCTTTGATCACGGCGACCGGCTCCTCCCCGGCGAGCAGGCGGCTGAGGAGGACGAGTTCGCGCAAGCGAGCGACCGCGAGGACGAGGGAAACACCGACAGCAGCGACGACGACGCGGAGGGGCCCGAGCAGCCGATGGCATCGGGCGGCGTGCGGCGGCTGCTCGCCGTGCGCGCGCTCGAGAAGGTCAGCGAGCACGCGATCGATCTCGCCACCGGGGCGCTCCCGGAACGGCGATCGGCGGGCACGCTGGTCGGCATGAGCCCCCAGCTCGAATCGGCACTGTGCCCCCATTGTGGCGCCGCGCCGAACGACAATCAGGCAAGCCCATTGCGCAGCTTTCGCTTCGGCGCTCCATTTCTGATCCAGAACGCCGCGCCGACGATGCTCGAGGGCGTGTCGCCGGCACCCGATCGCGCGATCGCGACGCCCGCCGAGGGCCGGCAGCTCCTGTCGTTCACCGATAGCCGCCAAGGCACCGCGCGCTTCGCCGCGAGCATTGAGACGATGTCCGAGCGCGGTGCCGTTCGCGCGCTGGTCTATCACATGGTCCAGCGGCGCATGGCCTCCACAACGCTCAGTCCGGATGATCGCCGTGTTCTCGAGGAGAGCGTCCGCGCGCTGAGCGAGGTGGTGAGGTCCCAGCCGATCTTGCAAGGCGCGCTCGACGAGGCGCGCGTCAAGCTCGCTGGGTGCGAGGCGCCACAGCCGATCGCTTGGAATGACGCGGTCAAAGCGCTCGCCGAGGAGCCGCTGGTCAATCAATGGATCCGCAACGTCTGGGACATGGATCGCGACGAGCGCTTTCACACCAATCCCGAGGCGCTTGCAAATTTCCTGCTGCTGCGCGAGTTGGCGCGCCGCCCGCGCAGAGCCAACGCGCTTGAGACGCTGGGCTTCGCCCAGCTCCGCTTTGAGCACATCGACAAGCTCGGCGATGCCAGCCTTCCCGAGGCATTCAGGAACAACGGCCTGACGATCGAGGATTGGCGCTGCTTCCTCTACTACATGCTCGACAGCCCGCTGCGTGCATATTTCGTGCTCAGGATCGATCACGACGATGCGCGCTGGCTGGTTCCGAAGCACGCCTTCCTGCGCCATATCGTCGGCCCTGACGACGACAAGCAGCGGGACAGTGACCTGCGCTGGCCGCGCGCGCGTAGCACCGGCACCAAGTCGAACGCGGTGATGGCGCTCGAGCGCGCGCTGGGGCTTAACAGCGAGGAGGGGCGTGACCGCGCCACCATGAACGAGGTGCTCGACGCGGCGTGGCACGCGGTGCGTCCGCTGCTTGAGGGGAACGGCTCAACCTACGCGCTCGATATTCGCCGGGCCGGCATCGCGCCCGTGCGCGACGCCTGGCTTTGCCCGATCACCCACCGTGTCCTGCCGCGGCTCCTGTTCGGCCGGTCGCAATATGGCGTCGATGGCCGGACGCTGCGCGCGGACGTGAGCCCTGAGCCGATCGTGCTGCCGCGACTGCCCAGCACGTTGCCGCGCACTGAGGCCGAGCGGCGCGAGCTTTCGCGCTTCGTCGAAACCGACCCCGAAATCGCGATCCTTCGCTCGCGCGGCGTCTGGGGCGACCTGCACGACCGGGCAGCGTCGTTCGCACCTTATATGCGTGTCGAGGAGCATTCGGCGCAGCAGCCGCCAGCGCGACTGCGCGAGTTCGAGCGCCAGTTCAAGGCGCACCAGATCAACATGCTGACCTGCTCAACGACCATGGAGATGGGCGTGGACATCGGCTCGGTCGAGGCCGTGCTCAACACCAATGTGCCGCCGTCGATCGCAAATTATCGTCAGCGCGTCGGCCGGGCCGGCCGACGCGGCCAGAGCTTCTCCTCCTCGCTGACGCTTGCGCGCGACACGCCGCTCGACCGAGAGACGTTCCGCGATCCTGTCCGCTACCTGCGGCGCGAGCTGCGCGCGCCGAAGGTCACGCTCGACTCCGCGCGCATTGTCCAGCGTCACGTCAACGCGCTGCTGCTTGCAGCTTGGCTGCGACAAGCGGAAGGGCAGCTCACCCGGATCAAGGTCGGTGATTTCTATGGATTCCCGCAGAAGCTCGACCTCATCCCCGATGAGGACCCGCCCGCCACGCGCTTTGTCGCTTGGCTGCGGGATCCGAGCACTGCGGCGTCGCAGGCAGCTTCAATGCGGCGCCTGGTTGCAAGAACCGCGCTCGAGTTCGACACCACCGTGCTGGAGAGCGCCGCAGCCATGTTCGAGCGCGCCCGCGGCGCCTTCGGCGCCGAATGGCTCCGGCTGCGCGAGCAGTTGGCGGAGCTGGCGCCGGAGGCGCGGACGAGCATTGAGATTCGGGCCCGGCGAATGGCAGGCGAGCCGCTGCTCAAGGAGCTGGCCAATGCGTCGCTGCTTCCCGGCCACGGCTTTCCGACCTCGGTGCTGCTGTTCGACAATAGCTGCCGCGAGACGCTGGAGCGGATGCGCGCCCGGAACACCGCAGATGAGGACAAAGAGGTCGGCGTCGACAAGCGCTACGAATATCCAAGCCGGACCAGCGACATCGCGATCCGCGAATATGCGCCGGGCGCCGAGGTCGTGATCGATGGGCTGGTCTGGACCTCGGCTGGTGTCACGCTCAACTGGAAGCGGCCAGCATCCGACGCCAATGCGCGCGAGATTCAAAGCATTCGCATACTTTGGTCATGCGACGAATGCTATGAAACAGGCTGCTCGCGCGTTTCGGAGACGAGCTGCCCAGCATGCGGCTCGCCAGCGATCCGCAAGGCCGATTTCCTCGAGCCTGCAGGTTTTCGCGTCGACTGGCACGCCAAGCCGCATGCAGAGACCGATCGGGTCCACTATATCGAGCCGATCGCGCCGCGGATCTCGGCGCGTGGCGCCGATTGGGAGCCACTCCCCAACCCGACCTTGGGCCGATTGCGCGCCGCTAGCGATGGGCTCGTCTTTCATGCATCCTGCGGCGAGGCCAAGCAGGGCTATCAAATTTGCCTCGACTGCGGCCGCGCCGCCGAACCGGGCAGCAGCGACCTGGTCGATCATGAGCCACTAACGCCGCTCAAAGGCCACAAGGGCCGCTGCACCGGCAACGACAAGACCTATGCAATCACCGCGCCGATCATGCTTGGACATGAGGTGCTGACCGATGTCGTCGAGGTTCAGTTTTACACCCTTGCCGATCCCGGCGCCGGCTGGGCGCTCGCCTCTGCGCTGCGCGAGGCACTGGCGCGACGGCTCGGCATCGAGCCACGAGAGCTCGGCCCAGGCATCGACAAACGCGTCGCGCCGCTCGGCGAGGACGTCCTCTCGATCTATCTGTTCGATCAAAGTGCAGGCGGCGCCGGCTATGCCCCGCGCCTTGGTGACGACATCGGCGAGCTGCTCAAGGAAGCGCGCGCGATTCTCGATTGCGCGGCCGCTTGCGAACGCGCCTGTTCGGCCTGCGTGCTGACAGCCGATCTCCACGCTCAGCAGAAGATCATCGACCGCATCCCCGCGCTGAAGCTAGTCGATAAGCTGCTCACCGGTCTCGCCGGTCCCGAGCCGGCCGACATCGCCTATCCTGGCGCGCTGCTAGCTCCACCCACGGCGGACGCACTTGCGCGCCGTCTGACCCCGGGAAGCATCGCATGCGTGTTCTTACCTGAGATAGGAGACCTGAGCGCGATCATGTCGCAGCCTCTAGCCGGCCTGCTTGTCGCGGCCGCTCGTGTCGGCGCGCAAACCCGGATTGTAATTCCGAGCGCTGTCCTTGAGGGGCTTGATGAGGCGTATCGCCGCGGCCTCCGCAACGCGTCGCACAGGCATGGATTCACGCTCTGGACCGGCGACTCACCCGTTGCGCCCAACGGCGCGGCGCTGATCGCTGCGCTGCATACCACGGCCACCACAGGATTCTTCACGCGAGATCGCTCGGCGGCGATCGCCGGCGCGGATTGGGGCAAGGGGCGTAAGCACCCGGTGGTATCAGCGCCGCTCGAGCGCCTCCCCGACATGTCGCCGGTGCCCGAGGAGGCGTTCGAGCGAACGCTTGGCACAGGCGACCGCGTGAAGCTCCTCAAAGGCGATCCCGGCCGTGCCGTCCGCTTGTTCGGAAACGGCTTCGTGAAGCAGCTGCTGCAAGGCGAGCTTGAGGCCGCAGGATTATGGCGACCGGGCGAGCTCATTGGTATCGCCTATTCCGACCGCTATCTGAAGGCACCACTCCCGGTCCTGCTGCTGATGCAGGTCGTCGCCGCGCTGCGCGACACGCTCGCACAAACGGGCACTAAGCTTCCGCTGTCGATCAACACCGACCCGCTTCGCGCGCAACGCGGCGGCCGTCCTTCGGTCCGCCTCAATGACAATTGGACGGACGATGATGACCGCGCCGAGATTGTCGAGGGAATCGCCGCGGCGCTGGATCTGGTGTGCAGCTATGACGACAGCGGCGCCGCGCATGGTCGCAAGCTGACGCTACGATATCGCGACGACAAAGAGGTCATCATTCTATTTGACCAAGGTTTCGGCTATTGGCGCGCGCTTCAGAACGATCAGCACAATTTTCGCGCGTCCCCTGAGCAGCAAATCAAGGCGCTGCTGAGCAGCGGCACATTCGTTGCTGGAAAGGGTGAGAGCTACATTGCAATTGCAGTTGCCAAAGGCGGCGGGGACCATCAGTAGAAGATTCGGCAAACGTGAAGACCATCAACTGCGGGGTGCGAGCATCCGCTATCGCACCTCGACTGCCGAAAGCCGTCCGTCAGCTATCGACCCAGTTCTTGCCATTATTCCTTCACGATATGCGGGCCAGCCGAGCTCGTGCACAAGCCACAACCGCGTCCCAAGGCACGCTGCGAAATTCCAGCCGGTCGATGTCATCCTTGAGCGTTTCGATTGGAACACCCTGGCCATATTTATCCCCGACCCGGCCGCTGGCGTGCCCGGAAAACTGGTCGAGGCTGCTTGCCGGGATTCGCCGCCGGCGCCCCTCGCGTTTCATAGTGTGACGAGTGGAATAGAAGGCCTTGTCGAGATCGGATATGCCGAGTGAGCGTAGTTCGCGATTAATGCGACGCGACAGCTCTTTATAGCGATCTCCGTAGATGTCGGGGGTCAAGTCGTCGAATATCCATTCAGCCTTGCTGGCGCGCTTCTTCTGGACGAATTCGATGAACCCTCCCTCGATCACGATCCAGTGCAATGGCACCTCGCGCACCGACGATCTGGTTTTTTGCGTCCGTGCTTGAGTTTCGTCTGTTTGGCCGGTGGCCCGGCGCCGTCGGTCGCGACGAAACCGCATGATCCATTGACCGTCGTCCTGAACCACTTCGTTCGGCTTCAGCTTGCAATGTTCACCTGGTCGCGAGCCGTGAAAGGGGGCGAGGAACAGGATCCAGAACATCGTGTCGTCGCAAGCGTTGGGATCGGTCATCAACGGTGACGTATAGATGCGATGCATGTCCTCGTCGGAAAAGTGATCCCGCTCGTCACCTTCCCACCGTGCCCCTTCGACCGTGACGCCGTGGACGGGGTTATTTTCAATCCATTCAGCATCAATCGCCGCGGCGAGAATGGCGCCGATGCCTGCAACGTGCTTTCCGACCGTCGCCGGTGACAGCGTCGGCAGATTTTGAGCTTCGGCAATGGCGATCTGTTCTTCAGGCGGTAAAACCCTGATCTTATGCGAAGGACGTGCCGGGAGCTGCTCCAGAAGCCGGATAAAATCTCGCACCATCTTCTTGGTGATCCGCGTGATATCGCCCGGGGAGCACAGTGCTTCGAACCTGTTGATCGCCGTTTCGAACTCGTCGGCGGTCTTGTGCTTGCCGGTGATCCTTTTGCCGCGCTTCCATTCCTCGAACGCTTCGCGCAGGGTGGGGCGGCTCTCGAAGGTCGGCGGCGGCGGAACGGCTGAAACCGCAGCCTGCAGCGATTGCGGCACCGCGATGGGTAGCAAAGCTTCGCGAACACCCTCGGGCCAGGATTTGAACTCATGCTCCGCCAGCACGGTAAGATACGCGTTGGCGATGGCGTTATACGACGCCGGTGTCGTCAGGTCGATTTCCTGCACGAGATAGGGTAGGTAACTGATCGCGAAGTCGATCGGCTGATAAATCTCTCGCCCTAGCAGCGAACGAGCCAGCTCCTGGTAGACGATGCCACTGGCACGTGAACTGACACCTTCCAACATCTCCGCTCGAATCCGAAATTGGCGTCGATCTTCGGCGCTATCGATTGCGGAAATCGGTGTCGGTTCGTCATCCAAGACGTTGGTGTGCGCTTTGCCCAGATGCTGCTCTTCGACGGCGCGGGCGTCCTCATTGCTCCATGACGAGCGCACGATGGTCGCCAGCTTTTCGAGTTCGGAGGCGACGGCCTGGTCCATCGAGCCGAAATGATCTCTCAGCCTGGCGAATGCGCGTTTTACCAAAAGTCGCGCATCGGCCTGAGCTCGTGCCGCCTTTATGGCACGTAGACGGATCACCTCTGCTTTATAGTGGGAGGTAAAGGTGGCGCGCCGGCTATCAGCGAGCGTCGGCTCGCTTGTATTGAGCGTATGCGTCCACGACGTTTTGCCCGCTAGGTCCCGGATGTCCTCGGGCACGTCCATGCGGAATTGCAGCTTGCTGGAATTTTTCCGCCGGTGGGAGTGAGTCATTCGACGCCTCATTCGTAGCACCTTTTCGTAGCATAAGGCACCTAACGAAGCGTTGATTTTACTGGATTTCCGCAGAACTCCGCCGTTTTGAGCAGAGATGGTGACCCCTACGGGACTCGAACCCGTGTTTTCGCCGTGAGAGACATGGCTTCCGGACGGCGCTGGACGTCGGTGGATATCAATAAAATCAATCAATTACGGGCAAATTGTGCTATGCCGTCGGACGCGGTCCGGCTATTTCCATGGACCACGTTTTGACCAGGCACACCTCATGGCCCACGTTTCCGCCGATCTACGGCTCCACGACCGAAGCGCTCGCGCGCGCCTCAAGCGCCGCCACAATCCCTATTGGCGCATGGTCTGCGAAGGCCAGCACCTCGGATATCGCAAAGGCGCGCGGGTCGGCACCTGGGTCGCACGCTACCGCCCGCCAGGCAGCGACGGCAACGGCGCAAAACGCTCGCTCGGCGTCGCCGACGATGTCGGCAATGCCAACGGCGACACCATTCTCAGCTGGAAGCAGGCACTCGACAAGGCGACCCACTGGTTCGAGCTCCAGGAAAAGGGCGGCGAACAAAGCGCGCTCGACCCCGATATCACCGTCGCCCAGGCGGTCGAAGCCTATATCGCCATGCGCAACGCCAGGCGCGCCAGCCAGGCCGGGCGCGAGATCCTGTCCGACGCGGCCAGCAACCTGACCCGCAACGTGCTCGCAGATCAGCTCGCGGCGGTGGCGCTCGCCAGGCTCGCCGAGGCCGACCTCAAGGCATGGCAGCTGCGGACGCTCAGGCGCCGCAAGACCATCCAGCGCGTCGCCAACGACCTCAAGGCCGCGCTCAACCGCGCATGGGCCGCGCACCGCCGCGCGCTCCCCGGCGACTTGCCGATGGTGATCAAGCACGGGCTCACGATCGACGCGCCCGCGCTCGCCAGGGCCTATGCCCGCGACAACCAAATCCTCGCCGACGACCAGATCCGCCGCATCGTCGCCGCAGCACTCGCGCTCGACGAGGATTTCGGGCGTCTGGTGGTGCTGCTCGCGGCAACCGGCGCGCGGTGCGCGCAGGTCCGGCGCATGCGCGTCGGCGACGTGCAGGCCGAGCACGGCCGCGTCATGGTGCCGGAATCCTTCAAGGGGAACAAGCAGGGCGCCGCCTATATCCGCGTCGCCGTCGGCGCCGACACGCTGGCGATTCTCGCGCCGGCGGTGGCGGGGCGGCCTGCCGGCGCGCCGCTGCTCGAGCGCTGGCGCTACGTCCAGGTCAAGAAGGCCGAGCGCCGGAACGCCTGCCAGGTGTGGGAGCGTGGCGACCGCGGCCCCTGGATGAGCGCCTCCGAAATGCTGCGGCCCTGGCGCACGGCCTGCGACGCTGCCGGCCTGCCCGCATCGACGATTCCCTATGCGCTGCGCCACTCGTCGATCGTCCGCGGCTTGCGGGTGGGGCTGCCGATCCGGCTGGTCGCCGCGCTCCACGATACGTCGGTCGCGATGATCGAGCGGCACTATTCGCGCTGGATCACCGAAGGACTCGATGAGCTCGCCGCGCGCGCCGTGGTGCCGCTGGTCGATGGCTCGCTGCGGTCAGATATTCGAGCGGCACGGCTTGAAGATATGTAGCAATGATATATATCAGGCTGGATAGCGATGTAGCGATGGAGGTGTACAATGGACCTCGCCAGGATTTTCTGGAATGGCCGCTCTCAGGCCGTCCGCCTTCCCAAGCAGTTTCGGTTCGATACCGATCAGGTCCGGATTCGCCGTGATGGCGATGCCGTCGTCCTCGAGCCGCTTCCTTCCGACTGGAATTGGCTCAGGGCCCTTGTCGGCCCGGTGGACGCGGATTTCGAGAAAGCGGTCAATGAGCCGCAGGATTTCGAGGTCCGCGATTCCATGGATGGCGACGCGTGACCTTCTCGCTCGACGCCAACACGGTGATTGCGCTTCTCAAGGGTCATAAACAGGTCTGGAAGAGGCTCGAACGGCACAGTCCGCTCGATTGCATCGTGTCATCGGTCGTCATGCACGAATTGTATTTCGGCGCGTTCAACAGCGCCCGCGTGCAAGCCAATCTCGAGCGTATCCAGGCTCTGCGCTTCGACATTGTCGGTTTCGACCAGGAAGATGCCCGCGCGTCCGGTGAGGTCCGCGCATCGTTGAAGCGCAGCGGCAAACCGATCGGGCCGCTCGATACGCTCATCGCCGGCCAGGCCCTCGCGCGCGGGTTCACCGTGATTACGCGCAATTCCGGCGAGTTTTCGCGCGTTGCGGGACTCGCTCACGAGAATTGGGAAGATTGATCCCGCTTTCCATCAAGCGGGCAGGGTCAGCTCACTCGGCCCAACCTGCGATCCGCTTGCTATCTCGACGAAAATACGCATTCACGCTTTACCGTCAGCGACTTTCGGATTGATATTGGTCCGCACTCTGCACCTGGGAGAAAAACACACTACGGGGGCGTGATGGAGGATGACAGCAAGTTTGAAAGCCTGAGCGAGCGGCAGCGACTTTACCTACGGCTCGTTTTCGATCTCTGCTCGTCCCACGAAATCGCGTTCCGGACAGAGAGTTCATCGTCGGCCGTGGATAAACAACTGAACCTGGCCTGCCGAAAACTCGGCGCTTCCAGCCGGATCGATGCAGCCCGGCGCTTTCACGATTACGAAGCCCGGGTACAATCTTTAGACCCCGAGGGTAAAAACAATTCCCCTTCACGTCCGTCGTTATGGCCGCTTCCCTGGCTGCTGCCGAGCAAGGCAGCGCCGGTCAACACGCTGACGCGGCAACAGGTGGTTGCCTGGGCGATGATCCTCGCGATCGCGACGCCCACCAGCATCACCGTTGCAGCGATGTTCATCGTCGCGATCACGCTGCTCCTCGGCGTCCATCTGTGAACGGAGCAACGCTCCCGAGGAGGTTCCATGAACGACCTATCGACATCGAGCCGTATCGCCGCCGGCGATCTGCGGCGCGCCGAACGCTCAATCGCCAGAGCCACGCGCGATACCGCGCAATTCCTCGTGACGGCGATCGATATCACCGCGGCGCACGAATTATCGCCGACCTTTGCTCAGGCGACGGCAAAGTCCACGGTCAACGCACTATCCGCGCTCGTCGAGGGGCAACAGCATCTGGGTGTTCGCGCGCACGTCGCGATCGAGAAGGCCGGTACGGCACTGGGTCTGAATGTCGCCGACTGGGGCACGGGCGACCCGAAGCATGCCTCCGCGATGCTCGAAGCAGAACCCTTACCTGCTTGAGCGCCATATCCGGTCGCAAGGAGGATGAGCGCGCGTCGCCATGACGGTGTTTGTGCTCCTCGCGATTGCCTACGACGTGAGTCTGGTTGCAGTCTGTCTCTATGCATTCGTGCGAGGCGGCCGCCCGGAGCGCTGGGGCGCTTCGATCAATCTTGTCGGCTCGATCCTGTCCAGCACGGCCCGGTTATCCGGCTTGGCAAGTTGGGCGCCGCTGGAGCCGACGATCCTGCTGATCGACCTCGGCGTGGCCTTCGGCTTCTACAAGCTCGCCACCACGACCACCCGGTTCTGGCCGATATGGGCGTTGGGTTTCGCGCTCGCCGATATCTTTGCCGGCGTCGCAGGCAAATTTCTGCCGGAAACCACGCTGATTGCCTACGAAAGTGGATTGGGCGTGTACGCCTATCTCGCGCTGATCGCGCTGGCCATCGGTTGTGCCCGACTTCCCGCAGATGCCGACAAAACAACCCGATCGGGAGCGAGGCGATCATGCCATTCGCAGACGAACAGGAACGAATCCTCGTCAGGCTCGAGCTACCGAGATCCGTCGTAGAGGCCGTGATCCTCGCCGCGCGGACCGAAGATCGCGACATCGCGAGCGATCGGGAACGATTGGCGCGCATCATCGTCACCAATCGCCAGCGCCGGCAGGCATATTTTCCGTCGATCGCCTTCGGCGAACCGAGCTGGGACATGATCCTGCATCTCTATCTCTCGGATATTGCTGGCCAGCCGATCGATGTGTCGAGCCTGTGCGCTTCGAGCGGCGCACCGAAGACGACCGCGCTGCGTCACCTCGACAAACTGACAGGTGCGGGCCTCGTCAAGCGCATCGGCGACGCGACCGACGCCCGGCGGATATTCGTCCGGCCTGATGACGCGCTGCGCGAGCGGATCGGACAATGGTTCGACCGCGTGACGCTGTCGCTCGATGTCTGCCCGCCATGACACGCGCCCGGTGCGCACATGCCCAGCGCAACTCTTAGCGAGCCGGGCGAGGGCTCGCGACGCGGCCCGGGCCACCGGATCGCTGATATTCGCCATGCGGATCGATTTTTGGATCGTCACCTGCCTGGTCACTCGCCCACCGACTCTGGCGGGGTTCACCATGACTAATCAAATTCCGCATCCTCCCTGGCCGCTCGAGATCTATCGGGACCGGCACGGCGTGCGCTCCTGGATCGACCGAGCCGAACTGGACGCGCTCTTCGCGATCCGGCACCCGTTGGCCGTAGCCCAGACATTCTCACTCGCCGATCGACACACCCTGCGCGCTGACCCGCCGATTCTCCTGCTCGTCCCGGATAACGTCCAACCTCCCGATTCGATCGACTTGCGATTTTGTCGATCGATCGCCGCAGGCCGACCCGCTCCTCACCATGTTCTGGCGCGCCGCAAGCGATCCCGCCGTCGTGCCGGTCCGCGCAACCGCCGCGCGCCCTGGACCCGACACGCTCGATATCCTCGATCTTCCGACCGCGGTGACCGTTTTTCGTGAGCGACAGGGATCCGAACTGGCGATCATTGCGGACGGCCCACGCCATATCCGGCTCGAGTGCACCGGAGACAGTCTGACCGACGGCCCGGTTCGGCTCGACTATGACCTCGCCGACTTTCGCCGGCTTCGCGCGCGCCTCACCGCGCTCACCCGGCTTGAGGCAGCGGTTCGCCTCGGCCGGCTGCCAACCAGGCTTTATGAGCGGGACGGACTCGCCCTGCGCTGGATGAGGGCGCTCGCTGCCTGGGACATGAACCAGGCCGGTGCTTCCCAGATCGACATTGCGGTCGCCCTGTTCGGGGCCGAGCAGATCGACGCAGACACCGTGGATCGCATGCGCAAGCGCGTTGCGCGTCTGCTCGACCTGGCCAGACGCCGGATCGCCATCGCCTATGGCCGGCTATTCCGCGGCGGAAGCGGCGACGGCGCCTGGCGCGCGCGCTCGACATAGGCGCGCTCGCCGACCAGCGGACAATGACCGTCATATTTCATGCCCGTTTCGAGGGATCAGGCCGTTTCGTCCGTTCCCGGCCCCGTCCCGCGCCGTCATCATCCCGCTCGATCCTCGCGATCCCATGCAACCCCACACCTCATGGAGCGTGCATCATGGACGACGACGAAAACGCGCGTGCACGGCGGGCGCGTATGGCGAGCCCGTTCCTCGATACCAAACAGGCAGCTCATTTCCTCCTGTTGAGTCCGAAAACGCTCGCCAACATGCGCTGGCGCGACAGCGGTCCGTGCTTTCGCAAGCACGGCCGGTTCGTCCGCTATCATATCGACGATCTCGAGCGCTGGTCATTGGACAATCGCGGGGACCAGCGTGATGCGTGACAAGCCCCTTCAGCGCGCGCCAGGCTGGCAGCCGCCGCTCGCCCGCGAACGGCGCAGCCGTCGTCGTCCAATCGTGATCGCTGCTGCAGTCGGGACCGCTCTCTCGATCGCCGGAATTGTGCTCACGTCGGTCATCGAGCCGATCCCGCGACTGCTTTGGAACGCCTCGGCGAGCGTGCCGCGCGGCCTTTACGCCGTCGCGCCGATCGAGCCGATCGAACGCGGCGACATCGTCGTGGTACGCTTGCCGCGCCGCATCGCCCGATTGGCGGCCGTGCGCCGCTATCTGCCCATCGACGTGCCCCTGGTAAAGCCGGTAGCCGCAACCTCCGGCGATCGGGTGTGTGCGATCGGTGCCGCCATTACCATCAATGGTCGTTTCGTCGCGACGCGCCGCGAGCGGGACCTGACGGGCCGTCCACTACCCTGGTGGCGCGGCTGCGTATTGCTACGTAACGGGCGGGTCTTCTTGCTGTCGCTGGTTCCGGGCTCGTTCGACAGCCGCTATTTCGGACCGATAGAACCGTCGGCGATCGTCGGTCTCGCGCGGCCGCTATGGACCGGACCCGCGTATGAGGCGCCATCGTCGTGACGCGATGGTCCGTAGTCGCACTCATCGTTGCGACGTTGGCGTCCCTTGCGCCGGTTTCCGCCGAGCAATCACCGGCAGCGCTGTCGCAGGATGTCGCCAATGCGCATATCGCACGCTGGCATGCCTTCATCGCCGAGGCCGCGCGCCGTTTCGACGTGCCCGAGGACTGGGTCATCGCGGTTATGGTGGCCGAAAGCGGCGGTCGTACGACATCGAACGGGCGGCCGATTACCAGTCCGGCCGGTGCGATGGGCCTCATGCAGCTCATGCCGCGGACCTGGGCAATCATGCGGGCCAGACTGGGTCTCGGGCACGATCCCTATGAGCCGCGCGACAACATCCTGGCGGGCACTTGCTATCTGCGGCTGATGTACGATCGGTTCGGCTATCCAGGCCTGTTCGCAGCCTATAATGCCGGGCCGGGCAGATATGCCGACTATATCAGGCGGGGACGGGCGCTGCCCGGTGAAACCCGGAACTATCTCGCCGCCGTGACCGGCACGCCGATACGGGTCGACGCCGATCAGCCGGCACGCATGAACGCGCTCTTCTTCGTCCGGCATGCCGAAACCGCAGCAAGCGGCGCAATGTCGTCTGTCGGAACGCTGTTCGTGCAACATCGCGCGTCAGACGACATCGTCGACGGGGACAACGCTGCGACATCGAGATGAGCGAGTCCTGCCGGCGGTACGGTGCCGATCGATCATGATCAGGGTCATGGCCCCTCGCGCCTGACGGCGCGCCGCGCTCTGCTTCGCGGGCGCCGTGGCGCCCGCTCCGTCGGGCCGCGCATGCCGCGCGTCCCGCCCGTCCGGCGACGATCGCTGGGGCTGATGCCGGGCTGAAGCCCGGCCTGATGACGCCGCGCTCGCGCGCGGCGGCGTTGGAATTGGGCCTCCCCGGTCGTGGCGGTGGGCGGCGCTCCCTTCTGGCCGCGGCCCGGCGCCCCGCAAGCCGTTCCGGCTCCTCCGCTTCGCTCCGGCCTACCGGTGCGGGCCGCCTCCCTGGCCGCGGCCGACAGGTCGCAAGGCGCCGCCCACCCCCACGCCGGGGGAGGCCCGGTGGGTTTTGGGCAGGTCAGGAGGATAGGCCATGCGCCAGAAGGGCAACCGCCACGCGCGCCGCGAGGATGGAGGGACCACGCCTCCAGCGCCGCGCACCAATCTCTACGACGACGTCACCCGCCGCATTATTGCCGAGCTTGAGGCGGGCCGCTTCCCTTGGGTCCAGCCCTGGGGGGTGGCCGGTGCCCCCGGACGCCCCGGCTCGGTCAATCCCGGCCTGCCGCGCAACGCGGTGACGGGCCGGCATTACTCCGGCGTCAACGTGCTGATCCTGTGGGGCGCGGTGATCGAAAACGGCCATCCGTCGCAATCGTGGCTGACCTTCCGGCAGGCCCGAGAGGCGGGCGGCAATGTCCGCAAGGGCGAGCATGGCGTTACCGTCGTTTACGCCGATCGCTTCACCCCGGAAGCCGAGAAGGAGCGCGCGCGGCACAGCGGCGACGAGGCGAAGGCGATCCCGTTCCTCAAACGCTTTACCGTGTTCAATGTCGCGCAATGCGAGGGGCTGCGCCCCGGCCTCGCCGCCGATCCCGCGCCACTGCCCGAGCGTCAGATCGTGCCGGTCGCCGAGGAGGTGATCGCCGCGTCGGGCGTCGATTTCCGGATCGGCGGTGAGCGCGCCTTCTACGTGCCCGGCGAAGATTTCGTGCAGGTGCCGCCGCAGCCCGCGTTCTTCGAGCAGATCAACTATTATCGCACCGCGCTCCACGAACTGACCCACGCCACCGGCCATGCTTCGCGGCTGGGGCGCACTATCCTCAACGACTTCGGCAGCAAGGATTATGCGCGCGAGGAATTGGTCGCCGAGATGGGCAGCGCGTTCCTGTGCGCCGCGCTGGGCATCGTCCCCACCGTTCGCCACGCCGATTATCTCGGGTCGTGGCTCGACGTGTTGCGCGAAGATAATCGCGCGATCTTCCGCGCCGCCAGCGCCGCGAGCAAGGCCGCCGACTGGCTGCTCGCCCGCTACGCCGACGCGCAGGGCGAGGGGAGGGCGGAACAGCCCAAGGTTCCGGCGATGTGTAGCATCGCTGGAATGGCTGTGGAGGGGGCGGCATGATCGCGCTTCCCCACCCGATCCATTTCGCGCTGCGCGCCAATGCGCTGACTTCCAGCATCCACGAGCAGCGCGGCGAACGGTTCGATCCGCTGCCGGTGATCAAATTGTTCAATCCTGTCGGCGCGGCGACGTGGATCGCGACCGAACTCTACGACGATGACGACACCCTGTTCGGCCTCGCCGATCTGGGGTTCGGTTGCCCGGAAATGGGCGTGTTCAGCTTGTCCGAGATTGCCGCCGTGCGGCTCCCCTTCGGGCTTTTCATTGAGCGCGACACTGCGTTCGAGACGACGCACCCGCTGTCGGTCTGGGCCGATACCGCGCGCCGCGCAGGGTCGATCATTACTGCCGAACAGATTTTGAACCGGACGCCGCGCCCGTCCGGCGACGAGCTTCCGCCGATGGGCGGATGAGGGTTCCCATCAAAGTAGTACTTTGATGGGGTCCCTGACGCGGGCGGCCGTTCGCCGCCAGACGAAAGCCGGTCCGCCGTCCCCGGAAAGAGAGACGGACCGGCGCTCACAAGGAGCGTGACCAATGGAACTTCAATTCATCGAGCTTGGCAAGCTGTCGATCAGCAAAGCCAATATGCGCTATGCCAAAAAGGCGCCCGACGTGACCGATCTGTTGCCGACCGTGCGCAAGCGCGGCGTCATCGTGCCGGTGCTCGTCCGCCCCAACCCTGTCCCGAGCGAAGTCGAGGGGTGTGCGCCCGACAGCTTCGAGATCGTAGCGGGCGCGCGGCGCTTCACCGCCGCCAGCATCGTCGCCGGCGAGCGCCGCGCCGAGGGCCAGGAACCCGACCCGATGCCGTGCGCGATCCTGTCCGATAGCGACGACGCCGACGCGATCGAGGCGTCGCTGATCGAGAATGTCGCGCGATTGGACGCCGACGAGGTGACGCGCTGGGAAACCTTCACGCGGCTGGTCAAGCAGGGCCGCGAGATCGAAGATATCTCCGCGACGTTCGGCATCCCCGAACTCGGCGTGAAGCGCATCCTTGCGCTCGGCAATTTGATGCCGCGCATCCGCACCCTCTATCGCGATGGCGAAATCGACGCCGCCACCGTCCGGCACCTGACGATGGCGAGCAAGAGCCAGCAGCGCGCATGGCTGGCGCTATTGGACGACGAGGACGCCTATGTCCCGACCGGTCACCAGTTGAAGGCATGGCTGTTCGGCGGGCAGTCGATCCCGGTTGCCTATGCCCTGTTCGACACCGAAGGCATGAAGGGGATCGTCGCCGATCTGTTCGGCGAGGACCGCTATTTCAGCGACGCGGATATGTTCTGGGCCGCGCAGAACGCGGCGATCGACGCTCGCCGCGACGCGTATCTCGACGCCGGATGGCCCGATGTCGTCATCTCCCCGCCGGGCGACTATTTCTACCAATGGGAATATGAGAAAGCGCCCAAGCGCAAGGGCGGGCGCGTCTATATCGACGTGCGCGCCAGCGGCGAGGTGTCCTTCCACGAGGGCTATGTCACCCATAAGGAAGCCCGCCGCATCGAACGCGGCGAAGCGGTGAACAGCGGCCACAAGCCACCCCGGCCCGAGCTGACAGCCGTGATGCAGACCTATATCGACCTGCATCGCCACGCCGCTGTTAGGGCGGCGCTGACCGGCCATCCCAAGGTCGCGCTTCGCTTGATGGTCGCTCACGCGATTGTCGGCTCGCACCTGTGGAAGGTGACGCCCGAACCGCAGAGCACCCGCAACGACGACGTGCGCGAAAGCGTCGAGACCTCCCGCGGCGAAACCGAGTTTGACGAGAAGCGCCGCGCCGTTCTCGCGCTTCTCGATTTCTCGCCGGAGGAGCCGACGGTCACCGGTGGCAACGGCGACGGGTTCGGGCTCGTCGCGAAAGACGCTTTGACGAGCGTCTTTCTACGCTTGCTCGACTTGCCCGATCGCGCGGTGATGGACGTGATCGCCGTCGCGATCGGCGAGACGCTCGCCGCCGGCAGCGCCGCTGTCGAAGCCGTCGGGCAGGAGATCGGTGTCGATATGGCCCGTTACTGGCAGGCCGACGATGCCTTTTTCGAACTCATCCGCGACAAAGAGGTGCTGACCCGGATCGTCGCCGAGGTGGCGGGCGAGGAAAGCGCCGCCGCCAACGCCAAGGAGAAGGGCAAGACCCTGAAGCGCATCGTCCGTGATGCACTCGACGGCACGAACGGTCGGGCCAAGGTCGAGAACTGGGTGCCCAAATGGATGGCGTTCCCGCCGTCTGCTTACACCGAGCGCGGCGGTGTCGGCACGGTCGACAAGGCGGCATCGGTCGCGGCGGCGCGGACGCCGGATGACCCCGATCCGGGCAACCCCGGTAACGTGCTGGCGCTGCCGGCACCGACGCCGGAAGCCGAGGGCCAGCCCGAGCGGGCGGCGGCGTGATAACCTCAGGGGATGGCGGTTCATCGCCATCCCCGCTCTTTGATGGGGGCTCCCGAACGTCCGAGCTGCCGGCTCGATCTGCAAGTGCCGCCCGGGCGCGGACGCCGCAATTTCTGATCCGATGACGGCACGTACCGGACCTCCGAGCGGGCGATGCACAAGGCGGCACACCAACCGCAGCCGTGCCGGCAGCAATCCCCGAAACCGCTGCGCCCGCAGTGGCAAAAAGCGCTGCCAAGCCTACCCGCCGCACTGCCGCCAGGCCGAAAGCGAACGCAAAGCCGGCGGCGCCGAAGCGCGGCCCTCGCGCCAAACAGAGCGAAATGGCGAAGATCTAACGCCCGCGCCCGCACCAATCGGGCTTGGGTTTATGGTGTGGCCACGGCTTCGCCACGCCCATCGTCATTAGCGTCTTGCCGAGATCGTGTCCGTCGAGCGTGACCCGCGCGACCGTGCGATTATAGCTTCGCCCCACGCGCACGAACGTCACTTTCTGATGGTCGAGCAACGCGCGGACGCGTTTGGTCGCGGCGAGTCCGAGCGCGATTTCAGCGCGGCATTTGGCTTGGCCGGCGTGCGTCTCCGGAGCATCGATATTGGCAATGCGGATGCGCTCGCCGCTTTCCAGCCGGAAGGTGTCGCCGTCGGTGACATAGCGGACCCGGCCGGTCGCGGCGCTCGCTGACGATGCCGCGAGCACGCCGGTTGCCGCCGTCACGATGGCGGCGAACAGGGCGGTCCACCGCGTCATTTGCCGGCCCGGCGCGTCACTTTGCGTTCGGCCCCGCACAGCGAGCACACGTCGATCCGTCGCTCGAACTCGTGCGTGCCCGCCAGCTCGCGCGTCGCCAGATTGGCCTGGCTGGTCCACGGCAGCTCCAGTTTTTCGGCCACGCATTCGTCACAGACCGGCTCTCCCGCCAGCCGCTCGACCAATCCGCGCACCTTCTCGATAACCGCCATCGCCGGCCCCCTTGGCTAAAGCTCATAGGTGCCGGACGCCGATTGCGCAAAGCCCGCGCGATGAACTGGCCGTCGTCCGATATCACTTGACGATCCGCCGGTATCTCCGCTCCTTCCGACCCGCGCCGCACGCCATTTCAGGCGATTTGGCGAACGACCTGGAACGGCCGGCGGCCCCGCGAAACCATCGCGTCGAACTGATTTCCCCGCGCCGCTTTGCGGCGCTCCTCGCGGCCGCTTCGCTCGCAAATCAGCCCGCCGCTCCGGTCCTCCGCTCACGCTGCGGCCCTTCGGGTTCGCGAGGCCGCCTGTTGCCGTCCCCGAGGTCGGCCCATCGCCCGGAAATGGGTTCGGGCGAATTTCCACGGAGACGAACAATGCCTGCAATCGGCTATGTGCAACGTCAGGACGACGGCTCGTTCAAGGGCCAGCTTCGCACGCTCTCGGTTCGCGCCGAGATCGAGCTGGTGCCCAACCGGCACAAGACCGGCGAACAGCCCGATTATCGCGTGCTGGCCGCCGGCGTCGAACTCGGCGGCGGGTGGATTCGCACCGGTGAGGTGTCGGAACGCGAATATGTCCGCATCGCGATGTCCGCACCTGAACTCGGGCCGCGCACCATCTACGCCAATCTCGGCCGCGCCGCCGGGCAAGATGACGGCGATACCTACGCCATCATCTGGAATCCCGGCGACTGAGCCGCTTCGCCCCGCGCCCTTGCGGGCGTGGGGCTTTTTTCTTCGCGTTCCAACCTTCCAAGGGCGGGAGGGGAACAGCGGCAAACCGTCCCATCACCCTATCGAAAGGGAAGAGTCTGCTCAGGTTCGCCCAGCATACCGGGGTGGAACGGGCCGCCTCAAGGACGATGGTTCCCCCAATTTTGCCGCCGCCTCCGCGCGCTGCGCGCGGCTACGGCCCCGACAAAATCGGCACCCCCATCGCCGCTGGCGCGGCCGCTTCGCGGTCCTTGACCCGGCCCGCTCCGCCCCGGGCGACACCCTTGTCTTTCGCAAGGATCAGGAGGCGGTGATGACGATCGAGCAGCATATCGAGGAATTGCGTGCGGAGCTGAAAGCAAGCACCGACGATATCGAAATAGTCCAAATCAGGGCCGAGCTGGAGGCAGCGTTGAACGAGCGCGAGCGGGAGGAAATGCAGCTCGGAGCTCCGCTCTGAAGGCTCGATTGGGAACGAATTGAGGCTCGAAGCGGCGTCGATCGGGCGCCGTATCGAGCCATTTTTTTTCTGCTCCAGATCGGGGACCGAAAAGGCACCTCGGCCGATGAATGTGGCCGGGTCCCAGGAGGGTTGGGGGAGGGGGTGTTTCAGGCATTGGACGGCGGCGCGGGAATGGTCTGCGGAGAGCAAGATTAAAGCTCGATCTCGCACGCTCGGTCAAGTTGATGTCTGCACATCTTTTTTCGGAGAGACAGGCGAGAGTGATCGAGAGACAGAATTTTCGTAAGTCAATGATAATATTGCATGCGCGCGAGACTCATTGATATAATTGCTCGTTTTTATATCGTCGTACTTTACCAATTTCCGACTGCGGATTGTGCGGGTCATGTATGACGAAGACGATTTCACGCCCCATTTAGGCAGGCCGCGAGCACGCGGCGGCGGCAGGTCGCGCACCTTCCTTCAACGCGTTCTGCGCGCACGCGCGTTAGAGCGGTTTCCGCGCGACGTGAATCGTTGGGGATTCACAGCGGCCTGATTTTCTGATTCACAATCCATGCTGGAAAGGAGGCCAGCATGGATGGGCCGAACGCTTTCACAGGATCTTCGGGATCGGGTGGTCGCCGCT